>NZ_LAPV01000138.1 GCF_000971275.1 Devosia psychrophila | reverse complement strand
ACCTACGACGCCATCATCGATGCCGCTTGTCAGGCATGGCGAAATCTCGTCGACCAGCCGACAACCATAACATCGATCGGCATGCGTGAATGGGCACACACCGGTCAATCGTGAGCGCCGTTGGTATTACACTCTACACGGGGTCGACGGCAGGACGCTTGCGGTTGTCGAGGCCAAGAAATCATCCGCCTTACCTCTCGGTACTACCGATCTAAAATTCAGCCATTATCAGCTTGGCGGACCAGTATTAAAGCCATTGGCAAAAATAATCGAGCAAGCTACGGGGTACTGCCTTAGTAAAGGAACCCCGGTGGCATGCATATCAGACGGAAGTGCTTGAATTTTTTTCCGGGCTCTTCGCACAGATGGCCTTGACGCATCGCAGGGTACGGCCATCGTATTTCCTAATTTGGATGCCGTCGCCGCCCAATTTGCGATTTTCTTCGATTTGCTATCGCACTACGGAATTACGAACGGCAATGCTCTAGCGCAAATTAACAAGGCGGAGGGGGTTCGAGGGAATCCGGCAGAGCATCATTTCTATATCAAGAACCCCGAGGAGGGCGTTCTCGGTCAGAGATCGGAACTAGCCCGAGACTTGGTCGGCGTATTTAGAGAATTCTTCTCAAAGATGTCGTCGGACAATGCTGAGATGATGCGTCAGTGTTTTGTCGACTCGCGAGAGAGTGTCGAAGCCAGCAATCAACTAGAAAGAATCGTATCGCAATTAACAGATGACATAAGATCTCTAGATACGAAACACGGCGAGCAGCTGGTTGAGGAACTTAAGCATGTAATTAAGAATAAAAGGTCTGAGATAGTACTAATCGTCGGAAACAAAGGGTCCGGAAAGTCGACGTTCATAGACCGATTTTTCTCTCACGTCTTGTCACCTATTATAAGAGACGAATGCGCGGTCTGTGTTATCGACGTATCAGCGTATCCCGGCGGAGTTACCGACATTCAACGCTGGATGTCGCTGGAACTTATAGAATCTTTGGAACGCCATGTTTTTGATGATGATCAGGGCGTCGGAAATACTGGCGACTATCAGGGCCTGTTCTTTTCCACGTACCAGCGTTGGAGCCGAGCGACATTTAAAGACTTGTATGAAACCGACAAAGTGGCTTTCAAGAATAAATTTGGCGAACATGTCGAGAGCATGAGGCGTGATCACCCGCAAGAATACGTTCTAGATTTGCTTCGGCAGTTCTCAAATTCTAGAAAAAAACTCTCGTGCATTATCTATGACAACACGGATCAGTTCCCTTCAGATACCCAGAATCTCGTTTTTCAGTATGCAGTGGCTTTAAGAAAGGCAGTAACTTCTTTTGGAATTGTACCGATAACAGATCGGTCAATTTGGCGCCTCTCTAAGGCGGGACCGATTCAGTCCGAAGTTTCGCATACCTTCTATTTGCCCGTTCCGGACCCCACAGCAATTATTAGAAAAAGAGTACAATTCGTCAGAGACATAATAGCTGCTGATGAAAAAAATTCTGGTGAGTATTTCGCTGGCAAGGGCATACGCATCTCCATCAAAAATCTTCAAGCTTTTGCCGAGATCGTTGAGAAAGCGTTCCTCACATCGACTGACGTAACGGCCTTAGTAGGAGCCCTAGCAAATTTCGAAATTAGAAGAATTCTGGAGATAGCGGAAAGAATATTGCTGTCTCATTCTTTCAAAATAGACGATTTGTTCAAAATATATATTGCGAAACAAGACAATCTCTATGTCGATTACAATAAGGTCATAAAGGCGCTTCTTATTGGTAACTATGATCGATTTACGGAGACCGCTAGTAGTTATGTAGCTAATTTGTTTTCGGTGGATCCGCTGAGTCCGGAGAGTCCGCTCATTAGACTGTACCTATTGGATCACCTCAACGCGATCAAAGCAGCATCCTCAACCGTGGAAGACCGCTACGTCAAGGTTATAGAATTGCTGGCACATTTCGAACAGATTGGAGCAAGTAGGGAAAACATTATTCGAATTCTCAAGCATCTCTTCGAGTTTAGATTAGTAGAAAGCTTTGACGGCGCAGAGGAGGAAATTAGCATCGAGTCCCGTGTTGGATGCACGCCGTCGGGGACCGTTCATTTGGAATTGGCGCTTACTAATCCAGCCTATCTAGAGGAAATGGCATATGTGACGGGACTTCGGACTAAGGGCGCCGTCGACCAATTGGACCAGCTAAGGTTTAGGATGAGGGATTCCAAATCTCGCTTGGAGTTCTTCCACACGTTTGCGTCGTACGTTTATGGCGAAGACGGTCAGAAAACCCATCTTCCAACCGCTGACACTTTTAGAAACATGTTGAACGTTCGACGAGGATTCAAGGCACGTTGGATGCGATAAGTCAGCAATGTGCCAATTTCAAATTGCAGTTATCAGCAGCTTCTTTGCGTTAGTCGATCCGGAGTGACACTGCCGCGAAGTACAAGCTGTCGCATTGGGCCGCTGCACCGCCTGCTGACTTGGTTGACTTGCGCACACATGCGCCCACGCCCCCTGCTCATCCTCCCCCTGCTCCTCCTCGCCACCCCGGCCTTGGCCGCCCGCACCGCCACCATCTCCGGCGAACCAACCGCCCATGCCAGCCCGGACGCCGGCGCTGCGGTCACCGGCCATCCGCCCACCGGCGCCACCGTGACGGTTGAACGCTGCACCAGCGACGCGACGCAAAACACCGCCCCCGGCACCAAATTCTCTGCCCCCGGCACCGATGACTGGTGCCTGCTGCGCGGCGTCGGTTGGGTCATGGGCCCGGGCCTGATCAATCTCTCGGCCGACCCCGCGACGCTGCTGCCCGATGATGCCGCTTTCGACCCACTCAAACCCACCACCCCCACCTGGGATGATCTGGAGTCGCCGCCCGACGACGTCCCGGCGCAGCCCTCATTTTAACCGCGAACAAGACTTGTGATCGCCACCCCCTCGACTCCCACCTCAACCCACATTAGAACAAAACAGGAACACAACCCGTCGAGTCCATCATGCTAAGCTTCACCACCGAACTCGCCAATCGCACCACGCGCGAACTCCCCCTCACCCTCGCCGAAGCCAGCCAGATGGCCGAGGCCGGTTTCCGCTTTGCCGAGTTCGAGCCGGAATATGGCCGCTACCGCCTGAGCCGGCCCTATGAGCTGGTGATCATCCGCGACACCAACACCCTGACCATCCGCCAGTAGCGCCGTCTCTCCCGCTTATCCCCACCCGTCACCACCCTGCTATCCTTCCCGGTTTCACACCGGAGACCCAGCATGTCGACCAAGCCCCATCTCAGCCAGCGCGCCATCGTCGCCTATAACCGTTTCTCCAAGGATGTTGCCGCGCTGAACTATGTTCGTCACGTCAAGCCGGGCGGCCCGCTCGGTTCGTCGACTGTGGCCTTGTGCAACCGTCTGGTCACGCTGGCCAACCGGCTGTTTGGACACGAGCCGGGGCTGCAGCGCTTCAGCCGGATCGATCCGGTGACCCCGATGACCCAGAGCGACCTCGTGCTGTTTACCGCGCGGCTGACGGCAGCCAGCACCGCCTTCGAAGAGCGCTACTTCCACCTCACCGAGAGCGGTATTGCGAGCAATCGGGATAACATCTTCGCGCTCGGAAAAGCCTCGCGCTGAAAACTTATCCCCGCCCCCACTGCGGCGTGGCATTCTTGGTGCATTCCTGTTGTCACATGGTGCTTACGCGGCGCCAGGCAGGAAGACCGGCTGTGGGGGCGCCCACGTGGGCATGGGGAAATCTGGCGTGCGCATCTGCAATAACGGTGCGTACGATCCAAACCTGCCTAGAACCCGGATCGTGACGGGCGGCCCTTGGCTCCCATAGACTTAACTAGGTAGAGCCAAAGGCCGCCCGTTACGTGAAACCGCGACGCCATCTGGCCGGGCGGCGCTTTTCGCAGTTTGGATCACAGCCGCCGCAAAAATATCCCGCGCAACTTCTTTCTCGTGCCACCCGTTCCACGTGCCCAACAGCAGGAGAGCTCAAAAAATGGCCAAGGAACATTCGGACGACAGCAAGAAGACCCCCGAGGAAGCCCGCGAGCGCATCTGGGAACTGGCCGAGAAAATCGACATCTGCATGTTCACCACCTGGGATGGCGAGCGCCAGCGCAGCCGCCCCCTCTCCGCCCGCGTCAAGCGCGAAGAGCACGCGATCTATTTCCTGGTCGATGTCGAGGGTTCCAAGAACCACGAGATCGAACAATTCCCTTGGGTGTCGCTCGCCTGGGCCGATAATTCGAACTGGAAATACGTCGTCGTCGAAGGCAAGGCCCTGCTCAGCAACGACCGCGCCAAGATCACCGATCTGTGGGGCGACATGGACCGCGCCTGGTGGGACGACGAAAACGACCCCTCCATCCGCCTGATCACCGTCATTCCCGAAGACGCCGAACTTTGGGATAGCCCCAGCAAGCTCGTCGCCACCGCCAAGATGGCCTTCGCCGCCGTCACCGGCGCCGCCCCCAAGCTGGGCGACAATGCCGAGGTCAAGCTCTAGGGCTTGAAACCGCCACGCCGCTGGCGCATTGGGACTGAAAACGGAGTTCCCATGCGCCAGCCCCTCATGATCGCGGCCCTGCTCGTGGCCACCACGCCGGCCATGGCAATGACCATCAACGCCCGCGTCGCCGGCGGCAATATCGCCATCCACGCCGCCCCGCATGAGGCGTCCGCCGTACAAGGCCGCATCGCCGACGGCACCGAAATCCCCATCGACGAATGCACCCAGGTCGACAGCGACAGCCGCTACGGCTCCTTCGGCGATGCAGGTTATCCCCTCAGCGGCCGCAATGCCGTAAAATGGTGCCACATTACGGATACCGGCTGGGTGCGCCGCGACGGCATAGTGGGCCGTGGCCTGGTCAACGTCACCCCACCCGACTTCGCCGGCCCCGGCTGGTAGCACCGTATTTGCCTAAATGATTGCCGTCACACGTTAGTGCCACGTCATTGGGCAGACTTTCCACAGCCCGACTTGCCAAGCTTCATTTCATTTGTCAGACATATGGCATTGGCCGATTTCTGAGGGAATTGAATTGGCTTAGCAAGGAGGGACACTGCAATGAATTCACTGCTCAAAATCGCCGGGGCGCTGGCTGTCGCAACGGCCTTGACCATACCGGCACTCGCCCAGACGACAGTCGTGGCGCCCGGACAGTCCACGTCCGGCACCTATATGGATTACATGAAAACGGTCTATGACCGCGCCACCTTCGCCGAACTATTGCAGATCCCGATTGCCACCTTCGACAAGGAATTCGAGCTGACGCCGATGGCGGCCGAAAGCTGGAGCCAGTCCGAAGATGGCCTCACCTGGACCTTCAAACTGCGTCCCGGCCTCGTCTGGTCCGATGGCGTGCCGCTCACCGCGACCGACTATGTCTTCGCCCTGCAGCGTGCCGCAACCTCCGGCTATGACTTTGCCTGGTATTGGGATTTTGCCGGCGGCATCAAGGGATGGAAGGAAGTCACCGAAGGCACCGCCGACGTGTCGACCCTAGGTCTTAAGGCCGTCGACGACCTGACGATCGAAGTCACCACCGTCGCGCCCAAGCCTTACCTGCCGTCGGTCACCAGCCTCTGGTACCCGGTTCCCAAGCACAAGGTCGATGAACTCGGCGACGATTGGGCCGTCAACGTCGACAGCATCGTCTCCTCCGGCCCATTCGAAATCGAGAGCTGGGAAAAGTCGAACAACTCCGTCGTCTTCACCAAGTCCGATACCTACACCGGTCCTTGGCAGGCCCAGATCGACCGCCTCGAAATCGATCCGACGCTCGGCGCTCCTGAAGTCGGCCTGCCCGCCTTCCTCGCCGGCGATGCCGACTATTCCTTCCTCAATACCGGCCAGGTTCCAGTCGCGACCCAGCGTTACCCCGATGGCATCCGCAAGAACGCCGTCTTCGCCACCTCGTATATTTCCTACGATCTGGACTCGGCCCCGTTCAACGACGTCAACGTCCGCCGCGCCTTCTACTATGCGGTCGACCGTAACGAGTTGACCTCCACCGTGCTCAAGGACATCGCCATTCCGGCCGGTTCGATCCTGCCGCCCGGCTATCCCGGCTACAACGCCGATATCGCTGCCGAAGCCGTGTTCGATCCCGCAAAAGCCAAGCAGTTCATGGCCGATGCCGGCTTCCCGAACGGCGAAGGCTTCCCGGAAATCGAAATCTGGTACCGCGAAGAAGGCGGCTATAACAGCGCCATCGTCCCGCCCATGGCGCAATACCTGCAGGCCGAGTTCAAGGAAGTCCTCGGCGTCACCATGAACATCCGCGTCCTGCCCGGCGCCGAGTGGATGGATGGCCTGCGCACCAAGAAGAACAACATCTTCATCGCGCCCTACGAATACGATTATCTCGATCCGTCCAACTTCTACGGCATCTTCTACAATGGCGGCCGTCACGGCTACCACATCCCGGAATATGACGCGTTGGTCGCCAAGGCCGATAGCGAAAGCGACTGGGATACCCGCTTCAAGCTCTACGGCGAAGCCGAGCAGATCATGATCGAGCAGGGCCTCATCGTCCCGCTCGTCCACCCCGTCACTATCGCCGTCATCTCCGACCAACTCGGTGGCGATGCCGCACAGCCCAACGCCTTGGGCTTCACCCCGCTCGATCGCCTGGCCCATTACTTCTTCACCCATCTGACGAAGCAGTAGAAGCCAAAGTCGCGCCACACGCGCCGCTCTGCACCTCCCCCGTGACGGGGGAGGTTGGGTGGGGGTGCGAAAGCCCCGATATTCGGGCTCGTGCATCCCCACCTTGATCTCTCCCCAAAACGGGGAGGTGACGACTGATACAAACTCAGGACGCCTATGCCCCTTGTCGAAATTGAAGATCTCAGGGTCAGCTTCAGCCAGTATGGCGGTCAGATCGACGCGGTCCGCGGCATCAGCTTTTCGGTCAACGAAGGCGAAAGCCTCGGCATTGTTGGCGAAAGTGGCTCCGGCAAATCGGTGTCCTGCAGCGCCCTGCTCCGCCTCCTGCCAGCCACCGCGACGGTCAGCGCCAAGTCCATCAAGCTCGACGGCATTGACGTCATGAGGGCCGGAAAGGAAGACCTGGCCCGCCTGCGCGGCCGCTCCGCCGCGATGATTTTCCAGGACCCGATGACCGCCTTCGACCCGGTCTTCAGCATCGGTCACCAGATCGCCGAAACCATCATGTCGCACCGAAAAGTCGGCAAGCGCGAAGCCCTCGCCGAGGCGGAACAGTTGCTGTTGCGCGTCGAGATCAAGAACGCCCGCGATATCCTCCAATATTATCCGCACCAGCTGTCCGGCGGCATGCTGCAGCGCGCCATGATCGCCATGGCCTTGTCCTGCCGGCCCAAGGTGCTGATCGCCGACGAACCGACCACCGCGCTCGACGTCACCATCCAGGCGCAGATCCTGCAGCTCATCAAGAAGGTCCAGGCCGAGTTCGGCATGGCGCTGATCATGATCACCCACGACCTCGGCGTCATCGCCGAAACGGTTGATCGCGTGCTGGTCATGTATGGCGGCGAGGTCATGGAAGAAGGCCCCGTGCAGCAGATTTTCGACGCGCCGCAGCACGCCTACACCAAGGCCCTGCTCGCCAGCCTCAACGCCAGCTTCGAGCCCTCGCGCGGCGACGACAGTGCCACCGCCCCGGCGCTGGAACTGCGCGGCCTCGCCAAGGCCTACCGCATCAAGCGCCGCAAGGGCATCTTCAACAGCTACAGCGATTTCCACGCCGTCCGCCCGGTCGATATCGTCCTGCCCCGCAACCGCATCGTCGGCCTCGTCGGCGAAAGCGGCTCCGGCAAGACCACGACCGGCATGATGGCCATGCGCCTCACCGACCCGACCGCCGGCCAGATCCTCGTCGACGGCACCGACATTTCAAGGCTCGGGCCAGACGCTCTCAAAAGCTTCCGTCGCCGCATGCAAATTGTCTTCCAGGACAGCTATTCGGCCCTCGACCCGATGATGACGCTGACCCAGATCATCGCCGAGCCGCTGCACATCCATGGTGTCGGCACCGCCCGCGAACAGACCGAAAATGCCCTCGCCTGGCTCGAACGCGTCGGCCTGCCACGCAGCTTCGGCAACCGCTACGCACACGAGCTTTCCGGCGGCCAGCGCCAGCGCGTCGCCATCGCCCGCGCCCTCATTTTGGGCCCCACAGTGCTCGTCGCCGACGAACCCACCTCCGCCCTCGACGTCACCGTCAAGGCGCAAATCATCGGTTTGCTCAAGGAACTTCAGGCCGAAATGGGTCTTTCCATCCTGTTCATCAGCCACGACCTGTCGACCGTCAAATCCCTCACCGACAGCGTCGTCGTCATGCATCGCGGCCGCGTCGTCGAGGAAGCGGCAACCGCGCGCATCTTTTCCGACCCGCAGCACCCCTACACCCGCGCCCTGCTCGACGCGATCCCGGCAACAAATCCGCGCGACAAGCGCGAGCGCACTTTCCTTGCCGCCGAACAACTCGAAGCCGCCACCCCCCGCTACACCGTCATCCAGACCGGCCTCGCCCCCAACGCCACGCCCCGCCTGATCACCATCGCCCCCGGCCACCGCGTCGAAGCGATCGTGACGACATGAGGGAGATGATGATGTATCTCGCCCAAACCACCCCCCACCCAGCCTGCCCCTCAAGGGAGGAGGTGCCGTCGGGCGGATTTGGCACAATAGAATCACAACCACCACACGGTACCTCCCCCCTGGCGGGGGAGGCTAGGTGGGGGGGCCGTTTAGCCCCAATCTATGAGGGGACCCACATATGATCGGCTACATCCTCCGCCGCCTCGTCTCCGTCGCGGTCACCTTCATCATCGTCTCGCTCATCATCTTCTTCATGATGCACGCCATCCCCGGCGGTCCGTTCGACGCCAATGACATGCCGGTCTCCCAGGCCGTGCGCGACAAGATGATGGCCAATCTTGGACTCGATCAGCCGCTCTGGGTGCAATACACCCGCTACATGTGGGGCGTGCTGCATTTCGATTTCGGCGTGCCCTATCAAAGCCCCGGCGAAACCGTCACCCAGTTGCTGTCCCGCGCCTGGGTCCCAAGCCTCGTGCTCGGCGGCCTCGGCGTGCTCATCGGCGCCCCACTCGGCATCCTGCTTGGCATGGCCGCCGCGCTCAATCGCAACACCTGGATCGACTACCTCGCCTCCACGGTGGCAACCCTCGGCCTCACCATCCCGGTCTTTGTCACCTCGATGCTGTTGATCCTGGTGTTCGCCGTCTGGCTCAATTGGCTCCCCGCCAGCGGCTGGGGCAAGCCAGAGCGCTGGATATTGCCGATCACCGCCTATGCGCTGATCCCGCTGGCCACCTATGCCCGCTACACGCGCTCGGCCATGCTCGACACCCTCAACAAGCAGTTCGTTACTGTCCTGCGCGCCAAGGGTCTCAGCGAACGCCGCATCGTGTTCCAGCATGTGCTGCGCAATTCGGCCATTCCGCTGGTCACCGTCTTCCTGCCCATGTTCATCGGCACCGCCACCGGCTCCATCTTCGTCGAAGCCATGTTCCGCGTACCGGGCCTCGGCGCCTACTTCGTTTCCTCCATCGAGGGCCGCGACTATCCGCTCGAAATGGCGCTGATGCTGATGATCACCTTCATGTACTGCATCGCCTACCTGCTCAGCGACATCGTCTACGCCCTGATCAATCCGCGCATTCGCGTCGGAGGCGAGCCATGACCGTCGAACTCGCCCCCGTCGTCGTGCCGCCCGCCTATCGCCAGCGCAATCCGCTGTGGTTCGCCTGGCAGCGCTTCATCGGCAACAAGGCTGCCATCGTCGCCGGCACTATCCTGCTGCTGCTGATACTGATGGCGATCTTTGCCCCGCTGATCACCCCGAGCAATCCCGATGCCCAGAGCTTCCTCACCGAAGCCCTTGCTTTCCCCTCGGCGCAACACTGGTTCGGTGTCGATAATCTCGGCCGCGATTTCTACACCCGCATCATCTACGGCTCTCGCGTGTCGCTGACCATCGGCTTCACCGCGGCGCTGTTCAGCATCCTCATCGGCATTCCTCTCGGTGCGCTGGCCGGCTATTTCGGCGGCAAGACCGACTGGTTTATCATGCGCGTCATCGAGCTGTTCTCGGTGGTGCCGCCCCTGCTTGCCGCCATGCTGCTCGGCGCCCTCACCCGCGGCGGCTATTTCACCATCCTGCTGATCGCCGCGCTGTTCGGCTGGGTCCAGGTGTGCCTCCTCGTCCGCGCTCAGGTCAAAGCCCTGCGCGAAAAGGAATTCGTCCGCGCCGCCCAGGCCCTCGGCGCCTCGCCCTGGTACATCATCCGCCGCCATCTCATTCCCAATTCGATCTCCTCGATCATCGTCGGCTTCGTCCTCGCCATACCCCTCGCGATGATGCTCGAAGCCAGCCTCAGCTTCCTCGGCATCGGTGTTCCGCCGCCCACGCCGACCTGGGGCCAGATGATCAACGAGGGCATCGATTTCATGTTCTTTTACTGGCACCTCGCCGTGTTCCCGACCGCCGCCCTCGCCATCACCGTACTGGCAACGACGCTGTTCGGCGACGGCCTGCGCGATGCCCTCGACCCGACCTTGAAAGGCCGCTGAAGTGTCCGAAAATCTCGCCCGGCAGTTCCTCATTCGCGAGGACGTCGTCTTCCTCAACCACGGCTCGTTCGGCGCCTGCCCCCGTCCCGTGTTTGCAAAATATCAAGAGTGGCAGCTCGAACTTGAAGGCCAGCCCGTCGAATTCCTCGGCCGCCGGCTGACCGACCTGTTGCGCGAGCCTCGCATCGCGCTGGCCGCCGAACTCGGCACTACCCAGGACAACATCGTCGGCCTGACCAACGCCACCACCGGCCTCAACATCGTCGCCCAGTCGCTCGACCTCAAGCCCGGCGACCAGATCCTCACCACCGACCACGAATATTCGGCACTGGAAAAAACCTGGGCCTATGTCTGCCGCAAGACCGGTGCCGAGATCGTCGTGGTCAAGGTGCCGCTGCCCCTGCTGACCGAAGCGCAATTCACCGACACCATCATCACCGGCATGACCGACCGCACCAAAGTGCTGTTCCTCAGCCACATCACCTCGCCCACGGCGCTGCTGTTCCCCATCGAGCGCTCGATCGCCGAAGCCCGCAAGCGCGGCATCTGGAGCGTCATCGACGGCGCCCACACCCCCGGCCACATCAAGCTCGACCTCGACGCCCTCGGCGCCGATTTCTATGCCGGCAATTGCCACAAGTGGATGATGTCCCCCAAGGGCTCGGCCTTCCTCCATGCCCGTCCCGAAGTGCAAGGCCTGCTCAACCCGCTGGTTATCTCCCACGGCTGGACGGCTGAATCCAAGCAACCCGGTGCCAGGGGCGCCTTCGGCAATTCCCCCTTTATCGACGAAATTGAAATCCAGGGCACCCGCGACCCCGCCCCATGGCTCACCGTCACCGCCGCGCTCGACTATCGCCGCGACAATGACTGGGACAGCGTTCAGGCCCATTGCCAGGCCCTGGCCCAGGATACCGCGCGCCGCCTCGGCGAATTGACCGGCCTCGCGCCGATCAGCGCCCCCGAATTCTGTGCGCCCCAGATGGTTGCCATGCCAATCCCGGACTGCGATACCGATCAGCTCAAGCTCGATCTCTACGACAAATACAGCATCGAAATCCCGGTCTTCAAATGGCAGGACACCTGCATCTGTCGCCTGTCGGTGCAGGGCTATAATTCCAAGCCCCAGATGGACCTGCTGCTCGAAGCCCTGACCGACCTGCTCGGCCTCAACGCCGCCGCAAACCGCCGTACCGCGTAGCAAGGCTGACAAATCAGGCAAACTATGATGTGTGTCTCGGTGACGACATCCGGAGAGGACAAGGCGCAGTGACACAAGGGGCGTTGAGCTATCTCGAGCCGCTCGAAACCCGCACTCGTGGAGTAGCGGTGCTCGATGCGCTTGCCGATATGGTCGAGCGCTCCGGCCTCAACATCGGCGATCGCCTGCCGCCTGAAGTCTCCCTCGCCGCAACCCTGGGCGTCGGTCGCTCCACTATCCGCGAAGCGCTCAACCGCTGGGAAGGCCTCGGCATCATCCGCCGCCGCCGTGGCGATGGCACCTATCTCTCAGCCCGCGTGCAGACCTCGCGCGGCCTTGTCCCGACCATGGTCCGCCTCGAGGGCGAAGCCCTGCTGAGGCTCATGGAAATCCGCCGCACGCTGGAAAACGACGTGGTCCGCAAGGCCACCCTCAACGCCACCGCCAGCCAGCGCCGCCAGATCACCCAACTCTGCGAAACCCTGCTGATCGAAGTCGATGCCGGCCGCCCCTGGCGCAAGGCCGACCACGCTTTCCACGGCGCCATCTACGACGCCTCGGGCAATCCGATGTATGGCCAACTGCTGCGCAACCTTGACCACGCCCTCGAGCGCGGCGGCTCCTCGCCTTACGCCGCCGACAACTTCGGCCTCGGCTCGTTCCCGATGCACCGCGACCTCGCCGACGCCATCCTCGCCACCGACATCCCCGCCGCCGTAGCCGCCATCAACAGCATCCTCGACTGCGTCGAAATCGAAGTCCGCGCCATCATCGACGGCGGCCGGCTACTCTGACTTTTTGTCTGCGTGTGACGCACTATGACCGGTCGATATTCAGCTCAGGCTGAGACGAAAATGGCGGTGCTCGAGAACCGGAGCGGAGCGTGCGTCGGCACGTGAGCACCGGAAGCGCAGAGCACCGGTATTTGCAGGCCAGCATCAGCTGAATTGCGACTGGTCAGAGCCAGCCCTGCAGCTCCCGCCGCACCATATCCTCGATCATGTCCATCCCACCGGGGCTGGCATTCAAACACGGGATATACGCAAACTTCTCGCCGCCCGCTTCCATGAAGGTTTCGCGGCCCTGCATGTTGATTTCTTCCAGCGTCTCGATGCAGTCCGCCGAAAACGCCGGGGCCAAAATCGCCACCTTCTTGACGCCCTTGCCCGGCAAGGCTTCCAGCGTCTTGTCGGTATAGGGCTCCAGCCACTTGGTCGGCCCGAACCGGCTCTGGAACGTCACCATCAGCTTGGATTTGTCCCAGCCCAGATATTCTCGCACCAGTCGCGTCGTCTTGTAGCACTGGCAATGATAGACATCACCGCGCTCCAGATAGGTCACCGGCATGCCGTGATAGCTGGTGATCACCACGTCAGGCACGAAATCCAGCGCGGCCACGCCATCGCGGATCGAATGCGCGAGCGTCTCGATATACTTCGGATCTTCGAAATAGGCCGGCATGGTGCGCACGGCGGGCTGCCGGCGCATCGTCTTGAACACGTCGAACGCCTTGTCATTGGCCGTGGCGGTCGTCGTCGCCGAATTCTGCGGATAAAGCGGCACCAGCAGGAACTTGGTGCACCCTGCAGCCTGCATCCGCTCCAGCACGCTCTGCGTCGACGGATTGCCGTAGCGCATGGCAAAATCCACCATGACATTGTCATGGCCCGCCAAGCGCTTAGCCAGCGCCTCGCTCTGGTCGCGCGTAATCACCAGCAGCGGGCTTTCGTTCTTTTCCTTGTCCCAGATCTGCTCATAGGCATGGCCGCTCTTTTGCGGCCGCACCGTCAGGATCACCAGGTTGAGGATCGGCCACCACAGCCACTTCGGCGCCTCGATAACGCGCTGATCGCTGAGGAATTCCCTCAGATAGCGCCGCACGCTCCAATAATCGGTAGCGTCCGGTGTACCGAGATTAAGCAGCACTACGCCGATCTTCTGGGGCAGCACGGCAGGATGATCGGGCGGAAGGAAGTCGGACATGATAGCGCCAATTTGGAGGGATTCTAGGCTGGCGGGCACCATAACCCCTCCTCCATCATCTGCAAGGCGGCGATGGGTCGCGCCAGTCGAAGTGATCCACTCGAGCCGCGACCGCTACAAACTCGCAATCAACAGCAACACGCCAAAGCACAGCACCCCGACCGCCGCCAGCAATTCCACCCACCACACCACCGCAGCCGTCACCGGATTGTCCGCCCCGCCGATCCGCCGCGCCAGCCCCTTGGCCGTCACCGCAATCGTCGCCAGCAGCGACACCGTGATGGCCGTCCCCAGCCCCATCAGCAGCACCGCTGCGATGCCTGCCGCCAGCACACCCTGCGACAGCGCAAACACCAGCACCACCAGCGCCCCCGAACATGGACGCATCCCTACCGCCAGCACCACGCCAATCTGCTCCCGCAAACTGCCCACCGCCGCCTGCGGCGTCACCACATGCGCATGCCCATGATCGTCGTGATCGTGATGCTCATGCCCATGATTATGCCCCTCATGCCCATGCAGGTGCTCGTGCGCCTTATGCGCCATATCCTCATGGTGATGCTGATGCCCCCCGCCAAACACCTTCCGCGCCACCAGCCACAGGCCGAGCAGCGCCACCAGAGCGTATGAGGCGATGCCGATCCAGTTCGCCATGTCGCCCATGGCAATGCTGGTCATCCCCAGCACGCCCGCCGCAATCATCACGAACACGATTGCCACCAGCGATTGCAGCAATGCCGAAATCACGCTCAGCGTCACCCCCCGCCGAAGCTGCGTCTCGTTGGCCAGCATATACGACGAGATCACCACCTTGCCGTGACCCGGCCCCGCCGCATGGAACACGCCATACAAAAAGCTCAGGCCCCCAAGCAGCCAGAACGCCGTCCAGTCCTGCTTCAGCGCGCCCAGAGCGGTATTCATCGCCAAGTAGAAGTCGCGCTGCTGCGTCTGCAGCCAGCCGAAAAACCCGGTCCGCGGCAGGTTCAGGCCAGGTTCCGGCGGCGGCCCGCCAAACGGCAACACAGCCCGCGCTTCCGCCACCTGGTTGACCGCATCCAGCGCATTGGTCGCGTCCACATGCGGCGCGGCGGGCAGGCTGCCGTCACAACTGACCACGATCATGCCCTGCGTGCCGCGCATCGCCGCCGCGAGCTCGGGCGGCAGTTCCGTAACTTCCGAGCCCAGCGCAAAAAGCCGCGTCTGCAGCTCGTCGCTCATCTCCTTGGGCGGATCGAGCCGCACGCCACAAGCCGCCGGCGCGTTCTCCAGCGTCACGTCCGCAACGCCTGCAAAGCCGATGGCGACGTAATATTCGGGGTCATAAACCCCCAGCTCGAAAGCCGCGCCCACCGGCCGCGGCGTCGTCGCCTTGAGCGAATAGGATAGCGTCGTGCGCTCACCCTCATAGACCATGCGCTGGTCGCCGACCGGCGTGAAGCTCATCAGGTCATCGGACGAACCGGCAAAAGTGTAAAACCCGAACTCGGCCAGCCCGCTCATGTTCTCGTCGGCCAGCGGCTGCAGTTCCTCGGGGCTAGTCACCCGGTCACCATTGGTATCCAGCCCCTGCACCACCCAGGCCGAAAACGCCCGGTCAAAGGTCCACTCATTCTTGAGCCCGATGACATTCCCGCCATCGTCGAACACCACCGTGACCTTGGCATCGATCAAAATATGCGGATGCGCCATCGCCGGCGTCGCCAGGCCAAGCAAGCCAAAAACTGCCGCCGCAATACGGAGCCGGGAAGAAGTGAATTTCAAGTGGGGCACCAGGGAGTGTTGAGAGTCGCGTCAGGGCGAGGCGAAGAGGATAGTGTTCGACAACGGGAGCGGAGCGTATATCGGTACGTGACCACCGGAAGCGCGGAACGCTGCACTTTGCAGTCCGACATCACGCGAATATCGACACTCCCTTAATGGATGGGATGCGTGGCAAACCAATCAACCAGATGATCGATTAGCGCCCTCACCTTTCCCGCCAGATGCCGGCGATGCGGATACACCGCTTGCAGCGTCTGGCCGGTCGGCAGGAAGTCCGTCAGCACGGGAACCAGTTCCCCGCTGAACACTGCCGGCTCCGCCAGATAGGACGGCAGTACGACAAATCCGAGACCCATGATCGCGGCCTTGCGCGCCGCCAGAGGTGAGTTGACCCTCAGCGGCCCATTTACCGGCACCGAGATGGTCTTGCCGTCTTCTACGAACCGCCAGTTGGACTGCCCCTGCAGGTTCACGTCGATGATGCAGGGCAACTGCCGCAAATCTTCGGGATGCTTGGGGGTACCAAACTGCTTGAGCAATTCTGGCGCCGCCCCTACCACCACATGCATGTCGGCAATCTTGCGGGCGATCAGCGAGGAATCGGCCAGCGTCGAAATCCGCAGCGCTACGTCGATCCCCTCGTCCACCAAGTCGACGTAGCGATCTTCCAGCCGCAGATCCAAAGTCACCTTCGGATACTTCTTGAGATACTCGTAAATCGCCGGCGCCAGCGTCGTTTCGCCGAAATTGCGCGGCGCCGAAACCCGCAACATCCCCCGCGGCTCCGCCGTCTGGTCAGTAATCGTGGCGTCCAGATCATCCAACTGCTGCAGCAGCGCGCTGGCCTCGCGGTAATAAGCCTCGCCCGCCTCGGTCAGGCTCAGCTTGCGCGTCGTCCGGTTCATCAGCCGCACGCCAAGATAATCCTCGAGATCGGTCACATACTTGCTGAGCAGCGCTTTGGAGCGCCCATGCTGCCGCGCAGCCGCCGAAAATCCGCCGGAATCAAACACTTGAACGAATGCACGTATCCGGGCGAGGTCCTGCGTCATGGCGTTCCGTTCACGAAATCATCGTAATAAGTGCATAACTCATGTGCGCTGGCTGAACAATAACCGGCCTTGGTCCCTCCACGATTAACGATAGGATGGGATGGTCAATGACGCGCCCAAGGAGTTCGGACTATTTTCCCACCCATGGCCAGACCTTCATCCCGTTCCACGCTCTATAGGCTCATCGAAGCCGGGCAACTTGCGCATCAGGCGCTGTTGCAGCCATTGCTGGAGCGCGGTCTTGAACCCGGTGACGATGCCATCCTTTTCGAGCTGGGCCGTGCCGGTACCACCGAGGTCGAACTCGCCGCCGAGCTCGGGCTAACCGAAATATCGCTGACCACCCGCCTGTCGCGCCTGCTCGACCGTGGCCTTGTTACCCGCCAGGCCGTCGGTCCCGAGCTGGCCTCCGGCGTCGCCCTGACCGAACGCGGCACCCGCATTCGCAACGGCCTGGCCGAACATTGGGCCCAGCTCGAAGAAGCCCTGATGGGCGAACTCAAGCCCAAGCAGCGCAAGAAACTCGGCGAACGCCTCAAACGTTTTGTAGACCTGTTACACCTGTGAACGGATTCTCAACAAACCTGAAGAGGGCATTCAGGTGCCGTTCATCCGGGAAATGGTTATCTCCACATCAACAGGCAGCAATGCCCAACAGATGAAGGAGATCAACATGGATTTCAGCAAGAAGATCATGGCAGGCGGCCTGGCAACCCTGGCGCTTCTGGCGACGGCTGGCGCCGCTTTCGCCGCCCCCGCTTACGCCACCGGCAACGTCAACGTCCGCTCGGGCCCAGGCACTGGCTACAGCCAGGTCGACGTGCTGCGTCGCGGCGAACAGGTCGAAGTCGTGCAGTGCCGCGGTAGCTGGTGCTTTATCGAAAAGCGCGGCCCCGATGGCTGGGTCTCGGCCAATTATCTCGATCGTGGCGGTCGCCCCGGCGGCGGTTGGGACAATGGTCCGGGTTGGGATAACGGCCCCGGCTGGAACAATCCGCGCCCACCGCGTCCGCCACACTGGAATCCACGCCCGCCACGCCCGCAGCCCCAGCCTTGGCCTGGCTACGATAACGGCTACAACCCCGGCTATCCCGGCTACAACAACGGCGGCGGCAGCGTCTGCTTCAATGGCCCGAACGGCTACTTCTGCGCCGGCAACTAATCCACTATTCAGCGCCGCCCTTCGGGGCGGCGTTTTTGTTTGGTCCGGCTCATCAAAGTGGCCTGTGATCCTTTCGCTGGAATGACGCGTATAGTTCTCATCATTCCGGCGTGGAGCCATACCGTGACCAAATACCTGATCCTTTACGCAGCCGCCGCCGTGATCTTTTTCCCGCTGGATTTCATCTGGCTCTCGACTATGGGCAAGACCTTCTACCAGAAGGAAATGGGTAGCCTGCTGCTGCCAAACCCCAATCTGGTCATCGCCGGCCTGTTCTACCTGGCCTACCTCGTCGGCGTCGTCATCTTGGTCGCGGCCCCTGCCGAAGGCGATGTGGTCAAAGCCCTGATCTACGGCGCCGTGCTCGGCTTCGTCGCCTACGGCACCTACGACCTTACCAACCTCTCCACAGTCAACGGCTTCACCCCCGCCGTCGCCATGGTAGACATGGCTTGGGGCACAGCCCTAACCGCCGCCAGCGCCGCCGGCAGCGTCTGGATAGCGAAGTTTTTCGCGTAAGCGAGAGCGCAAGAAAGAATACCCCCACCTAGCCTCCCGCTGAAAGGGGGAGGAATCCGGCCGGTGTTCGCCCTCAATCTAGCCAAAAACTGGATAGAATTCCTCCCCCTCATCAGGGGGAGGCCAGGCGGGGGTACCCGCTTAGTGTAAGCTTGGACTCCTAAACCTCCCCCTCAATCGGGCCCCGTCACAACCTCCTGCGGCACCACAATCTTCCGCATCCGCTCCCGCGCCATCACCACAAGTCCTGCCGCGACGATGATCCCCGCGCCCACCAGCGATATCGGATCAATCCACTCATTGAAAACCACCGCACTCAGCACAATCGCCCACGGCAGCGAGAAATAGTTGAACGGCTGTACCGTGCTTGCCGGCGCCATCGACAGCGCAAAAATCATCAGCCCATGCCCAAGACAGGTCGTGACCACGATCGCCAGCAATAGCAGCACATCGCCCCAACCCATCGGCTGCCAGTAAAAAATGCCAACGGCGCTCGACAGCACCAGTCCGACGATGCCCGTATAGGCCATGCTGGTCGCCGCGCTATCCATGCCGCTGACCTTGCGGGTGATGACGATATAGATCGAGTAAAGCACCGAAGACATCAGCGCAAAGCCCACGCCCAAATCCAGCGCTAGCCCACCGGGCCGAACGATCACCAGCGCGCCGATAAAGCCAACGCCCACCGCTACGAAGCGGAACACGCCGACTTTCTCGCCAAGAATGGGAATAGCAAACAGCGTCACCAGCAGCGGATAGACCAGTGAGATCGCCTGCAACTCACCCAGCGGCACGCTTTGCAGCGCCCGCGCAAAGCACCAAATCTCGATGATAAGCAGTGCCCCGCGCACAAACTGCCATACCGGCACTTTCGATTTCAGCGCCTGACGCAGCGGCGCCTGCCGCATTACCAGAAACAGCGAAAACAGCGCAAAGCCCCAGTAGCGCATCATAGTGATCTGGAAAGGCGAATAGGTCTGCACCAGCGTCTTGGACATCGCGTCCTGCACGCCAAAGACGCCAATGGTGATGATGGTGAGCAGGATCGCCCGGCCGATATTGTCGACGCGGGTATCACTGGCGAGCGAGGTCATATTGGGTGCAATCGGCTGAACAATAAAGCGCCCCAGCTATGTACAGCCGGGGCGCCCGAAGCTTTATCGAAAAGTTCAGGCCTTGGCCATGTTCGACTTAATCAGTCCGGCGATCGCTGTCAGAATGCCGCCGCCCACCAGACCGGTCGCGCCCTGACCTGCCAGCGCTGCAAAATCCACACCGCCGGTTGTACCGGCAGCACCCGCCGCGGCACCAACCAGCCCGCCGAGGCCAGGTATCATGCCCGCCAGCCACGTGACTGCAATACCGCCGACCGCGCCGACGATCGAATTACCGGCAGTACCGAGATTGAGTGATTTGACGACTTGTCCGATAATGTTGCCGCCAGCACCGCCGGCAATAAGCTGGATCAGAATAGGCAGGATGACTTCCATTTGATTCCCCCTCATGAAATGTCGGCAGGGCCCCAGCTCTGCAGCGACACGACGAGCCTACGCCCGAACTCCAGGCAACAAAAGGACAGAGCTACTGTCTGAACCTGTCAGCAGGCCGGGTTAATCCAGCGTGCCAAAGCATTGAAGAAAGCCGCCAAAACGGCCTATGATCCCCCAAAGGTTGCCCACGCAAATCATGTCGAATCGTACCGCCCAAACCTCTGCCCCATCCGTCGCTCTGGTCACCGGAGCCGGCGACCGCATTGGTGCAGCCATCGCCAAAAAACTCGCCCAAGCCGGCCATGCGGTCATCATCCACTATCGCGGCAATGCCGAAGGCGCCCGCGCGGTCCGCAACGACATCCGCGCCAATGGCGGCCAGGCAGAAATGCTCAAGGCAGACCTTGCCAAGCGCACCCAGCGTGCCACCGTCGTTGCCAAGGCGGCCAGCCATTTCGGCCCCCTCACGGTCCTGATCAACAACGCCTCGATGTTCGATCCCGACAGCGCCCGCGATGTCGATGAAGCGCTCTGGGACCAGCATTTCGCCATCCACGCCGAGGCGCCGATTTTCCTCGCCCGCGATTTTGCCGTCCAGCTCCCCGAAGGCGTTGACGGCAACATCATCAACCTCGTCGACGAACGCGTGCTGCATCCGACGCCGGCCTACTTCAGCTACAGCCTCTCCAAATCCGTGCTCTGGACTGCCACCCGCACGCTCGCCCAGTCCTTGGCGCCCGCCATCCGCGTCAACGCCATCGGTCCTGGCCCGGTGTTGCCGCATTCGCGCCAAAGCCAGGCCGAATTCGACAAATCCATTGCCGCACTTCCTTTGCAGCGCCACGCCGGGCCTGACGCCATCGCCGATGGTGTCATAATGTTGCTCAACACGCCGACCATGACAGGCCAGATGCTCGCGCTCGATGGCGGCGAACATCTGGAATACCTGCCAAAGAGCAAACCCACGCCCCGCGCATGACCAACGAAGCCACGCCCAACAATTTGCCGACAGTCAGCGGCCCCGAAGCCATTCGCAGCTTCGTCCGCACGCTGCCCGCCGCCCCTGGCGTCTACCGCATGATCGATGCGGCCGGCGAAGTCATGTATGTCGGCAAGGCGCGTAATCTCAAGGCTCGGGTCACCAACTACACCCGCCCCGATGGTCTCGAAGTCCGCCTGCAGCGCATGATCGCCGCAACGGTCAGCATGGAATTCGTCCGCACCGAGACCGAGTCGGAAGCGTTGCTGCTCGAAGCCAACATGATCAAGCGACTCAAGCCCCGCTTCAACGTGCTGCTGCGCGACGACAAGAGCTTTCCATATATCCTGATTGCCACCGATCACGAGGCGCCCGAGCTGACCAAGCACCGCGGCAGCCGTCGTCGCGAGGGTCACTACTTCGGCCCCTTCGCATCCGCAACCGCCGTTGGACGCACCATCGCCAGCCTGCAAAAGGCCTTCCTGTTGCGCAATTGCTCGGACAGTTTTTACGCCGCTCGCACCCGCCCCTGCCTGCAGCACCAGATCAAGCGCTGCGCCGCCCCCTGCACCCGCGAGATTAGCCTCGAAGGCTATGGCGAGCTGGTCGAGGACGCCCGCCAGTTCCTCTCCGGCAAATCCAGCGCCGTGCGAAACCATCTGCAAGCCGACATGACCAAGGCCGCCGAACGGCTCGATTTCGAGCGCGCTGCGCTAATCCGCGATCGCCTCGGCGCCCTCGCCCTCGTCCAGTCCCAAGGCGACGCCACCGCCAAGACCGTCGAAGAAGCCGACGTTTTCGCCATCCACCACGAAGGCGGCCAGTTCTGCGTCCAGGTGTTCTTCTTCCGCGCCTTCCAAAACTGGGGCAATTACCCCTATCGCCCGCGCGCCGACGCCAGCCTCACCGACGCCGAAGTGCTAGAAGCCTTCATCGGCCAGTTCTACGAAAACCGCACCCCCGCCCGCCTCGTTCTGATCAGCCATGACCTCGCCGAACCCGACGTCATGGAAGAGGCGCTCGCCACCCGCGCCGGCCGCCGCGTCTATATCGAACAGCCCAAGCGCGGCGAAAAACGCGACCTGGTCAATCACGCCCTCAACAATGCCCGCGAAGCCCTCGGCCGCCAGCTCGCCGAAGGTGCAACCAATCGTACCCTGCTCGAAGGCGTTGCCAACTGCTTTGGCCTCGACGAGCCGCCGCGCCGCATCGAAGTCTATGACAACTCACACATCTCCGGCACCAACGCCGTCGGCGCCATGATCGTGGCAGGCGAGGAGGGCTTTTCCAAAAAGCACTACCGCACCTTCAACATCAAGTCCGACATCTCCGCCGGCGACGATTTCGGCATGATGCGCGAAGTCCTGACCCGCCGCTTCACCCGCCTGGTCAATGACAGCGACGACGACGCCGAAGATGAAAACACCGGCATGCCGGATTGGCCCGATGTCGTCTTCATCGACGGCGGCGCCGGCCAGCTCAGCGCCGTGCGCGGCGTCATCGCCGAGTTGAACTTGCAGAAGGAAGTTATTTTCATCGGCATCGCCAAGGGCGAGGAGCGCGACGCTGGCCGCGAAAAATTCTTCATGGAAGGCCGCGAAGCCTTCATGCTGCCCCATCGCGATCCAGTTCTCTACTACGTCCAGCGGCTGCGCGACGAGGCCCACCGCTTCGCCATCGGCACCCACCGCGCCAAGCGCAAGAAAGACCAGATAAGCAATCCGCTCGACGAAATCGAAGGCATCGGCCCCACCCGCAAACGCGCCCTGCTCAACCACTTCGGCTCCGCCAAAGCCGTCGGCCGCGCCTCCCTAACCGATCTCGAAGCCGTCCCCACCATCTCCAAAGCCATGGCCCAGCTGGTCTACGACCACTTCAACCGCAGCTGAAAACCGGCCGCAGGCTCTCAGGGATTGACCGGCGCGCAGCGCCGTGAGGGTGCAATGCTGCTGTTCTACACCGCTATCTCCCACCCACAATGTCATCCCGGCGAAGGCCGGGACCCATCCTGAGATCCAACCCACGCCGCGAGATCGCGGTGCCCAATACAGCTACCTTGCGGCTACCACGCCATCTCGGGATGGATCCCGGCCTCCGCCGGGATGACACCGTGTTTGGTGATACTGATCACCTCGCCCCTCCGGGAAGAGGTCGGCGCAAAGCGCCTGGTGAAGGGTGGGATGCCGGAAAAGGGCTACAGGTCCCAGCATCCCGCCCCTCACCCCACCCTCTCCCCAGAGCGGCGAGGGAACCCCGTCCAGCATCCTTCAAATACTTATCCCCGCCCGCCATGCTATCCCGCATACTCCACCCCATCTTCACAACAGAGCTAGTCATGACGAGTGACGAGCGTGAAGACTGCCGGGAATGGGAGGTCGCTCCTGTTGCGTGCGGGGAAATCGGGCGCGCTGGTCTGCGATAATGGCCAGCACGATCCCAACCCACGACAAATCCCGACTTGGTGGCGAGGCGATTGCCTCAC
>NZ_LAPV01000137.1 GCF_000971275.1 Devosia psychrophila | reverse complement strand
GGTGCCAAAACCCAACACCTCTCCTGCTCAGGCCCGTGGCCTGTGGGGCAAGCCGTCGTTCATCTATCAGCCAGAGACCGATACTTATCGCTGTCCCGTCGGCGAGCAACTCCAGAGGAGCCACGCCTGAGATAGTTATGTCTCCGTCGAAGATTAACTTCCAAAGCGGGCCGCATTGGGCACAGTCCGCGATAAAGTGAACGGTGCTGCTCGATCTTTGCTTCGCAAGTGCGGTTTGACCAATAGGCCAGCTCAGAGTTTTCCGTCTGAATTCGTCCCCTGACCGGTGCTGCCAGACAATCTCCACCCCAGCAAATGGCAGCCACGGACCTATCCACAAGCTGGCATTACACGACGTCAATCCCTGCCGTTCCGAGATGCTCTTACACCATTTGGTGGAGGGGACGCCGGGCAATGGAACGTTATAATGCTGAATCCCGGAATGCTCAGTTAAGGGGGGAATTAGGCGCCTCACCTGTCTTGTTTTGACATAGGCGACTTGTGCAGGTGCGCACTAAACCGCCGCCGTGGCGGCGCAGCTAAATTACAACAATGAAGCGGAGGACACCGACATCCGGTGAAAGGAGCTCAAACTGCGCCCTCCATGGCCGAAGGGTAGACCCCAAAAATCAGTCAAGCTTCTGACGTGATCTTGTCCTCATGGGGGCAATGGCTAGACATGACTCAGGGAAAGCCAGCCAACGTTCGTGCACTGGTATGGAAAATGGCGGAAGACTTCACCCCGGTAAGTCTGGCGCTTTTTGCTCCTGATTAGGCCGTGCGATGCATGTAGAATTGCTGTGGCAACATCACTATGTGCGATGTTCGTTGCGTGAACACTTGGACGGAAGACCAAAACCCGGTCAGCAGGGAACGCCCCCGAACACCGAAGTTTCCGTGGCACAGCCGGCAGCTACGTCGCGCCATAACCGCTTAGATCGTCATTAGCAAGTTTAGTCGGCCGGGGCGACCGGCGTTCCGGATGTCGTCGTGCGCGGCGGAAACTGGACGTTTTTGCGGCCCTGGCGTGGCGAATGCATATTTATACACTGTATAAGGAAATTTCAGCAATCAGCTCAAACTTATGAGATGACTATTGATGAAATTGGTTAGTTGTTCGGAAAATACAATTTAGTACATTCCATATTATTACTAGTCCAACAACAGTCAAAATGCTAGTTTGACCTCTATATTATTATGCCTTATTGTTCTTGCTAGATATTCCCAGGAGAACTCGCATAATGATGCATAAAACCGGTGGCATTGTCGCCGCGCTTTCCGTTGCCTTTTTGTCGGTAGCCAGCGTCCCAGCCTTCGCCCAGGAAACCGCCGAAACCGGCGCCTGTGGTACCGGCCGCACGATCGATATTGCCGAGATGACCTGGCCCTCCGCGGCCGCCTTGGCTCAGATCCATGCCAAAATTCTTGACGCCGGCTTTGACTGCAATGTCGAAATCGTCACCGGCGACACCGTCCCCACCACCAGCTCCATGGTCTTGCGCGGCTCACCCGCCGTTGCACCGGAGCTATGGACCAGCACCGTGCAGGACCAGTGGGACGCTGCTGTTAACGAAGGCTCGGATCGGCGTAGTCGATCTGTGCAGGAAAGCCCGCGGACGCCGGCGTTCCAAGTCGGTCAACCTCGACAATGTAGGGCACCAACTTGACCTGCGTGCTCTGGTACAGCGCGTAGCTCGTCCCGATCAGCGCCATAGTCAAAGAGACTACCGCCACGATGCGCCAGGTGTTTGCTGCCTTGACGAAACCGCCATAGCGCTCATTCCACTCAAGGCGGGCGGCCAGATACGGGTTGTCTGGAGGTATTTGTTTTGACATGGGAATTTCTCGGTGCTTCGGGCTGCCTTACGGCTTGCCGGACTTTTGGCCGGAAGGAGGGGCTTTTGGCCCCCGGGCGTCGCTAGCGGCGAGCTTGGCATTGGCCAGCCCCATGGTTGTGGTGCCGAAGCTGCCGGGTCCACCGATTGCCTGGTCCTTGATGGCCGAGGCGGTAGCGGCCAGCCCTCGAACGGCGGTCGAGGCGGTAGCGGCCGTTCCAGCCGCGGCAGCGCCGGTGAAACCACCCTTTTCAAATGCGCCTGCTGCCGCTCGCCCGCCGGCGCCGATTGCTGTCGCTCCCATCGCGGCTACGCCTGCGCCAAACTGATAGCCGTTCATCGTGGGTCGGGCCGCTTCCATACCACTGGTGACAGAGACGCCCTGAATGACGCCCGAAATCATGGGCGGCAACAGCATCGAAACGTAGGCGATCACGATGGCCAGCCCCGCGATCGAGGCAGGACCGATGAAAGTCTGGTCAATGTCAGGAGCCGCCGCGACATCGATTAAGGTTTGGGCGCCGATGGCCGCGACCATCACAAGCACCATGATCTTCATACCAACAGAGAAGGCGTAGATCAGATACTTGATGGCAAAATCCTTGGTGTAAGAGGAGCCACCGAAGCCTAGCAGGATCATTCCGGCGAGCAGGCCGACATACATTTCAAGGATGACGGCAAGCAAGATTGCGGCGACTAAACCAAAAGCCGCGATCACCGCCAATGCACAGATGCCAACGATGACGTTCTTGCCGAAGTCGCCTGGGTTCCACCATGCCAGTTGTTGCGTCATGCGGTTGGCGACATCGATCCCCGCATCGAAAACGGCGGCTGGCGAAACATCACCGGAGCCAGAGCCGATCTGAAACAGGCTGCTGACAACGGCTTTCGCGAGGTCTGGGCCGTTCGTCAGCACGAACAGAAAAAAGCCGATGAACAGGATGCGGCGCACCAGCTCGGAAAAGAAGCTCTCAAGGGTACTGCCCTGTATCGCCAGCCAGACGGCCGCAATGCCGACCTCGATAACGGCCAGAATCCAAAAGAGGCTGGTTGCGTGCTGCATCAACACCGTTTCCCAGTTTCGGGCCTGCAGGGTGATCGACTGCTGCACGGTTTCGACGACGTTGTTCGGCGTCTGGCCATGGGCTTGAGAAACTAGGAACAATGCGCCGACAAATATAAGGCTCACGAAATATGAGGGCTTCATGCTCACCACTCCGGAGTGAAAGGCGTTTCGTCGCCGACTACGGTGTCGAATTTTCCGTCGGATGGGCTCGCGTCGATCGGTGCTGTTTCCAAAGCGGCTCGCCGTTTCACAAGGGTGAGGTGAGCGAACCCGACTCCGGTTGCGACCAACACAATAATGAGCACAAAGGTGACGCGCGAAGGTTGCTTCATGTCACCACTCAGGACTAAACGGGGCTTCGTCGCCGACGCTGACGCCGCTATCCGCACCAAAAAAGAGCTCGTTCTCGGCCTGCGCATTGTCGCGCTGCGTTTGCTCTGATTGGTACCAGGTGCCCATCATGGTCATTTGCTGAGAAACGAGACCGCGCAGCTTCTGCATCTGGGCAACCTGTTGCGCGGCAATCTGGTGGCCGACCTGCAGAGCTTGCATTTGGCCAACGGAAGTCCCCGACATCGACCGCAATTGCTCCATCGTCCCCTCCTCGGACGAGAACTGTTCGGCCGTCAGGTTGGCAGCCCGCAGCGTCCCTGCGATCGTGTCCCGATTGGTTTCGGACCAGCTCTGATATGCTGATGAAAAATCCTCGCCATCGAGTGGATTTTCCAAAAAGTCGCTGTAGCTTTGAAAACGCTGTTTAAGGACGTCATCGACGTTGCCCATGGAGAAAGCGATGCCTTCCCCCTGCCCCACGATCGACTGCAGTTGCCCAAGGTCCTGTTCGACCTGGCCCCAAACCTCTTCGGGCAGCTTGAGCGTGTTTTGCAGCATGTTCTCGTAGATCCGCAGCTGGTTCTGAATCTGCTCGACCTGATGCGCGATCTGCGTGACCTGATTGTCGATCTGGATGCCGGACTGTCCGGCGAGGCCAATGAGCTCAGCATTGTTCAGGATCTGGGTGAATTCGGTAGCACCCACGAGCTGTCCCGCGGCCTGAGCCGGCATTGCGATGGCAGTGCTGATGAAAAAACTGATGGGGAGGCTAATCAGAGAGTTGATGCGCATGCGTGATCCCTCGTTCAGAAAGCCAATGACCCGGCCACTCATCGCCGAATTGCTGATGTAAAGCGGTGATGCGCTTAAGATCGTCCTTGCCGCTTGCGCCCACGAAACTCAACGTTACCGGCCCGAGCGCCATATCGAACAAGCGCCGACCGTCCGGCGAGACCACGTAATATTCGCGCTTGGGCATGGCGCCGGCGACGATCTCAATTTGCCGGTCGTTAAAGCCGATGCGTTCATAGAATTCGCGCGTGCCGGGCTCGCGGGCTGCGCCGTTTGGCAGGCAGATCTTGGTGGGACAAGATTCCTTGAGCACGTCGATAATGCCGGAGCGTTCAGCGTCTGAAATCGACTGCGTGGCCAGCACCACGGCGCAGTTGGCCTTGCGCAGGACTTTGAGCCATTCCCGAATTTTATCGCGGAACACCGGGTGCCCCAGCATCAACCAGGCCTCATCGAGGATGATGAGGCTGGGCGCACCAGTGAGGCGTTTTTCGATACGCCGAAACAGATAAAGCAGGACCGGGACCAAGTTGCGCTCGCCCAGGTTCATCAGCGCCTCGATCTCAAATGTCTGGAAATTTGACAGCGTCAGGCCGTCCTGCTCTGCGTCGAGCAGATGGCCCATCGGTCCATCGACGGTGTAGTGCAGCAGCGCATCCTTGAGCTCGCGCAGTTGCACCCCAGAGACGAAGTCGGACAGCGAGCGGCGCTCCGTTTGTGCCATGAGGCCGAGTTGGCGAGAGATCGCGTTGCGATGATCAGGCGTGGTTTTGACACCCTGCAGAGCTATCAGCGTTTCAAGCCATTCGGCTGCCCAGGCGCGATCGCCAGTATGGTCGAGCGAAGACAATGGGCAGAATGCCAGTCCCTCCCCTGTCCCCACGTCATAGTGATCCCCACCCACTGCCAGGGTCAGCGGCAGCATCGAGCGTCCTTTGTCGAAGGCGAAAAGCTGGGCAGCCTGGTACCGGCGAAATTGGGCAGCGATCAGCGCCAGCAGGGTCGATTTGCCAGAACCGGTCGGCCCGAAGATCAAGGTGTGCCCAACATCGCCAGAGTGCAGGTTGAGGCGGAACGGCGTCGAACCGCTGGCGACCTGCATCAAGGGCGGTGAACCTTCCGGATAGAAGGGGCATGGACATACCGCGCTCCCAGCCCACACGGTATTGAGCGGAATGAGGTCGGCAAGGCTTCTTGTGTTGATCAAGGGTTCGCGGATGTTGGCGTACCAGTTCCCCGGCAAGCTGCCGAGAAATGCCTCAGTGGCATTCAGGGTCTCGATCCGTGCCGCGAAACCTTCCGATTGCACGAGCCGACGGATCGCTTCGGCCTGCGCTCGCAGTTGCCGATCGTCGTCACCAAAAAAAACGATGACCGGCGTATAGTAGCCATAGGCAACCAGTTGAGAGTTGGCCTCGGCAATCGCGTCCTCAGTTTCCGCCACCATAAGTGCAGCGTCCTGATCGATGCTGTTGGACCGTGTCTGAAACAGCTGGTCCATGAACGGGCGGACCTTTTGCAGCCACTTCTTGCGGGTGCGTTCTAGCTTTTGCCGCGCCTCGACCGGGTCGAGGAACATGAAGCGGCTCGACCAGCGGTAGCTCAACGGCATCGTATCGAGGACGTTGAGAATTCCTGGCCAGCTTTCGGCCGGGAAGCCATCGATCGCGACGACTGCCAGATGTCGATTATCGATTACCGGCGTCAGGCCGTGATGAAACTCGGCTGACACTAAAAAATCGAGATACATCGGGACGTCAGGTAGACGAATCGGATGGCTTTCGCCGACGAGGCAAAAGCGCACGAATTGCAGCAACTCGTCATATCGAACGGTCCGAGTGCCGCCGCGCTCCGAAGCCTCCTGCGTGACCATCCGACGAATGGAAACGACGTTGGCCATATACTGCTCGAACTCGCGTATGGCCGTGTTGAAGGCGGCCAGCGCGGTATCGGCAAACCGTTCGGTTCGAGATTCAGGGTCAGAATAGATGTACCGCGTCAGTCCGGACTTCCGGCGCTCGGGCTCGCGATAGGTCAAAATAATGGCGTGCTGGCTATCGAAATGCCCGTCGGCCGCCTCAAACCGTGTGCGACGTTCGTCGTCTATCATCGCACTGATCGGATCGGAGAAATGCGACTGATCCGCTTTGGCATAAGCCGTTGCTGGTATTCGTAATGCCTCGACCTGGATCATCCAGCCGGAGCCGAGACGCGCCAGAATGGCATTGATCTGGCGGGAGATTTCATTGCGCTCGATGTCGGTGGCACTCTCGCTATCGGGCCCTGCGAAATACCAGCCTGCCATCAACGAGCCGTCCTTGAGCAGCAGCACACCGTTGTCGACCAACCCCGCGTAAGGCAGCAGGTCGGAAAAGCTCGGGCCGGTTTGGCGAAATTGTTTGAGAGAAACCATCAGATGCCCTCAGTACCTGCGCCAGGGCGACGCGGTCGGTCGATACACCTGGCGGTAACGGATGTGCCGCAGGTAGACCTTGCGCATCAAAGGATCGGCCTTGCCCATCATCCGCAACAGGCCGATGACGACAATCCACATCGCGAAACCGAACACGGCAGAGACAGGCGTCAGGACGACGAAGATGAGGATGACGGCCGCCAGCCCCGTCACGAGGACGAGCTCACGATCGGCACCGAACAGCATGTTGGGTCGCGATAAAGCGCGGTGGAGCCGGACACGCTGGAGGCGACTACCGACCTCAGCCATCGATCTGGTCCAGAACAAAAAGTGAACGACTATTTGTTATGTCGCCGATCGACGCGCCGCTTGAGCCAAACAGGGCAACAATTTGGGTAGCGCCGAGCAGGATCCCGGCGACCAGCACCACATAGACGAGGCGTCGGGCAAAATCGTTTAGCTCGCCCCCAAAGATCAGCATGCCGCCGGCGATCGCAACGGCCGCCAACGCGATCGCAGCGGCGACGGGGCCGGTGATAGATTCCTGGATTTGTTGCAGAGGCCCTTCCCAGGGCAGGCCCCCACCCCCGCTGGCCAGTGCCGGCTGCGCGCACAGGGACGCAAGAACGACTGCGCCAGCTGCAAGCCGCAAAACTCTAGGCGACATTGAGCCGCTCCTTGTTCGATGAATGACTTTCGATCTGGTAGGCGCCATTCCGAAATCCCTCGATGTGCAGGATGTCGGAAACGCGCCGTCCATTCGGCGTGCGCTCAATTGCAACGATGAGGTCAACCGCCTCGCCGATGACCTCGCGCATCGGCATCTGGCTGACCTCAGCCACCAGCTGTTCCAGGCGCGTCAGCGCCGAACGAGCACCATTGGCGTGAATGGTGGCGATCCCACCTGGGTGCCCAGTGTTCCAGGCCTTGAGCAGCGTCAGCGCTGCACCGTCGCGAACTTCGCCGACAATGATGCGATCAGGACGCAAACGCATGGTGGACTTCAGGAGCCGTGCCATGTCCGCGGCATCGGATATGTGGAGGAGTACCGCGTTCTGTGCCGAACACTGGATTTCCGCGGTGTCCTCCAGGATCACCACACGATGCTCAGGCGCGGCATTCACCACCTCGGTGATGATCGCGTTGGCCAGGGTAGTCTTGCCGCTGCCTGTGCCGCCGGCGATAACAATATTCATGCGGGCTTCCACGGCATTGCAGATAACTTCGGCCTGCTCCGCGGTCATGATCGCTTCGCGGACGTAGGCAGCCAGTGGGATCAGCATCGACGCCCGCTTACGGATCGAGAACGATGGCTCGGCGACGATCGGAGGCAACAACCCTTCGAAGCGATGTCCGCCAATCGGCAGCTCACCTGAAATAATGGGGCGATCCTGGTCAGCTTCGGTCTGCAGCGCGTGGGCGACGATGCCGATGATGGTTTCCGCCGACTGCGCGTCCAGATCACCCGCGAGAGTAATCCCCTGCCCTATCCGTTCGATGAACAGCTTGCCGTCCGGATTGAGCATGATCTCGACCACCCCAGGCTCGTCCAGGGCGTTGCGAATGATCGGCCCTAGGGCATCCTGAAGCTTTCGGACAAGGCGATCTGCTGATGAGTGAGTATGGCCCATGGAGAACTACACCGCTCGGTTGAGTTTGGTAAAAGTGGACCTGTATTGGCTGGGTCGTACGCGCTGAACACTCTGGGCATCCACGTCCACAATACCTGCCAGGGCAATCGTGTTTCCGATACGTGAGGTCTCACCCAAGCGGCGCAACGGCAGCCCGACCCGGCGCAAAATACGCTCCAGCCGCACATCGGTGACCGTCACGATCTCGGAATAACCACCGAGGTCAGCCCATTCGAGGATGCCGGCTATCAAAGTCATAGTGGCAAGGTGAATGCCATCAGCGAACAAGCGTGCCGTCGAGGTGTCAACGCAGAACCGCGAGGTTTCCAGCATTCTCGAATGCGGCACATAAGCGCCGCAAGATGCCAGATATGCGAAGGTCTTCGACAGCATCGTTGGACCTGTCGCCGGCAAAACCCGCGTGTGGCCGACTACTACTCCCCGATCTACGACGAGGATGCTGGTTGGGTTGAGTGCATCGAACTGATAGAATTCCTGCCCATCGCTAACGGTTACACCCATCCCATGCACTCCTTGAAGACGCGAGCGCGGAGACGGTGCATTTGATCGACCAGCAAAGGGTTACTAGAGCAGTCGTGTGGGCCAATAGCGATGACTTCCATCGTCCTGCCTTGCGTTGAGTGCATGTTCGCAAAGCACCACAGCACGCGGCCCGCTGCACCCTATCAAATCCGATAGGCGACAGGGTGGCTGCCTATGGATACCTTGCATGCAGCGGACGCCCGGTTCGATCATCCTGTCGCGAGTTCCCATCACGTTGGTGGCGGCTCTGTGGCGTAGCACTTGGGAGAAGCACACCGAGGCAACGTGAATTAGAGAGTTGGCGCGCTGCCGAGTCGATCTGCCAAACGGGCAAGTGAGTGGCTAGATATTCATCCCAGACAGCATAGGCACTCACTTTGAGCGGGAAGCCTGTACTCGTCACCACAATTTTCCGGCCAGGTCCATACCCACTTTAACCCATTGAATCAAAAGAGATATGATGTTGATTAAGTAGGGTAGACATGGTGTCGCGCTGCAGCGTTAAGGGTCACTTAACCTAAAATTCCTTGCCACTCAGGAGGAATCGAACATACTGGCGCTAGATTGCAGAAATCACTCCAGTTAGCGCCATTTTCTCTTACTACGGAAACGCGATGCTCTCGCTGCCACCCTTCCAGTTCGATGACAAGATTCTCGCCCAGGGCGCCGAGATCTCGCGCAAGCTGGATCAGCTGCGTATGGAAAAGTTTCCGCCCAACGCGCAGAAGACCCTTCGTATGTTCGGTATGGCCGAAGTCGCGCACTATCTCGGTGTCAGCCCTAACAACCTGAAGCGGCTACATCTCGAAGGCAAGGGGCCGGTCCCCCAGATCGGCGGCGGCGGCCGGCGTTTTTACACGGCCGAACAAATGATCGAACTTAGGCACTATCTGGACAAGAACGGCCGGTCGGACGCGAAGAATTATGTCCCCGGGCGCAAGCTTGGCGAGAAGCTGCAGGTTATCGCCGTGGTCAACTTTAAAGGCGGTTCCGGTAAGACAACGACTGCGACCCACCTCGCCCAGCATCTGGCTTTGACAGGTCATCGCGTCCTTGCCGTCGATCTAGATCCACAGGCGTCGTTGTCAGCTCTCCACGGGTTTCAGCCCGAACTGGACAAAAATTTGTCGCTCTATGACTCCATTCGTTACGAAAATCCACGCCCCTTGTCCGAAGTCATCCGGCCTACGAATTTCCCTTTACTCGACATAATCCCGGCCAACCTTGAACTTCAGGAATATGAATACGAGACTCCCTTGGCTATGCAGACATCGCTAGAGGGCAAGCGGTTCTTTACCCGTTTAGGCAAAGCGCTTGACAGTGTCGATGACCGGTTTGACGTCGTGGTCGTCGATTGCCCACCACAGCTTGGCTACCTGACACTTACGGCGCTCAGTGCTGCCACCTCAGTTCTGATAACGGTCCACCCCCAAATGCTGGATCTGATGTCGATGAGCCAGTTTCTTTTGATGCTGGGAAACATCGCCAAAACCATTAAGAAGGCCGGCGCTGACTTCCATCTCGACTGGCTGCGCTACCTGATCACTCGCTATGAGCCGATGGATGTCCCCCAGGCTCAGATGCTTGGGTTTATGCAGTCAATGCTAGCTGAGGACATCCTCAAGCACCCAATGCTCAAATCGACTGCCATCTCGGATGCCGGCCTAACCAAGCAATCTCTTTATGAGGTCGAACGCGTCAACTTCAACCGCGATACCTATGACCGCGCCATTGAGAGCCTTGATGCCGTAAATTTTGAGATTCAAGGCCTGGTTCATCGGGCATGGGGCCGAGCATGAAGTTGACGGCCGTAAAAATCGACAAAAACGTGAGTCAAATCAATCGCCTAGTACGTTTGGGCAGGTGTTAGATGGCGCGGAAAAATCCATTTGCCAATTTGCTGAGTCACGAGGAGCCGGCGTCGGAAAACCGCGCTGCTCTGGATTATGCGACCAAGGGCGCCACGCGCTCCCTGTTGAACTCAATCGACGAAATGGCCGCGCAAGCGGATCAGCTCCTCGAAGGCGAGACGATTGTCGAACTCGATCCCGCGCTCATTGAGGATTCTTTTGCGAAGGACCGCTTCGCGATCGGCGACGATGACTACAAGGACGAATTCCAGCGTGTTTTAGAAGCGGTACGCGAGCGCGGCCAAGATTCACCCGTGCTCGTCAGACCCCATCCAAGCCACGCCGGACGCTATATGCTCGTCTTTGGCCACTTGCGGCGGCGAGCGGCCGCGGAACTTGGGCGCAAAGTCCGAGCGGTCATCAAGCAGATGACGGACCGCGATCACGTCATCGCCCAAGGCCAGGAAAACAACGGTCGGGCCAATACGTCCTTTATCGAGAAGGCTGTCTTCGCGGCAGAAATTGTCAACCGCCGCTTCGACGATGATCAGTCCACTGTGATGGCTGCGCTGGGAGCGGACAAGTCGACGCTCTCCAAAATGCTCGCCGTTGCCGGATTGCCGGCGCCGCTGCTTAAGGCGATTGGACGTGCCAAACGCATCGGTAGAGATCGATGGTACGACCTGAAGCTTGTTTTAGATAAGCCTAGCAACCTCGAGGAGGCGCTGAGTTTCGTAGAAACCGCTGGCATTGCTGGCCTGGCGAGCGACGACAGGTTCGACGCTTTGGTCACACACCTCAAAACCAGAAAAGCGGGCGTACGGCCAAGGTCCAGTCCCGTAAAGGCCAATTGGGCGCCGGCCGATGGTCGTCTGGCAGCCGAAGCAATTTCGGATGGAAAGAAGTTCACCCTCGCCCTTAGGGCCAGGGGACCTGACGCGAGAGCGTTTGGAGACTACCTGACGGAGCACCTCGACAAGCTTTACGAGGAGTTCCGTCAGTTAAACGACAACCAAACTGACGGAGAGTAGCGCGCAAAAGAAAAAGGCCCCCGAAAACCGAATTCCGGAAGCCCCTCTCGTAGTGTGGTAACGCGAGAATCGCACTTCCAGAAATTGCAGTCAAGGCCTCCATGGGCCTGTACCGCTTTGGCGGCCGAAATTTTTTTGCCTTACGCAAGGTGAAAGACAATGCAGACGCATACCGCAACGACGCCCTTTGGGCGGCGACCGATGTCACTTGGCATGATTGCAAGTCAGGTGGCGGCCCAGAGTGCAGCTCCCGATGCGACCGTGCACAAGTGGCACGTGTTCAGGGATATCAAGGAGGCCAGGCTCGCGCTGGGGGCCTCCGATCGCGCTCTGGCCATCCTGGACGCGCTCTTGTCCTTCCATCCCGAAACAGCCCTTTATGGTGACAGCGCCCTGATCGTCTGGCCATCCAATGAAATGCTCACCGGGCGCGCCAATGGCATGTCGCCGGCAACGTTGCGGCGTCACCTCGCCAACTTGGTTGAGTGCGGCTTGATTGTCCGCCGGGATAGCCCCAATGGCAAGCGCTACGCGCGCAAGGGGCAGGGGGGTGAGGTCGAGCAAGCCTATGGCTTCGATCTCTCACCGATCGTCGCCCGTGCCAACGAGTTCAAAGAGCTCGCTGAAGCAATGCGCGCCGAGAAGAAGGCGTACAAGCTCGTTAAGGAGCGGTTAACCATCTGCCGCCGTGACATCGTCAAGATGATAGAGGCTGGTATCGAAGAGGGCGTTCCCGGCAACTGGGGCGGTGTGCATCTTGAGTACCAGGCTATTGTCGGCCGTCTGCCCCGGACAGCACCACGCCAGGTTCTCGAAGCCATAGCTACAGAACTCGACGATCTTTGGACGCAGATCCGTGACGTGTTGGAATCCTTCGTAAAATCACAGAATCTGAACGCCAATGAGTCTCAAACTAAGCGCCACATACAGAATTCAAATACCGAATCTAAAAATGAATCTGAACGTGGCTTAGGAACAAAAAAAGAAAAGAGCGGCAGCCCCGGGGAATCTGACAACCTGCGGAGCTTGCCGAAGCGCGAGCTCCCTCTGGGTATTGTGCTCGATGCCTGTCCGAACCTGCTGTGGTTGGTGAAAGGTGGCGGCGGCATTCGTAATTGGCGAGATTTCCTAACCGCGGCGGATCTGGCCCGTCCGGTGTTGGGGATCAGCCCCAGCGCTTGGGAAGACGCACGGGTGGCATTGGGTGAACAGCAGGCTGCAATCACCATCGCCGCGATCTACCAGAAGTCTGATCATATCAAGTCGCCAGGGGGCTACCTGCGAAATCTGACAGAGCGGGCCAAGGAAGGGAAATTCTCGACCTGGCCAATGATCATGGCGCTGTTGCGGGCCAAACTCGACGCGGCCAAGGCAGCGGGGGCGGGTGTTACGGAGGCCGAAGGCGAACTGGGCGCTGCCCAACGGCTCGATCGCACCCAGAAGCGGCTCGAGGTCAGCGATAATTTGAGGAAGAGTATCAATAAGTGGGATCGCGAAACCTAGTGCAGTGGATATCTGGATGACGCCGCGGCTTGAAATGAGCGTGGTTTGAGCGCATATTGCGCGAAACGTGCTCAAAAATGGATTGGAGTGCTTCATGCAGCCCCAGGGTCTCGAGATCGGTGCAGTTCGGTTTGGCGATGGCGGCTCGCCCTTCCTGTCGGCGCCGCGGTTGTCCGAACAGCTCGGCGTGACGCAATCCGAACTTGCCAAGCTGATCGGCATTGCCCGGAATACGCTCACCGCCAAAACCGCCACCCGGAAGGTGGACGCGGCGCTAAGCCCGATCGTGCGTATCCTGGCTATGGCAGCAGAGATGGCTGGCGACGAAAATCGTGCGGTAATCTGGTTTAAGCACCAACCAATTCCTGGCTGGGCGGGCAAGACGGCTTACGATCTGGTGGGAGACGGCAAGGCAGATCGGGTCTTGGCCTATCTGGAGGCTGTGCGCTCGGGCGTCTATGCCTGAGTTTACAGACCCTAAGCCGATCATTTTGTGGCGAGCCTACGTTCCTCGCTGGTCACATCTACCGCTAGCGGGGGAGGGCGCCGCTCGTTTTGGAGGCCGTTGGAATCCGATCGGCGTCCCCACGATTTACGCAGCGCGAGAATTGTCGACCGCCTGGGCAGAATACAACCAAGGGTTCGTGCAGCATCCAGCATTGATCGCGCAACTCGAGCTGACCGGCGCCCGCCTTGTCGACATGACCGATCCCGTAGTTCTCGACGAATGGGGCTTCGACCAGGACATTCATAAGACGGAGTGGCGGTCGGAATTGGACAAGGGGGCTGTCGCTGCCACGCATGCCGCATATCAAATGCTTTTTGACGCGAAGGTCGATGGGGTCATCTATCCCTCTTTTATGTCTCCAGGGGGAAGCTGTGTCGCACTCTGGCGCTGGAACCAGTCGGATGGTCCGGTTCTAAAGGTTGTCGACCCTGACGGCCGGCTTCCAACAACCTCGGCGTCTTGGCGAAACCCATAATTTCGGCGAGGCTGGTAGGGGGCTTCGGAAACTCTCGCCGCCGGGCTGGTCTTCGGCCCAATGTAGGGCTGAATGGGGGTGGGTAGTGGACAGGCGGCTTTCTGCAAGGCGATGAAGAAAGCAGACATCGTTTGTGTGCTCGGCTTGAAGCAGGCTCGATTGCCCGCATGGAGGAAGTTGTCGCTGCCACCTCGGTTGGAGAGGTTGATCGTTGATACGGGAATACCTGATCGATCATGTGTGCAGGTGACGAAGCTGTTACAACATCAGCAGGCGCAGGGATCATCCTGCCATCTTCTGACAGCATGCCCTGAAAGTGTAGAGTTGATCCGCATTGGAGTAACATCGCTTTGACAGCTCTTGCCGATTACCGCCGGTACTCTGGCCTCAATTCGATCATCCAGAAAAATGCATTGGTCGAGATGATCCAGGACGATGATCTTCTCATGGCCATAGTTATGGGCGTTTCAGAACTCGGCTTACCAGAGGGGCTTCTTTGCTCGGGTGCAATTTATAACACCGCCTGGAATGTACTGACGGGACGCCCCAGACACTCCGGCATTAAAGACGCGGACGTCGTCTATTTCGATCCCTCGGACTTGAGCTACGAAGCCGAGGATGCCGTTATCAGACAGGTCCAAGCGCATTTTTCAGACCTGCCAATTCCGGTTGAGGTCCGCAATCAGGCACGCGTGCACCTGTGGTTCCCGGAAAAATTTGGCATAGCCTACCCAAAACTTCAGAGTAGCGCCGAGCTGATGCTTTACTTCGCCACCAAAACACACGCTGTGGCTGCCAGTCTGGAAGGTGACGAACTGAAAATCATTGCTCCATTCGGTCTTGATGATCTGTTTTCGTTTCGACTGACGCCTAACACAGCCCTGGCAAACCGAGAAACCCACGAGAACAAGGCAAAAAGGGCCATGTCGGTTTGGCCGGAACTGACTTTCGTTCCTTGGCCTGACTGAGCTGGGCTTTCAGTACGCTCTCGGTTTGCTCGTCGCCCCTGACGGCCCTGGCCCAGCCAATACCCTCCTGCCGCTCATGACTGCTTTTCAGAGACACGCTCAGCTTAAACGAACGGCAAAAATGGGGTCGGTTGCGGAATGGCAGGTACGGGTGGAAGGATCGCCCGATCATGAGCGGGTTCGGGGCGCGGACCCATTCTGTCCCTGCACTACAGACGATTACGCCGCCACTATCTCGTCCGACGAGAACCAGAGCTCGGGATAAATCGCCACAACCGATGCATCGGGCGCCCGGTCGGCCTTGCGCCACAGGGAACGGATTGATCGGGCTTCTAGGCGATCGGGCACTTTCTCGCAGCCATCGGGGCTGGAGGCGCCGACGCAGGGAATGAAGAATGCAGCACCAAAGGGCCGCAATGCAATTCCCTGATCGGTGCGAGTCGCCAGTACGGCCATGGCCACCTCTTCGCTCGGCCGCCAGGGGAATATCATGCGACCGCCGACCTTCAAGGCAGCAAGCCAGCTGGTTGGTGGGGCGACCACGCCGGCATTGACATAGATGATGTCGGACAGCGGGATGGCCTCCACCGTCGCGTCACCGCTAATCACCGTTACGCCTTCGAACGGTTGGAGATAGTCCACGGCCGCTGCGGCAAGGCCTTTTCGATCTCATAGCCGATCAGGGTACCGCCCGGCGCGGTCATAAACGACAGCAGGGCCGAGTAATAGCCGGTCCCGATGCCGATGTGGCATATCGCATCGCCAGGCTGCGGATCGACAGCTGCGATCCATGCTGCATGCAACTGCGGCTCCCCATTGTTGATCCGCTTCTCGAGGTCGAGAGCTACCAGCACGTTCTGATAGAGATGGATCGGATCGGCGGAGGGCGTCTCGACATAGCGTCTGCCGGGCGCAGAGAAGATGTGCCAGGGTCCCGGAGGTAGGAACGCCTCGCGCGGTATGCTCTCAAACGCGCGTTCCAGCCTGGGGTTGGATGCCGCCACGCCGGCTGCGAGTAAACGTGCATAGAAGGATCTGGCCTCAGCGTGTCTGACACTTGTCTTCGTCATTGGCTGATCCTTGGTAGGGCAGGGGGATCATAGGCCGGCTGCCTTCGTGAGATTGACCCTAAATTGGTCGCGCCGGCGTCGATAGCGCCGGGTGACTCGCTGGGCCTCTGGATCCTCCCGCCTTATTGATGGTCCTGTCATTACAATTATGTTAGCGTGTATTGACGATAAGAGGACTACCGACGATGAACTTGCAAATTCGCGATCCACGTGCGCATCAGCTTGCACGGCAGTTAGCCGAGAAGCGCCATCTCTCCCTGACCGAGGCGGTGATCGAGGCACTCGAGGCGCAACTACAAAGGGAAACTGCCGGAACACCGCTCGCCGAGCGCCTGGCTGATATCGCTCATCAGCTCAAGGCAAAGGCAAAAACTGGTGGCCATGACCTGACCAAGAACGAGATCGATGAAATGTGGGGCCACTCCTGATGTTCGTCGACACCTCCGTGGTTGTCGCCATTCTTTCGGCTGAGGAAGACGCTTCTGCATGGGCGGATCGCCTTGAGCATGCGCCAAGTCGCGTGACCAGTGCCCTGGTTATACTGGAAGCGGCGATGCGTCTCTCGACCAAGCTAGCTGTCGCGCCTATGGTGGTCGAGGCCACAATTGGCGACTTTCTGCGGGAAGCAAAAATCGAGATCATTGCTATCGATGCCGAAGATGGTCGAGTGGCGGTGCAAGCCTTCTCGGATTATGGAAAGGGCAGGGGGCACCCCGCGCAGCTCAATTTGGCTGATTGTCTATCCTATGCATGTGCCAAGAACCGCAAGGTTCCGCTACTCTACAAGGGAAACGACTTCGCGCAGACCGACCTGGCGTAAGTTGCCCGCGAGGCTTAAAGCCCCGCGGCCTTCGTAAGATTGACCCTAAACCGATCGCGTCGACGTTGATAGCGCCGGGTCATTTCGGCCGAGACGTGGCCGAGTTGCTTCTGAACGTAGCGTTCGTCGACTTCGGCCGAGGAGGCGAGGCCCGCCCGCAGCGAATGGCCGGCGAACAACGGCGCCCGCGCTTCCTCCGAAAGATCGCCCCGCCCGCCGGCCGCCAGGGCGGCCGTCTTGACCAGGCGGGCGACCTGCTTGTCGTTGAGCCGATCGGGGCCGACCGTCTTGCCTTGTCCGATTACCCGCCGAAACAAGGGGCCATGACCGATCCGCGCCAATTTGAGCCAGGTCTCGAGCGCCACGACGGGGCAGGTGGTATCCGCAGAGCCGCGGCCGATCTCAACCTCACGCCAGCCGGTCTTGCCGCGCAAGGTCAGCAGCAGGCCCTTGTCGAGGATTTGAATCCAACCGCGGCCATCCTCGGTTTGATCCTCGCCAACGTCGAGACCGACGATTTCTGAGCGTCGCAGGCCGCCGGCAAACCCAAGCAGCAGCATGGCGCGATCCCGGATGCCGCGTAGGCTGCCGCGGTCAAAGGTTTCCAGCATGGCCAACAGGTCTTCCGGCAGAAGAGCTTCCTTTTGCCGGGGCGGTTTGGCGTGGGTGTTGCGAATGCCGGCCATGACCGTGGCGATATGGCGGTCCTTGCGGTCCAGTGACTGTCCGAGCTGCGTGTAATTCCAGGAGAGGGACGAGAGTCGGCGCTCGATGGTGCTGACGGCGTTTTTTTGACGCCCGCCGGCCTCTCCCGAGGCGCAGGCGGTGATGTAAAGGCCAACAATCTGCGGATCGGGTGGCAGAACATCAAGACCCTGACGGCGACACCAGCCTGAAAAGTGTTTCCAATCCGAGGCATAGGCCAGCCGGGTGTTGGCCGAACTGGCCGCCTCGACATAGTCCCGGGCGCGATCGGCGAGGCCGCGCAAATGGGCCAGATCGCCGGCCGGAACCGACACGGCGGAATTGCCGACGGGTGCCGCCGCTGCAGCAGGTGGCAGGGGGGCGTTGCCGGCATCGTTTTCAGCGATTTCGTCGGGATTTTGGGTCACTTCCTCTATAATGACTATAACGTCCGATAATGCAAGATTATCGGTCATTATTAATTGCCGACAGGTGAGGCGGATATTTGGCAATCTAGTGGCATTAAGCGCCGTCACATGCTAGCTTGCGGAGATGAAATTGCGCGCTGATTTGCTGCTTGTCGATCCGCCGCCGGTACCAAAAGTACCGGTGTGGGCGCGACCACGTGGTCTGGTTTTGCATGATGCCGACGCGGCTTACGCGGCCGGCGCGGCGTTGAATTCGCTGGACAATCTGGTGCGCCAGAACCCTCCTTGGGCCGGCGCCTGGCGGCAGCGGCTGGCGTTGCGGAACGCGGCGGTGGCGGCAAATTTAACCGGGCGGCGCGAGGACGAATCCGCACTCCGTGACACCCATTATTTACGCGGCGCCGGCGACGATCCTGGTCCGTCCGGTCACCTGCTAATGGCCTGGCGCCGATTGGCCAACCGCACGACCGGCTGCGATGCGGAAACCGTACGCCCGGTCGCTGAGCAACATTTTGGCCTGCAGTGGGATGACGATCTTGCTGAGGTCGTCGTCAATGCCGAAGACATGGTGGTGTCGTCGCGGCCGGCGCCAGTGCTGGCGGCCGAGATTGCCGCCGCCGTTTATCGAGCCCGGCCCGATGCCGAGTTGTTGGGCTTCTGGCTCGCCGACATGCTGCTCGCACAGAAGTTCAGGTGGCCCATTCCGGTGCCGCTGCTGATGGGGCAGGTGGCCTCGCCGGTCTTCAAGTCGGGCGAAAACCGCAGGCGCATCCGGCCGGGAGGAGAAGGCTGGGGCAGGGCGGTGTTCTTGGCCTATGCGACCGGGGCGGCAGAGGCCTGTGATCTCGGCGCTGAGTTGGCCCAGCGGGCGGCAACACTGACTGCAGTGGCGCCGAAGTTGCGCGCCAAGGGTTCTGGCGACGTCATCAAACTGCTGCTGTCCGATGACGCGGTGCCGGGGTCCTGGTCTAGTGCAAAACTGTCGGCGCGCGGGGCTAGGCGGCTGTTCGATCGGCTGGGTGAGTTGGACGCAGTGCGCGAGCTCAGCGGCCGGCCGACGTTCCGGCTCTACGGCCTGTGAGGGCAAAACAGATGGGCAGGCGCAAACGGACAGCTGCTGAACCACCAATCTTCGATGCCGAGTTGGCCCACATGCCGGCCGACCTGCGCTGGCGCGAGTGGATGAACCGCATCGAAGCCGTGCTGTTCGCGGCGCCAAGGCCGGTGCAACGGGAGGTCCTGGCGCGAGTGATTGGGCGCGACGCCAGTATCGACTTGCTGATCGATGACATCCGTGAAGCGCTGCGCGGCAAGCCCTATGACGTGGTCAGTATTGCTGGGGGCTGGGCGTTTCGCACGCGAACTGCCTATGCCGATGCGATTGCCACTGCTGCTGCGGTGCCGGACCGTGCGGTCGATCTGACCCAGAACGAGGCTATGGTGCTGGTGTCGATCGCCTACCATCAGCCGGTGACGCGGGCGGGGGTGTCGGAAATCCTGGGGCGCGAGGTTTCGCGCGACGTCATTGGGGCGTTGCGCGACAAGAACATGATCACTGCGGGGCCGCGCAGTCCGACGGCCGGGGCGCCGTTCACCTACGTGACGACCAAGGAATTCTTGGAACAGTTCGGGCTCGATACCTTGCGGGATTTGCCGGGGCTGGACGAGCTCGATGATGCGGGGCTTCTCGCGACCTCTCCTCAATTTCCGGAGGCTGGGACTTTGCCCGCTAGCTTTCAGGAGAACGAGCGGGATGCAGACTAAACATTGCACTTCCGGAAATTGCGCAGGATTTTCCTCGTATGGTCGCCAAATTGGACTAGAAAAGGGATGCTGAGTATATGTCGTGGAGCGCTATCTCGAGAACCTCCGGTTCGCCGCCATAATGTTCAGCGTTGCAGCGGTAAGTTATCTTCAAAGGCGTCCGCTGATCGGGAACCCCACCTATCTTCGTTCCCTGGCCTTTAACGTCGCTCACGTCCAACAACAGCATGCATATGAAGCGCGTTTCTCCCGGGTGAATGACCAGCTCGGGTATATGAGAGATTGTCCGCGTGCCGCTGTAGTGGCTCATGAAAACGTTCTCGCCAAGTCCATCCCATCCGACGTTGTAAGGCCCAACACCGACGATCTGCAGGGAGGCATGTCGGGCCGTTGCCTTGCCTACGTTGGTCAGCGCGAGGTGGATCCTGGCTTCGTTGCGGTTCTCATGGGGGCGGCTGATCCCCTTGGTCAGTTCATGGCCCAGGCGCAGTGTCGGTGCGGCTGAGCTGCGGATGGCGTCCACAACCTCGTAATGTTCCATGATGTAGTTCGACGCGCCCGCGCGCTTGTAATACTTCGCGTCCGCCTGCGATCTGTGGGGGCGTTGGTCCGAAGCTGGCACCTCCACAACCAGGTAGCCGGACCCCAGATGCTCAACTGACGGGATCGCATAAACCCGAATTCCGCTTTGCCGCGACTGAAGTAAATCGCCAACAGCCTGAGTCAGCGTGGTTTGGGCTTTGCCAAGATTGGCGACAGGCATTAGCTCCCCAGCGCAATCGACTCCCTCCGGATTTTTCCTTGCGTCGACACCCAAAACGAGAATGCCGCCAACAGCGTTCGCAAAAGCCGAGAGGGCTGCACCCAAAGTCACCTTGTTGGGATTATCGAGATTGCCGTCCTTGAACATAGTGCCGCGCTTGAAATCGAGCGTGAGCGTCTCCTGAACCTCATCAGCGATCATCTGCTTCAGGAAGGCCTCGCCTCCATCCAGCATCATCCGGATATCCATTTTTGCCCCCCGTTTTGGGTTTTTCCAGGAGTAGGTGCTGGGCTTAGTCCGCATCATCATCATCAAGAGCGCCCGGTTCTTCACCATGTTCCAAGCGCCGCTGGGCGATCCTGGCGCGCGCGCTTCGCCTACGCTCATCAGGGCCGCACGGGCATCGTCGAAGTTCTGATACATCCACGCGTCGAACTTGACGACGAGGTAGCGATCTTGGTTTTTTGCCAATTCCCCTTCGACGAGCTTGAGGGTGGTGGACTTGCCCATACCCCAGCCGCCAAAAACACCAATTGACAGGGGTAGCAGGCCCTTGTCGGCCACGAGGTCAGCGATCATCTCCGCGACTTCCGAATAGTTCAGGAAGTCCACATCGGTGTCGGAATCAGCCCACATAAGTAATTTCCCCTCAAGGCAACGTATATCCGGCGACTCGAGTTCATCCGTCAATGGATTACCTAGTAATCCACCGTTCAGGGAGCGGTGCTGTTTTCCGATCTTCCTCCAACCACCATTTGCGTGTGGATATCGAGCGGGGATGCGAAGCAGAAATAGGTCGCAGTGATCTGCTTGCATGCACCACCACGTGTCACGGACCACGCGACCGAGAGGCTGCTAGGGGGATTGACGGAACGTTGCCCTGTCCATCGATGATGCCTCCGTCGATTGAGCGGACTGTCGGAAGGGCAGTAATGGGGCGCGAAGCGGTCGTCAGCGGATTCGCATAATATGCGTTCTGGAACGCTGGGCTCGGGGTGCTGCCTCAAAGCGGGCGGTAGTTGGCTAGGCGCCCACCTACGGTCAGGGAACTGCCGTTTTGTTCACGACGCCGGGGTCGTCGCAGATTGGATCAGTGCTCTTCGTTCTGCGGGGTGAGTCAGTGGGTTGCCGCACCAAGCCGCGGTGAGCCCGGTCTGGTGCATCTCTAGCATCTACCCGGTGGCTTCGGATGCCTCGGACGGCATGAACGTTGTCCTCCATAGGGGCCTTGACATCATGAATGTTCGGGCTTCCGGCGAGCGGCCGCTTCCGAAAGACCATGCTACTTGCTACCGTTCTTGAAGTGATCATATGATGACACATTGATCCGGGCCTGTCAGGAAGCCAAGAATGAGCAAAAAAGCTGGAGCGCAAAGGGGCAAGCCGCTTCGGGCCGTCGTTGTCGAGACGCTGCAGCGGCAAATCGAGGAGGGCGACTATGCGCCGGGTGACCAGCTTCCGACCGAGCCCGTGCTGGTCAGCAAATTCGGCTATAGCCGAACCGTTATTCGGGAAGCAATCGCGGCGCTGCGAGCCGACGGGCTGGTAGAATCCCGGCAGGGCGTTGGCGTCTTCGTGCTGGGTCCGCGAATGCCTGCGGATGGGCTGGAACTCTTCAGTCTCGCAACCGACAAGATTTCCGACATCATCGAGGAACTGGAGTTGCGGATCGGTATCGAAGTTGAGGCGTCAGGATTGGCCGCCCTGCGCAGCTCGCCCGCCCAGGAAGCTGAAATCCAGTTCACTGTCGACAATTTCCGGCAACTGGTCGAGGCTTGCAGCGCTACGGACCAAGCGGATTTCGAGTTTCACATGGCTATCGCCCGGGCCACCAATAATACAAGATTCGTCACCTTTCTGGCCCATATCGGCAAGCGCATCATCCCGCGTGTCAAGTTCCGCACCGTGATGGGCGGCATCGATCCCCTGCCAAGCCGCGACGCGATCATGCTTCAGGAGCATGCCGAAGTGGCGGACGCCATCTCGATGCGAGACGCCGACAAGGCGCGCGAGGCCATGCGGCGCCACCTCCAGGGCGGCATCAAGCGCTATCGTGCTCTGACGCGGCGGAGTCATCAGCCTGGCCCTTGACGGTCATCTTATGACATCATATGACTATCTGCATTAAACATATGATGAGTGGTCTGATGTCTCCTGAAGAAGTCAAGGTAGCGCTGTCGTCCGGGCTGCTGTCTTTTCCCGTCACCCATTTCGACGCCGAACTGCGCTTCAATGCCGCCAGCTACCAGAAGCATGTTGGCTGGCTCTCGGGCTTCGAGGCCACGGTTCTGTTTGCCGCCGGTGGTACCGGCGAATTTTCCGCGTTGACGCCGGAAGAAGTCGGACGGGTGACCAAGGCCGCCAAGGAAGCCTCTGGCGCCGTGCCTATCGTGGCCGGCTGTGGCTATGGCACCGAGATCGCCAAGGACATTGCCAAGCGCGTGGAGGCTGCTGGTGCAGATGGCCTACTGTTGCTGCCGCACTATCTTTCCGAGGGTCCACAGGAGGGCCTCTACGCCCATATCAAGGCGGTCTGTCAATCTACCGGCCTCGGCGTGGTGGTCTATAACCGGGCCAATTCGGTGGTGAATGCCGAGACGCTGGCACGGCTCGCTGATGCCTGCCCTAACCTGATCGGCTTCAAGGATGGGACGGGCCAGATCTCACTTGTGCGCGAGATCTCGGCAAAGCTGGGCGACCGGCTTTGCTACATCGGCGGCATGCCGACCCATGAACTGTTCGCGGAAGCCTTCAACGCTGCCAAGGTCACCACCTACTCTTCGGCCGTTTTCAACTTCGTTCCGGCATTGGCCCAGCGCTTCTACAAGGCGCTCCGCGCCAATGATGTGCCCACGATGGAACAGATCCTCACAGAGTTTTTCTATCCGTTTGCGGCCATACGCGACCGCAAGGCTGGCTATCCGGTCTCCATCATCAAGGCGGGCGTCGAGCTGATCGGCTACACGCCGGGCCCGGTACGGCCGCCCTTGACCGACCTGACCGTGGAAGAGCGCGCCATGCTGGCAGCGCTGATCGAAAAAGTGGCCTGATCAAGCATCGCGTCGGCTGTGCCAGGAGGTGGGCGCGGCCGGGCACCAAACACGCGCCGGCCCTGAAAAGCCGACGGCATCATCGACCATAACGGGAGGAAATCGATGTCTTACAAACGCATGCTACCGGCGCTCGCCGCCGTTCTGAGCCTGTCCAGCGCCCTGCCGGTGCTGGCGCAACAGGCCGATGGTGAGATCACCATCGTGCTGCCCGAACAACCCAGCAATCTTGAGCCATGTGGTTCGATCTTGACCGATGTGGGCCAGGTGCTAAACCAGAACATCACCGAAACGCTGACGGTGGTGGACCCGACCGACGGCTCGGTCGATCCCAAGCTTGCTACGGAATGGAGTCAGACCGACGAGCTGACCTGGCGCTTCAAGCTTCGTGACGGCGTGACGTTTCAGGACGGCATGCCTTTCAATGCCGAAGCCGTCAAATTCTCCCTCGACCGTATGACCAGCAAGGCCTTCACCTGCAACAACCTCGCCAAATTTGGCGACGACACGCTCACCGTCACCCCGGTCGACGACCTGACGGTCGACATCATCAGCACTAAACCCCAGCCGATCATGCCAACGCTGATCAGCGTCGCCATGATCGTGGCTCCTAGCACCTCGACGACCGAGGCGACCAATGCGCCGATCGGCACCGGTCCCTATACACTTGGCGAGTATGGCCAGGAACGCATCGTGCTCAATCGCAGTGACAGCTATTGGGGTCAGGCCCCTGCGGTAGCCAAGGCGACCTATGTGTGGCGGGGCGAATCCTCGCTGCGCGCGGCAATGGTGCAGACCGGCGAAGCCGATCTCACGCCCACCATTGCCCTGCAGGACGCAACCGATCCCGCCATGGATTTCGCCTATCTGAACTCGGAGACCACCTCGGTTCGCATCGATCTCGATTATCCGCCGCTCGATGACCTGCGAGTCCGCAAGGCGCTGAACCTGGCCATCGACTGGGAGGGGCTCAAGACCCTGTTTGGCGAGGAATCCCTGCGCGCTTCGCAGATGGTGGTGCCCGGCATCAACGGCCACAATGACGCCGTCGCCGCCTGGACTTACGATCCTGACCAGGCCACGGCCCTCCTGGAAGAAGCGCGCGCTGCCGGCGTTGCGGTCGATACTGAAATTAACCTGGTCGGCCGCAACGGCATCTATCCCAATGGCGCCGAGGCGATGGAAGCGATGATGGCGATGTGGCAGGAGGCCGGCTTCAACATCAAGCTGACCATGCTCGATGTCGCCGACTGGACGCGCTACCTGCAAAAGCCTTTCCCCGAAGCGCGTGGCCCAACCCTGGTGCAGATCCAGCACGACAACAACAAGGGCGACGCCGCTTTCACCATCCCGATCTTTTATCATTCGAACGGCAGCTACGCGACCTTGGCCGACCCGGCGCTCGATGGCGAGATTGATGCCGCGCTGGCGGCAGTGCAGGATAAGCGCACCGCGGGCTTTCAGGCGATCTTCAGCAAGGTGCATGATGAACTGGCCGCCGATATTCCGATGTTCCACATGATCGGCTTTACCCGCGTCGGACCGCGCATCGACTGGAAGCCGTCGCTGGCGACCAATAGCGAAATCCCGCTGGCCGGCATCGCCTTCAAGTAGCATGACAAGATTGTCAGATCGTGGCGGGTCCGTCCCCCGCCGCGATCTTGCGCCGTACCGGAATTGGAGGATCGGCCCATGTTAGGTTTCATCGTCCGGCGTGCCATGCAAAGCGCGGTGGCCATTATCGGCCTGCTGGTTCTCGTATTCGTATTGACCCGGCTAACCGGCGATCCGGCAGCGCTGTTCCTGCCGCTCGATTCCAGTCTCGAAGCCCGCCAGGAATTCAATCGACTCAACGGCTTCGACCGGCCGATCTACCTGCAGTTCCTTACCTATCTGGGCGATCTGGCCCGGTTCGAATTCGGCATGTCGCTGCGCCAGAACCGGCCGGCAATGGAGGTCGCGTTACAGGCCTTTCCGCACACGTTGCAACTGGCCGTCATTGCCATCTCGCTGGCCACATTTTTCGCCGTAGTGGTTGGGTCGATTGCCGCGGCCCGGCCCGGCGGGCTGTTCGACCGCGTCGCCAGCCTTGTTTCGCTGGCCGGTGCCAGTGCCCCCGATTTCTGGGTCGCCATCGTTGGCGTAATGATCTTTGCGGTGGGCCTCGACCTGTTGCCGACATCGGGCACGGGCGGCCCGCTCTATTGGATCATGCCCATCGGCGTGCTGGTCCTACGCCCCTTCGGCCTCTTGGTGCAGGTGGTCCGCGGCACCATGATCGGCGTCCTGTCGACCCCCTATGTCAAGACGGCCCGCGCCAAGGGCGTGAGCCCTACTGTCATCATCTTCAAGCATGGCCTGCGCAATGCGGTCCTGCCCGTCATCACCGTTGCCGGTGACCTGGCGGCGAGCCTGGTGAATGGCGCGGTGGTGGTCGAGACCATCTTTGGCTGGCCCGGCATCGGCAAACTGATGATCGATGCCATTATCCAGCGCGATTTCGCCGTGGTGCAATCGACGATCCTTGTCACCGCCTGCGCCATCTTCATCCTGAACATAGCCATCGACCTGGCCTATGCCTTGCTCGATCCGCGCATCCGGCGGCAAACGACATGAGCGAGATCATTATTACCGCGGCGCCGCCTGCGCCGCGCTTCGCCGGCCTGCGCACCACGTGGCGCTATCTGGTTCGGGACAAATTTGCGCTGGTCGCCGTCGGGTTCCTGGTTCTCCTTGTTCTGGCGGCCATCTTCGGCCCGATGCTCATCGGCGAGTTGGCGACCCGACCCGGCCTGCGCCAACGCAACCTGGCGCCATTCTCGTTTGCGCACGATTGGACCTATTTCCTGGGGGCCGACACTCTGGGCCGCTCGATCATCGCCCGCTTACTGGTGGGGGCGCAGAATACGCTGGGCATCGCCTTCGCCGCGGTCGTGGTGGCGACACTGGTAGGGGGCACCCTGGGCCTGATCGCCGGCTACACGCAGCGCTTGTATGGCGCGGCTATCCTGCGGCTGGCCGATATCATCATGAGCTTCCCCTCGCTGTTGCTGGCCCTGATCGTGCTCTACCTGCTAGGCCCCAGCGTCACCAATCTTGTCTTCGTGCTGGCCTTCACCCGCATCCCGATCTATCTGCGCACCACGCGGGCCGAGGTGATGGAATTGCGCCAGCGCATGTTCGTACAAGCGGCCAAGTCGATGGGCGCTGGCCATTTGCGCATCGTCCTGCGCCACATCGCGCCGCTGACCATTCCGACCCTGGTGACCATCGCCGCAATAGACTTTGCCGCGGTGATCCTGGCGGAATCTGCGCTGAGCTTTCTCGGTCTCGGCATCCAGCCGCCCGAATTTACTTGGGGTGCCATGGTGGCAACCGGGCGGGGCTATCTGCAATCGGCCTGGTGGATTTCCTTCTGGCCGGGGCTGCTGATCATGCTGACCACGCTGTCGCTCAATATCGTCGCCAGCTGGGCGCGTACCGCTGCCGATCCGCAGCAGCGCTGGCGCCTGCAGAAACTCCAGAGGTCGCCCCGGTGAACCCCAGTCCCATTCTTTCGGTCGAAGGCCTCACAGTCGATTTCCTGTCGGACGCCGCCCCGCTGCGCGCCGTCGACAATGTCAGCTTTGCCGTGGCGCCGGGCGAAACGCTCTGCATCCTGGGCGAGAGCGGGTCCGGCAAGTCTGTCAGTTCATCGACAATTCTCGACATTCTCGATTGCCCTCCAGCCGAGATCGTCGCCGGACGCATCGTGTTCGAAGGGCGGGACATGGGCACGTTGGGGCCGGCGGAACGGCGCGATATCAACGGCCGCCGCATCGCCATGATCTTCCAGGACCCCCTGGCCCATCTCAACCCGGTCTATACCGTGGGTTGGCAGATCTGCGAGGTGTTCGAGACCCATGGCGTGTGCCGGGGCGAGGAGGCCCGCCGTCGCGCCGTGGAATTGCTGGGTCATGTCGGGATTGCTGAACCCGCAAGCCGGATGGATCAATATCCGCACGAGTTCTCGGGCGGGCAGCGGCAGCGCATCATGATCGCCATGGCCATTGCGCTGAAGCCGAGCCTATTGATCGCCGACGAACCGACCACCGCACTCGATGTCAGCGTACAGGCGCAAATCCTCGATCTGCTGCGCGATTTGCAACGCGAGTTCGGCATGGCGCTGATCTTGATTACGCATGATCTTGAGGTCGCCGCTTCGATGGCCGACCGAATTGTGGTGATGAAAGCCGGCAAGATCGTCGAGCAGGGGCCGGCGCGCGAGGTGTTTACTGCCCCGCAGCACGATTACACGCGCAAGTTGATGAGCGCGCTCCCGGCTGAACCGGCGGCGGGCGCCGACCGACGGTCCAAGTCGGAGCGGGGCGAGACGCTGCTCGTGGTCAAGGGGCTGACCAAAACCTATGAGCTACCCAAGTCCATGTTTGGCAAGGCACGGTCGCTGCTGGCCGTCGAGGATGTCAGTTTCTCAGTCTCTCAGGGCGAGACCCTGGGCATCGTTGGCGAATCCGGTTCGGGTAAATCCACCGTCGCGCGCATGCTGCTGCGGCTTAATGAGCCGACTGCCGGACAGGCGTTTTATCGCGGGCAGGACATTTTCGCGCTGGATCCGAGCGAGATGCTGGCACTGCGCCGCAAGGTGCAGATGGTGTTTCAGGATCCTTATGGCTCAATGAACCCGCGCATGGACGTATTTACAATTATCTCGGAACCCTGGCTGATCCACAAGGATATCCTGCCCAAGGCGCAATGGCGCGCGCGGGTGGCCGAACTGCTCGAACTGGTAGGGCTGCAGCCGGACTGTATGGGGCGGCACATTCACCAGTTTTCCGGTGGTCAGCGGCAACGCATCGCCATTGCTCGGGCGTTGGCCAGCGACCCTGAACTCCTCGTCTGCGACGAGGCAGTCTCGGCGCTCGATGTCTCCATTCAAGCCCAGGTCATCGACCTGCTGGCAGACCTGCGCAATCGCCTGGGCCTGTCTTATATCTTCATCACGCACGACCTCCCGATCGTCCGGCATTTTGCCGATCGTATTATCGTTATGCGAAATGGTCGGATCGTCGAGTCTGCTCCAACTGAATCGCTGTTTGGCAGTCCTAAGGCGGAATACACGCGTATGCTTCTCGCTGCGGTGCCCCAGCCAAAATGGTCGCGCTGATCGGCGAGAGATATCCACTAAAGCCCAATAAACGGCATCCTATCGCGGCGAAATAGAAAATTGCATCGGCGTTCGCGGGCGGGAACCGTCCAGCAAAACCATCAACCACGTTTGTAACTCCGCGCCGTCATGTGGCTCTGACTCACTCCGATGATATTTGGTGGCGAGGTGGTGCTATTTTCGCAGAAGAACCAGCGCCATGGCGATGAATATGCGGATTTCGTTCTTGATCCCGGCTGGACTGGTCGTCGCGAGCATAACCGAGACAGAAGCGGAGATCGTAGTCCTGGCGCGGGCGGCGGAGCCTGAGGGGCTTTGCCCGTTGTGCGGCATTCGCTCAAGACGCATTCATAGCCGCTATCTCCGAACCGTTTCCGACCTGCCTTGTGCTGGCCGTCGGGTTAAACTTCGCCTTATGGCCCAGCGTTTCGTTTGCAATGCGCCATTCTGCCGGCGGAAGATCTTTGCCGAGCGCTTTGTCCGTCGTCAGATCATTTGGCTCAGCTTGGGTCGTCGATTAGCGGAGTGTCAGCCTCGTCTTTGGGTTGATGTTATGCGGCGAGCTTGCGGTGCTGCAAGCGCCGATGCTCGATGGTCTTTCGTTTGTTCCTTTCGCGTTGTTTGATGATGGCTGCGGCCCTGCCGAAGTAGGCGTCGGCTGGC
>NZ_LAPV01000136.1 GCF_000971275.1 Devosia psychrophila | reverse complement strand
GGAATGCTCGCTGTCGGTGGTGCGCTTGAAGCGGCGCTTCTGGCGCGCCACCAAGCCATTCTCGTGCATCAGTCTGGCGGTGCGGCGACGCCCGACGGCATGCGCCTCATCCTGCAACTCCCGCGTCATGCGCGGGCTCCCATAAGTGCCATTCGAGAGTTTGAACGCCGATCGAACATGGGCGAGTAGAACCATGTCCTGACGCTGCCTGGAACAGGCCGGTCGATCCTTCCAGGCGTCGATCCTTCCAGGCATGGAACCCGCTCGGGCTGACGCCAAGCACTTTGCACATGCGGTTGATGGGGAACTCTGCCTTCTTCGCATCGATGAACGAGAACTTCATCGACTTCCCTCCTTGGCGAAAAAAGCGGCGGCGCGCTTGAGAATCTCGCGTTCTTGCCGAAGAATTTCGTTCTCCCGGCGAAGCCGTTTCAGCGCGGCCAACACATCTTCCGAGCCGGGCTTGGCAGGCTCGTCGATCAAACGGTCCCGACTGCGACCAACCCAGCGCACAAGCGTCGAAAGCCCGATCCCCAAATCGTCGGCAACCTCGCGCTGCGTGCGCCCACTGGCCTGCACCAGACGAACAGCTTCGGCTTCAAACTCTTTCGTAAATCGTCTCTTTTGCATCGGGAAGTTCCTCGTCCTTCATTGGGAACTCTCCACCTTTCCAAAGCAAGTCCACTGTTGCTCGTTTATTGTTCGGCTCAATTGAGCAATATAAGACGAAATCCGAAGTCTTAAGGTCGAGACAAGCGGCAGCTTTCAAGATTTCCAAAACCTGTTGCGGATGACTGCAATGGGGTCCCATTTCGGACTGTAATCTTTGGCCCGCAGCTTCTTAAAAGCGGCCTTTCAAGCCAGAGTTTCCTCTACTATCGTGGCAAATGCCACCGGTCTAAGAGAGCGCTCACTCTAGACAGCCCCAGGTTCAAGTTTACGGTGCTGCCGCCGCCCACGCCGATACGAATGTGGTTGGGCTGATCATACGCGCTGCCTGGCATCAGGAATGTTCGGTACGGCGCATCGAGCAAGCGCTTGGCAAAAGCGTCTGCGCCAATGCCATCGCCTAGGCGCGCGAGGCCTATCAGCCCGGCTCGCGGACGAACCCAGGACAGACGCGGCTGGGCGCTGACAAAGGCGTCGAGTTGGGCGAGGTTGGTGAGCCCATCAGCCCGAGCTACAGCCAGCGCCGCCTTGTAGCGGTCAGCGCGCATCGCCACTTCGGCGACCACTTCGCCCATGATGTTCATGATCTCGCTGGAGTTTTCACGCAGGATGATCGCATCCATGATGAGGGATGGATCGCGGCAAATCATCCAGCCTGTCCGCAAACCTTGCAGACCTAAGGCTTTGGACACGCTGCCGGTGGTTATGCCTTTTTCATAGAGCCCTGCGATCGAAGGGGAGCGCTCGCCTTCCCATTCGAGACCCGCATAGACCTCATCCACGATCAGCCAGGCGCCAACTTCGCGCGCGTGTGCCGCAAGTTCCTGCAGTTCCTCGGTGGAGAAGCGTTGGCCCGTGGGGTTGTTGGGATTGGTGACGAAGACTATTTTGGTGCGCGCGTTCAAAACATCCCGCAAGCGCTCCATCGGAAAGCGCCAGTTTTCGCTTTCCTGGCGCTCCACGTAACGGATTTTACTGCCGATGGCTTTGGCGAGAACCTCCGCCTGTGGCCAGCCGGGGGTTTCCAGCACGATTTCATCGTCGGGTTGCAGCAATTGCATGATCGCGAGGTAGTTGGCTTCCGCAGCGCCAGCGGTAATCAGCACGTCATCGATGTCGCACACCGCGGACAAGCCGGCCTCGCGCAGAACGTGGGTGCGCAGTTGGGGCAGACCGCGAAACGAGACGCCGTTCCAGTCGAGGGACAACTCCGAATCGATGTCGCTTAGAAAGCTTCCAAGTTTCGGCGACTGCGATAGCGATAAGCCAACAATTGCCTCTGGCTTCGAATCCGTGGTTTCAAGAAGATATTGAAATAATGTGTGGATATTGACTTTCAAGACGCACCATTTACACTGTAAACCACTGGAGAAATGTCCTATGAATAATAGTTATTACTTGACTGGATTGCCAAAAGAGCTACACGTGTTGGATTTTGGTCTTTTTACGGTTCATGCAAATGGGCGGATCATTGGCATCTGTGGCTTTCTGATCAAGACTGACGCCGGCGAGAATGTCTTGGTGGATACCGGTTTTCCGCGGCGCTATGCCCTCGAAGCTGCAGCCGCGGCACGGGACGACAATTTAGGTGTGTTCGGCGAGGTTTTGGTCATGACCGAAAACAACATGCCGGCCGAGCAGCTGGCCTTGAGCGGCACCGAGGTCTCCGACATTGATCTCCTGATAATGACGCACACTCACATCGACCATGTTGGCGGCATCGCCGACTTTGCGGGGGCTCCCATCCTGATCTCCAGTGCCGAACGGTCATTGGACAGACCGCTATACTTTGGCGCTGCGCGCCCCATAAAGTGGCCCGATCGGGAATATCGACTGCTCAGTGAGGACACCGTGATCGGGCCGGGCTTCCGGGTCCTGCATGTTCCCGGACACGCGCCTGGCCAGCTGGCGCTCGAGATAGATCTCCCGCACACCGGCAAGGTGGTCGTCACGGGTGACGCGATTTCGCGTCCGAGCGAAGTGGATGAAGGATTTGAAGGCTCTTGGGACGTCGAGCAGGCCAAGGCCAGTGGCGCGCGGCTCCTAAAGCTTGCACGGGATACCGATGCCTTCCTCATCTACGGCCACTCGCCTGAGCAATGGCCCCGCCTGAAGAAGACGCCAGAGTTCTATAGCTAGCGGACATCTCGGCCCTGGTTAAGGATGATCACATTGCCGCTGGAGATATCTCCAGCGGAGGAAACCAGGAAGCGCACCCATTCCGCGATTTCTGATGGCTGCATGGCACGACCATGCGGCATCTGCGCGATCGCGCGATCCAGCACGTCTTGCGTCAGAACCTTGAAAAGCGGTGTTTCCGTCATGGCTGGGGCGATCGAATTTACCGAAATGCGGTCAGCGGCGAAGCGGCGCGCCAGATCCTTAGTCAGGGAGTCCATCGCGGCCTTGCTGGCGCGATAATGCGGCGGATCAAAAACATCGAAGTTGTAGGCGCCGTTGGAAGATATATTGACGATCTTGCGAACCCCGGAACGCCCCTGCATGAGTTTGACCGCATTTTGTGCGCAGTGAAATGCCGATGAAAAATTGATGGCCATTTGCCGGTCGAGTTCGGCGGCCGTGATGTTCGGGAAATCCGACATCAGGCAGGTCCCCGCATTGTTGACGAGGATGTCGAGGCCGCCATGCCGCGACTGAACCTTGGAAAAGGCGTCGGCGATGGCATCAGGCTGGGTCAGATCAACGGGGAGGGCGAGGAAGTTTGCTCCCAGGCTGTCGCCCATTTCGTCCAGGGCCTTTGCATCAATGTCAGCGCCGTAGCAGGCTATGCCATCCCTTATCAGTGCATCGACGATGGCCCGTCCCATGCCTCCGGCAGCGCCGGTAACCAATGCGACGCGCCGATCCATCTCGCCATCTCCCCTATCTACCGGTGTCACGTCACGGCCGCCCGGACCCGATAGGTGTCGGTGTCCCAAAGTCTGTCGCGGAGGATCTGCTCAAGAGTTGCGGACGCGCGAATGATGTCGTCATGGGAGATGTAAAGTGGGGTAATTCCAAATCGGATGATATCCGGCGACCGGAAATCGCCAATGACATCGCGCGCGATAAGCGCTTGCATCACCTCATAGCCGTTTGCGTGACGGAACGAGACCTGACTGCCGCGAAGGCGGTGATCGCGCGGTGTGGCCAGCTCAAGATAGGGACAACGTCGCGCCATTTCGGCGATGAACAGATCACCCAACTGCAGCGACCGGGCATGTAGAGCCTCAAGGTCTAAGTCCTTGAACAACTCCAGCGCGGTGCTGAACGCTATCAGTGACAGGATTGGCGGCGTGCCCGCCTGCATCTTTTCAATGCCGGATGCAGGTCGGTAGGAAGACTCGAAGGCAAAAGGCGCGCTGTGGCCCATCCAGCCCGATAGGGTCGGAACGAGGCTTTCCGCGTGGCGCGGGGCCACATAGAGGAAAGCTGGAGCGCCCGGCCCGCCATTCAGGAATTTGTAGCCGCAGCCAACCGCGAAGTCCGCGTTGCAATCGGCGAGGCGAACGGGCAGGGCACCGGCTGAATGGGAAAGATCCCATATGACCAAGGCGCCTGCGGCATGTGCGGCTTGCGTCACGGACCGCATATTGCGTCGCTGTCCTGTGCGGTAATCGACTTCGGTCAGCATGACCACGGCGACGTCAGCGCCGATCGCTGCTTCTACCTTGTCGCTCGGCAGAGCCATGAGATGAAAGCCGGAACCTACGAGCGAAACGAGACCTTCGGCGATGTAGAGGTCGCTCGGGAAATTACCGGAGTCGGAGAGAATGCGGCGGCGCGAGCCCGACATTTTCAGAGCTGCGCTAAGCACCTTAAAGAGGTTGATCGATGTGGAGTCGCCGACAGCGACACTGCCCGGTTCGGCGCCGATAAGAGGCTCGAGTTGGGCAGCCACGACGCTAGGCAGTTTGAACCAGCCCGCCTCGTTCCAACCCTTGACCAGGCTGTTGCCCCACTGGCGGCTCACTGCGTCAGCCATCCGGGGTGGCACCGTCTTGGGCAACGGACCTAGTGAATTGCCATCGAGATAAATTAGCCCTTCCGGCATTTCGAAGCGGTCTTTGCGATACAGCGCCGAGAGATCGGAGTCGTTCAAAGGTAGGGCAGCATCGGACATGAGAGATCCTATATCAATCCTAGTACCGTAGTTGATTAGTCAAAACATATATGATTTACAAGGTGGCATGATTGAGGTCGAAAAGACAGAGCTGGCCTATCGGAAGATCGAGAAGTCGATCCTGAACGGCTCGGTGCCGCCGGGTAGTCCCTTGCGGGTGGCGACGCTCGCAAAAACGCTTAAGCTCAGCGCCACGCCGGTCCGCGAGGCATTGGCGATGCTGGAAGAGAAACGTCTTGTCGTGCCCGGTACGAGCTGTGGTTGGCGCGTTGCGCCAGTTTCTTTCGACGAGCTCGTTGATCTTGAGGATGCGCGCCTACTGATCGAGCAGCGCCTATTGGAAGAGTCCATCGAGACCGGCGGGCTGGACTGGGAAGGCAATGTCATCGCGGCCCATCACAAGCTGCTTCGGACCCCGCATCCAATTGGCGTGGAGGGCATCGAGGCGCGGGAGCGTTGGGTAGAGGTACATGATGGTTTTCACTTCGCCCTTATTGCTGAGGGAAAGTCAGCCTGGCTGAAGTCTTTTCACCAAACGACGTTCTTGCAGTTGCAGCGGCACCACCAAGCGCTGCTGTTTCATCCGTCGGTGATCAATCCGCGCGCATCGAGCAAGCATACAGAGGTGACGGTTGACCTGTTGCACAAGGCCCTGGCGCACGAACACCACACGCTGCTGATGCAGGCGTCTCTAGACAGGGACCAGAAAGCTGCCGCTACGCTTTTGAGCGACCACGTCCGGATTACGCTGTCGATCTATCAATCCATGCTCGAAAATCGGGCGGGCCAGACGCTGAATATTCACTTGGGAGAGAGAAAACGCGCATGAAAACGTTTAAGAGAGCCGTCGCTTTCGTTGCCTCTGCTGCTGCCATCGTCTCATTGATGGGGATGAGCGCCTTCGCCGAAACACTCAATGTCGGCGCCTATCCAGGCAATCCTCCCTGGGAGTACAAGAATGAGCAGGGAGGCTTCGAAGGGTTCGAGGTCGACCTCGTCAATGAAATCGGAAAGCGTCTCGGCGCCGACATCGTTTTCCAGGATCTCGGCTTCCAGGCGATTTTTGCGGCGGTCAGTTCAGGCCGCATCGACATGGCCATTTCCACCATTTCGATCACCGAAGAGCGCCTGGAAAGCCAGTCCTTTGCGCAGGGACACTATGACAGCGATCTGGCCCTGATCAGCAAGTCGGACAGCGGCATCACCAACATGGATGACATGCGCGGCAAAGTCGTGGGCGTATTATCGTCGTCGGTAGCAGAGGCCTGGGTCAACGAAAACAATGAGACCGTCGGCTTCGGAGAAGTCCGCGGTTATCCCGAACAGCAGAACCTGTTGCTCGACGTGCGGTCCGGTCGGCTCGACGGCGCTGTCGGTGACTTGGCCGGCTATCAATATGCCTTCCAGCAGACACCCGGCCTGTCGATCCTCACGAACATTCCAACCGGGGATCGCTTCGGGATCATGATGCCAAAAGACTCGCCGAACCTGGAACGTGTCAACGAGGCGATCTCCGAAATCAAGAAGGACGGCACTTTGGCCAAGATCCATGCCAAATGGCTTGGTGTCGAGCCTGCACTGACGAGTGCCACAGTCACCGTGCTCGACATCCCATAACAATACTACTCGCGGCGGAGACCCTAAAAGGTCTTCGCCGATCCGACCGGGGGGGGGGGCCGCTAACTTGGGCCACGTTACCTGCGCCTTGCAGTGCGTTTAGGTGATTGATTGATTCGAGGGATATGCTTTGGCAAAAGCGCCGCTGGGTCCATCGGGCCATGTCGACACCTTCACGCGGGACAACCTGCCGCCAAGCGCCTCCTGGCCGGAGATCGACCTGGGCGACTACCAGTACCCGCCATACCTAAACGCTGCCACCGAACTCACCGATCGCATGGTGGAGCGCGGTTTTGGCGACAATGTCGCACTGATCGGCAATGGGCGCACGCGCACCTACCAGGACCTGATGGAATGGACCAACCGGATCGCCAACGCCTTGGTGGACGATTTCGGAATCAAGCCTGGCAATCGTGTGCTGATCCGCTCCGGCAACAATCCCGCCATGGTGGCGTGCTGGCTCGCCGTGACCAAGGTCGGTGCCGTCGCCGTCAACACCATGCCCATGCTGCGCGCGGGCGAGCTTTGCAAGATCATCATCAAGGCAGAGATTAGCCACGCGCTGGTCGACGCCCGTTTGCGTGACGAGTTGGATGCCGCGGCTCTCGAAAGCGGCTTTCTCAAGCAGATTATAGAATTTGACGGTACGGCCAATTTTGACGCTGTGCTCGATCGGGTAGCGCTCAACAAAAGCAGGGTTTTTGAAGCAGTGCGGACGGGGCGTGATGACGTAGTGCTCCTCGGCTTTACGTCGGGCACGACAGGCGAGCCTAAGGCCACCATGCACTTCCATCGCGACCTGCTGATCATCGCAGATGCCTATGCGAAAGAGGTTCTCGATGTGCGGCAGAGCGACGTTTTTGTCGGTTCGCCACCTATCGGTTTTACCTTCGGGCTCGGCGGTCTGGCGATTTTCCCGCTTCGGTTCGGCGCGTCAGCGGCCCTGTTCGAAGATGCGGCTCCGGCGAGGCTGATCGAAATCATCCAGCAGCACAAGGCGACCGTCTGTTTTACGGCCCCCACCGCTTATCGCGCCATGCTGCAAGCGATGGATGACGGCGCCGATCTGTCGAGCCTCCGCATTGCCATATCTGCCGGCGAAACTCTGCCAGCCGTTACATTTCACGAATGGGCCCGCAAGACCGGCACTCCCATTCTCGATGGCATTGGCTCAACCGAGCTGCTGCATATCTTCATCACCAACAGGATCGACGATTGCCGCCCGGGCTGCACCGGCACACCTGTTGGCGGCTATCAAGCCAAGGTATTGAGCGCCGATGGACATGAAGTCGGCCGGGGCGAGGTCGGCCGCTTGGCGGTTCGCGGTCCGGTTGGTTGCCGATATATGTCCGCCGATGCGCGACAGGCGGAGTATGTCGTCGAGGGCTGGAACGTCACGGGCGACAGCTTCGTCCAGGACGAAGAGGACTACTTCCACTTCGTCGCTCGCACGGATGGCATGATCGTTTCCTCGGGCTACAACATCGCCGGCCCCGAGGTCGAGGCGGCTCTGCTTCTGCATCCGGACGTCAAGGAAGCTGCAGTCGTCGGCGCTCCTGACGAAGAGCGCGGGTTTATAGTTGAAGCCCATGTCGTGTTACGCGACGGCGTGCAAGGCGGCCCGGATGAAACCGCGCTATTGCAGACCCACGTCAAGAGCGTTATCGCGCCCTTTAAATATCCCCGCCGCGTGGTGTACACCAAGAGCTTGCCAAAGACCGAAAGCGGTAAGATACAGCGCTTCAAGTTGTTATCCTAAGCCAGCAATCGACATCCTAATGCCATTGGCAAGCCGGTAGCGCTTGTCCCGGCTTGCTTTGGGCCAAATTCTCGCAGGCTTCTTCGCTTATGTTCCGTTATCCCAATCAAGGACGTCTGCTTTTCACTAGAGCGGCAGAAAAGTGGACAGGCAGCTTCCCACCCCAGACGCGCCAGTCGGCAGGCGACCCCATTCCGGTCCTCCACGCTCGGTGGGAGCTGACCTTGAAGCAGACGTAGCCGGTCGTTGGCTGCTTGCTAGACAGCTCTAGCGTTGGCCCGTCGAACGAGCTCATCCACAACAATGCGGACCCTGGGGAGTATCGCACGGGTTGCGGGCCAGACAGCGTTGAACGGCGATTGCACCTGGCACCGATCCGGCAGCACCTCGACCAGTTCTTTTCGATCGATGTGAGGCTGCAGGAGAGACTGCGGCATTTGGCATAAGCCGAAACCGGCAACCGCCATATCGAGGACCACCTCCCCGTCGCTCACCAGGTGTGTCGCTGGTGGATCAACGGACGTCACACACCCGTCCTCATCAACGAAGCGCCAGGATGCAGCTTTGCCTAGTCTGCTTCCGAGGATGCAGGCATGACTTTGCAGATCCCGTAGGCTTGTCAGTTCCCCCGCTTCTCCGAGATAGCCTGGGGCGGCACAAAGAACGAGGCGCTGTGATCCTAGTGGTCGGGCAGCAATGTCGGTTCGGTCAGGCAGCTCGCCGAACCGAAGACAGAGGTCTACCCCTTCTTCGACAGGGTCGATGATCCGGTCCGAGAAGCTGGCCTTCAAGCGAAGGTCAGGGTGCGCCCTAAGGATATCCATCAGGATCGGCATGGCGATCCGCCGTCCGAACGCCGCAGGCATGTCCACCCTCAGTACGCCTCGAACAGTGCTGGCCTTGGACCGCGCGACGTCTTCCGCTGACCGGAGCTGATCGAGTGCGGCTTCGGCTTGCTCGAGATAAGCCACGCCTTCTGGCGTCAACGACATGTGACGTGTGGTCCGATGCAGAAGCTTGACGCCAAGCCGACCTTCCAACTGGGCCACCGACTTGGCGACGGCCGACTTAGAGATGCCAGAATGTGCTGCCGCCGCGGTGAATGACCCGGCCTTCACCACGGCGATAAAGATTTCTACCCCGGCAAAAGCGTTGGTAAGTGCCATCCCAAATGCGCTCCAATTGGCGACTTGAAGTGTACGGTCTGACAACCAGAAGGACAATTGCCCACAGAATGAAGCGGGCCCATATCTGCGGTAGCCAAGGAAATGCAGATGTCCCGTTTGTTCGATCCGTTGCAGGTAGGCGCTCTTGAGCTGCCGAACCGCGTTATCATGGCCCCGCTCACGCGAAAACGCTCCGGGATTGAGCGCGTGCCGAACGCCATGATGGCGGAATACTATCGGCAACGGGCTGGTGCCGGATTGATCCTGAGCGAAGCGACCTCGGTGTCCCCACAGGGCGTTGGCTATTGGGGCACGCCGGGTATCTGGAACGATGCCCAAGTCCAGGGTTGGCAACACGTCACGCGGGAGGTCCACGAAGCCGGCGGTCGCATGTTCCTGCAGCTCTGGCACGTTGGCCGCATCTCCGATCCCGACCTGCTCGATGGTGAGCTTCCTGTAGCGCCGAGTGCAATCGCTGCAGCGGGTCACGTCTCCGGATTGCGCCCAAAGCGGCCGCATCCCGTTCCCCGGGCACTCGAAACCGAAGAAATCCCTGACATCGTCGAGGACTTTCGACGGGGTGCGGAGAGGGCTAAGGCGGCCGGCTTTGATGGCGTCGAATTGCATGCCGCCAATGGCTATCTCATCGACCAGTTTCTGCAGGACAAGACCAACACGCGCACCGATCGCTATGGCGGCTCGGTCGAGAACCGCGCCAGGTTCCTGCTTGAGATCGTGGACGCAGTGATCGAGGTTTGGGGGGCCGACCGTGTCGGCGTGCATCTCCGACCCCGGGGCGAGGAGCACGATATGGGCGACAGCAATCCCAAAGCGATCTTCGGCTATGTCGCCGCCGAACTGGCGAAGCGGAAAATTGCCTTCATTTTCGTCCGCGAGATTGAAGCAGAGGACAGCTTGCTTGGTGAGATCAAGCGTCGGTTCGGCGGCCCGGTCATCGCAAATGAGCTCATGTCCAAGGAAGACGGAGAGCGCTTTATCGAGGCTGGGCATGCCGACGCTCTGGCATTCGGCCGGGACTACATCGCCACCCCGGACCTAGCCGAACGCCTTCAACAGAACCTGCCATTGAACATACCGAACAAGGACACATTCTATGGCGAAGGCCCTGAAGGCTACACCGACTACCCAAGGTTGCTGCCGTAGAGAGATTCAGAGGTCCGCTTACGTGACCTCAACACTGCGAGCGGACATTCTGATTACCACCCCGTCAAAGACGTCGCGGCGCCTGGCGGCCTCGCTGCTTTCGGGAAATAGCCAAGGCCACTTGAAGGGCCGGAATGGGCGCTTTACTGTCGGCCGGGGGCGCCTCCCAACCTACCTTTTTGCTTCTTGTAATGCCGGCTGTTTTCAGCCTTTACCCAGCATCATCAATATACCCCAGCGAACTCAGTGCCATGAGCACGCACCGTCGGCGGCAAGCATGTATGGGTGTCGCCGACACCGTCAAAATGTGGACCTAGCGTATATTGCGTGCCACAGACTGATCGATGATGTAGGCCCACTTCAGAACAGCGACGTTTGGTGAGAGTTCGGAAATGCTGACTGTGGACGGTGTATTGGAGCGTGCAGGGGCTGGGCGTTTTCAATGGCGCCTGCTCGGGATCTTCGGGCTTGTGTGGGCTGCCGATGCCATGCAAGTGCTCGCCGTTGGGTTCACCAGCGCCTCCATTGCGGCGACTTTCGGCGTGTCCGTACCCGAGGCGCTGCAAACCGGGACGTTGTTTTTCCTGGGCATGCTGATCGGCGCCAGCTTCTTTGGGCGATTGGCCGACCGGTTCGGCCGACGCAGGGTCCTTTTGGTCACGGTGATCTGCGACGCAATTTTCGGCCTACTTTCGGTATTCGCGCCCAACCTCTTCGTACTCTTTCTGCTCCGCTTCCTTACCGGCATGGCCGTGGGCGGCACGCTGCCAGTGGATTATGCCATGATGGCCGAATTCCTGCCGGCCAGGAATCGCGGCCGCTGGCTGGTGATGCTGGAAGGCTTCTGGGCCGTGGGAACAGTCGCGGTTGCCTTGGCTGCCTGGATCGCCAGCGTTTATGTAACTTCCGATGCCTGGCGCTGGATCTTTGCGGCGACCGCAGTTCCGGCGCTGATCGGCATCTTTCTTCGTTTCTGGGTTCCTGAATCCCCGCTCCACCTTCAGCGCACTGGCCAGACCGGCGAATTGCGCCGGACGCTCAACCGCATGCTGCGCGTCAATGGCAAGTCTGAACTGGCGGAGGGCGACACTGTCGCGTCCTCCACCGCCACCTCTGGCGGCAGCATTTTCTCGCCATCGTTGCGGCGACGGACGCTGTCGATCCTCTGCGTCTGGCTTCTGGTCTCGGTCTCCTATTACGGCGTTTTCACCTGGCTGCCCGGCCGCCTTGCCGAACAGGGCTTCGGCTATGTGCGTGGCTATGGCTTCCTCGTCATCGTCGCCTTGGCCCAACTACCCGGCTATGCCTTGGCGGCCTATGGTGTCGAAGCTATCGGCCGCAAGCCGACGCTGATCGGTTTTCTGCTTCTCAGCGCCGCTGGATGCGTCCTGTTTTTCCTTGCAACCGATGTGCTGCTGATCGGCGGTGCCATTCTGCTCATGAGCTTTGCGCTTCTGGGTACCTGGGGCGCCCTCTATGCCTTCACGCCCGAGCTGTTTCCCACGGCACTGCGCGGCACCGGCATGGGTGCTGCTGGTTCGGTTGCGCGCTTTGGCGGCCTGCTGGCACCTTCGGCCCTGGCCATCATCATCGCTCAGGACTTCTCGCTCGCAATCGCGCTGTTCGCGGGCCTGCTGCTCCTTGGCGCAGTCGCAGCCTCCTTTGTCGATACTGAAACGCGCAACGCCCTTCTAACCTGATGATCGAACAGGCACAGGGCGTAAGGCAGCTTTTGGGACGGCACACGGGCAGTCTGAAGGTCAGGAGTGAGGCGCTAAGCCTGTCACTAGTGACAGGCAGAGAGGAGTCCTCCCCTGCAAGGAGAGCTGTTAGCGTCGTGGTCCACCGCCTTTGTTATTCGTCGATCGAACTCGGTGGTAGTTAATTTTCGAGACCCTACCCTCTTGAGCTCGCGCAGCACGGCCATGCTGGGCCCCGCCGATACTCACTGTTACAGCCATCGAAGGCGTCGATGTTGGCTAAGGTCGCCCAAAGACTACCCATCCGCCGAAACAACACTGCCATCGACGCAGTGGCAACCTCCGAAATCAAGGCCAGTGTAAAACCGCGGCCCGCCGGACCCGACTTTCTGAGCCGCTCGTCGATCATTATCGATGCTCAGCAAACTTACGTGTCCGCAGATATATTGTTCCTCTTTTATCTGCTGACCACCGCTACTTCGTCTCCTAGGCAAGCGTTTACCGGCTTCTCAAGGCCCACGACCTCATCACCAGCCCGGCCTATGGGGTGATCAAGGCGGCAAACCAGTTCCACACCAGGACGGTGCGGCCCAACCAGATGTGGCAGACCGACTTCACTTGACTTCAAGATCATCGGCTGGGGCTGGATGTATCTGTCCACCGTGCTCGACGATTACTCGCGCTATATCATCGCCTGGAAGCTGTGCAGCACCATGCGGGCCCGGGACGTTACCGACACACTGGACATGGCCCTCACAGCCTCAGGCTGCGATCAGACCCATGTGCATCACAAACCCCGCCTGCTCAGCGACAACGGCCCGAGCTACATTGCCGGTGAACTGGCCGATTATATCGAGGCCAAAGCCATGAGCCATGTTCGGGGCGCTCCAATGCATCCCCAGACCCAGGGCAAGATCGAGCGCTGGCACCAGACCATGAAGAACCGCATCCTGCTCGAAAACTACTTCCTGCCCGGCGATCTTGAGGCCCAGATCGGCGCCTTCGTCGAGCATTACAATCACCAGCGCTATCATGAGAGCCTCAACAACGTGACGCCAGCCGACGCCTACTTCGGCAGGGCCGCAGCCATCATCAAACAGCGCGAAAGGATCAAACGCCAGACCATCCAGCATCGGCGCTTGCAGCACCGCAAGCTCTCCGCATAACATCAACCCAAAGACCAGGCCAATACTCCGCTAATCGGCGACCCAAGCTGAGCCAAATGATCTGACGACGGACAATTCTTGAGCGCTTCAATGTCGGAACTCTCGTACCAGCCGGGAAAACTTTCGTTGCCAAATAAAAGGTGCCCAAAGGATCGAGATGATCCGCGCCGCTACAAGCTGAATTAAAGATGGTCCCACCGCCATTCTCGACAAACTCACGTTTGTGCGGCGCTGCAGCACCGATCCAAAATCAGTGATCTAGTAATCGAAGTTCAGCCCGACACGCTGGAAAGATCAGCCGAGATATCCCCTGGGATCTTGGAGGTCGTTGGCTCGCTGCCAGTCATGAACAGCCGGCAATCTGTGAGCACGATCTCTGAAGAACAGAGCGCCTCATCATAGACGACCAAGGACAAAATCGGCCATGCGGCGAATCACCAGATAGCCAACAGTCGCCCCGGCATCTTGCAGTCCCAAGGTCTTTTGCTGAAACGCTGCGGCTTTACCGTGTTGTGCAACCATGGACTTGGTCTGTTCGAGCGCGTCCCTCGCTGCGTCGGCCGCAGCCTTCAAGGCATCGGGCAGAGTTGCTCTGCCTGATGCCTCAAGTGTCGTGGCGATCGGGTCAAGGACATCGAGGAGCGTCTTGTCGCCCACTTTCGCCTTGCCGCGCTCGGCCACCCCGTCGCGAAAGGCGCGCCAAAACGCCGCCATATCTGCCGTTTCGAGCCTGTCCTTGCCATCGATGGCCTTGCTGGCCCGCAGAAACCCCGTTGCGGTGAGCGTCCCCATGGTCGACGGCGCGGCTCGAGCCATCGTGGTGCCCGCTGTCCGAAGCAGCTTGGCAATTCCGGCAGCTTCGCCCTCCGTAGCCAGTGCATCAGCGGCCGCGGCGAATGCCTTGCTCATAGTTATGCCCAGGTCGCTGTCGCCCACCTGCCCGTCGAGCGCGATAAGAAACTCGCGCTGTTCAGCAAACAACTGCTTCCAGCTTTGAAAGAGGTCAATCAAATCAGCAGAAGTGAAGGTTCGATCAGTCATGCTGTTACCCTGCGACGTGCTGAAAGAATGGCGTGCGAGCGGGAGCGGCCACCAGCCGATCCAGCTCATTGTCGAGGTGCAATATGGAAATCGACGCGCCTGCCATTTCCATAGAGGTGGCAAATTCGCCGATCCACACATATTTGACTGTGACGTTTCGTTGCTGCAGCACTTGGGAAACCCGGCGGAACAAAATATAGAGCTCCTCCATCGGCGTGCCACCCAGGCCGTTGACCAGCACGGCGACTTCGTCGTACTTTTTGTAGTCCTGTTCGGCAAAGATGCGTTCCATCAACTCGTCAATTACCGCATCGGCCGGGGCCAGCTTCTTGCGGCTGATGCCGGGCTCGCCATGGATGCCCATGCCGATTTCCATCTCATCCTCACCGATCGAGAAGGTGGCGTGCCCAATTTCCGGCACCACGCAGCTCGATAGAGCCACGCCCATGGTGCGGGTGCGCGAGCGCGCCTTATCGGCGATACGGGTGACTTCATCGAGCGAAAGACCCTCGGCAGCGGCAGCTCCGGCGGACTTATAGATGAAGAAAATGCCGGCGACGCCCCGGCGCTTGTGCTCCTCGCCGACGATGGAGGACGCAACATCGTCATTGCCGACCACATGCTTGACCGCGATGTCGTCGAAGGCTGCAAGCTCGCCAGCCATCTCGAAGTTGATGATGTCGCCGCTATAATTGCCGTAGATGTAGAGCACGCCGGCGCCTTGATCGATGTGCTTTGTTACCTGGTAAATCTGCTCGGCACTGGGTGACTGAAACACGCCACCAACCGCGGCGCCGTCAAGCATGCCGTCACCGACATAGCCAAGAAACAACGGCAAGTGTCCCGAACCGCCACCCGTAGCGATGCCGACCTTGCCCGGCTTGACCTTGGCCGTCACCAGGCATCGTTTATCGTCACCCACGTAGGTGACGGCCAGATGTGCCAGGTAGATACCCTCCAGCATCTCGTCGACAAAATTGGCCGGATCGTTGAGGAACTTCTTCATGGATTGCCTCCGAATTTGAATGTTATTTACGGCGCTGGCGCGTAACGAAAAACGCCGCCGCAAGCAGAATAAAGGCGCCGACTACCAGGCGTTGCCAGGTGCTGGGAATACCGACCAAGACGAGGACGCTGTTGATGACGACGATCAGCAGCACGCCCAGCATAGTGCCAAAGACGGTGCCGGTGCCGCCAGTGATGCGCGCCCCTCCCAGAACCACGGCGGCGATCACGTTGATCTCGGTGCCGACTAGATCGAACGGATTGGCTTGGCGGTTTGCGCAGACATGGATGATACCCGCGAGCCCCGCCAGCGCGCCGGCATATCCGAACATGAAGATCTGGACTGTCCGCAAACTGTAGCCAAGACGGCTGGCGATATCGGAATTGCCACCAACGGCGAAAATGGCCCGACCCATCAAGGTTCGATTCAATATCCACCAGGTGATAATCGCCGCCACCGGCAGCACCAGGAAATAGACCGGCAGCGTAGTGACCGCACCATTGGCCGATTCGAACTGCAACAGCTGCCTCCGGCCAAACGCCCCCATCTGCGGCGGCAATTGCATAATCCAGACCGTGCCGATGAACGAGAGCAGAAATCCACGGAACAGATATTGCGTGCCGATCGTCACGATCAGTGACGCCACCTTGAGATGGTGGACCAATAACCCATTAATAACGCCCAGCAGTGCGCCACCAACGGTCGCCATAATCAGGATGACCGCGATCGGCAGGTCCGGCAATCTGCTCTGAACCAGCAGGGTCATCGAATACATGGTGAACGCGGCGATCGCAGTGAATGATACGTCGATGCCGCCGGCCGCCAGGATGATCAGTACGCCTAGCGCAAACAGTCCCATCACCACGCTGGCACGGCCGATGTCGATCAGCGTCGATGCCTGCAGGAAAGCCGGATTCACCACACCGACGACGATGCAGATGGTTATCAGCAGAAAAAGAGTGATGATTTCGGGCCGCTTGCGGATCAATTCGCCCAGGCCTGGGCGTTTCGATTTGCTGAGGCCTTCGCCGGAATAGACAACCGGGGGAACACTCATTGCGCAGTCTCCGGCGCGTTGGTCAGGATTGCCTTGTAGAGCTGGTCCTCACTGGCCTGCTCGGCATCGATTTCGGCGACTATCTGTCCGCTGTTCATCACCAGAATGCGGTCGGCGTTCTGCAACAGTTCGGGAAGATCGTCGCTGATGATGATCAGCCCCATGCCGGCCTCCGCCAACTTTTGAATGGCGCGATAGATCGTATCCTTCGAGCCGACATCGACACCCACGGTCGGGCCGTGCAGCACCAGAAGCTTTGGCGCGATGGTCAGCGCCCGGCCTATTAGTACACGCTGCTGGTTGCCTCCCGAAAGCGAGCCGACCGGAAGCTCGAGATCCTTGGTATTGAGCCGCATCTCTTCAGACAAACGCGCCGCCACCCGGCGTCCCTCTTGCTGATTGACAATGCCAAAGGCGTTGCTGAGACGCGAAATAATCAGGGCAATCTCGTTTTCGCGGATGGATTTGTCGAGAAACAGCCCCTCGGCCAAACGGTCTTCGGGAATGTAGCCAATGCCATGGGCGATAGCATCGGCAGGCCGGCGGATGTGGATCGTCTTTCCGTCCAGCGTGACTGTCCCAGACATTGCCGGTGCAATGCCAGCCAAGGCCATGGCAAGCTCATTGCGGCCGGAATCGGCAAGCCCAGTAATGCCCAGGATTTCTCCTTTGCGAAGCGAAAGATTGACCTGGTGGATGCCGGGGGCCTCAAGGCGCTCGACACTCAGCAGCGTCTGCTGCGAGGGTGCCGCGGACCGGTACCGTTTCCCCTCGATCGATCGGCCGGTCATCAATTCGGCAAGCTGCTGCTTGCTGTACCCCTGGATTGGGCCCTGCGCCACGCATTCCCCGTCCCTGAACACGATGGCATTCCCACCGATGCGGTAGCACTCATCAAGCTTGTGGGTGACGAATAGCACCGCGACATTCTCTGAGCGCAGCCGCTCGACCACCCCGATGAGGTTATCGACTTCTCGCCGGGTCAGTGAGGTAGTTGGCTCGTCCATAATAACCAGCCTGGCTCGCGTAGCGATGGCACGCGCGATCGCCACCAATTGCCTGGAGGCCAAGGGCAATTCGGATACGACGGTATCCAGAAACGCACGATCGGTCGGCAAGCCTGCAGCAGCAAGGGCGCGTTCGGCAGTCTGCCGCAATCTCTTGCGATCAAACAGTCTGGCCAAGCGTCCATTGGCCCGCACCAGCTGTTCGCTCAGCGCAACATTCTCGGCCACCGTCAGGTTCGGCAGCAGCGAAAGATCCTGATAAACGGTTTCGATTCCCGCGCTTAGGGCCTGGATCGGAGTGACCGACGCAAAGCGTTGGCCATGCAGTACAATCGTGCCGGCGCTCGGCTTGATGGCGCCAGACATGATCTTGATCACGGTGCTCTTGCCGCAGCCGTTTTCGCCAAGCAGATGATAAGCTTGGCCAGGCTCAAATGCAAGATCGACACCCCGCAGAGCATGCACGCCGCCGAACCATTTCTCGATCCTCTTGAGTTCGAGGAAAGGCGCCGCGTCACTCTGGCTAATTAGTGGTACACACACGGAACTTCCTTCACGCTTTTCCGGCCGCCGTGGCGGCCGGATTGTAGCTGTGTCTCGCTATGACGCTGTCTAGAACAGGTATTGCTTGTAATTCGACTTGTCGGCCAGAACCATGCCGTTTCCGACGACCAGGACGCCGGCGCCCGGACCTTTGGTGACGGAGACGTGGTCATAACCCTCAACGCCCAGATCCATGCCGTCCGTCAGCTCCTTCTTTTCCAGCAGCAACTTGGCGATCACGTTCATGGCCATGCCAGCCTTCTGGGGATCCCAGAAGCCGATCGCAGTGATCGCGCCGGAGTCGAGCAGATCTGCTGATGGGTTGGGCAAGCCGGTACCGACCAGACACACCTTGCCGCTCAAGCCGGCTTCGTCGATAGCCCGACCAACGCCGAGGACGTCATTGCCCGCCGAAGTCTGGAAACCCTTGATGTCGGGATATTTGCGCAGGATTTCCTTGGCCTTCTCATAGGTGCCGTTGGCATCGTCGAAGGATTCATTGTTAGGATCGACCAGCGCCATGCCCGGATATTTCTTGGCATTTTCCTCGCCTGAGCCCACCCATTGCATATGCGTGCGGCTGCCGAGCGAACCGACGAACGTCGTCCACTTGCCCTCCCCACCCATGCATTGGGCAAGCCGTTCGTTCAGGGCCGTGCCGTAGTCGGCATTGTTGAAGGCCTCGACATCGGCATTGGTATTGGTCTGGTTGTCGGCCTCATGCGTTACCACTATGATGCCGCGTTCGATGGCCCGCTGAAGGGTGCCTTCCAAAACGGCAGGATCCATCGGCACCACCGCCAAGGCGTCGACGCCCTTGGCCACCAAATCGTTGACGATCTGCAATTGCTGGGCCGAGTCCGCGGTGGCCGGACCACTCTGGCTTGCATCGATATCCGGATTGGCCAGAGCGAACGCCGCAACGCCGGTGCTCATGCGATCGAACCACGGAATACCGCTGATCTTGACGACGGTAGCGATAACCGGCTTGTCCTGCGCGACAACAGTAGCGGCCGGCGCTGCCAGAGAAACGGCCGCAGCGGCCACGCCGATCAGCAGTTTTTTGGAAAGAGACTTCATGATTTCCTCCACTCGTTTTCCCTCACCTTGTTTTACTTCGGACCCTGAGGGCTAGGCGCCGAAGGATTGGTTTGACGTTTGATAGACGGCAGGAAGCCTGCAATGCGGTAGCGCCCGACCGCGAGAAAGGTCAGCAGCAGCAGTCCCCAGGCAAAGTCGCGCACGAAATTGGAGAGGCCGCCAAAATTGAGCAGGCTCGACATCAACTGCAACGCAATGGCGCTGAGAACGACGCTCAGCACGCGACCGTAGCCGCCCTCGGGTTTAACGCCCGCCATCACTGCGATAAGGATGGCGATCAGGAGATAGGAGCTGCCATAATCGAACTTCACGTTGACATTGCGCGCCGCGATAATGATGCCCGCCACGCCCGAGAGCAGGCCCGAAATGGCATAAGTCGCGACCAGCACGCCATTCTTGGGGAAGCCGGCATAGAGTGCGGCCTTGGGATTGGTCCCCATCAGCATGAGCCATAACCCATAAGGGGTGAACCTCAGCAATGCGGCTACCAGGGCTGCGGCAAAGGCAAAGATCACAAAGGCAATCGGCACTTGCAGCACCATGTCGTTGCCGATGCTAGACAACAGCGCAGGGCTGCCAACGGTGACTGCCTTGCCCCCCGAGACCACCACGGCAAGACCCATGAACGCCATTTGAGTGCCAAGCGTGCATAGGATCGGCGTGATCTTGAGATAGGCGATCAGCGCCCCGTTGATGATGCCACCCAACAGCCCGATGAGGACGGCCCCAGCGATGAAAGCGATGCTGAAAGCGCTGGGGTCGGTGCTTGCCGACACGAAAGTGGACATGATGACGGCCGAGACGACGCCCGACAGATTGGCCAGCGCGATGCCGGAAAGGTCGATCCCTCCTTGCCCGGCGCACATAGCCAGCATCACGCCAATCGCCAAGAGCCCGATTTCCGGGACCTGACTGGCCATGGATTGCAAATTGTAGCTCGAGAGGAACGAGCCGCCAGAAATCAGGGCGCCCAAAACGAGCAAGAGGCCATTGATGACAATGAGCATGACCAGCTGCCCAGCAGATTTACCCATGGCCTCCCTCCACGTTTAGTAAAACTTTGCATGCTTTAGTGAATATTGCTATCAAGGACGTAGTGCCTTGGCAAGTGGGGTTGTTCGAAGGCTGTTGCGGGGTCGGTGATTTTGCCTTAGGCGTTTGCCACCGCAGACGTTTACTAAACTTTCCCCCAAGCTGCGGAAGGAAGTACAAGTCCTTGAGGCACGACAAAAAACTCACGATCAAGGACATCGCCGCCGCGGCAGGTGTCTCCGCTGCGACGGTTTCGCTGGTTCTCAATGGTAAGGGCGAAATATCGAGCGTCACCAGGGCGCGGGTGCTCGAGGCAGTAGCTAGCCTGAATTATGTGCCCCGCGTGGCCAAAAGCGGTTCAGCGGCTGCTGCAACCTTGCGGTTTCTGAAGATTGCTAAGCATGGCCACACCGTTAATCGCGATCACAGCGTCTTCATCTCCGATTACATCGATGGCATGTCGTCGGAAGCCAGTAGGCGGAGCTACAAGCTGGAAATCGCCAGTTTCGAGGGTCAGCCAATCAGCGCGGTGGCCGAGACCATTGCCGGAGCCCCAATTTCTGGGGTGATCGTCTTGGGCACCGAGCTGACCGAAGAAGATATTGTGCTGATCCAGGGGCTGGGCGTGCCGACAGTCTTTATCGACACCTTCCACCCCATCGTGGACGCCAACTTTGTGGACATGAACAACGAGGATGCCGTCCATAAGGTATTGGCCCGTTTTCAGGAGCAGGGCTTCGAACGCATTGGCTTTGTGACCTCGCATGTGGACACCACCAATTTTCGTCTGAGGCGCGAGGCATTTTTCTCCAACGTCGACCGCCTCGGAATAACTATCGATCCGGCGGACATACTGTCCGTCGAATCAACTTATGAAGGCTCTTATCTCGACACGCGCCGGCTGCTTTCAGACGGGCTTAAGCTCGCCCGATGCTACTTCTGCACCAATGACATCATTGCCTATGGCTTCATTCGCGCTCTTCGCGAACACGGCGTTTCGATCCCCGGTGACGTCTCGATCATCGGCTTTGACAATCTGCCTCAAAGCGCGACCATGAATCCGAGCCTGACGACGATTGAAGTGTCCAAGCGAAAAATCGGTTACCTTGCCGTGGCGATCCTCGACGAGATCATCAACGCCGGGGAACCCCAGCCGCCGGTGAAGATACTCGTCGGTGCCGAACTTGTGCTGCGAGATAGCCACGACGCCGGCAACTCAAACGGCACAGCGACGTTGCTCAGGTCAGGCAGCGTTGCCGACCAACTGATTTCATCCAGTTCGGCGCGGAAAGCTTAAAGCGAACCTGTAGTGCCGGCGTTATACGGTTCAACCTTTCCACTCATTAGTAGACCGGTGACGAGGGACGATCTCTCACGGCGTTGCGATAACAATGATCCCGAGCACCAGAAATGTCGCATGATGTGGTACAGCAGAGGCCGAAACCAAGATAGATACGGTACTGGAGGCGCTGCTGACATCAAGCGACAAGAGTGATCCAGTCACGCAAACGATCAGCAGGCACTTGTCCGTGATCCACACGAAGGACATTCAAGGCCGGATAAAAATCTACAATCACAAGAAGGCGCTGTACGCACTACGCTCGTCCGTTGTCCATTCGGGGCAGCGGGACGTTCTTTGGGCGGATTGGTTTGGACGACGCCGCGCACCAGCAAATGTTCAATCTCCATTTGAACGAAGCATCCGTCGCAGCGTGTCGTTTCGATAGACAAAATGCTCAGCGAGCGCGCCTATGACGTGAAAGCCAATCGCCGGAACCAGGATAAGTCGGCCGACCTCGTGTAGTTCCGCGGCGAACTCGATGCCGAAGAACCATGCGATGGCGCCGGTCAGCGGCATGGCGAAAATAAAGCAGTAGAGCAGCACATGAGTGGCGTGACCCAGCCAGTTGAGGATTGCGGGCGTATCGGCATGCGGGGGCGGCGCGCCGCGTATGGTGCGAATGGCCAGTCGAATTACTGCCAGGACAAGCACGGTGAGGCCGACCACCATGTGCAGCAACGCTCCGCTAAATCCATCCAGGCTTTCGCCATCCAGCCGTTCCGAAAAGGCCCGCTGCATAGCCTCATTGACGAACAGCTGGAAGATGATCAGGGCTGCGATGGTCCAGTGCAGGATAATCTGGATGCTGGAATAGCCTCTCGGCTGTGGCATGCTGATGTCCTGTGCGACCGGGTGAAGCAGGAACTCATGGATAGCCGCTGCGTTCCCAACGTACATTCAACGCGCGGGGGCTGATGCGGCGGGCTAGGCTTAACATTGCAGGACGAAGCGCGCGGCTGGCGTCGGCAACCCTGCCGGCCATTGTCCTTGCGGCCTGCAGCCCCGAGCAAAGCGCCCTTCACCCGGCAGGAGTCGACGCGACCGAACTGGCCAACCTGTTCTGGTTCATGACCATCGGCGGCGCCGTGGTTTGGTGCGTCATCATGGGGGCAGCGATTTATGCCGTCGTGGGCAAGAGACGCCCCCGCAGCGAACGGTTCGCCGACCGCTTCGTGTTTTTTGGCGGTGTCGCCTTTCCCACCATTGGCCTCGCCGCTTTGTTGGTATTCGGGCTAGCCCTGCTGCCCGACTGGCGTGGTACCGACGCGCCCGACCTGCGCGTTAGTGTGGTCGCCGAGCAGTTTTGGTGGCGCCTTGCCTACGAGGGTGAGGATGGCGTGCGGATCGCCACTGCCAACGAGGTGCACCTGCCGGTCGGTGCGACTGTGGAATTCGCACTCACTTCCACGGACGTGATCCACTCTTTCTGGATACCCGCCCTCGGAGGCAAGATGGATGCCATTCCCGGGCGCACCAATCTGCTGCGCCTAACCCCGACCAAGCAAGGTATATATCGCGGCGTCTGCGCGGAATTCTGCGGTACCTCGCACGCGCTAATGGCCTTCCCAGTGATGGTGCACGAGGCGGCAGATTTCGCGACCTGGCTTGCTGCCCAACGCCAGCCAGCGACCGCCAGTGGCGCAGATGCATTCGTCGCCGCCGGCTGCGGCGCCTGCCACGTCGTGCGCGGTGTCAGCGAAGCGGGATCGGTTGGGCCGGACCTGACCCATTTCGCCAGTCGCCGCAGCATCGGTGCCGGCACGCTGGAGCTGACCCGCGCGAACCTCGATGACTGGCTAATCGCCCCCACTCATATCAAGCCGGGTGTCCGCATGCCGTCTTTCGCTACCTTGCCCGATGCCGAGCGTACGGCCATCGTGGATTTTCTGCTGGAGCTCAAATGACCGACACGGCTGCCCAGGAACAGCGTCTGGCCAAGGCTTGGGCCCGCCCAAAAGGCTGGGCCTATTTCTCCGACGTGAATAACTCGGTGATCGGCATCTGGTACATCTCGGCAGCCTTCGCCTTCATGCTGTTCGGCGGCGTGCTGGCGTTGATCATCCGCACACAACTGGCGGTGCCGAACAATAATCTGGTGTCGGCCGAAACCTATAACCAGCTCTTCACCCTGCATGGCACGGTGATGATGTTCCTGTTCGCCGTGCCCATCTTCGAGGCGGTGGCGATCCTCATCCTGCCGGCCATGCTGGGCGCGCGCGACCTGCCGTTTCCGCGCCTCTCCGCCTTTGGTTTCTGGTGCTTTCTCATCGGCGGCGTGTTCGTATGCGGCTCGATCTTCTTCAACGCGGCGCCCGATGCCGGCTGGTTCATGTATCCGCCGCTCTCGACCGAGCAAGGCGGCATCGGGGCCGACATCTGGTTGCTGGGCCTCAGCTTCATCGAGGTGGCGTCGATCGCCGCGGCGGTCGAACTGATCGTGGGCGTGCTCAAATGCCGGGCGCCGGGGATGCATATCAACCTGACGCCGGCCTATGGCTGGTATGTGCTGGTGGTCGGGGCGATGATCCTCTTCGCCTTCCCGCCGCTGATCGCCGGTGATTTCCTGTTCGAGATGGAACGCGCCTTTGACTGGCCCTTCTTCGACGTGACGCGGGGCGGCGATCCTCTGCTGTGGCAGCACCTGTTCTGGATCTTCGGGCATCCGGAGGTCTACATCATCTTCCTGCCGTCCATTGCGCTGCTGGCGATGATCATTCCCACCTTCGCCCAGCGCCCGCTCGCCGGTTATTCATGGATCGTGCTTTCGGCCATCGGCACCGGCTTCCTGAGCTTCGGGCTCTGGGTTCACCACATGTTCACCACCGGCCTGCCCTCAATTTCGCTGGGCTTTTTCTCGGCGGCGTCTGAAGCCGTGGCCATTCCCACCGGTATTCAGCTTTTTGTCTTCATCGCAACGGTTATGCTAGGCAATGTGGTGCGGACCGTGCCGATGCTTTATTGCCTGGGCGCGCTGGCGACCTTCATCGTCGGCGGGCTGACAGGCGTAATGCTGGCCGTCGCGCCGTTCGATTTCCAGGCGCACGACAGCTATTTCGTCGTCGCACACCTCCATTACACGCTGATCGGCGGCATGCTGTTTCCGGTGATTGCGGGCGTACAATATTACTACCCGTTCGCCACCGGAAAGCTGCTGTCTCGCAAGCTGGGCATCTGGTCGTTCTGGCTTAGCTTCATCGGCTTCAACGTCACGTTCCTGCCCATGCACCTGACGGGCCTCCTGGGTATGCCGCGGCGCATCTTCACCTACGGCGCGCTGCGTCAGTGGGGCGATCTCAACCTGCTCTCGACCGTCGGCGCCTTCATCTTCGCTGCAGGATTTCTGTTGTTCGTGTGGGATTGCGTGCGGCCCAAATCCAGTGAGCCAAATGCTCCGCGCAATGTCTGGAAGGCGGGAACGCTCGAATGGGCCGGTAAGGTACCGGCTGACGACTGGGGTCTGCGCTCGATTCCGCAGATCGACAGCCGCTATCCCATTTGGGACGACAAGACGCTGCTCGCGACGATCGACGAGGGGAAGGGCTTGCTCGCAGACGCGAAGGAAGGCCGGCGCGAGACACTGGTTACCTCGGTGCTCGATGCAGAGCCGACCCAGGTGCTACGCGTCGGGACGCCCACTTGGCTGCCGATGCTGGCTGCCATCGGCCTTGGCGGCGCCTTCATCTTCCCCGTCTGGAAGCTGTGGTGGCCGACACTAGGCAGCGCCCTGTTCTTCCTGGCGGTTGTCCTGTGCTGGCTGTGGACTGGCACGGCCGAAATCCCAGAAAAGCAGACTAAGGACATCGGCGATGGCCGGAGGGTGCCATTGTACGTTGCCGGTCCGCAGTCTACCGGCTGGTGGGCAATGTTCATCACCATGACGGGCGATCTCACAGCCTTTCTAGCCGTGCTGTTCGGCTATTTCTTCTTCTGGACCATCCACCCCGATTTTCCACCGATCGGTATCGACGGCCCGGGCTGGCAATGGCCGATGGTCGCCGCTGGACTGGCCGTCGTCACGTGGATGGCGACGCTGGGAGCGCGGCTGACTAACGCCGCCGGTCAGGTCACTCTATCGCGCGGCTTGCTCGTAACCGGTATCATCGCCGCCGCGCTGACGGGCGTGGCGCTGATGGCCGGACCATGGACGACTGGCCTCGATCCCACGGCGCATTCCTATCCCGCCATCGTCTGGGGGCTGGTCGTCTGGATCGTGCTGCACCTGATGGCAGGGATGATCATGCAGGCCTATGCGCTGGCCCGCTCCATCTTCGGCAAGCTGACGCCCCGGCATGACGCAGACCTGTGGAACGTGACGCTCTACTGGCATTTCACCGGCGTCTGCGCGTTGCTCACCGCACTCGTCATCGGAGGCTTTCCGCTGCTGCAATGAGTGCCAAACCCGCCCATAACGAACTCGAACGCGAAACCGGCTATGGCACTGACCTGTGGCGGGTCATCGCTGCACCGGTCGTGTGGGCGCTGCATTTCCTCTTCTGCTATGTTTACGGCGCTGTCTATTGCGCCAAAGCAGGGCGCGATGCGCCGCTCGACCAGCCGACCATCGTGGTCATTGTCGCATCGCTCGTCGCCCTGGCGCTTATCGGTCTTTCGACATTGCAGATTTGGCGCGTCAGGGCCCGCAGCCTTACCGACAATGACTTCGAATTCGAGCACAACACGCCCGAGGAGCGGCACCGCTTTCTCAGCCATGTGGCGCTGATGCTCTGCGTTCTGTCGGCGGTGGCCGTTATCTACGTCACCATTCCCATGCTCTATCTTTCGACCTGCCGATGATCGACCGCTGGCTTACCATTTCCGGGATTGCCGTACTTGCTTTCGCATGGTGCGGACCAATGCCGGGATTGGTCGCGGCAAGTTTTGCGGCCCACATGACCCTGCACATGACCGTGGTCGGCATCGGCATTCCGCTGCTGGCTGCCGGCATTGGGCCGTCCGTGGCGGACCGCGGCAGGCTGCGCTCGCAGGTCGCGCTGCCGATCACCGTCAGCATCCTTGACCTAGTTGTGGTCTGGGGCTGGCATGCGCCGGCGCTGCATCATGCGTCGCGCACGCTGCCCTGGGCTTTGGCCGCAGAGCAGATCAGTTTCGCGCTGGTGTCGCTGCTGGTCTGGCTGATAGCTCTAGCTAGCACGACCGAAACGCGGCGCAGCGCTGCGCTGGCAGGGGCGATGGCGCTGTTCTTCACGTCGATGCATATGACGTTGCTTGGCGCATTGCTAGGCTTGGCGCCGCGCACGGTCTATGGCGAACATCTGCACCAGGCGGGCGGCCTGCCGGCCCTGGTGGATCAACAGCTGGGCGGCGTGATCATGCTGGGTATTGGCGGGGTGATCTATCTTGCCGGCGGACTGGTTTTGATGGCCCGCGTGCTTCAGAGGCGGACGGCGGCATGACAGACCTCAGACCCTATGTCATCGGTGTCGGGCTGAGTCTGCTGGGGCTTGGCTTCGTGCCACTCAGCGGGCTCATCCCCAGTTCCGCCGTGCCCGGTCAGCCAGCGCTGTTCGACTGGTATTTCAATCTCGCTGCACAGCAGTCCATCACCCTGCGCTCGGTCGGCCTGACAGTGCCGTCGCTCGACACACCCGGCATGGTCGAACGCGGTGCTGGCCATTACGACATGGTCTGCGCCGATTGCCACGGCAGTCCCTCGGCGCCCGCCGAACAATTTGCCGACAATCTCAGTCCAAACCCGCCACTGCTGGTGGAGCGAATGGCTCAGTGGCATCCCGAGGCGCGCGTCTTCGCCACGGTCAAGCACGGCATTCGGCGCACGGCCATGCCTGGCTGGCCAACGCAGATGCGCGATGACGAGGTCTGGGACATGGTAGCCTTCCTCATGGCCCTGCCCGACATGGAAGCGAAGGACTATGAGCGTATTGTCGCCGGCGGCTGCACGGGCTGCCATGGGGTGGACGGTCAGGGCGCTGTTCCCGGTACACCCCGCCTCGACATCCAGACGCCGGGCTATATCGAAGCTGCGCTCAGGGCCTTCCGTGAAGGAACGCGGGAAAGCGGCACGATGATGGCGGCTGCCCGGACGCTGAGCGATGCTGAAATCGAAGACCTGGGGGCACTCTATGGGCGGGATGATGCCGTGCCCGTCGGCAGCGGCTCGGCAGAAGCAGCGACCATCGTGCGGCTGGGCATCCCCGCACGGGACATTCCAGCCTGCGATTCCTGCCATGGCGCCGAGGCCCGTCCCGGGTATCCGCGGCTTGACGGCCAGGATGCCGGGTATCTGCAGAACCAGCTCAAGCTGTTCAAGGAACTTGGACCGGAGCGGGGTGGGCCGAATGGCCATATCATGGCCGAGGTCGTGCGGTACCTCGAAGAGGACGAGATGGAGGCGCTGGCGGACTTTTACGGCCGCTAGAGCTTGGCGTTTAGGGTCTTTGCGTCTTTCTCCTGCGTGAGCTTGTGCATGCGTGACTAGTTCTGCGCTGGTGGCGCGGGGGCACCATCTTCGGGCGAGACTGCCAGTGCGATCTCGGTTTGCGATGGTTCCACCGGCCCGGGCTGGACCGCTGCAGCAGGCTCAGCAGCCGGGGCCGCCTCGGCTGCGACGTCAACAATCCGGTCTGTCGGGATGGGCTCAGGCGTAACCGAACCATCGGCGGCCGATACCCGCCATATCGTGTTGCCCGCGTCGTCGGCGATCAGCAGGGCGCCGGTGCCGTCGATCGCCAGCCCTACAGGCCGGCCGCGTGCCTTGTCACCGTCAAGGAAACCGGTCACCACATCCTGAGCCATGCCGGACGGCATGCCATCGGTGAAGGGGACGTAGATGACCTTGCAACCGTTGAAAGCTGTCCGCCGTCAGCACCCATGGCACAGATTCAGGGTTGAGCTTTAAGGAGTGTTTTGGTCTCGTTGCATGACGAAGGAACCAAGATGACTGCCAAATCCTCGAATACCAAAAAGCCTGCCGAGCAGGTGGTGAAGGACATTCGCCGGGCAACCCGGCGGCACTTTTCAGCTGAAGACAAGATCCGGATCGTTCTCGATGGCTTGCGTGGCGAAGACAGCATTGCCGAGCTGTGCCGCAAGGAAGGCATCGCGCATAGCCTGTATTACACCTGGTCCAAAGAGTTCATGGAGGCCAGCAAGCGCCGCCTGGCGGGTGATACGGCGCGCGCTGCTACCAGTGATGAAGTCAAGGATCTGCGCCGTGAGGCTGGTGCGCTCAAGGAATGCGTTGCCGATCTGACGCTGGAAAACCGTCTGCTTAAAAAAAGCATGATCGCGGATGGGGACGAGCAGCAATGAGATATCCCGCATCCGAAAAACTCGAGATCATCAATCTCGTCGAGCAGTCGCACCTGCCGGCGAAACGCACTCTGGACCGGCTGGGCATTCCGCGTCGGACCTTTTATCGCTGGTATGACCGCTACCTCGGTGGCGGTCCTGAGGCATTGGAAGATCGGCCATCCGCGCCGCGCCGGGTGTGGAACCGCATCCCAGCTGCCATCCATGACCAGATCATCGAGTTGGCACTGGAGCAGTCCGAACTGTCGCCTCAGGAACTGGCTGTGCAGTTCACCGACGAGAAGAGCTACTTCGTCTCCGAGGCCAGCGTTTACCGGCTTCTCAAGGCCCACGACCTGATCACCAGCCCGGCCTATGTGGTGATCAAGGCGGCAAATCAGTTCCACACTAGGACGGTGCGGCCCAACCAGATGTGGCAGACCGACTTCACTTGACTTCAAGATCATCGGTTGGGGCTGGATGTACCTGTCCACCGTGCTCGACGATTACTCGCGCTACATCATCGCCTGGAAGCTGTGCAGCACCATGCGGGCCCGGGACGTTACCGACACACTGGACATGGCCCTCACAGCCTCAGGCTGCGATCAGGCCCATGTGCATCACAAACCCCGCCTGCTCAGCGGGGGATGCGGACGAAAACTTGGACTACCAGGAGGTAATTCATGTATTCCTACGAAGACAGAGTTCGAGCGGTCGAGTTGTACATCAGGCTCGGCAAACGTGTTAAAGCGACCATTCGTCAGCTTGGGTATCCAACTAAGAATGCCCTGAAGGGCTGGTGCCGGGAATTCGAGCAACGTCTCGATTTGCGTGTGGGCTGTGCGGTCCGGCCCCCAAGTATTCTCAAGTTCAGAAGGAGGCGGCTGTTGAGCACTACCTCACTCATGATCGCTGCTTTGCTGCAACGATGAGGGCATTGGGTTATCCCGGTCGCACAATGTTAACCGCATGGGTTAGAGAGGCGTTTCCTGAGACCAAGGAGGCCTTGGTTGGCAGGTCTGGGCGTGTAATTTATCCCGAGGCGTTGAAGCAGGCCGGAGTCATCGGGCTTTGCAATCGACAAGAAAGCGCCCAGGACGTGGCTGACAGGCTGGGCGTGTGCAGGCCGACGTTGTACAATTGGAAAAACCAGTTACTCGGTCGTGAGGCTTCCTCATCCATGAAACGCCGCAATAACTCTCCGCCAGTGCCGGAGCGAGAGGAATTGGAGCGCCAGCTCGAATATCTACAACGCATATCCGGCAACTGCAGCTCGAGCATGACCTCTTGAAGAAGGCCAATGAACTATTAAAAAAGGGCTTGGGTGTCGATCTGCAGCTCCTGACCAACCGGGAGAAGACATTGCTGGTTGACGCCCTCAAAGATCTCTATCGGCTGCCAGAGCTCCTTGCCCAGTTGGAGCTGGCACGAAGTTCGTACTTTTACCATCGAGCCCGTGTGAAGGTGGCAGACAAATACCTCGCTATTCGTCACAGCATCACTGAAATCTTCGAGCTCAACCATTGCTGTTACG
>NZ_LAPV01000135.1 GCF_000971275.1 Devosia psychrophila | reverse complement strand
TTCCCACGCCGGTCCAGCGTTTTACGGGTTGGCAGGTGCGACTGCTCGACCATTCTGATGATCTCGAGCTTTTCGGATGCGGGATATCTCATTCTGGCTCGTCCCCATCCGCGATCATGCTTTTTTTTGAGCAGACGGTTTTCCAGGGTCAGATCAGCCACGCATTCCTTGAGCGCACCAGCCTCACTGCGCAGATCCTTGACTTCATCACTGGTAGCAGCGCGCGCCGTATCACCCGCCAGGCGGCGCTTGCCGGCCTCCATGAACTCCTTGGACCAAGTGTAATACAGGCTTTGCGCGATGCCTTCCTTGCGGCACAGCTCGGCAATGCTATCTTCGCCACGCAAGCCGTCCAGCACGATCCGGATCTTGTCTTCGGCTGAAAAGTGCCGTCGGGTCGCCCGGCGAATGTCCTTCACCACCTGCTCGGCGGGCTTTTTGGTATTCGAGGATTTGGCAGTCATCTTGGTTCCTTCGTCATCCGACGAGACCAAAACACTCCTTAAAGCTCAACCCTGAATCTGTGCCATGGGTGCTGACGGCGGACACTCTGCGGCGTTTGCCGCTCCGCAACGCCCATTCTATGGGAACGATCCAAGCCGGTTTCGCGAAGGCACGCCATTGAGCGCGGCACTCTCTGCAAACATTGCCCGAGAGGACAAGGAAGCTTAGGCAGCGCCGTTGACGACACGCAGTCTATGTGACCCGATGGCGGCGGGGGGATAGGTTCGGTGCAGGGCCAACGCGTCCGGAGTTCGTGACGGAACGAGTTTGAGGCGGGTCAGTTGGATGCTTGGGTATCGTATGGACGCCAATTCCAAGGCTATCCGGTTGCTGTGAGCCCCCTCGAAAAGGCTGGAGTCTAATTTGACCCGTTCGATAAAGATTTCTCCCTATAAGTGGCCGGCCGGTGGCTGGGGTTCGGCCAAGTCGGTTGCCAAGTATCTCAGCAGCGAAGGGCTGCTGCTCGAAGGGCCGGGCATCCTGCTTCGTCAGAACAAGCCAAAGGGCTTTACCTGTGTAAGCTGCGCGTGGGCTAAGCCCAACCCGACCCATCCTGCCGAGTTCTGCGAGAATGGAGCCAAGGCCACGGCTTGGGAGCTTACCAAAAAGCGGGTGACACCCGACTTTTTCCAAGAGCACACCCTGACCGAGCTCAAGACCTGGTCGGATTATGACCTAGAAGCCATCGGCAGGCTGACCGCGCCGCTGCGATACAATCCTGAGACCGACAAATACGAGGCTGTAGAATGGACCGAGGCCTTTGCCGAGATCGGCCGCGAATTGGCGGCGATAAGAGAGATCGACCCCAGGCGTACGGTATTCTACGCATCAGGCCGCGCCTCGCTCGAAACCAGTTACATGTATGCGCTGACGGCGCGGCTCTATGGCAACAATAACCTGCCCGACAGTTCCAATATGTGCCACGAGAGCACATCGGTGGGGCTTACGGAGAGCATAGGCGTGCCGGTCGGCACGGTAACGCTGGACGACTTTGAGAGTACCGACGCCTTTTTCTTCTTTGGACAGAACGTTGGCTCGAACAGCCCGCGCATGCTGCATCAGTTACAGGAGGCGAGCGACCGCGGTGCGGTGATTGTTTCGTTCAATCCGCTGCGCGAGCGCGGACTGGAACGCTTCATCAACCCGCAGAATCCTATCCAGATGGTCACGCTGCGCGAGACAAAGATTTCGCGCGAATACCTCCAAGTGCGTCCGGGCGGTGACATCGCGGTCGTTATCGGCATGTGCCGCTACCTGCTCGAGGCGGATGCAGCGGCCAAAGCCAACGATAACACCGAAGTGCTCGATCACGCCTTTATCGCACAGCACACGCATGGCTTCGGCGACTTTTCCGACTTCGTGATGAGCCAGTCCTGGGTCGAGCTCGAACGCGAGGCTGGACTGACCCGCGCCGCCATCGAGCGGGTGGCGGCCTTCTACGTGACAGCGACGGCATCAATGATCGTCTATGGCATGGGCATCACCCAGCACAAGCTGGGCGTGCAGTCAGTGCAAATGTTGGTAAACCTGCTACTGATGAAGGGCAATATCGGCAAGCCCGGCGCCGGCATCTGCCCGGTGCGTGGCCACTCCAATGTGCAGGGCCAGCGCACGGTCGGTATTTCGGAAAAGCCGGAATTGGTGCCACTCGACAAGCTCGACGATCTCTATCAATTCACGTCGCCTCGCGAAAAAGGTATGACCACCGTGGAAGCCTGCCAAGGCATTGTGGACGGGTCTGTCGACGCGTTCATCGGCCTGGGTGGCAATTTCCTCCGCGCCGTGCCGGATCACGGGCAAATGGAAGAGCATTGGCCCAAGATGCGGCTAACGGTGCAGATCGCCACCAAGCTCAATCGTGGGCAGTTGTTTACCGGTCAGCATGCCTTTCTGCTGCCGTGTCTCGGTCGTATCGAGAAGGATCGCCAGGCAACTGGGGAACAGATTGTCACCGTCGAAGACAGCACCGCGGTAATCCACAAATCCAAGGGGCTGATGGAGCCGGCGAGCGCCGACCTCTTGTCGGAGCCGCGCATCGTCGCCGAGATCGCCAAGGCCTGTTTGCCGTTCAACGCTAAAGTGCCGTGGGAAGACTGGGTGGGCGATTATGCACTGGTGCGTCAAGCGATTGAGCACACCTATCCTGATCAATTCGCCGACTTCAACACACGCATGCATATCCCCGAAGGCTTTCGCCGGCCGATCGCCGCCAGTCATCGCGAGTGGAAGACCGAAAGCGGCAAGGCGCAGTTCGTAGTACCGACGGCACTGCAATCGAGCTTCGATACCGGCGAGGACAAGGACGTGCTGCGACTGATCACCCTGCGCAGCAATGATCAATTTAATACCACGGTGTATGGCTACGACGACCGGTTTCGCGGCATCAAGGGCACGCGCGAAGTGCTGCTGCTCAACGACAAGGACATGGTCAAGCACGGCATCGTCGAGGGCAGCATGGTGATGCTGGAGACGGTGGAAGACGACGGCGTGGTGCGGCGGCTGGGAGGCCTGCGCGCCACTATGTACGACATGCCGGAAGGCAGCTGCGGTGGCTATTATCCGGAATGCAATGTGCTCATACCGATCCGGCAGCACGCTGAAAGGAGCCAGGTGCCAGCGGCTAAGTCCGTTCCAGTACGGATCGTTCACTGATGTTTGCCACTCACCTCGCGTTCACACCGGTGAAATGGGACAATGCCGCCTTGCATTCTAACCGCGAGCTTGCCGCCGAGGCTGCCGTGGCCATAGTCGTCAATGGCACCACCCAGGCTGTGATGATGGCGACGCCGGCCGACCTCGAAGCCTTCGGCATCGGTTTCTTGCTGACAGAACGCCTGCTGGCGTCGGTCGACGAGATCTTGCGCCTGGAGGTTGTCGACCACGAGCTCGGCATCGAGGTCCGCTTCTGGCTGGTCGAAGCCCGCGCCCGCTTTCTTGCCGATCGCCGCCGCACCATGGCCGGCCCCACCGGCTGCGGACTTTGCGGCATTGAAAGCCTGGAACAGGCCATGCGTGACATTAAGCCAGTCGGCGCGGGCATCAGCCTCAACGCCGAACAGGTCTACGCGGCCATGGCCTCGCTCGGCCCAGCGCAAGACTTGAATGCAATGACCCACGCTGTGCATGCTGCAGCGCTCTGGCATCCCGAGCAAGGGTTGCTGGCCATCTGTGAAGATGTCGGGCGTCACAATGCACTCGATAAGCTGGTTGGCACTGCCATCCGGAATGGGCTGCGGCCCGATCACTGCGCGCTGCTGCTAACCAGCCGCATATCCATCGAGATGATCCAGAAGGCCGCCGTGCTCGGCACTGCCACGGTCATCGCGGTTTCGGCGCCCACGGGGCTGGCGGTTAAGATCGCCGAAGGCGCCAATATCACCGTGATTGGCGTAGCGCGCCACGACGGCTTCGAGGTGTTTTCGCACGCGGAACGTGTCGTTTAGGCTGCCGCGAACAAGAGCTAAGTTTGTGCCTCACCGATAGTGGGCCTAGGGGTCACCGGCGATATCGAATTGTAAAGCGGCCGGTTTTTGCAGCCTTAGCGCGTCTCATTGGATGAATAGTGGAAATGATGGTCGCGTCGGTTAAGGGCAACCCGGCCGTAGTTTAGTGCTTTTCATGCCCGGCTGCGAGGACAACGACGCAGGCTGCATGAGTCTCGAGTGCCGGCAACGTTTCCTTGGCAAAACCAACAAGGGTCTGGTTGTCGCCTGAGCCGGCGTAGGTGCAGTCCACTAAGCCATTGGGTCCATTTCGAAGCGGCCCACCTCAACGGCATGGCAGTCCGGCGGCTCAAGCTAATCGCCTTTTCGCCGGCTGGCGACGCAGCCGCCCTGGGCCGACATCATCTATGCCAGTTCAGCCTATGTATCCAGATCACGCTTGCCGTGGCTATCTAACATGTTAGGCTCTCCCCGGGCGGTAGCGTGGAGGCTTCCGCACAACGCCATCAAGGCGTGAGGGAGGATCATCATGAAAAATGCACTCGTTCTGGGCGCGCTTGCTGCGGCGCTCGTATGCAGCACGGCGATGGCCGAAACGTCCGGCAAGCGCATCGCTCTATCCAACAATTACGCGGGCAATTCCTGGCGCCAGGCCATGCTGACGAGTTGGGATACTATAACCAAGGTTGCCGTCGAGTCGGGTCTGGTGGCCGCGGCCGACGCATTCACCACCGCGGAAAACCAGGCCACCGAACAGGCCGCCCAAATCCAGAACCTGATCCTGCAGGGCTATGACGCCATCGTCGTCAACGCTGCTTCACCCACCGCGCTCAACGGCGCGATCAAGGAGGCCTGCGACGCAGGCATCACCGTGGTGTCATTCGACGGCATCGTAACGGAACCTTGCGCCTGGCGTATCGCAGTGGATTTCCAGCAGATGGGGGTTAACCAGCTCGATTTCCTCGCCAGCAAGCTACCCGAGGGCGGCAACCTGCTCGAAATCCGCGGCCTGGCTGGCGTTTCGGTCGATGAAGAAATCCACGCCGGTATCGAAAAGGGCTTAGCGGCCCATTCCAACTTCAAAGTCGTTGGCTCGGTCAACGGTGATTGGGCGCAAGACGTAGCGCAGAAGGCCGTCGCCGGCATCCTGCCAAGCTTGCCCGACGATATCGTTGGCGTCGTTACCCAGGGTGGCGACGGATATGGCGCTGCCCAGGCCTTCGCCGCAGCTGGCCGCGAGATCCCCACCATTATCATGGGCAATCGGGAAGACGAATTGAAGTGGTGGCAGGAGCAGAAGGATGCGAATGGCTACGAGACCTACTCGGTCTCGATCGCGCCCGGCGTTTCTACCCTCGCCTTTTGGGTCGCACAGCAGATCCTCGATGGCGTCGATGTGCCAAAAGATCTGGTCGTGCCGCTTGTCGAAGTCACCCAGGATAACCTGGAAGATCAGCTTGCAGCCACTGGTGCCGGCAGCGTGACAAACGTGGAATACACGCTTGAAGACGCCCAAGCGACGATCGCCGCGGCCAAGTGATGCGTTGATGGACACGGCCGCGACATCCCGCGACATGTTAGCGGTGAACGGCGCCGAAAAGAGTTTCGGCGCCGTTCGCGCGCTTGCGGGCGTGGATTTTGTCGTCCGCGCGGGCGAATGCGTAGGTCTCGTCGGCCACAATGGTGCCGGCAAATCCACCTTGGTCACCCTGATGACCGGCGGCACCAAGCCTGACAGAGGTCGGATCTTGCTTGATGGGCAAGACGCGACTGGCAGTTACGGCTTTGCCGCGGCACGGGAACATGGCTTACGCTGCGTGTTCCAGGAACTCTCGCTCTGCCCAAACCTCACAGTTACGGAAAATACCCGCATTGCCCATCGATCCATTTCCGGACTGGGGTGGCGGCGACGCGCCGAACAGGTGATCCGTCAAAAGCTCGACGAAATTTTCCCCGGCCACGGTATCGATGTCGGTACGACCATTGCTTCGCTGTCCATCGCTAAACGGCAGATGGTCGAAATTGCTACCGCCTTTTCGGAAAGCGAAGCCAAGGTCCGCCTTGTGATCCTTGATGAGCCGACCTCCTCGCTCGACGCGACACTGGCTGGGCAGTTGCTGGCCTATGTCCGCAAGTTCGTGGGGGCCGGCGGATCAGTCGTCGTCATCTCCCACATCCTCGGCGAAATACTCTCCGCTGCTGATCGCGTGGTGGTGATGAAGGATGGCAAGGTTGTTGCCGAGCGGCCGGCCAGCGAATTTACCGTCGCCTCGCTTGTTGCGGCAATGGGCAGCGTCGTGCGCGAACGCGACGCCGTCAGGCCGGCCCGCGATCAATCCGGACAGACTCCTGTACTCGCGCAAACGGCGACTGGCCCAGAGCCGGCCATAGGCTTCGTCGCTTATCCCGGCGAGATCGTAGGACTTGCGGGCTTGGGCGGCCACGGCCAGACGCGCACGCTCATAGGCCTTTATCGCGACCAGGGCGGCGACTGGATTGCGCGCAGAGATAGCAAGGTGGCCTTTGTTGCCGGTGATCGGCATGTCGATGGCAACCTGCCGCTATGGAGCATCCTTAAAAACCTGACATTGACACTGTTACCGGACCTCACACGTTTCGGTCTAGTTCAGCACCGGGCAGAGGCGGCCGTTGCCCAGCAATGGCGCGCGCGTATCGAGGTTCGCACGCAAGACCTCGACAACCCTATTCTCTCCCTTTCCGGGGGCAACCAGCAAAAGGTGCTGTTTGCTCGCGCTCTGGCGACTCGGGTGCCCGTGGTGCTGATGGACGACCCCATGCGCGGGGTCGATATCGGCACCAAGCAGGAAGTCTACGCCATCCTCCGCAGCGAAGCCGACAAAGGGCGCACTTTCGTCTGGTACTCCACTGAAATGGACGAGATTTGCCAATGTGACCGCGTCTATGTCTTCCGCGAGGGGCGGATCGTTGCCGAGCTGCGCGGCGCCGACATCGCCGAAAGCCACATTCTTGCCGCCTCGTTTGCGGAGCAAGCCGCTTGAACTGGTTGACTGCCGACCGCCTCCGCCTCCTGGTACCTGCCTTGTCGCTGGCGGTCTTGCTGGGAGCTGTGTTTTACCTGCAACCCCGCTCCATGAGCTATGTAGGGCTGAACCTCCTGTTGAACCTTGCCGTGCCCATCACGCTGGCCACCATCGCCCAGATGCTGATCATGATGGTCAATGATCTCGATCTGTCGATGGGCACCTTTGTCAGTTTCGTTGCTTGCGTCACCGCTACTTATTTACAGACCGACCCATGGCTCGGTGTTTTGATCCTGGCCGTCTGTATCGCCGCCTATGCCGGCATGGGCGTGGTCATCCACCTGCGCAACCTGCCTTCGATTGTGGTGACGCTGGGGATGAGCTTTGTCTGGGGTGGCCTTGCAGTGTTGATGCTACCCACTCCAGGTGGCACGGCACCTGACTGGATTCGCTGGCTGATGACCAGCAAGCCGCCCATCGTGCCGATGGCAATCGTCGCCAGCGTGCTGATCGCCGCGATCACCCATTGGCTGGTCATCCGCTCGGCCTTCGGGGTCGTGCTGCGCGGAGTTGGCGGCAACGAACGCTCGGTGCAGCGCGCCGGCTGGTCGGTGATCCGCGCCAAGGCGCTGGCATATGCATTGGCGGGCTTGTTTGCCGTCCTGGCCGGCATTGCCTTGGTTGGCCTGACAACCTCGGCAGATGCCAATATCGCCCTGCGCTACACACTACTCTCCATTGCTGGGGTCATTCTCGGAGGGGGCGAATTCGTCGGTGGGCGCGTCTCGCCCATCGGTGCCGTTATCGGCGCGCTGACGCTGACCCTCGCCGCGTCCTTCCTGAGCTTTCTGCGAATATCACCCGACTGGCAGATCGGCGCTCAGGGCGCGATCCTCATTGTCGTCCTGGCCTTGCGCCTGCTGCTCAACCGACGCGAAGCACGCGAGGGTCGCCAGTGAGGACCCTTGCTGCAAAACCCTGGTTCTGGTCCTTCGTCGCCGCTTTCGGCGTCTGGCTCGCCACCATCCTTTTCACCGGCGGCGCCTCGACCATCGGCGTGTCACAGGCAGCGCTAACCTTTGCCGCCTTTTCGATCATCGTTGGCCTGGGGCAGATGTTCGTCATTACACTCGGCCCGGGCAATGTTGACTTGTCCATCCCCTCAACCATGACCCTTGCCGGCACCGTGGCGCTCAAGGTGATGGAAACCAATGATGGGCTCGTGCTGCTGGGCCTGATCCTCGCCGTCCTCGTCGGCCTCTGCATCGGCGTCGTCAATTACGGCTTGATCAAGCTGCTGCGTATCCCGCCGATCATCGCTACTCTCTCCTCGAGCTTTATCATCCAATCCACCGCGATCTGGTACAATCGGGGTATCCGGATCAAGCCGCCGGCCACGCTGATACAGTTTGCGACCGGCACGACCCTGGGCATTCCCAACGTGGCCCTGGTAGCCCTGCTGATCTCGGTTGTCATCTGGGTGCTGCTCGAAAAGGGCATCTACGGCCGGCGCGTATCCGCCATCGGGCAAAACATGCGCGCTGCGCGCCTCGCCGGCGTACCGGTCGATGGCACCCGCTTTGCAACGTATGTGCTATGCGCCGTTCTGGCCTCACTTGCCGGTCTGTTGCTCAGCTGCTTTTCAGGCGGCGCGGCGCTCAACATGGGCACGGAATACCTCCTTAGCTCGATTGCCGTCGTCGTCATCGGGGGAACGGCAGTCGCCGGCGGCTCTGCCAATGTCCCCGGTATCTGGGGCGGATCTCTGTTCTTGTTTCTTGTGGTGTCTATGCTCAACACGTATGGCGCCAGCGCCGGCGTGCGCTTGTTGCTGACCGGCATTATCATCATCGGCGTCATTCTAGCCGCCAGCCGCCGGCCTTTGGCGTGACCGAGTATTTCAGCCAGCTGGCTCCGCCGAGCGTTTTCTTGGCGCCAAAGACTGTTTTCCTCTGGCCGAAATGGTCACTGGCGAAACGCCTTTGACGCAGGCAGTAAACGGCAGCTGCCGATCCCACATCAGCAGTTCGTGGCTTGGAGGCGAAACCACGAAAGCAGCCGTTCACCAGAGGTCCGATGCGGATTTGAGGTCACCACTTCGCAGGTGACAAGGCTGCCATCACCAACAAATAGCGGATCGATAGAGACCAAGTAGCGTTAGGGCTCGCCGACGTTTGCGGCGGCCGCACCTGGAGGTCGGCATGCGTGGCAAGATCACCGTTTTAGCGCGCCGCAGGCGATACGCTGCCAACGAGGGATAGCGAAATGTTCGACTGGTCGCCCGACCCCTATATCGTCGCGCTCACCGGAGCTGGCGTCCTCATCGTTTTGGTTGCGATCCGGGCAACGCTCCCGCGGCACAAGCATAGAGATCTGGTGGCAGGACGAGGCGCGGGTCGGCCAGAAGAACGGGATCACCCGGCGGTGGGCCAAGCGCGGAACGCGGCCATCGGCGCCCAAGGATCAGCGCACCACCTCGGCCTAAATCTACGGCGCGATCTGCCCGGCCGAAGGGAAAGGTGCAGCGCTGGTTCTGCCTCGCTGTAACACCGATGGCATGGCGCTGCACCTTGCGGAAATCTCGGCCACTGTGGCGCCCGGCGCGCACGCCGTGCTGTTGCTGGACCAAGCCAGTTGGCACCGCTCCGCCGCACTCGTCGTTCCTGCCAACATCACCCTGTTGCCGTTGCCATCAAAATGCCCCGAGCTTAATCCAGTCGAAAACGTCTGGCAGTTCATGCGCGACAACTGGCTCTCAAACCGAGTCTTCAAATCCTACGACGACATTCTCGACCATTGCTGCTTCGCCTGGAACCGCCTCATCGGGCAGCCATGGCGCATCATGTCAATCGGATCGCGCCAATGGGCAATGGGTCAGCATCAGTCAGACTTGGTATTACGGCATAAAACCAGCCCAAGTTTTCGTCCGCATCCCCAAAGCCGAAGGTCGCCTCAAAGAACTGATAGCGGAAGACCAAAAGGCAGATTTTACTCGGCAATACACCCGCAGCAGCATCTGCTGCGGGTGTATTGCCGAACATGATGCACCATTCGGCAATTGGATGCCCGTATAGGAGGCAACATAGCGAGCGAGCCAGCCAGCTGTAGACCTCAAGGGCGGAAAGGTTCCCTCGGGGACACCCAACCAGCCGACTCTCAATCGCGAGCCGGCAATTGGAATGCCCCGGTGGGGAACGTCAGCAATCGACCAACTTTTACCACAAGCGGTCATTCCGCTAAAGGTGCCAAATCGGCCGTGGCGCAGGTCTCCGTGAAACGAGCTCGATTTGAGGGCAGGGCCTAATGCCCGGGATCACGCAAAAGCGAGTTTCAACTTTCGGACCATTTGCATCTAATCCATGCTTTCACAAGTTGAAACTATTGATGTGGGAACACGATACCAGCCGGCTGTCACGCCGGAGGTCGCGGGTTCGAGTCCCGTCTCTCGCGCCACCCTTTCCCAAGGTTTGCGCGTTTCATTCCTCAAATAGTTTCAACTTTTTGAACTCGTTCTGTTCCGGGGCGAGCTTACCGCGCCCGATTCGTCGAGCCAGATCAGCCTCTCGAACTGCGGCAGCATTGACCGGCATATAAGTTTTCTGAAGCTTGCGATTTACGTCGATTGAGTCGCCCATCTTGGCGGCCATTATTTCGACCGAGGCCCCGCCCGCGTTGTCTTCGACTGCTCCCGTACGTCGCATGTCAATCAGCTTCCTGGTTTCGTCAGCTCCAAAGACCAAACGCCGAACGTCGGCAAAATCATCCACAAGGCTTCTTTGGTGTAGCGCGCGGGACTACGAGGACGTCCGCCCTTACCTTTGGGCGTAAAGCCGCGGGTCCAAAAAAGAGGCGTCACGCTTGCCCCTAGCCTCGGGCATCTCTCAGCGTCGGGTCAAGCTTGTCGCGGAGCTAGTCGCCGGCCAGACTGATCGACAGGGTGGTCAGGAAGATGACCACGCCGGCCGGCACGCCCATCCACCATGGGTCAGCCCGACATGCAGGCGACTGGCCATCAACCCTTGCGTATAGGGGTGCTGGGGACGGGTGAAGAGATCGTCAGCGGTTGCCAGTTAGAGCACGCGGCCGGAATACATGACCGCCACGCGATCGGCGATTTCGGCAACGACGCCAAGATCGTGAGTGACAAAGATCATCGCGGCGCCGGTTTCGGCCTGCAGATGCTTGAGCAGGCGCAGGATCTGGGCCTGCGTGGGTCACGTCGAGCGCCGTGGTGGCTTCGTCGGCGATGATCAGACGAGGTTGGCAGGCCAGCGCCATGGCAATCATCACCCGCTGGCACATGCCGCCCGAAAGTTCATTGGGGAACGAGCGCGCGCAACGCGCGGGATCGGCGATGCCAACCTGGGCAAACAGCTCCACGGCCATGGCAAGAGCGACTGCGCGAAGCATGTTCTTGTGCACCACCAGCACCTCGGCTACCTGATCGCCGACACGCCGCACCGGATTAAGCGCGGCTGGCGCATCCTGGAAAATCATGGCGAGGTACGGCCGCGCAGATCGGCCAGCGCACGCTCGCCCATCCTCGTTAGGTTCTGGCCCAAAAACGTCACCCGGCCTGACTTGACCGCAACCGGAGCGGCAGTAAGTCCCATCGCGGCCAGGCAGGTAATCGATTTGCCGCATCCGCTCTCGCCGACGAGGCACAAGGTTTCGCCGGGCTCAACGACAGGTTCACATCGAGCACGAGATCGACCTGCGGCGTGCCGACAGTCAGCCCGTGATGGCGAGCACCGGCACCGCCGGGTCAGGTTGGCTTGTCCGCCGGCTGATGCCGGCGGACTCATGGACGGACAGCAAGCTCACGAGGGATTGGCCTCGCCGAGGTTATAGGGACGCAGGTCCATTTAGTAGAAGCTATAGGGCTGCCACTCGAGCGACTTGCGAACGCCATAGGTCTCAAGCGGCTGGTAGAGGATGGTGCCAGGGGCTTCCTCTTCCCACTGGTCGAGCATCTGCTGGAACACTTCGCGGCGTTCGGTCATGTCGGTGGTGAGGTCGAGCTTGGCGCCCAGGGCGTTGAACTCGACGGGGGCCATTCCTTCTGGCTCTTCTGGAAGCCGCCGAGCAGGCCCCACAGGTTCCAGATGGCGCCGGCCGGATCGGGATAACGGGTCGAATTGGACCAGGTGCGAACCATGTAGATGTCGTCGGCCAGATCGTCGGTGCTTTCGACCACGTTGAGGCGGGCGTTGATGCCAACGGCCTTCCACATTTCAAGGATCGCCTGGGCGGCGGGCGTGGCATTGGTAAAGTAGGCGGCGCGGGTGCTGTAGACGATTTCCTCGCCGTTATAGCTGGCTTCAGCCAGCAGCGCCTTGGCCTTTTCCGGATCATAGCCGAAGCCAGGACGGTCGGCGTCATAGAGGTCGCCGAATTGGGGATGCTGGAAGCCGTTGGGAACAATGGCGCGTCCGGCCCAGAGGGCGTCGGCGAGCAGCTGGCGATCGCCAGGTTCATGGCCTGACGGATACGCTTGTCGGCCAGCACTGGATGGGCGGTGTTGTAGACCAGCACATGCGGGTTGGCCAAGACCACCGAACGGGCGGATCGGCATTTTTGGTGACGAAACGCACGGTTAGCGCGTCGATGGCGGTCACCGATTCAAGGCCACCGAAATACGAGCGGCCATAGGGGAGCGGAGCGGTTTCGCCGGTCAGGCGCTCGGGCGAGAAGGTAAAGACCACGTAGTCGGCGGTCAGCGTCTCGCCATTGTGGAACTTGACTCCGTCGCGCAGCGTCACGTCCAGGGGGCGGTCATCGACCCAGTTCCAGCTGGTGGCCAGACCCGGTACGAGGGTCGAACCGCTGCCATTTTCGCCGGACAGGAATCGCGGCGGATCAGCGTATCGAACATCGAATAGGTGATGCGCACGCCTTGGTTGGAGAGCTCCTTGGCGGGCTCGAGGGTGGGGGGAATAGCTTGCACGGCAACGACCACATCGGGTCGCTCCTGGGCGACAACGGCCGACAAGCCAACAAGAGTAGCCAGCACGCCGACAGCGGCTGCTTTCATCAGAGATTTCAACATCAGGTAGCCTGGGAGGAGGGAGAAACGAGACGCCGAATAGGGGCGGGATGCAATGGTTTGATGACAATTCGGCCAAAGCCGGACGTTCAATTGCAACGATGCAATAACTTTTCGGTTTGCAGCTGTCGTGGGTCTCATCCAGAGGCAGGACGTTATCTAACCGGCACCGCCTGAGGCGCCACAGCACCCTCAGAACAGCCAGCGGTCACCAGGACCGTATCAGACAAATTCACTAGCGAGGGCATGAGAGGGCGGGCGGAAGTTCACCCCGCAATGCGATTTGGACACCGATCGCTTGGCGAACATTATGAAGGATCAGCATTTTAGAGAGAATTCCAAATTGCTTGGAAACTGGGTTACATCACCGGGCGCATAAAGTGACAAATATCGACAGCATTATCTGGACCGCCCAGCAGGGCACCGGCCTCGGCTACGATGCGTTCGCGGCCAACTCCGAAGGCAGTACTCCCCAAACCAACCAACCTCTTTGAGGTCTCGCAGGACCAACTCGACGCCGTCGCCCTGCGGCTCGATCAACGACCACGAAAAACTCTGGACTCGAAACGCCGGCCGACAGGCTGCAGAAGGTGTTGGGATGACCGGTTGAACTCACCGGTGCAAAGCAGAAGGGTAGGGCGCTCATCAGCCAACGGCTGCTTCCGACCCATTTCGGTCGTTCAAATCAGTTCGCAGAATCCCGAAGCGGTCTGCAGCGAATGCCGTTTGAGCACTTCCACAGCACATCCAAACCAACATCTTGCATACGTATGCAAATGTAGGCACTTTGGTTTGAATTGGAGATTCCGAATGGCGCAAACGGCAAGCACTCACCTGCGGTCATACTCGTATCCAGATACCAAACTATTTATCGACAGCCGCTGGCGAGAAGGTGCCGGCGGAGATTGGGCGCAGGTCAAAAACCCTGCCACTGGCGATACAATCGGCCGTGTGGCGCTTGCAGCGCCGTCGGATCTCGAAGCGTCGGTCAGAGCTGGCAAAAGCGCATATGAGACTTGGAGCCGGGTTTCGGCTTTTGATAGGGCGCTCATAATGCGTCGGGCGGCCGACATATTGAGGGAGCGCGTGAGCGAGATAGCCCCTTTGATTACCATGGAACAGGGCAAGCCTATCAAGGAAGCCCGCTCCGAAGTGATGTTTGCCGCTGAAGTTACCGACTGGTTCGCCGATGAAGGCCGCCGGACCTATGGTCGCGCGATACCGGCGAGAGGAAGCGACGTCTCAGCTATTGCCACGATGGAGCCACTGGGCCTGATCGCTGGCTTTACGCCGTGGAACTACCCCTTGGGCCAGGCCATTCGCAAGATCGCCATTGCGCTGGCTGCCGGCTGTGCCATCGTGATCAAGGTTGCCGAGGAAACTCCCGCAGCGGCCGCCGCGATGGTCCAGGCCTTTATCGATGCCGGTTTGCCAGCGTCGACCTTGCAGTTGGTATTCGGCGACCCGACCCAGGTGTCGAGCCACCTGATCAGCCATCCTGACGTCCGGGGCATCAGCTTCACCGGCTCTACCGTGGTGGGCAGAAAACTCACCGCAATGGCAGGGCAGCACCTCAAGCGCTGTGTCATGGAGCTCGGCGGCCATGCGCCGGCCGTGGTTTTCGCCGATGCCGATCTTGAAGCTGCAACTGAGACTTTGGCGGGAGACAAGTTTCACAATGCTGGCCAAGCCTGCATTTCTCCGACGCGCTTCCTGATCGAGGATGCCGCTCACGAGAGATTTGTCGAGCGTTTTTCGGCACGAGCCGGAGCCATCCAGATTGGCGACGGCCTTGATCCACAGGCAGATATGGGGCCGCTCGCCAACGACCGGCGCGTGTCGGCGCTGACCGCATTGATCGACGATGCTGTCGCGCAGGGGGCAAGGCTTGTCACCGGCGGTCCCGCAACAGGAAAGCGGGGCTACTTCTTTCATCCCACCGTGCTCACCGACGTGCCGGTTCACGCGCGAATTATGAATGAAGAGCCGTTCGGCCCGGTAGCCATCATCAATCGCTTCTCGACAGCATCGGAAGCAATCGCCGAGGCCAACCGCTTGCCCTTTGCACTGGCCGCTTATGGCTGGTCCCGCGACGCTGCGCAGATAGCTTTCATGCAACGGCATATCCGCTCGGGCATGCTGTCGATCAACCACAACGGCCTCGGCCTGCCCGAGGTCCCTTTCGGCGGTATCCATGACTCAGGCTATGGCGACGAGGGTGGCATTGAGGCCCTGCGCGAGATGATGTTCAGTCGATTTGTTTCCGTGCGGAGCCAATAAATGAAAGCTGCAGTTCTTCGCTCCTTTGAAAAGGATCTTACCATAGAGGACGTCGCCATTGCCGCGCCCCGCGATCGCGAAGTCCTCGTGCGTATCATGGCCACGGGTGTGTGCAGCAGCGACCTCTCCACTATAAGGGGAAAAACCGGATCAGAACTGCCCCTCATCCCCGGACATGAGGCGGCCGGCATCATCGAGCGCGTCGGGTCCGGTGTGTCCAAGGTCAAGCCGGGGGACCGGGTGGTCCTCAGTTGGTCACCCAATTGCGGTCATTGCTTTTATTGCCAGCAGAGCCACCCTACGCTGTGCGACGTTTATACCGGCGCCGCCATCAGTGGCGGGCTTTGGGACCGCACCAGTCGGCTTGGTCCGACTGCTGCCCCGATCAACCACTATTCCTGTGTTTCATCTTTTGCGGAATTCGCCGTCGTGCCTGAAACAGGCTGCATCGTTATTGACGATGACGTGCCTTTCGCTGTGGCCGCCTTGGTTGGCTGCGCGGTAACCACCGGGTTTGGCGCCGTCGTGAATGACGCGAAGGCGCGACCGGGTGAAGCAGTTGCAGTCGTCGGCATCGGTGGCGTGGGTATCAACGCAATCCAGGCTGCAAGGCTTGCCGGCGCCCAGACCATCATTGCCGTTGACACAAATCCCGACAAGGCAGAGCTGGCACTTGCCAACGGCGCCACCCATTTCGTCAACGCGATCGCGTCCGATGCACGCGAGCAGGTCCTAAAGCTTACTGGCGGGCGAGGCGTGGACCATTCCATCGAATGCACCGGTCGGCCACAGGCCATGAGCATGGCCTACGACATGACCCGGCCGGCGGGTAGCGTCGTCATCGTTGGCATTGCGCCTAAAGGCATGGATCTGGCTATCCCGGCCATTGGCTTTCCGGGGTCGAAAAAGCGCCTGATCGGCTCTATTTACGGAGGTGGCGTACCCGAGCAAGACATTACGCGCATCCTTTCTCTTTACCAGTCGGGAAGGCTGAACCTCGACGCTCAGATCGGCAAGCGCATCGCGCTAGAGCATGTCAATGACGCCCTGCGGTGGCTAGAGCAAGGCGTATTGGCCCGCTCGATCATCGAGTTCACCTAAAGCAAGCTCGGTTCTCGAGGCCTGGGTTACGCCCACGCCATAGTGGGGGTAGCCACGTCCCTACGGTCATCGACTGGCTATAGATATCGCGATGCCAGTGCTTGCGCTGTACGTCGCTCAGCGCCTGAATGGTGCTAGATCAGGACTTATGCAGTAGTTTCAAGGTCTCAAAATGGCAATGGCCTCTGCGGTGCAGAAGTCGGTTCTGTGGGAGCTTGGAACGAGGTCCATTTTTGAAGTTCGCACACGACATCGCCATCAAGCAAGTTCCATTTCTCAATCGGCCGAACGTGGGTAACATAGCGGCGTGCCGTTCGCATAAATCCCTTAACGGACGGTAGTTTGATCGTTTAGCGAATTGTGTTGCGGCAGACCCGTAGGGAAGCTGCAAGCTCCGGCTCTGTTGGCATGATCTCCCCCGGGACGAAAGGCACCATTGGCAATGCTGCGGCCAGAATGTCGACAGCCTGTTTCGCTGCTCCCTTAGCCAGCGCGTCACCTGGCATCACCGGCATCTGCAGGGTTCTATTTTCGACGATCAGCATCCGAAAAAACTCATTTAGGTTCTTATATATGATCTAAAGACATGCAATGTCTACTAACCCAAGGCCGACGGATCAGCGAGAACTAACCATGGTTGCCCAAGCCAATGCCGACGGTCACGCGGGGCTCGCCCTTATGACCTTTGATGGTTGATCGTGTCCGGCAGACGCTACGGCTCACATGTTCTCTAGGTTGGAGAACCATTGGTGACCCAAAGCTGCCGGGCTAATAGTGTGGCCAATACCCCGGGTTTGTGACTTTCGTGGTTGCCACCTGGACCAGCAAACGACCAGACATCCGACGACAAACCCGGTAACCAATATCATGGCCGAAATTCAACTTGTTATACCCGACCTTGCCGGCAAGGCCGTGCTGATCACCGGTGCATCAACCGGCATCGGCGCTGCACTTGCCGTTGCCTTTGCGGCCCAGGGCGCATTAGTGGGGCTGCACTATAATTCCAGTGTCGATGCCGCGACCCGACTGGCGGACGAGATCACCGAGGCTGGCGGCAGGGTTGCACTGATCAGGGCAGACGCCAACAGCTCCGCCGCCATGCGCCAGGCGGTCGAGGAGACCGTGGCCGCCTTTGGCCGCCTCGACGGCCTCATCAACAATGCTGGCGGCATGGTCGCCCGTTTGCTCTATGCCGAGATGACCGACGTCCATTACGACGCCGTTATGGATCTCAATGCGCGCTCGGTCCTGGCCGCCAGCACTGCGGCCATACCGCATTTGAAGGCCGCCGGCGGTGGCTTCATCATCAACACCACCTCGATTGCGGCCCGCAATGGCGCAAGCAATGGTGCTGGAATCTATGGTTCTTCCAAGGCCTTCGTCGCCAATGTTACGCGCGGCATGGCCAAAGAACTCATCCCCTTCGGGATCCGTGTCAACGCCGTCTCGCCCGGGGTAATCACCACACCGTTCCACGAACGCTATTCGACGCCGGCCCAGATGGACGCCGCTTTGGCCGCTATTCCGCAGGGGCGCCATGGCAGACCAGAAGATTGCGTGGGCACCTATCTATTTTTGGCATCAAACGCCCTATCAAGCTACATCATCGGCCAAGAGATCGAGGTCAATGGCGGTCAGTTGATGCCATAAGATCGATCACGAGGAATCCCCATGAGCAAACGTATTGTCTTCACCGGCGGCAGCGGCAAGGCCGGGCGCCACGCCATTGCCTATCTGCGCGCGCAAGGCCACGCCATTCTTAATCTGGACCTGAAGCCGCTGGATAAGGACGGTGTCAATACGTTGATCACTGACCTCACCGATAGCGGCCAGGTGTTCAACGCGCTGTCCACGCATTTCGACTTTGATGGCTTCAAGACCGGCGGGGGTCCTGCGCCGGTCGACGCGGTGGTGCACTTCGCGGCCATCCCCCGCGTACTCATTCATCCAGACAACGAGACCTTCACGTCCAATGTGGTCTCCACCTACAATGTCATCGAGGCGGCGACCAAACTGGGCATCAAGAAGGTCATTATCGCATCGAGCGAAACCACTTATGGCGTCTGCTTTGCCGAAGGCGACCAGGATTATCATTCGTTCCCGCTCGATGAAGATTACGACATCGATCCGATGGACAGCTATGGCCTGTCAAAAGTGGTCAACGAGAAGACAGCCCGCGCTTTTGCGATGCGCACCGGCGCCGACATCTATGCCCTGCGCATCGGCAATGTCGTCTCGCCCGAAGACTATGCGCGTTTCCCTGCTTTCCTGGCCGACCCGATATCGCGCAAACGCAATGCCTGGAGCTATATCGATGCACGCGACCTAGGCCAGATCGTCGATCTCTGTATCGCCAAGAACGGGCTGGGATTCCAGGTCTTCAACGCGGTCAATGACGAGATCACGGCCAACGAACCGACCGAGGCTTTCCTGAAAAAATGGGCGCCGAATTCACCCATCACACGACCCATGGGCAATCGGGAAGCACCGTTGTCAAACCGCAAGATCCGTGAAGTCCTGGGGTTCAAGGAACAGCACAGCTGGCGACTCTATGTGCCCCAATCCTGATTTAACGGTGCTCGGCGGGCAAAAGAGAAGCCGCGCCGGGTAGTCTATTTTCTGGGAGGAAAGAAGAATTCTGACAGTTGAGATTACTGGCCCGCGCGACGCCCGGGTTTCGGAACAGCCTGACCCGCAGGCGGCGGGCGATGTCGTCAAGGTGCAGGTACTGGTCGCGCCAATGTGCACCGAATGGCAGTCCTGGCGTACTGGCGAGGCCGGGCATGAACTTGGGCATGAGGCGGTGGGCATCGTGGTCGATGCTGCCCAGTCGACACGGCTCAAGGTAGGTGACCGGGTCATCGCAATGCCCCATTGGGGATGCGGCAAGTGCCAGGCCTGTCGCTCAGGCGAGCACATTCATTGCACCGAGCAGCGCGACCTGCTGGCCGAGACTGGATCGTCCTGCGGGCTCGGAGGCTATGCGCAATATCTGCTCAAGCCAGATTATCTCCTTTATCCGGTTCCGGACGATATCAGCACCGATCACGCGGCCATGGCGCTTTGTGCTTTGGGACCGAGCTTCACCGCCATCGAGCGGATGCAGGTGTCGGCCGCCGATACCGTGCTGGTCTCGGGCTGCGGCGCAGTCGGGCTGGGTGCCATCGTCAATGCCCGCACAATCGGTGCCAGGGTGATCGCGCTGGAGCTCAATCCCTATCGGATCGAGCTGGCGCGCGCCTTGGGTGCCGAACGCGTGCTCGATCCACTTGCGCCGAACCTGGTCGATCAGATCCGCGCGCTGACCAGTGGTTATGGCGTCGATGCCGCCATCGAGACCAGCAACAATGAGGCAGCGCCGCCGGTCGTGCTCGAACTGGTGCGGCCGCGTGGTCGTCTGTCCTTCGTCACCTGGAGCGGCGCGCTGCCGGTCAATCGCATCACCGGCAAGGGTCTCGACATTTTCGGCAGTTGGCACTGGAATCACGACCGTCTTGGGACGCAGATGATGCAGCGTGTGCGCGATGCGCGACCGCTGCTCGATCTGCTGGCCACCCATCGCTTTGCGCTGGACGAGGTCAGCGAAGCGTTCGCACTGCAGGAGACCGGTCGCTGTGGCAAGGTGCTGCTTTATCCCAATGGAGGACAGTCATGACCCTGCGATTAGGTGGCTACGGCATCGACTATGACGGCGACCCCGACGCCTATGTGCGGGCCCATGTCGCGTTCGGCTACAATGCCGCCTACATGCCCAATATCAGCATCGACAGTCGCGAAGAGATCGCAGCTGTCGTCAAGGCCATGGCCGCGGCCGACGTCATCATCGCCGAGGGCGGCGCCTGGAAGAACCTGATCGCCCATGACGATGCGCAGCGGCAGGCCAATCTGGACTATGCCGTTCACCAGCTTGCCCTGGCCGACGAGTTGGGCGCCCGCGCCTGCGTCGCCTTCCACGGCACAGCAGGTCATGTCGGCGATCTTTGGCAATTGAGCGACAACTACGATTATGGCCCCCATCCCGACAACCAGAGCGAAGCCGGCTTCCAGCGCGCGGTGGACACGGCCCGCTATGTCATCGATGCGGTCAAACCCAAGCGCGCCAAATTCTCACTGGAAATGGTGCCTTGGCTGGTCACCGATACGGCCGAGAATTATCTCAAGCTGCTTAAGGCCGTTGATCGTCCGCAGTTTGGCGCCCATATCGATGCGGTCAACATGGTGATCACCCCGCGCCTCTATTTCAATACCGGCCGCATGATCCGCGAGGCATTCGAGCTGCTGGGGCCATTTGTGGTGTCATGTCACGCCAAGGACATCGTGATGCAGGGTGGGCCCGGAACGATCTCGTTTCATTTCGATGAAGTGCCACCAGGTGAGGGCAATCTCGACTATGCGGCCTATCTTGCCGAGATCGGGAAACTGGGGCGCGAGGTGCCCTTGATGCTCGAGCACTTCGGCGTGCCGGAGTACAAGCGTGGCTTGGCCTACATCAAAAACATTGCAGGCGCCGTGGCCTAGCGGCGCCGAGCTTTCCTTCCGGCATGAGGTTTTCCCAATGGCTATGACTGTTCTTTTCATCGGCGGCACCGGTCAGATTTCCTATCCCTGCGTCGAGGACGCCGTCGCGCAGGGGCACAATGTGAGTGTCTATAACCGCGGCAAGCGGCCTGACGCCCTGCCCAAAGGCGTCAACTCGATCATCGGCGATCGCGCCGGCCCCGAATATGCCGATCTGGCCAGGACAAAATATGACGTCGTCTGCCAGTTCATCGCCTTCACGCCTGATCAGGTGACACGAGACATCGAAGTGTTTTCAGGCCATTGCGGGCAATACATTTTCATCTCGTCGGCCTCGGTCTATCAGAAGCCGGCACGCCATTACGTGATCACCGAAGAGACGCCGGCGGTCAACCCGTACTGGCCCTATAGCCAGGCCAAGATCGCCTGTGAAGATCTGCTGACCAGCACCGAAGGCCTGCCATGGACAATCGTCCGCCCCAGTCACACGGTGCGGACCGGCCTGCCCATCATGGTGGGCGACAGCGACATCATGGCCCGTCGCATGCTCGATGGCGAACCAACCATCGTCGCTGGCGACGGCAATACCCCCTGGACCCTGACGCGGTCGGTGGATTTCGCCGTGCCGTTTGTCCGCCTGTTCGGCAAGGCGGCGGCGCTCAACGACACCTTCCACATCACTAACGACCGCGCCCATATCTGGGACGACATCCAGAAGTCGATCGCCCGCCTGCTCGGCGTCGAAGCCAGGATCGTACACGTCCCGACCGATACCCTGATCCGCTACAACCCTGAATGGGTTGGCCCGCTGGTCGGCGATAAGGCGTGGACGGCGATTTTCGACAATTCCAAGGTCAAGCGCGTCGTCGGCGACTTCACCTGCGCCGAGAACCTGGACGAAATCCTCGCCGAACCCATCATGCACCTCAAGCAGCGCCTCTCCGCGAGCCGCCCGCCGAAAGGCGATTTCGACGCGTTGGTTGATCGCATTTGCGCGGCACAGGAAGCGCTGGGCTAGCTGAGGGACTAGACATTCGCCCAGGTGCCGCTGCGTTCGCTGGCGAAAATGGCGTCAATGACTTTCATCGAGGCGATGGCGTCCTCGATGTTCCAGGGCAGCGTCTGTTCGCCGAGCACGGCCAGGGCAAAGGCCTCGGCCTGTTCGGTATACTGGTCGCAGGCCGGCAGGATTTCTCGCCGTGCCAGCGAGCCATCGAAGGGCGCGCCGGTATCGACGGTGATGGAGGTGCGCTCATTGGCGGGAGCATTGAAGGGGATTGCGATGGCCAGCTTGGCCTTGCTGCCCAACACGGTGACGCTCTGCTCGCCGACGGTCTGCGTCGAACAGGTAAAGCTCAGCTGCCTGCCGCCGCCGAAATCGGCCAGCACGCTGGCCAGCCGGTCGGTGCCGAACTGGGGATCACGATCGACCAGGGCCATGACCCGCTTGGGTTCGCTTTCAAAGAGGAACCGCCCCGCCGTGACCGGGTAGCAGCCGATATCGAGAATGCCACCGCCGCCGATATCGGCCTGGTTGCGCACATTGCCCGCATCGTCATTGAAATAGGTGAAAAGGGCACTGATGGTCCGCACGTCGCCCAGCTCGCCTGAGCGTATGATCTCCCGGGCGCGCAGCCATTGGGGGTGAAAGCGGATCATGAAAGCTTCCATCACGATTAGGCCGGGCGCGCAGTCGCGCAGGCCCTCGGCCTCGGCCGCGGTGCGGGCAATCGGCTTTTCACAAAGCACGTGCTTGCCGGCCTTGGTCGCCGCGACCGTCATGGGCACGTGCAGGTGATTGGGCAGGGGATTGTAGATGGCGTCGATATCGGGATCGGCCAACAGGGCTTCATAGGAACCATAGGCCTTGGCAATGCCGAGCTGGTCGGCGGCATGCTGGGCCTTGGACAGGTCGCGCGAGGCGATGGCGACCACTGCAGAATGGGCGGACTGCTGGATCGCAGGAATGACCTTTTCCATGCCGATGTTGGCCGTCGATAGAATTCCCCAACGTACTTTTTTCATGAGCTTATCCTGTTTGACTGAAGTGACTGGGAGGCGCGCCGCGCCGGTTAGGCAAAGAAGTCGTGGTCGTCGGAGGCCAGATAACGCTGGGCCTTTTCCGGCACGATATTGATGCCCATGCCCGGCTTATCGGGCACGGCAATCATGCCGTTCTCGACTACCGGCACGGTGTCGACGATGTTGTTCCACCAGTCCGGATCGGCGGTGGTATATTCAAAGGCGATGAAATTATTGGGCAGGGTAGCCGACACCTGAATCAGCGCGCCAAGGCCCAAAAGGCCGTTGGCAGTGCCGTGCGGGGCCATGGTGATGCCGTGCAGGTCGGCATATTCGGCAATCCACTTGAGCTCGGCAATGCCGCCCACATCGGCGGGATCGGGTCCGACCACATGTACGGCCTGGGTCTCGATCAGTTCCTTGAAATTCTGGCGCAGATAGATCTGCTCGCCGGTATGGATGGGCGTGGTCGAGGTGCGGGTCAGCTCGCGGTAGACCCCGGCATTGACCCAAGGCGTATAGTCGCCGGTCAAGAGGTCCTCGATCCACATCAGGTTATAGGGTTCGAGTAACCGCGCCAGGCGGATGGCGTCGCCCAGCATCCAGCCGGGGCCGCAATCGAGCGCGATGCCCACCTTGTCGCCGGCAACTTCCTTCATCGCGGCGACGCAGTCGACGATGTGGCGAAGGCCCTTCTCGGTGATCGGGCCACGATCGAGCGCTCCATGGAACGGGCTGGCGCTCGGCTCACCATAGTAGAAATTGGGCACTTCGCGCTTCATCGCCGAATGAAATCCGATCGGCTGCTTGAAGATGGTAAAGCCCTGCGGCAGGGCCATCATCTTGGCCATGTCGTCGGCATAATCCTGCGGCTGGTGGCCGGTAAAAGGAAAGCGGATGGCGCCATTATAGACGCGCACCTTGTCGCGGATCTTGCCGCCCAACAGCTTGTGCACTGGCAGCCCCGCCCCCTTGCCAGCCAGGTCCCATAGCGCCATTTCGATAACGCTGACGGCGGTGCCCCAGGGCTTGAAGCCGCCGCGCTGGCGGATCTTGAGCATGACGCGCTCGACCAGCGTGGGGTCTTCGCCGATCAGCGCTTCGCGAAAGGCCAGGATATGCGGCTTCAAATAGGGCTTCCAGGTTTCAGCCTGGGCATAGCCGGAAATGCCCTCGTCGGTGACGATGCGCACGACCGGGCTCTTGCCGATGATGGCGCATTTGAGATCAACAATCTTCATTTTCCCCTCCCAGGGCCTTCTCTTAGACGGGCATGGCACGGCTTATGGCGGCCGCAGCGTCGATCGTTGCCATGCGGATCACTTCCATGCGGGTGGCTTCGGTGCCGGAAAGGAAGGGTATGCTGAGGGCAGCCACCACCTTGCCAGACTTGGTGAATACGGGCGCGGCATAGGCGTGAATGCTGGGAGCGTTCTCGCCCTTGTCATGCGCCCAGCCCAGCCGTCTTATGCGCTGCAATTCGCTGCGCAGGCGCTTTGGATCGGTAATGGTCTTGCTGGTATAGCCAACTAGCGGCTTACTCAGCCAGGTATCGAGCGCGTCGGGCTCGAGATAAGCCAGCAGCAGCTTGCTGGCCGCGCCGGCATGGATCGGCATGCGCTGGCCCGGCGCCACGGTGAGTGCATATTCGCGCCGCCCGGGGGCAGCAGCCAGCACCAGAATGCCCTCCGCATCAAGCACGCTGAGCTTGACGCCGTCGCCCAGCTCGGCCGCCAGTCTGTCCAGCACCGGCTGGCAGATGGCCGCGATGTCGATGTCGCTGGAGCGGGCAATGACGTGCGAGGCCAGGGTCAGCAGGCGCCGGCCGAGATGGTAGACGCCTGCATCGTCACGGCGCACCATGTCGTGGCGCTGCAGCGTGTTGAGAATGCGGTAGACCGTGGTCCGGGGCAGGCCCAGCACCACGATCAGGTCGCTGATCGTCATGCCGGCCTCGCGCTGCTCCACCGCTCCGAGCAGCTCCATCATCCGGTCGATCACCGGAATGGTGTGCTTGCTGGCGGGGCCGTCGTTCGGAACGCTCATCGGTCCTGCTTCACGGTTGACAAAAACCACGTTGAGACCATCATATAATTGTGAACTACCCAAGTTCATATTTGGATTATCCGAAGGATGTCCGGCGGCGCTACGACGTCTTTGAGGAGGATTCCGCGTGACCGTCCCGGACTGCCCGGCATCGCACTGTGCTCCATTACCAGATCGCGTTCGTCCAAAGGCGCTGGAGGCCGATCGCAACTGGCAGTGCAGGATCGCAGACCCCGAAGGTCATCGCATGGAACTGATGCAGATGGCAGAAAATTCCATGCTGATGCAGGCGGTAGCCCGCATCAGGAGGCACTGAACCATGGCTCGTATCACCTATCTGACAGCAATCGATTTTGGCGTTGGCGAATTGGCCGGACTGCCGGCAGCACTGGCTGAACTGGGCGTCAGTCGCCCGTTGCTAGTATCGGACTCCGGCCTTGAAAAAGCCGGCGTCGTGGCAAAGGTTCAGGCACTGTTGCCGGCTCAGCATGCCGTTTATCTGGGGACGCCGCCCAATCCGACCGAAACGGCGGTGGCCGAGGCGCTGTCGATCTATCGGGCGCAGAGCTGCGACGGCATTGTCGCACTGGGTGGTGGCTCTCCCATTGATCTGGCCAAGGGCGTGGCCCTGCTGGCTACCCATGAGGGGAGCCTGGAGCAGTTTGCCGCCATTTATGGCGGGCTCGAGCGCATCGGTCCGGTGGCGCCGGTCATCGCCGTGCCCACCACGGCCGGCACTGGCGCGGAAGTGGGCCGTGCCGCGTTGCTCACCCTCTCTGACGGGCGCAAGCTGGGCATTATCAGCCCCCATCTCATCCCGCGCCGCGCCATTTGCGATCCCGAACTGACCCTGGCTTTGCCGCCCATGCTGACGGCCGCAACGGGGCTCGACGGTCTCTCGCACTGCATCGAAACCTTCTCGTCGCCCCGCATCAACCCGACCGCCGATGCCATCGCGCTCGATGGGGCCGGCCGCATCTGGCGCAACCTGCCGACCGCCTTTGCCACGGGCGTGGATCTGGCGGCGCGCACCGAGGTCATGCTTGGCGCACTGCATGGCGGCCTCTCGTTCCAGAAGGGCCTCGGCGCCGTGCATTCGCTGAGCCATGCCTTGGGTGGGTTGCAGGACCTCAAGCTGCATCACGGGACGCTCAACGCCATCCTGATGCCGCTGGTCCTGCGCTTCAACGCTGCGGTGCTGGGCGAAAAGCTCGGCCGTCTCAAGCAGGCCTTGGGCCTGGCGCCTGAGGCGGATCTGGCCGCGGCGCTCGAAGCGCTCAATGCCAGCTTCGGCCTGCCCGAAGGCCTCGCGGCCATGGGTGTAACCCGCGGCCACTTTGCCTGGGTCATCGAGCGGGCCCTGGCCGATCACAGCCACGGCACCAATCCGCGCCTCGCTTCGGCCGAGGACTACCGATCCATTCTGGAGGCCGCCATGGCCGACAGCACTTCACCGGTACCAGCTCAATGAAAATCACTGCTCTCAAGACGTTCGTCGCCAATGTCTCGCGCACCAATTTCGTCTTCGTCAAACTCTATACCGATGACGGTATCGACGGCGTCGGCGAGGCGACGCTGGAATGGAAGACCAACACCGTCGTCGCGCGCTCGAAGAACTCCAATGCGTGCTGATCGGCAAGGACGCGTTCGCGGTCGATGCCATCATCGAGCAACTCCATCGCGACAGTTATTGGCGCACCGGCGCGGTTTTCCGCACCGCCCTGGGCGGCATCGAGGCGGCCCTGCTCGACATCAAGGGCAAGGCGCGGGGCGTGCCGGTCTTCGAACTGCTCGGCGGCAAATATCGCGACCGCGTCGCCTGCTATGCCAATCACTGGTTCTTCGGCGCGGTGACACCCGAGCAATATGCCGACAATGCCCGCAAGGCCGTCGCCATGGGCTATCGCGCGCTCAAATGGGACCCGTTCGACACCGCCGATCTGGAAATGGACCGCAAGCAGCGGCGCTCCACCATCGAGATCGTCGATGCGGTGCGCGATGCCGTCGGCCCCGATGTCGACCTCATGCTGGACGTGCATGGCCGGCTCAACGTGCCCACCGCCATTGCCATGTGCAGGGCGCTGGCGCCCTTCGATCTGACCTGGATCGAAGGGCCGACGCCGCCTGAAAGCATCGATGCCTTGGCCGATGTGCGCGCCAATAGCCCGGTGCCGATCGCGGCGGGCGAGCGCTTCTACGAGCCGGCACGGTTCCTCGAGGCATTGAGCAAGAAGGCTATCGATATCCTGCAGCCCGACGTGTCTCACGCCGGCGGCATGGGCGAGACCAAGCGGGTGGCGCATCTGGCCCATACTCACCTGATACCGCTGGCGCCGCACAATTCGGTCGGCCCGGTGATGAATGCCATGACGCTCCATCTCTCGGTCGCCATTCCGAACTTTTCGGTGTTCGAAACCGTCTCGGTTGACGTGCCCTGGCGCAAGGAACTGGTGCGCGAAACGCTGCAGTTCGAAAACGGCTTCATTCTTGTGCCAACCGCTCCGGGCCTCGGCGTCGAGCTGATCGAGGAAGCCTGCATGACGGCATCGTCGAACAGATCGGCACGCCGCTCGAGCTCTACGACTTTCCGCGCAATTTGTTCGTGGCCTCCTTCATCGGTTCGCCATCGATGAACATCCTCGGCGGTCACATTTCAGGGGGCCAGTTCCTCGCCGCCGACGGCCCCGACAATATCCGCGTCAATGCCATCACGCCGAGCTGGATCGTCACCAAGCGGCAGCTCGAGCTCTGGCTGACGCCCGAGGCCTATGCCGAGCGGCAGGCGCGCCAGGCCATCAAACGGCGCATCTTTCCCGACGATATCGTCAAGCTTGCTCTGTTCCTGGCGTCCGAAGATGCCAGCGCCATTACCGGTCAGAACTATGTCGCCGATGGCGGCTGGGTCTGAGCCTTTTTTCCTACTCCTGTTCCAGAGGCCACAACGTGCAATCTCCTTCCGATATCCGCGACATTTCCCGTCCCCCCCGCGCTCATTGCGAGGCGCTGGCGCTGATCGGCACGGCCACGGCCAGCAGCGAACTCAGCCTGATGGGCATCCGTGATGCCCAGATCCATGGACCCCTGCCGCTTAAAACTGGCCGCTCGGTGGCCGGCCCGGCGCTGACGCTGCAGATGATGCCCAAGCGCGAGGATCTCTACGGCTCCAACGAATATGACAATCCCGAGCGTCAGCTGCACCGCCACGTGCTCTACCCGGCCCAGGCCGGCGACATGGTGGTGGTCGATGCCCGCGGCGACATGGGCAGCGGCATTTTTGGCGAGATGATGCTGACCTATCTGGCCGGCCGCGGCGGCGCCGGCATCGTTGTGGACGGCTGCATCCGCGATTCCGCCAAAGCGGCCGAGCTGGACCTGGGCATATGGGTCAAGGGCGTAACGCCCAACTACCATGCCCAGACCAACCTGATCCCCTTTGCCGTCAACGTCCCCGTCGCCTGTGGCGGCGCGCTGGTCATGCCCGGCGACATTATCGTGGCCGATGACGACGGCGTCGTGGTCGTTCCGGTCGCCATGGCCGAGGAACTGATCAAAGAAGCCAGCAAACACGCCGAATGGGAAGAATTTGCGCGTTTCCGGCTTTCCCAGGGTGCCGATTTGCGGAAATACTATCCGCTGACTGCCGGAGTCGAGGACGAGTATCAGGCCTGGCGCGCTGCCCGGCCGTCTCACAGCTAAGGATCGCACAATGTACAGCAACATGACCGGCTCGGCGCATCCCCTGGCGCCGCTCGAGATCGCGGTCCCCGCTGTCCCCGAGGACGAGCGGGTCTGGGTGCCACAGGCCGAAGGCGTGTGGTTCAGGCCCTTGCTGCTCAACACCATGGTCGGCCAGTGGTGCAATCTGCTGCGCGTGCGGCGCGCCGGCGTGCTGTCGCGGCACCTGCATCCCAATCCGGTGCATGGCTATGTCATCAAGGGGCGCTGGCACTATCGGGAACACAACTGGGTCGCCGAAACCGGCTCCTATGTCTTCGAGCCGCCGGGCGAGATCCACACCCTGTTGGTGCCCGAGGACGTCGAGGAGATGATCACCTTCTTTAACATCACCGGCTCGATGGTCTATCTCAACGAGGCCAATGAGCATATCGGCTATGAGGACGTGTTCACCAAGATCGACATGTGCCGCGCCCATTACGCCCAATGCGGCCTAGGGGCGGACTATGTCGACCAGTTCATCCGCTGACGGTTTCGCCATGCCCTTGGGCAGCTACGACTGGGCCAAGGGGTGGTTTGCCGGCAAGCGCGTGCTCGTCACCGGCGGTACTTCCGGCATTGGTGCAGCCATGGTGCGGGCCTATCGAGCGGCGGGGGCCCAGGTTTTCGCCACTGGCATTGCCCGGAGGGAGATCGACCCGCTGCAGGCCATCAGCGATTTCGATGGCGTCGATTTCTCCGTCCTCGACGTGCGCGACGCCGATGCCATCACCGGCCTGCTGGCCGACTTTCAAACTCTGGACGTCCTGGTCAACTGCGCGGGCATGATCCGGCGCGGCGACGAGCTCGACCCGGTGGTGTTCGAACAGGTCGTTGCCGTCAATCTCAGCGGCACCATGCGGCTCTGCACCGCCGCCCGCAGCGCGCTGGGGCAGTCGGGGCAGGGCAGCATTGTCAACCTGGCGTCCATGCTGTCCTTTTTTGGCGGCGGACTGGTGCCCGGCTATGCCGCGAGCAAGGGCGGCATAGCCCAGCTCACCAAATCCCTCGCCATCGCCTATGCCGACGATCCCATCCGGGTCAATGCGGTGGCGCCTGGCTGGATCGCGACCCCGCTGACCCAGCCGCTGCGCGACGATCCCGACCGCTCGGCGCCCATCCTCGCGCGCACCCCACTCAGGCGCTGGGGCCATCCTGACGAGGTGGCCAGCGCCGCGCTGTTCCTGTCATCTCCTGCCGCTTCCTTCGTTACCGGCTCGATCCTCACCGTTGACGGCGGCTATTCGATCGCCTGACTTCCAGGTCCGGCCCCACCCTGTCTCATGGAGCAATAATTGATTACCCCCACGATGGACGAGCTCGCCGCCGAACAGGCCGGGCTTGTGCTTTCCTCGTTTGATCTCGAAATGGCCTGGCAGCTTGGGCGCCGGATCCGAGAGATTGCCGCCGAACGGCGGCTGCCGATCGGCATTGAGGTATCCCATGGCGCGACACCGGCCTTTTTCGCGCTGTTGCCTGGCGCCACTCCCGACAATCTCGACTGGGTCCGCCGCAAGCGGGCAGTGGCCCTGCGCTTTCACCAGAGTTCGCTCTATATGCGGCTGCTCTGCGAGAACAAGTCGGTGGATTTCCACGACCGTTACCGGCTGCCCCGCGAGGATTTCGCGGCCAGCGGCGGTGGGGTACCGATCATCATCAGGGGCGTCGGTGTTGTAGGCGCTGCAGCAGTGAGCGGGCTGCCTGACGTCGAAGACCATCAACTGGTGGTCTCGACATTGAGAGGTCTGTTGTAGTTCGCCAGGAGATGGTTACACGGCGAATCTGGAGGCGATATAGCTGCGGTTCAGCAGCAGGTGAGCGAAAGCACTTCCGGCCCCATGCACGAACCCGCTTCGCGGGAGGGTGCGGGCGGCGGGGTCTCGGTTTCATTATAAGCTTTTGATCGAGCGGCAGCTGATCTGACCATGGAGTTCCCTTCAACGAGAGGAACTTGCCATGG
>NZ_LAPV01000134.1 GCF_000971275.1 Devosia psychrophila | reverse complement strand
CTAATGTTTATTAATAATAATAATTGACTAGGTTTGATCAACGCGCAAGGATCATCTGGTGGCAGGGAGCCACACCAAGTTTGCGGAAAACCCGCGATCCGTTTTTTGGGAGGAAAACGCATGACGATATCTCGTCGCACTCTGCTTATTTCATCGGCCGCCGCTGCAGCATCGCTGATGGCGTCGCGCGCCTTTGCCGCCGTGCCGCCGCTGGCCAAGAAAGACACCTACAAGGTCGGCTTCGCCCAGACCGAATCGAACAACCCATGGCGCCTGGCCCAGACTGCTTCGATGCAGGACGAAGCCAAGAAGCGCGGCTGGCAACTGGTCTATACCGATGCCGCCGGCTCTGCCGCCAAGCAGGTTTCCGACGTCAATTCGATGATCGCCCAAGGCGTTGACCTTATCTTCCTCGCTCCACGCGAAGAAGTTCCACTGATCCCGGCCATCATGGCCGCAAAGGGCGCAGGCATTCCCGTAATCCTGCTGGACCGCAACGTCGATCAGTCGCTTGCCAAGGCCGGCGAAGACTACGTGTGCTTCATCGGCTCGAACTTCATCGAAGAGGGTCAGCGCGTCGGCGACTGGCTGGTCGCCAATGCCAATGGCAAGACCAACATCATTGAGCTCGAAGGCACCACCGGTTCGTCCCCCGCCAATGATCGCAAGAAGGGCTTTGACGACGTCATCGCGGCCAATCCCGACTTCAAGATCCTGGCCAGCCAGACCGGCGACTTCAACCGCGACCTTGGTCGCCAGGTTGCCGAAACCCTGCTGCAGGCGCATCCGGAAGCCAATGTCATCTATGCCCACAACGACGAAATGGCCATCGGCGCCATCTCAGCTGTCGAAGCGGCTGGCAAGGTTCCTGGCACCGATGTGCTGATCCTCTCCATCGACGGCGGCAAGGAAGCCGTCGGCTTGGTTGTCGAGGGCAAGATCGCTGCCGTGGTCGAGTGCAATCCGCGCTTTGGCCCCAAAGCTTTTGACACCGCCGTGGCCTATGCCAATGGCGAGACCATTGCACCGATGATCATCAATCCCGATCAGTTCTACGACGCCACCAACGCCAAGGAACTGCTCCCGACCGCTTACTAAGAGGTCCTCCAGAGGCCCCTTCGGCCCATACTCCCGGGCCGAAGGGGCTTTTTTCTGGCTTTGATTCGTCCACTGGACGCACTTGAATTCTGCGTCGCTTCGAACGATGCTGAACTAAAAAAGGTAGCAAGGATGGGTGAGGATCTGCTGCTCGCAATGGCGGGCGTGGACAAGCGCTTTGCCGGCATTCCTGCATTGATCGGCGCCAGTTTCGAGGTGCGCCGGGGCGAAGTGCATGCGCTGATCGGTCAGAATGGCGCTGGTAAATCTACCCTGATCAAGGTGCTGACCGGCTATCATAAAAAGGATGCAGGCAGCGTCAGCTTCGATGGCAAGCCATTCGAGGTCACCTCGCCGCAGCAGGCCCAGGCCAGCGGCATTTCCACGATTTATCAGGAAATCAACCTCGTCCCCTATCGCTCGATTACCGAGAATATCTGTCTGGGTCGCGAAAAGCGGCGCTTTGGCCTGCTCGATTGGGGCGCCATGCATGCCGAGGCCGAACGGCTGCTCGCCCGTTTCAACATCAAGGCCGATGTTCGCCGCCCAGTGATGGAATTCTCTACCGCAACCCAGCAGATGGTCGCCATCGCCCGTGCCATTGGTTTTGACGCCAAGCTGGTGATAATGGACGAACCAACCTCGTCGCTGGACGAGCGCGAAGTCGGTGTTTTGTTCGACGTCATTCGCCAGCTCAAGGCCGAGGGTGTCTCGGTAGTTTTCGTCAGCCACAAGCTCGACGAGCTTTATGCCGTCTGTGATCGAGTAACCATCATGCGTGATGGCCGCACGGTGCGGGTTGCCGAGATCAGCGGCATCGGCAAGCTCGACCTCGTGTCCTCCATGCTGGGCCGCGAGATTGCCCGCGTCGAAGGCCACGCCACGGCCTTTACCGATCGTGACCCGGCCAAGCTGGGCGAGACGCTGTTTGCGGCCGAGCACCTCAGCGCCGGCAGCGCGGTGCGCGATGTCAGCTTCTCGATCCGCCGCGGCGAAATCGCCGGCTTTGCCGGCCTGCTGGGCGCCGGTCGCACCGAAACCGCCCGCCTCGCCTTTGCCGCCGACAAGCGCAGCGGTGGCACCATGACGCTGGGTGGGGCGCCGTATGATCCGGCCAGCCCTATCGACGCCATTGCCGCCGGTCTCGGCTTCTGCACTGAAGACCGCAAGGCCGAGGGCATCGTTCCCGATATGAGCGTTGCCGAAAACATGATGCTGGCGCTAATGCCCAAGCTGGCCAAATCCGGCATCATCGATGAGGCCCGCCAACGCGTCGTCGTCGAAAAATTCATCAAGGCCCTGTCGATCAAATGCTCCGGCCCAAACCAGAAGATCCGCGAGCTCTCCGGTGGCAACCAGCAGAAAGTACTGCTCGGCCGCTGGCTAGCCACCGAACCGCGGCTGCTCATTCTGGACGAACCCACCCGCGGCATCGATGTCGGCGCCAAGGGCGAAATCCAGGCGCTGATCAAGTCGCTGGCCGATGACGGTCTCGCCGTCCTGATGATCTCGTCCGAGCTCGAAGAAGTCATCGAGGGCGCCGACCGCGTTTTCGTGCTGCGCGAAGGGCTGACCGTGTCGGAGATGACCCGTGCCGAGGCCAGTGAAGATGCGATCATGGCCGCCATGGCCGAAGGTAGCCCGGAGGCCGCACGATGACCGACGCGACCCGCGCCACCGTCATCGAACGACGGCCGATCAACCCGTTCGACCTGCTGGCCCGCTACGGCACTGTCATTGCGCTGGTGCTGCTGATCGTCTTCAACCTGATCTTCACCACCAATTTCGCCACGCTGCAGACGCTCAACGTCAACCTGACCCAGGTTTGTACCATCGTCATCGTCGCCGTAGGCATGACGCTGGTCATCGCCACCGGCGGCATCGACCTCTCGGTCGGCTCGTTGATGTCGATTTCTGGTGCTCTGGCGCCGATGGTGTTCATGAGCAAGCTGTTTCCCATCGGCAATATTTATCTCGCCGTGGCGCTGGCCATCATCATCGCCGTCGGCGTGGCGACCTTGCTGGGCCTGTTCAACGGCTGGCTGATCGCCCGTTTCCGTATCCAGCCGATCATTGCCACACTGGTGCTGTTCATCGCCGGCCGCGGCATCGCCCAAGTGATGACCAATGGACAGTTGCAGACCTTCAAGGTCCCCGAATTCCAGTTCATCGGCCTTGGCCGCGTGTTGGGCATTCCGTTCCAGGTCATCGTTATGCTGGTACTGGTAATCATTGCCGCCTGGGTGATCCGCAAAACGGTATTCGGCCGCCAGATTCTCGCCATCGGCGGCAACGAAAAAGCCTCGGGCCTTTCCGGCATTGCGGTGAAAAAAGTCAAGCTGGTCGTCTATGCCGTTTCCGGTTTCTGCGCCGGCATTGCCGGGCTGGTGGTCATCGCCATCAATTCGGCCAGCGACGCCAATCTCGTCGGCCTCGGTATGGAGCTTGACGCCATCGCGGCAGTTGCCGTCGGCGGCACGCTGCTCAGTGGTGGCCGCGCGTCGATCATCGGCACCCTGCTCGGAGCTCTGACCATCCAACTGGTGCGCTATACGCTACTCGCCAATGGCGTCCCGGACTCCGTGGCGCAGGTGGCGCAGGCCGTCATCATCATTGCCGCCGTCTGGGTGCAGCAGCAGGGACGCAGCGCATGACCCGCATTCACCTCGCCCGCATGGTGGGCTCCTATGGAGTGCTCATCGCACTCGCCCTGCTGATCCTCTTTGGCTACCTTCGCTATGAGAATTTTCTCGGCCTGTTCAATATCATGAGCGTGCTTCGCTACAATTCGATGTTCGCCCTGGTGGCGCTGGGCATGTGCTTCGTCATCATGACCGGCGGGATCGATCTTTCGGTCGGCACGGTCGCCGCGCTGGGCAGTGTCGCCGCCGCCTATGCCAGCCCTTACGGACCAGTTGCGGGTGTGGTTGCAGGCGTGGCTGTCGGCCTTGTGGTCGGGCTGATCAATGCAGTGATGATCACCCGCATGCACATCATGCCATTCATCGCCACCCTCGCCTCGATGCTCGCCGCCAGCGGGACCGCGCTCCTGTTGGCGAACAACCGCTCGGTGCCGGTGTCTTACCAATCCGGCTTCACCGAACTCGGCCAGGGCAATTTCATCGGTCTGCCGATCCCGGCGATCATTGCCACGATCGCCTTTATCCTCGGGTGGCTGGTGTTGAACTACACGGCGACCGGCCGCGGGGTGCTCGCGGTGGGTGGTAGCGAGGAATCGGCCAAGCTGATGGGTCTTCCCGCCGATCGCATCAAGACACTTGCCTATGTTGCCAGCGGGGGGCTGGCGGGCCTTGCTGGAGTTGTCCTCGCCGCCCAGTTCGGCGCCGGCCAGCCTATCGAGGGTGTGGGCTGGGAACTGTTTGCCATCGCCTCGGTGGTGGTCGGCGGCACGCTGCTGACCGGCGGGGTCGGGTCCGTTGGCGCCACACTGGCGGGCGTGCTGCTGCTCGGCATCCTGTTCACGGTGCTGAATTTCGAGAATGGCCTGGGCTGGATATCGCTCTCCGCCTATTGGCAATCAGTAATCCGCGGGGCGTTCCTGCTGGTGGTCGTCATTCTTCAAGCCCGGCTGGTTGCGGGCGAGACTACTAGAACCTAATCGAAGGAAAACCTCTTATGACCGATCCAGTCCTCTCCATCGAAAACGATCACGCCACCCTTATGCAGGATGGCATTGTGGGACACAAAGCCGCCTTCTCCCGGGAATGGGCCGAGGCAATGCGCGAAGACATGATGAAGGCGTTTTGGGCCGCGATCCAGCGGCCGGGCGGCGCCGTCGGTCGGGGCCCGCGCCGCTGGTATGTGGAAATCCATCCCGAAGAATTTGGCGGCTTTGTCGAACTGACGACCCATCCCTGGGTGGTGGGCATGTGCCGCGCGGTGCTGGGCGACGACTATCAGATCGTTGAAATCGGCTTTGACACACCCTTCCAAGGGGCGATGAACCAGCCCTGGCATCGCGATTTTCCGTCGCCACCGGACACCTACAACGACAAGCGCCTGACCTCGCTGGCCTTCAACCTGACCGGCGTCGATGTCACCCCTGACATGGGCCCGTTCGAATGTGCCCCTGGCACGCAATATGACGATGGCCGCAGCTGGAAACACGAGATGTTCCCGGAGAAGGATTCCTGGGATCGCTACACCGAGCGGGCACTGCGCAAGCATCCGCAGCTTGGCGACATCTCCTGCCGCTCGGCGCTGATGATGCATCGTGGGACGCGGCACGACTCGCCGATCGCCCGGCCGGTGCTGGTGCTCGGGGTCGATTCACCCGGCGCCGGACATGCCGAACTGCACGACATGATGGTCACCCAGCAATATCATGACGCCCTGCCGCCGATTGTCCGTGATCACCTGGTTTGCCGGGTTGCCGACGAACTCGTGCCGGTCACACAAAAGCACGATATCGAAGGCCTGGTCATGGGCACCGAATAGCAAAACAAAAAGGGCCGCGCTTGGGCGCGACCCTCTAACTGCTGGTCTGGGAAAAGCGGCTTAGCTCACGCGCACCCGGACCATCTGATACGAATACGGCGGCAAGTTTACCGACAGTTTGCTGCCGACGATCTTGGCATCGTCGCCCTTGCGTGGCGCCACTTTATCCTGCTCGTTGGCCGTATTGACGGCCTTGAGGTCGGGATTGGTCATCACTTGCTGGTCGATCACAACACCGCCTGTAAAGCCCTGCAGGTCGACCTCGGTCTCAATGCTTTCGCTCGTATGCCGATTGACCAGGAAGAATGTCAGTGTGCCATCGTCGGCCTGAACACCCGCCACGTCGACAAACGGCGTTTCAGCGGCATGCGTCGTTGCATAGGCTGGCGAATTGACCTGTAGCTGCAGGGCGGTGCCGCGGCCAAACACAGAGGCGAAGTAATAGGGGTAGTAGATGGTCTGCGCCCAAGCCGGGCCGCCTTTTTCGGTCATGATCGGGGCAATGACGTTCACCAGCTGGGCGATGCAGGCGATCTTCACAACGTCCGAGCGACGGATGAAGGTGTTGAGGATCAACCCCACCATCAGCACGTCTTCGAAATTGTAGATGTCTTCGAGCAGTCCCGGCGCATGCGGCCAGCCACTGTTGCCTTCGAGGATCTCGCGATCCTTCTTGTTGGAATGGTACCAGACGTTCCATTCGTCAAAGCAGATGTAGACATCGCGCTTCGACTTGCGCTTGGCCTTGACCTGCTTGATGGTCGAGGCAACGGTCTCAATATAGGTGTCGAGTTTCTCCGCCAGACCGAGGAAATTGGGCGTGTTGTCGTCCCTATTGGCGAAGTACATATGCAGCGAGATGTAGTTGACCTCGTCATAGGTGTGCTCGAGGACGATCCGTTCCCAGTCGGGATAGCTGGCCATGTCCGGGTTGGATGAACCGCAGACGATCAGCTCCAGAGACTTGTCAAACATGCGCATGGCACGCGCTGTATTGGCGGCGAGCTTGCCGTATTCGGTCGCGTCTTTCTGGCCGACTTGCCACGGCCCGTCCATCTCGTTGCCCAGGCACCACAACTTAACGTTGAAAGGTTCCTTGCGGCCATTCTTGATCCGTAGGTCGGACCAATAGGAGCCGCCGGGATGATTGACGTATTCCAGAAAATTGCGCGCCTCGTCGACGCCGCGCGAGCCGAGATTGACGGCCAGCATCATCTCCGTGCCAACGGTGGCGCACCAGTCGGCAAATTCGTGGATGCCGACGGCGTTGCTCTCCGAGGTATGCCAGGCGAGGTCCAGACGAACCGGGCGCTGTTCACGCGGGCCGACGCCATCTTCCCAATTGTAGGCTGAAACGAAATTGCCGCCGGGATAGCGCACGACTGGAACATTGAGCTTCTTGACGAGGTCAACGACATCGCCACGCATGCCATTTTCATCTGCCGTCGGATGATCAGGCTCGTAGATGCCTTCATAGATCGCCCGCCCCAAGTGCTCCAGAAAAGCGCCATAAACGCGGCCATCAATCTTGGAAATCGTAAAGTCTTTGTTCGCGATAACCGTCGACTTCATCGCGGCCTCCCTTTTTCATCCGGTTTCCGGATTTGTATCATGAATTCGGTAATAACGATGACGTTCGACGGGTGCAAGAGTGTCGCGCGCCATTTTTCACACGGACGCCCCTGTTGGGGCCATTCACGGGACTATCCGGCTAACGCGCCGTTTGCAGGCGCAAGATGATGTCCTGGTCGTAATTTCCGAAACCTCGGCCAAAAATATTGATGCCTCCGGGATGCAGTGCATCCTCCTTCACCGCAATTCGTAGCCGTATCGACCGGTGATTGGCCAGGTCCAGATCGACCAGCGATACCGGCGAAATCTTCATGCCGTCTACATAGGTGCCGTCCGTCGTCACACGCCAGCTCTTGAGCTTGCCATATTGGCTGCCCTTTAGCTTCCACCAGTTAGGCGTATAGACGCCGCGCTTGTCGCCGTAGTCGCCGGTCGACATCCAGGTGCCAATCTCGGTGCCATTGACCGATAGTGTGATGTCGCTAGGCCAATCTGCCGAGGTTCCAGGCACTTCCGAGCTTAACTCCATCGAGAATTCCATCACCTCGATGGTGTTTTGCGCAAGCTTGGCATTGTTGGGAAACTGGTATTCCACAAAGCCGCGCGTGAACCATATAAGGCCGGTCTTCATGCGTCCTGGGTCGAGAAACGTGTCTGGAACGTCCAGCAATCCAATGATGCCGTCCACCGAACACAGACCGCATGGCGCCGACACCTCGCAGCTTGTGTAAAGTCCGAGCGGCATTGCCACTTCGATCACGTTCGAGCGCGGTTTAATGTCTTCCTTGAACATCACCAGCACCTCGTCGAAGGTGGAATGGCAAATCTTCTGGTTACCCTTGCGGGCCTTTTGCGTCTCGGTGCGGATCAGTCCGGCGCTCTCGAGAATCTGCAAATTCGTCGATACGGTCGATTGCGGCAGCCCCAGTCGCGCCGCGATGTCGTTGCCGTTCATCGGCCCCTCGACATGCAACAGCTTCAGCATCTTGATGCGGATGGATGACGCTAGCCCCTTAAGCACCGCGATGCCATCTTCAGGGTCGATAACCAAAAAATTGCGGCTCATGGCATCCCAAATTCAAGACCTGGGCGAAGTGTGTATCAAAAGTTCTGATGTAATCAAGTCGGCAGCCCCGTTGTTGTATCGATTGAGCTCCCTCTTGGAACGAGGGTTCCGGGCAGAAACACCGTCTTGCTGCCCAGCTCGCCGATGCCCGCCAACTCGCCTAAGGCGCGTTCTGCCATCTCGACAAAAGGCAGCGTGATGCTGGTTATCTCCTGGAATTTCGCAAATTCGCGATCGTCATAGCCGACGAGCGCCAAATCTTGCGGCACGCGCAATCCGGCGTCGCGTGCTGCCGCCAACACCCCTCGTATGATGATGTCGTTCTGCCCAAAGATCGCGTCTGGGGGTTGGTCGAGAGCAAACAGTTCGCGCGCCGCCCGGTAGCCGGAGACATGGCCCCAATCGCTCACTCCCTCATAGGTCTTGCCCAGATTGAGGCCCGCTTTGTTGAGCGTGCGGCGATAGCCGGCCAGTCGCTCCCTGCTGGCAAATTGCCAAGGATCGCCGGTTATGGTGGCAATGCGCCGACGGCCGATGTCGACCAGATGCTGCGTTGCAACAGCGCCCCCATGACGTTCTGCCGGCAGCACGGCAAAGCCGGAGCTGTCCTCGCGCCGGCAATTCAGCATCACGTGCCTAAAGCTGCCAAGCGCTTCGGGCGGCTCAGCTATGGCCGAAAAGCTGCTGGCATATACGACGCCCTGCACCCCGAATCGGGCAAAGTTGTCGAGTGCCGCCAGCTCCCGGTCGGGGATGCCATCCGAGACCTGGATGATGATCTGAACGCCCTGACCATTGGCCCAACTCTGTAGCCCGTAGATGAGATCGATCGGGTAGGCTGAGGAAATTTCATTGATCAGGACGCCAAACAGCCGCTTGTTTTCCTGGCCTAAATTCTCAAGCCTGGGGCCGGGGTCGTAGCCGAGCTCGCGGGCGATATTGAGCACGCGTTGGCGCGTTGCCGGGGCTATTCGCATTCCAGGAATCTGGTTGAGGATCAGCGAAACTGCAGTGCGCGAGACATTCGCAGCCCGCGCGATATCGACCATTTTCACCCGATTTTTCACGTCGCCTCCCTGTCGCCATCCTTGACAAGATAGCGCACCTGCCTCAGCTTGCTAAACAAATTTAGCAAGCCGGCCTTCAGAGAGCTGGTCACTGAACCGGAGGAACCATGACCAACATCCAAGCCACAACCACGCTTGCGCCCGATCCGCAATTCCAGCGCGACAACTGGATCGATCTGTGCGGCTCATGGGGCTTCGCTCATGACGACGGCGATACAGGTATCGGCCAAAACTGGTGGCAGCGGCCGGACATTTTCGATCGCCAGATCGTGGTGCCGTTTCCTCCCGAAAGCGAGCTTTCGGGGCTGCGCGAAACCGGATTTCACCCGGTCATCTGGTATCGCAGGACGTTTTCCGCGCCAAGTGTGCAGTCCGGCGAGAGGCTGCTGCTCAATTTTGGTGCCGTGGATTATGCGGCGACGGTGTGGGTCAACGGCCAGTGCGTCGGCAATCATGAGGGCGGCCATGTGCCATTCTCGCTCGACGTCACGCACGCTCTTGGCGAAGGCGATCAGGTGGTGGTGGTCCGCGCCGAGGACCAGCCTCAGGATGTCCGCATGCCCCGTGGCAAGCAGGACTGGCTCGAAGCGCCGCACTCCATCTGGTATCACCGCACCAGCGGCATATGGCAGCCGGTGTGGCTCAGCGTCGTACCTGCCCTGCACCTGACCGATCTGCATTTTGTGCCCGATCTGGCGCATCATCGTGTGAGTTGCGAAGTCCGCCTCAACACCGTGCCGACGGCTCCGGTGTCGTTGACCGTCAAGCTCAGCGCTCAGGGCAAGCTTTTGGCCCAGCAGACCATGGTGTTGACCGAGGCCGAGCTGCGCTTTGACATTGCCGTGCCGCAACTCGAAAACGGCGTGCATCGCGATTACCTGCTGTGGACCCCCGAGCGTCCCAACCTCGTAGACGTAGAAGTCGTGCTCAATGGCGAGCGGCCGGACCATGTGAAGTCCTATCTCGGCCTGCGCAGCGTCGGCGTCGGTGCCCAGCGCTTCCTGCTCAATGGCCTGCCCTATTACCTGCGCATGGTGCTTGGCCAAAACTACTGGCCGGAATCCCATCTAGCGGCCCCGAGCCCCGAGGCGCTGAAGCGAGAAGTCGAACTCATCAAGGAAATGGGCTTCAACGGCGTCCGCATTCACCAGAAGATCGAAGACCCGCGCTTCCTCTATTGGTGCGATGTGCTGGGCCTTATCGTCTGGGAAGAAATGCCCAGCGCCTATGGTTTTTCCAGCTCCGCCATCGAGCGACTGTCCAAGGAATGGATGGCGGCCATCCGGCGCGACAAGAGCCATCCCTGCATCGTTGCCTGGGTGCCTTTGAACGAAAGCTGGGGCGTCTCGCAGATCTCCGACCGCCCCGACCAGGCCCATTATGCCAGCGCGCTATATCACCTGACCAAGGCGCTCGACACCAGCCGCCCCGTTATCTCCAACGATGGCTGGGAACTGGTGGAAAGCGACATCTGGTCGGTGCACGACTACGCTCCAGACGGCGCCGGCCTATCGAGCCGTTTCCATGAAACGGCCGATATCGAGGCAATGCTGAAGGGCATGGGACCGGCACGCCGCCGTATCGTGCTCGGCGGTCGCGAGTTGGGCGATGCGCCGGTGATGCTGACCGAGTTCGGCGGCCTCAGCTACCTGCCCAAGCAGGGCGAAAAGTGGCACGGCTATTCCACGGTCAATGACCCCGCCGACTTCGAAGACCGGCTGCGCGATATCTTCACCGCTATCGCTGCCATGCCTCATGTGGCGGGCTATTGCTACACTCAGGTCACGGACACAGAGCAGGAAGTTAACGGCTTGCTAACTGCCGGCCGTGAGCCGAAACTGCCATTCAAGACACTGCGCGACATCACCACCCTTCCCGCCGCATCGGTGCCCCACGAGCAGGTCGACAACGCCCGCCGCAAGGCCCGGCAAGCGGCGGACGACGCGGAGCCGATCGACTGATCGGCGCCTATCAAAATGCGTCTCGGACGACATTTGTGATATTTATCCGGTTTTGTGATACTATTTCGCCTAATGGGATTGACGTCCAAGCCTTCCATCTGAAAAATACTACAAATGACTGCGAGCCGGGGTTTTGGCCCTGAGCTCGCAGCAAGTGGCGCCCAAAGCGCCCCGGGAGAGGAAATTTATGTCGGATATCGTCCTCAAAGAGGTCAGCAAGTCCTTTGGCGCGGTTAGCGTATTGGACAAGGTGTCCATGCATATCCAGTCGGGCGAGTTCATTGTTTTCCTTGGCCCCTCGGGCTGCGGTAAGTCCACCCTGCTGCGCATGATCGCCGGCCTCGAAGACGTCACCGAGGGCGAAATCCATTTGGGTGGTCGTCGCGTCGACCAGTTGCCGCCTAATGAGCGTGGCGTCGCGATGGTGTTCCAGAATTACGCGCTCTACCCGCATATGACGGTACGCGATAACATGTCGTTCGGCCTGCAGAACGTCGGCACGCCCAAGCCCGAAATCATCCGCCGCGTCGACGATGCAGCACGCATGCTGGAAATCACGCAGTTGCTGGAGCGCAAACCGGCGCAGCTGTCCGGCGGCCAGCGCCAGCGTGTCGCCATCGGGCGTGCTATCGTTCGCGATCCAAAGGCCTTCCTGCTGGATGAGCCCCTGTCCAACCTCGACGCGGGCCTTCGCGTCCGCACCCGGCTCGAGCTGGCGCAGCTTCACAATCGCATCAAGGCGACGATGATTTTTGTGACCCACGACCAGACCGAGGCCATGACTCTGGCCACGCGCATCGTGGTGATGAACAACCGCCGCATCGAGCAGATCGGTACGCCGATGGAAATCTACTCCCGCCCGGCCACGCGTTTTGTGGCGAGCTTTGTCGGATCGCCCGCAATGAGTTTCCTGCCGGTGACTACCGTGAGCGATGTCGGCGGCAAGGCTGCCTTCAGCTTTGCCGGGCAAAAGCCGGTAACGACCTCGGTACCCTTCGTGGGCCTTCCCAACAGCAACCTCACCTTCGGCATCCGGGCCGAGGCGGCGCATATCGATCCCAACGGCGACATCGAAGGCGTCGCTGACGTGGTCGAGCGCCTGGGAGAGCGCAGTCTCATTTATACCCGCCTTGCCGACGGCTCGACACTCGTGGCCGAGGACAATGGCGTTAGCAGCGTGCAGGCCGGGGAACCTGTCCGCATTGCGATCGATGGTCAGGCAGCCATGGTGTTCGACGAGGCCGGCACAGCCTATCACGCCGCCGCCTGAACCGCGGTCAGGATACGATTTCGAAGCCTCGCGCCAAAGCGCGGCTTCTTGAAGAATCAGAGCCGTCAAACGGTCTTCTGAAAAAAGGCGCGTTCGCTTCGCCAGTGCAACGCAAGTCCTGAGGAATGGCGCTGGGGTTTACCCCAAGGGAGGATAACGTGAAGAATCTTTTCAAGATCGCAATGCTGTCGACTGTAGCCTTGCTCTCGGTGGGCGGTGTGCAGGCGAAGGAAGACGTCGTCTGGTGGGATTTCCTCAGCGGCGGCGACGGCGTGCGCATGAAGGCCCTGATCGAGCAGTTCAACACCGAACACGCCGACACGATCGAAATCCAGCCGACGACGCTGGAATGGGGTACCCCCTTCTACACCAAGGTGCAGACCTCGGCCGCCATCGGCGAAGGTCCAGACGTCATGACCTACCATCTGTCGCGCGTGCCGCTTGGCGTGCAGTCGGGTGCATTGGCTGAAATCAGCACAACCGATCTGGCGGGCGTCGGCCTTGGGCCTGACACGTTCGCCCCTGCCAACTGGGAAGCTGGCCAGAGCGACGGCAAGCAGTATGCCGTGCCGTTCGATATCCACTCGATCATTCTCTATTACAACAAGGACAAGCTGGCTGAAGCTGGTCTGCTTGGTGCCGATGGCCTGCCCACCGGCCTCGACGGCGCCGACAACTTCACTGCTGCCCTAGAAAAACTGAAAGGCGGCTCGGAATATGCCCTGTCGCTGCAGACCTCGGGCGATGGCACCCCATGGCGCGTGTTCTACTCGCTGTTCGGCCAACAGGACGGCGTGTTCCTCGGAGACGACGGCACGTTCTTCCCAGACGAGAGCATCCCGAAGGCAGTCAAGGCTGTCGAAACCATGGCTGGCTGGGTTTCGGGTGGCTATGCGCCGGCCCTGACCGAATATGAAGGCTCGGTTGCTCTGTTTACCTCGGGCGCCGCCGCTTTCCACATCAATGGCGTGTGGGAAGTTCCCACCATGACCGACCTTGCTGCAAAGGGTGAACTCGGGTTCGAATGGGGTGCTATCGCAATCCCAACCTTCTTCGATCACCCGGCGACCTGGGCTGACTCGCATGGCTTTGCCATTCCGAACAATGTCGGCAAGGAAATGACGCCTGAGAAGAAGGCCGCCGTTCTCGAAGTCATCTCCTGGATGAACAAGAACTCTCTCGCATGGGCGAGTGCCGGCCATATCCCGGCCTATACCCCAACGCGCGAAAGCGAAGCGTTCAAGACCATGCAGCCTAATGCCACCTATTCGATCCTGGCCGATACTGCCGTGTTCGATCCGAAGTCGACGCTGGCTGGCGTTGCCTCCCCCGTTTACGACGCGGTGGCCAACTACATCAGCCCGGCGATGAATGGTGAACTCGAGCCACAGGCCGCCATCGAAGAGATGAAGGCCGACCTGCAGGACCAGGCCGACTAAATCTGAACGACCGGTCCGGCGGCTTTTGTCGCCGGACCCCTTTTGTTTAAAGGCCGGAACACAATGATCAGAGACCAACGCCGAGAGTGGGTAGCCGCCTATCTTCTCATTTTGCCCTTCGTGCTGATCTATGGCGTGCTGTTCCTGTGGCCGACAGTGCAAATGGTCTATCTCAGCTTCACCGATGCGCCCCTGATCGGGCCCGGCAAGTGGATCGGCATTGAGAATTACGTCGAGATGTTCGACGACCGCCGCTTCTGGACCTCGGTTCGCAACACCGGCTATTTCGTAGCGCTGACGGTGATCCCCAATACTCTGATCGGGCTGGCCATCGCCATGATGGTTTCCCGGCTCAAGGGCTGGCAGCAGAGCGTCATCCTCGCGATGTTCTTCCTGCCCTATATTCTGCCGGTGTCGGTGGTCTATCGCATCTGGAACTGGATGTTCGACCTGCAGTTCGGCATCATGCAACACCCGATTGCCCTTATTCTGGGAAAGCCCACCCCGGTGTTCCGCACCCAGTGGCTGTTCATGCCGTCCGTCGCTTTTGTCACCATCTGGTGGACCTGCGGCTTCAATATCCTGCTGTTCCTGTCTGGCCTGCGCTCGATTTCGACCGACATCTACGAGGCCGCGGCGCTGGACAATGCCAGCCGCTGGACCATTTTCCGCCGCATTACCTGGCCCCTGATCTGGCCGGTGACGGCGCTGGTGCTGACCATTCAGCTCATCCTGCAACTCAAGATTTTCGACCAGGTCTATCTGTTCGTACAGGGCGGGCGCCCGGACCCGTCGATGGTGATGGTGCAATATATCTACAGCCAGGCCTTCCAGAAGAACGAGGGGGGCTACGCGGCAGCAATTTCCGTCGCGCTGTTTGTCATCGTCATCGTCGTCTCCTTGCTGCAGTTCCAGTTTCTTCGTGCCCGAGGTGAAAAATGAGCATCGCTGATAGCCGCAATCCGGCATTGGGTGCTGCAGGCACAACGACCACTTCGCGCAAGCTCAGGGCGTTCGATATCGGCGGCCTGATCCTGACGCTGATCACACTGGTCTTTGCCATACTTTGGGCCTTCCCGATCTATTGGGGCGTCATTACCTCGCTGAAGCCCGAATCCCAGGTCATCTCCAAGACCGTGGAATTCCTGCCGCGGACCTGGACCATCGAGGCCTATTGGGAGGTCTTCGCCAACACCATGATCGGCCGTTGGTATGTCAACTCGCTGGTGACCTCGCTTGGCGTCACCGCCATCACTCTGGTGACCAGCGCGCTGACCGCCTACGCCCTGTCCCAGCTCAGGTTCCCCGGCCGCACTGTGCTTTGGTACCTGATCCTCGCCAGCTTCATGGTTCCGCTGACCGCCCTGATCGTCAACCATTTCATCCTGATGGCGCAGCTATCGCTGATCAACACCTGGATGGGCGTAATCCTGCCACAGCTCATCCACCCCGTGGTGATCATCGTCTACAAGAACTTCTTTGACTCCGTACCCAAGGAGTATCGGGAAGCAGCAAAGATGGATTCCGCCAGCGAATGGCGCATCTTCAGCCGCATCTACCTGCCGATGAACTGGGGCGTCACCACGGCCCTCGCCATCGTCACCTTCATTGGCGCCTGGAATGCATTCCTCTGGCCATTCCTCGCCGTGTCCAAACCCGAGATGATGAACGTGGCCGTCGGCATCACCCAGGTCAACGACGCCTTCGGCGTGCACTACGCCCGCGAACTCGCAGCAGCCATATTGGCGGCGCTGCTGGTGGCAGTGCTGTATCTGATTTTTCAACGCCGCGTAACGCAGGCCATAATGCTGTCAGCCGGGGTGAAAGGCTGACACGGAGATAGTGGGTTTAGTCGGGGGCGTCCTGGACCTAGCGATCATCCGGTCTGGCTAGCTCACGACGACGACTGTGAGGTGCTTCTTTCGCCATCAAATGTTCCGCAGCCGATTATAGCCGGGCGCCCGGCGAGATGAAAGTCCGTACTACCGTCTCCAAGATCGGCGTAGTCGATATCAACGCGGGAAGCTCTGCGAGATCCGCGGAATCGCCTTGGTCTTGCTCGTCAATCTTTAGAAGCAAATGGCCAGCAGCCGTGGGCTGCTGGCCGGATTGTCTGCTTAGTAGTCGAACTGCTTGGCCAGGGTCAGCTTGAAGGTGCGGCCCTTGGAGCGGTCCATCGACAGGTTCTCGCGGTAGTCGGTGTCGAAGATGTTCTCGATGGAGAACTGTGCTTCCAGCCCCTTGAACTGGCCTTGCTCCGGCTTCCAGCTTGCGAACACGTCAGCGGTGGCCCAACCGCCCGGCTTGCCAGACGCTGGAGTCGTGGCAACTGCCACTATCGGGTCGGCAGACAGCGTGACCTTGACGCCGAACTCGAGATTTTGCTCGGGCAACCGGCCCCCCAGCGTAGCAACGATCTTGTCCTGCGGCAGCGTGTCCAGCGGGTCGCCGACGTTGCGGGTATTCGAGGCATTGGTCGCCGCGCTGCCACCAGTACCCGTAAACCCCTGGGTGTATTCGCCGCGTGTGAACGTATAGGCCAGCCGCGCAAACATCTGCTCGGCTTCATACGAGGCTTCAAGCTCGAGGCCCCAGAGTCTCATGCCCGCGATGTTGACGAAGTACGGTGCATTGGCGCTGCTCGGGTTGGAGCGGATGCCGTCGGTGATGTTGTTGTAAAACCCGGTAGCCTTGAGGCCCAACGAGTCACCCTCAGCCAGCAAATCATAGCCCCTGGTGCCGAAACCAAGCTCGAAGTTGTCCGATGATTCCTTGCGCAGGTTCAAGTTGGCCGTCCGTGTGCCCGAGTACTGGAACATTTCGTCCAGAGTGGGCATGCGCTCAGTGTGAGCGACCGAGCCGAACACATTGAGACTGTCATTGAACGCGCAGATGGCGGCCAGCTTGGGCGAGAAAGCCCATTGGCTATTTGGCGTAGTGGTCACTAGGGCCGCGCCGGGCACCAGGTTGGAATAGTCGACGCGGGCGCCGGCCGTGACGGTCAATGCGTCATTGATCGTGTGTTCGGACTGCGCGAAGACGCCGACATTGGTCGAGGTACCTTCAGGATGGGTGGTGATGACGCCGCCGCCGACCGGTGCTGCGGTTCGAACCTGATAGCTCGCCTGCACGCCATAGGTCAGGAAATTCTCCCAGCCTTCGCCGCCAAACTCCGAGGTGTTCTGCGCATTGAACTGTGTCGTGCCGTAACCATAGTCGGCAGCGCCGATGGAGCCGACCGGGACAGTCGGATTGCGCTGGGCAACGGTAGTGTCGGAATAGGAAAGCTGGACATTGAGATCAAGCATAGGATTCTCGATGGCAGGATTTTCGTAGCTCAGCAGGGCCGTCTTGTCGGTCACGGCGCGATCGATCTTCCCGAAATCAGACACTGTGCCGGTCTGTGCATAGTCCTGCTTTTTCGCATCGGTGCTCCACTGCTGGTACGACAGGCGCACCACCTGCTCGTCGTCAAGATGCATGGTCCCCTTGACAAGGCCCGACCAGGCCGCAAATTCGGAGCCCGGCAACGTGCCGCCGCCCGCCAGCGTCTGGACAGCGGACTGGCGCAGGTTGCCAGTCGCAAGAATCTCGAAGGTCTCGTTGATCTGGTGCGCAACGATCGCTGAAATCAGCGTGCCATTGCCGTTGGAGTTGTAGCTGCCCTTGACGCGGATCGCGCCGGTCTGGCCTTCGCGAATGAAATCGGAAGCATCTTTGGTAGTAAAGTTGATGACGCCAGCCATGGCGCCAGCCCCGTACAGGGTGGACGACGCGGGTCCACGCAGCACCTCGACCTGCTTGTACAGCTCCGGGTCCGAGAAGAACGAGCCCATGCGGTACTGTTCATAGAACTTCTTGGCACCATCGACGGTGATCGCGATGCGGGCTTCGTCGCCGGAGGTTTCAGCTGCGCCGATACCGCGGATGTTGAAGGATTCGCCAAGGACGCGCTCGGAGCCGACCATGGTCACGCCGGGAATGTCGTCGAAGATTTCGCCGGTGCTGGATGCCTGCTTCTGATCGATGTCTCCCTGGCTGACAACGGTCACAGCTTGCGGCGTATCGATAGCCACCTTGGGCGCACCTGCACCGATCACCAGACGCTCCAGCAGCGTCACATTCTTTGTGTTCACCTTGGATTGCGCTGCAGCCCCCTGCAACGCAATCGCTCCTAGCGCAACGCCGCACATCAGTGTGACAGCGCGTGACCGTACCAGCCCCATTTTAAACTCCAGTTTCTTTGTTTTTAGCTGCTGGCTGGCGGATGGCTGGCTTGCTGTAAATAGCGCCTGAAACATGACATTTTAGATCACCTATTGCGCTGAGTAAATAACCTGGTTATGGAAGTCAAGTTATATGCATTCCGGACGCAGGCTGAAAACTGCCCTCTATGAGTATGATCTAAAAGGATTATTTATGCCCGTTGCCGAAGAGCCTTCGCGTCCCGAGCGCACTGATGGTGACCGCAAAACTATTGCGAGCACTGAACTTTTCGACGGACAGACCGAAGTTCTCATCCTGCACAACGGCGAACAGTACCGCCTGCGGGTCACCCGCCAAGACAAGCTCATTCTGACCAAATAGGGTTCCCAATTGACCGAAACCGCAGCCAAGACCGCTGAAGATATCCGCAACCTGCGTGCCCTGCATCCCGAGATGCGGGAACGCGATTTCGCCCGCATTCACGCCATCTCGGAAGCCCATCTCGTGGCCGCCGAAGTGGGTCGCACGGCCATTTTCCTGAAGCCGGACGTCGGTCTGCTGCTCAACGGATTGAGCGCTGTCGGCGAGATCATGGCGCTGACCCGCAACGAAAGCGCCGTGCACGAAAAGATTGGCCCTTATGAAAAGGTCGTCATCGGCCCGATGGCATCAATGGTGCTGGGCGAGCAGATCGACCTGCGCGTTTTCCCATCGAAGTGGGCCTTTGGTTTTGCTGTGGAAAAGACTGGCGAAGATGGCGCCGTGCGCCGCTCGCTGCAGTTTTTCGATGCGCAGGGCCAGGCCGTACACAAGGTGCACGCGCGTCCTGCGACCAATCTCGAAGCCTGGTCGGCTCTGGTGACCAACCTCCGCCACGCCGAACAGACTGACACCATCGTCACCACGCCGCGGTTCGCAGTTCCCGGCTTGGGCGAGCCGGCCGACGTCGCCAGCCTCCGCGAGCAGTGGCAGGCGCTGACAGACACGCACCAGTTTTTCGGCATGCTGAAGAAGCTCAACCTGCACCGCCTCAACGCGCTTGAAATGGTCGGCGAAGACTTCGCTTGGCAGCTTGACTCGACCGCTGTGGAGCAGATGTTCACCGCCGTAGCGGGCACCGACCTGCCGATCATGGCGTTTGTCGGCAATCACGGCTGCATCCAGATTCACGCCGGCCCGATCACCAATATCAAGCCGATGGGCCCTTGGCTCAACGTGATGGATGACACCTTCCACCTGCACTTGCGGCTCGATCATATTGCTGCGGTGTGGGCCGTGCGCAAGCCGACCAGCGACGGTCACATCACCTCAGTGGAAGTCTATGACGGCAATCGCGAGCTGATCATCCAGTTCTTCGGCAAGCGCCAAGAGGGCAACGATGAGCGCGCCGGTTGGCGCACCGCCGTCGAGCAGCTTCCGTTGCACAACCAATCCAACGCGGCCTGAGGTCACCATGTACGTTTTCAATTCCCGTCGCCTCGCTGGCGTGGCTCTGCTGACGCTGTCACTTGGCCTGTCGAGCGCCATGGCGCAGGAGCTCAAGCCGTTCGCAGACACATCGCGCCTGGTGTCGATCGGTGGCTCGATCACTGAAATCATCTTTGCGCTCGGCGAAGAGGGCAAGCTGGTCGCGCGTGACCAGACAGCGCTCTACCCCGAGGCTGTCATGAAGCTTCCCGATGTCGGCTACATGCGCCAGCTGGCGCCCGAGGGCGTGCTGTCAGTCAGCCCGTCGGCATTGCTGGTCATCGAAGGCAGCGGTCCGCCCGAGGCATTGGAAGTTCTCAGCCATGCCGGTGTCGAGTACCAGACCGTGCCCGAGAGCTATTCCGCTGCAGGCGTGGTGGAAAAAATTCGGGCCGTGGGCCAGGCCCTCGGTGTCGCCGACAAGGCCGAAGCTCTGGCGCTCGAAACCGAGCAGCAGTTTGCCGATCTGGCAGCCCGCACTGATACCGTAACCGAGCCCAAGCGCGTGCTGTTCATCCTGTCGGCCGAAGGCGGCAAGATCCAGGCTTCCGGCACGGGCACCGCTGCCGACGGCATCATCGCTCTGGCCGGTGGGGTCAATGCCATCGACGAATACGCCGGCTACAAGGCGCTGACCGAGGAAGCCATCATCGACGCCGCTCCCGACGTCATCCTGATGATGGATCGCGGCGGCGACCACGGCGCCAGCGATGCCGATCTCAAGGCGAATCCGGCCATCGCACTGACCCCCGCCGGCCAGAACGATGCGTTTTACCGCATCGAGGGCGCTTACCTGCTGGGCTTTGGCCCGCGCACGGCGGCCGCTGCTGGCGAAGTCGCCGACCTGCTGTACGGCGCAAACTAAGGAACGCGACGATGGCGAGTGTAGTGACCATGCTCGAGCACAAAAGCGCGTCGGCCGATCTGGCTGCGGGTGATCGCAGCAATCTGGGGCGCCTCGCCATCGTCGTCCTGTCCGTGCTGCTGCTGATCATGATGGCTGTGTCGATGACCACCGGAGCATCTGGCGCCTCGGCATGGACCATCGTCGCCGGCTGGTTTGGCGCCGTGCCCGACCATGCCGAGCAGGCACTGCGCGACCATGCGGTGATCTACAATATCCGCCTGCCACGCATGCTGCTTGGCGTGCTGGTCGGCGCCGCGCTAGCGGTTTCCGGCCTGCTGATGCAGGGCCTGTTCCGCAATCCCCTCGCCGATCCCGGTCTCGTTGGCGTGTCGGCTGGTGCGGGCCTCGGCGCGGTCAGCATCATTGTTCTCGGCACCACCATGCTGGCTCCAGTGACGGCGCTGCTGGGCATTTACACCCTGCAGATCGCCTCGTTTGCCGGCGGGCTGATCACGACCTTCCTGCTCTATCGTGTCGCCACGCGCAGCGGGCAGACCGCTATCGCCACCATGCTGCTGGCCGGCATCGCCATTGCAGCCCTTGCCGGCGCGGTTACCGGCGTGCTGGTTTATGTGGCGACCGACAGCCAGTTGCGCGACCTGACATTCTGGAGCTTGGGCTCTCTTTCGGGCGCAAACTGGACCAAGATGGCGGCATCCGGCCCGATCATTATCGCCTCGCTGATTGCCGCCGGCTTTCTGGCCAACGGGCTCAATGCCCTCACCCTGGGTGAAGCGACCGCCGCGCATCTCGGCGTGCCGGTGCAACGGTTCAAGCTGCTGACCATCGTGGCCGTGGCCGGCGCCACCGGCGCCTCGGTGGCTGTCAGCGGCGGCATCGGCTTTGTCGGCATCGTCGTGCCGCATCTGCTGCGCCTGATCATCGGGCCAAACCATCGTTACCTGCTGCCGGCGACTGCCCTGCTGGGCGCCTCCTTCCTGCTGATGGCCGATGCGATCAGCCGGTTGATCGTGGCGCCGGCCGAGCTGCCCATCGGCATCATCACCGCGGCGTTCGGCGGCCCGTTTTTTCTCTGGATCCTGCTGCGCAAGCGCGCGGCCTTTGCGTGGTGAAGTCATGATTGAGGTTAGCGAACTTTCGGTCAGCCTGAGCAATCGCCGCATTCTGCACGACGTCTCCTTCTCGGCGGCGGCGGGTGCCATCACGGCAGTCATCGGTCCCAACGGCTCGGGCAAATCGACGCTGATGAAGGCGATCTGCCGCGACAATGCCTATACCGGCAGCGTCAGCATCAACGGCCGCGACCTGACCACGATGACACCCATCGAGGCCGCCGCCCTGCGCGCCGTACTGCCGCAATCCAGCAGCCTGCCATTCCCCTTCACGGTCTACGAAGTGGTCGCCATGGGCTTGACCGCCGGCCGCTCCGGCGTGCCGCTGAGCATGAACAAGCGGCTGCCCGAAATGGCGCTTGCCGCTGTCGATCTCGCCGGTTTCGGCGGACGCTATTATGGCGAGATTTCAGGCGGTGAGCAGCAGCGCGTGCAACTGGCGCGGGTGCTCTGCCAAGTCTGGACCCCGGTTCTCGACGGCGCGCCGCGCTACCTGTTCCTCGACGAGCCAGTCTCCAGCCTCGACGTCAAGCATCAGTTGATGATCATGGATGTGGCGCACCGCTTTGCCGATGCCGGCGGCGGCGTCATCGCCATCCTGCACGACCTAAACCTCGCGGCAATGTATGCCGACAGCATCGTTGCGCTGCGCGAGGGCGAGGTCGCCGGATACGGCACGCCTGCACAGGTGCTGACCGACGATATCATTGCCGAGGTATTCGACTGCCGCCTCAGCGTTGGCGCCACGCCGCCCCCCGGCATGCCTTTTGTACTTCCCCAATCCGCCGGTCGCCACAGCGCGCCCGCCCATTTCACCAAGGTTGCCTGATGACCAATCGCCCCATTGCCGCCCTGCTGGGCCTCGCCATGCTCGTGTCGCCCGTTGTTGCGCAGGAAACTGCGACACCCTCGTTCGCGCTTGAGCTCAATGCGCTGCAATCGACCGAAACGGGCTGCCGCGTCAGCTTTCTCGCCACCAACCAGTTGGGCGGCCAACTGGATCGGGCGGCGGTGGAACTGGCGCTGTTCGATACCGGGGGCGCCATCGATCGCATCGTCACGCTCGACTTCAAAAACCTGAGCAACGGCAAGACCAAGGTGCTGCAGTTCCAGCTCACAGGCCTCCAATGCGACAGCCTCGGTCGCGTGCTGGTCAATGACATCAGCGCCTGCGAAGGCGAGATCACGCCTCCAACAATCTGCCTCGATGCGCTCAAGACCAGCACGCGCCTCGACATCGTGTTTGGCGTCTAAGCATGGAAACCTCCGCGCATAGCTTTTCGATGCTGGCCCTGTTTCTACAGGCCGACTGGATCGTAAAGTCCATCATGATCGGCCTGCTGCTGGCCTCGATCTGGTGCTGGGCGATCATTGCCAACCGCGTCTCGACCTATGCCAAGGCCCGCCGCGACATGGCAGCCTTCGATCGCGCCTTTGCCTCGGGCAAGCCGCTGGCCGAGCTGCGCGGCGACTATGCCGGAACCGACGCCAGCGGGCTTTCCGCGGTGTTCTTGGCCGCCATGGACGAATGGGACAAAAGCCATGCCCAACAGGCGGCGACCTCCGGCGGGCTGCAAAGCCGGCTTGAGATTGCGCTGGACCTCGCCGTCAACGAACAAAGTGCCGAGCTGGAAAAACGCCTCGGCGTCCTCGCGACCATCGGCAGCGCAGGTCCCTTTATCGGCCTGTTTGGCACTGTTTGGGGCATCATGAATGCCTTCACCGCCATTGCCTCAGCTGAAAACACTAGCTTGGCCGTAGTGGCACCGGGCATTGCCGAGGCCCTGCTGGCAACGGCGCTGGGCTTGCTTGCCGCAATCCCCGCCGTGATTGCCTACAACAAGCTCAACGCCGATGCCGGCAAGCTGATTGGCCGGCTTGAAGCCTTTGCCGACCGGCTGGTCGCCATGTTGTCACGCCAGCTCGACGCAGGAAAAGCCTGATGGCCATGTCAATAGGCGGCGCCAAGGGCGGCCGGCGTCGCGGCCGGGCCCGCAAGGCCGCGATCAGCGATATCAACGTCACCCCGATGGTCGACGTCATGCTGGTGCTGCTGATCGTGTTCATGGTGGCAGCGCCGCTGATGACCATGGGTGTGCCGGTCGACCTGCCGCAAACCCAGGCGCAGGCGATGCCGTTCGAGCGCAAGCCAATCACTGTCACCGTGACGCCGGACGGCGCTATTTCCATAGATGGTGACGCGGTGACGTTGCCGACGCTGGTGTCCTCGGTCGAGGCTCTTGCAGTCAAAGGCACCGACGAGCGGATCTACGTGCGCGGTGACGCGACCGCCGCCTATGGCGCCATCATGGAAGTCATGGGAGCTCTTTCCGCTGCCGGATATGGCCAGATCGGTCTCATCACTGAGCGGCAGTCGAGCCCCTAATGCGTCGCGCTCTTCCAGGATCTTTATTGGTGCATGCGGCAGTGCTCGGCGTTGCTCTGGTCGGCTTTGCCTGGCCGGAGGCCGAGGACGCGCCCGCCGCTGAAGCTGTCAGCGTCAGCATCGTCACCATGGCCTCGGTTTCGGCCAATGCCACCAAAGTCGTGCAGAGCGATTCGACGGCCAATCTGGTGTCCTCCGGCTCCGTAGCATCGACGCCGGTACTCGATCCGGTCGAATCTGAAACCGTCGAGCCCATTACCGAGGCCGTTGAGGCGGTAGAACCCGAGACCCAGCAGCCGGTCAGCGAAACCGCCGTCGATCCCCTGCCGCCCGAGACCGCCGAGCCGGCCGAAACACCGCCGCCGCCGGAGGTGGTCGAGCCGCAGCCCGAGGCGGCAACGCCAGTCGAGACCACAACCGAAGTTGCGGCCCTGAGTTCGACGGCCGTCAGCACCCTGACCAGCCAGCCGGTCGCTGCGACACCGTCCGAGCCGCTTGAGCCCGTTAGCAGCGAAGACGTGAAAATGGCGCCGGTTCCCCAGACCTTGAGCCGGCCGCGCACCAGCACGCCGACCTATCCAAAGGCACAGCCGAAGCCACAACCCCAGCAACAAGCCCCGCGCCAGGCTGCCACTCCACCGCCCAGCACCGCCGGCAATGGCGGCGCCAACGATGCCGACGCGGCAGCCTCTGCCGGCAGCAACGCGCAGCAGGTCGGCTCCGGAAATGGCGGCGATGCCGAAGTCGCCAAATATCCCAGCGATGTGCTGCGCAAGCTGCGCCGGGCCCTGCGCAGCAATAGCGGCCCACGCGGCGAAGTCGTCGTGCGGTTCACCGTCCTCGCCAATGGCCAGGTCACCGACCTTGGCATCGGCCGATCATCAGGCAACGGTGCAGTCGATCAAGCCGGCCTCGCGACCGTCAGCCGCGCCGCCCCCTTCCCCGTCATTCCAAGCGCCGCCAATCGATCGTCATGGACGTTCGATGTGCCCTTGGCATTCGGCGGCTAGCGCGGGCCGCTTTCTAGGAAACGCCGCAGGAGCTGCGCTACCTGGGCGAGCGGAATTTGAGGGTTTGGCGGGTAGGGAGGGATTCGAACCCCCGGAACGCTTTCACGTTCGCCGGTTTTCAAGACCGGAGCAATCAACCGCTCTGCCACCTACCCGTCGATTGAGCGTTTAGCGATAGTGTGCCGGGCTGTCCAGCCCGACGCACAAGGGTTTATGGCAGCAGGACGACAGAGCCCGTGGTCTCGCGGCCTTCGAGCGCGCGATGCGCGTTGGCGGCTTCGCTGAGCGGAAAGGTACGACCGATCTCGACCTTGACGGCGCCGCTCTGGACGGCGGCGAAAAGCTTGGAGGCGCCTTCGAGCAGTTCATCCCGGGTCTGGAAATAGTGTGCGCTGGTGGGGCGGGTAACGTAGAGCGAGCCCTTGCGCGATAACACCGTGATATCAGGAATGCTGACCACGCCCGAAGCATTGCCAAAGGTGACCATCAGGCCACGCGGGCGCAGGCAATCGAGCGATTTTTCGAAGGTCGATTTACCGACGCCGTCATAGACCACGTAGACGCCCCTGCCCCCAGTCAGCTCACGAGTACGGGCGGCAAAGTCTTCGGTGTTGTAGTTTATGACATGATCGCAGCCATGCGCCTTGGCCAGCGCGACCTTGTCGTCGCTGCCCGCCGTGCCGATAACCGTGGCGCCAAGCGACTTGGCCCATTGCGTGGCGATCAACCCGGTGCCGCCGGCTGCGGCGTGCCAGAGGATTGTCTCGTCCTTGGCGACTGGCCAGGTCTTGAACAGCAGGTAGTAGGCCGTGAGACCCTTGAGCATGATCGCGGCGGCGGCCTGGTCACTGATGCCATCAGGAATCGGCACCAGCTTGTCGGCAGCGGCGATACGTTCGTCGGCATAGGCGCCAAGCTGGCCCTGATACGCGACGCGGTCGCCGACCTTGAGGCCTGTGACCCCATCGCCAAGCGCCGTTATGATCCCGGCGCCTTCGCTACCGGCGACAAACGGCGTCTGCACCGGGTAGAGGCCCGAGCGCTGGTAGGTGTCGATGAAGTTAAGGCCGATGGCAGTTTGCCTGAGGGCGACCTGCCCCGGCCCAGGACTGGCCAATGGCCAGTCCTCGACTGTCAGGACGTCGGGTCCACCAGTGTGGTGGACGACGACGGCCCGGGTCATTTCGGCGTCCGCGGCTTGCGCGGCGCCGACTTCGGCCGAGCCTGAGCCCGAGCGGCCGGGGTGGACTTGGGCGTGGTCTTCTTCACCGCCGCTACGCCCGTGCTGCCGTCGACCGCACCGGTTTGCCCGGTGAACGGCGCTACCTGGACGTGTGTGCCGCCGTTCTTGGTCCGTTTGCGCCCAGAGGCAGTGATGTTGATGGCCTCAACCAGGACGGAGAATGCCATGGCCGCGTAAATGTAGCCCTTCGGAATGTGGAAGCCGAGGCCATCGGCCACCAGCGAAACGCCGATCAGCAGCAGGAAGGCCAGCGCCAGCATCTTGGTGGTCGGGTGGTCGGCGACGAACTTGGCGACCGGACCGGACGCAACGAACATCACGCCAACCGCGACGATGACCGCGGCAATCATCACTTCGACGTCGTCGGCCATGCCCACGGCCGTTACGATCGAATCGATCGAGAACACCATGTCGATGACGATGATCTGGCCGATAATGGCGGCAAAAACCGCACTGGCCTTCCGACCCATATCGTTTTCATGCGGTTCCTCGATGGCCGCATGCATTTCATGGGTAGCCTTGTAGACAAGGAAGGCACCACCGGCAATCAGGATCAGATCCTTCCACGACAGGTCGAGGCCGAAGGCGGAAACGGCGGGCTGGGTCAGGCTGATGATCCAGGAAATGACCAGCAGCAGCAGGATGCGGAACACCAGCGCCAGCGCCAGACCGATCTTGCGGGCCCGATCGGCCTGCTCCTTGGGCAGGCGCGACACCAGCACCGAAATGAAGACGATATTATCGATGCCCAGCACGATCTCCATGATCGTGAGAGTACCGAAGGCGATCCAGGCATTGGGATCTGCCAGCAGCTCAAGCATTGTCGGCTCCATTTCGAGTCTCTAGGTCAGCTATCTAATCAGAGCCTGTCGTCAGCGAAAGGCATAGCAGCAGAGTTTTCCTCCAACTGCGGCGTTCCGCAGCATAAGGCGGGCGTCGCAACGCTGGCTTCATCATCGTAGCGGGTGATAATCTCAGCAAGGTAACCAAAACGAGTGTCGTCATGGAATCGTTCACCCCGCTCTCTGCTGCCCTCGGTGGCAGCCTTATCGGCCTCGCGGCCGCCGTGCTCTGGCTCGGCAATGGTCGTATTGCCGGCATCTCCGGAATTTTCGGCCAATTGCTTCCACCGGCCCAGACTGTGGTCTGGCGCCTGGTGTTCCTCGTCGCACTGGTGGCGACGACATTTGCGGCGGCAAAACTGTTTCCCGGCCTCGGCGTGGGTGGTGATGTGGCCGCCCGACTGGTCAAGGCGCCGGCTGCCTTGGGCTTGCCGACGCCGGTCTGGCTGGCGATTGCGGGACTGCTGACCGGCATCGGCACCAAGGTCGGCAATGGCTGCACCTCCGGGCATGGCGTGTGCGGGTTGGCACGACTGTCGCTGCGCTCGCTGGTCGCTGTAGTGGTGTTCTTCGGCGTCGCCATCATCACCGTCGCCGTGACGGGGGTGGTGTGATGGCTAGCCTCAAGCTCCCCTATCTCGCAACGGCCGCGCTGAGTGGTTCACTATTCGGCGCCGGTCTCTATGTGTCGCAGATGGTCGATCCGCTGAAAGTGTTGCGCTTCCTCGATTTCGGCGCCATCCCGAGCGGTGGCTGGGACCCCAGCCTGGCCTTCGTCATCGGCCCGGCGATTATCGTGATGTTCATCGCCGTGCAGCTCGGAAAACGCCGGCAGGCGCCCCTGTTCGACAGCAGCTTTCACGAGCCGGCATCGACGAAGATCGATACCCCCCTGGTCGCCGGGGCGGCAATGTTCGGCATCGGCTGGGGCATGGCGGGCATCTGCCCTGGTCCGGCGATTTCGCTGATCGCCTTCCTGCCGGACAATCTCTGGATATTCCTCGTCGCCATGTTCGCCGGCTCGTTTGCCGGCAGCTTCATCCTGCCGAGCAGCCAACGCCTGGTGAATGTACTATGACGTCCCATGACGCAGATGCCATCGTGGTCGGTGGTGGACTGGCCGGTGTGGCGGCGGCGATTGCCCTGGCACAGGCCGGGCTGAAAACCGTCCATCTCGCGCCGTCCGGCCCACCGGATCGGCGCACTTCGGCGCTGATGATGCCTAGTGTGGATTTCCTGGCCAGCGTGGGTCTGGTCGACGATCCGGCCGAGATCGGCCATGCCTTGACCCAGATCCGCATCATCGACGCAACGGGCCGCCTGATCCGGGCGCCCGAGACGCTGTTCGACGCCAGCGAGGCTGGCCTCGATGCATTCGGCTGGAACTTTGCCAATATGCGGCTGATGGAGCGCTTTCATGCCGTCGCTGCAACGTTGGCCAATCTCGAAACCCGCGACATTGGCGTTGCCGATCTGGATGGAACGACAGTCACACTCAGCGACGGCTCGCGCCTGAGCGCTCCACTGATCGTGGGCGCGGATGGCAAGAAGTCACTGGTGCGCGAAACCGCTGGCCTGCGGGCGAGGGAAACGGCGTTCAGCCAGTCCGCCTTGGTGTGCGATCTCGACCTCGGCCGGGCAATTGGCGGCACGTCGGTAGAGTTTCACTACCCGCAAGGGCCATTCACCCTGGTCCCGGCAGGCGGCAAGCGCGCCAACCTGGTGTGGATCGATGACCATGCCGTACTGACGGCGGCCAAGGACAGCGGGCCTGAACAGTTGAACGCCACGCTGCTGGAGAAATCACAGCGATTGTTCGGCGCCATCAAACTCGCTAGTCCGGCCTTCGTTTTCCCGCTCAGCACGCTGAACGTCGACTCTGCCGGGGCCGACGGCGTGGTGCTGGTCGGCGAAGCAGCGCATGCCTTCCCGCCCATCGGCGCGCAGGGGCTAAACCTGGGGCTGCGCGATGTGGCGGACCTTGCCGCAGCACTCGCCACCAACGACCGCGCGGCACCGGATTGGGCCATCAACCTCAGCCAGGACTATGCCGCCCGCCGCACCAGCGATCTCGCGCGCACCGGCGGCATGGTGGACACCCTGTTCCGCTCACTGCTCGCTGAGATGATCCCAGCCCAGGCGCTCCGCGCAGGCGGATTGTGGGCGCTGAAGCTTGCCCCAGTCCTGCGCAAGCAAGCCTTTGCTGTAGGCATGGGACGCCGATAGCGCCACGGCCTCTCCTTTAGAGATCGTTGCAGACGCCCTTAGCGGCAGTGCGAGCGCAGGCGTGCCAACCCAAAAAACAAAAAGGGCGCAGTCACCTGCGCCCTTCGTCATTCAAATATCGGCCAGTGCTTTACGGCGTAGCGGGAGCCGCCGGGGTCTCGGTGCCGGCAGCCGGAGCCGGTGCATCACCGTTGAGCTGCTGGCGCAGGGTTTCGGCGCGATCCTGAAGAACCTGCTCAAGCGCGTTCTCGCCAGAAGTTTCCTGGCGGAATTCGTCGAAGGTCAGCGCAGCATCGCCATCATAGGCCGAGGTAAAACCGGCCAGCGTGATGTCGATGGTCAAGTCCTGGTTCTGGCGGTTCTTGGCGGTGAGCTTGAGCACGCCGCCCTTCTTGAGCGAGTTCACATACTGCTCGTTGATCACCAGCTGCGTGGCGCAGGAGGTTGGGTCACACAGCATGTAGGGCACACGGATCGGCTTGGCGCCATCGATCTGCCAGGTCAGGCCGAACGGCAGCAGCACACCGAGCGGAACGGCAGCAACGGCGAGCAGGCGGCTTTCCTGCCCGGGATCGTCACGCAACAGGAACGAGCCAAGAAACTGGCCATTGGCCAGAACGACCTGGCGCATGATGCAGGCCTTTTGCCCATCGGGCAGCGGATCGCAGACCTTGAGCCAGTTCTGGCCGGCAGCGGCGGCATCGGCTGCAGTTGGCGCTGCAGCAGGAGCGGCAGGGTCTACGGCAGGTGCCTCAGCGGCCGGTGCTTCGACTGCGGGCGCGGCAGGAGCGGCTTCCTGAGCGAAAGCCGACAGCGGGGACAGCATGAGCGCAGCCACCGCAATACCGGCGACGAGAGGTTTCCTGAAGTTCATAGAATTTCCTTGGCTTCTTTGGGCGGTCCCGGCAGCTTGATGCCACCTTGAATTTCCAACTGCCCTTCAAATGCTGAATTCGGGCAATAACATGACCAATACACCTTGCAAAAGGATTATGGCGAGACAGGGTTGATGCGTATGGTTCATGCCGCATTTTCGGCGAGCTTGGCCATGCGCGACAGGATTGCCGCGGCGCCCTTCAAGCGATCGTTCGGCGTCGGCCAGTTGCGGGCAAACACAAGCTTCTGATCGGGCTTGATACGCACCTGGTTTGCCGGGTCGCTGACCAGTCTGACAAGGGCGCCGGGATTGGGAAATTCGTTGTTCCGCAGCGAGATAACCGCGCCCTTGGGACCAGCATCGACCTTTTCGACATTGGCTTGGCGACATAGCGCCTTGACCAAAATCACCTTGAGCAGGGCCTCAACCTCTTCCGGCAGCGAGCCGAAACGGTCGATCAATTCTGCGCCAGCAGCGTCGATATCGCGAATATCGGTGAGATCGCCTAAGCGGCGATACAGTTGCATGCGCACCTGCAGGTCGGGAATGTAATGCTCGGGAATCATGACCGGCATGCCCAGCGAAATCTGCGGGCTCCACTCGTTCTTGTCCTCGTAGTCTTCGTCGCCATTCTTTAAATTGGCCACAGCCTCTTCCAGCATCGACTGATACAGCTCGAACCCGACCTCGCGGATATGGCCCGATTGTTCGTCGCCCAGCAGGTTCCCTGCGCCGCGGATATCGAGATCATGGCTGGCCAGCTGGAAGCCTGCGCCGAGGCTTTCGAGCGATTGCAGCACGCCAAGGCGGCGCTCAGCCGTGTCGGTAAGCTTCTTGTCAGAAGGCACCGTGAACAGCGCATAGGCACGGGCCTTGGCCCGGCCGATACGGCCACGGATCTGATACAGCTGCGCCAAGCCGAAATGGTCGGCGCGATGCACGATCAACGTATTGGCATTGGGAATGTCGAGACCCGATTCCACGATGGTCGTTGCCACCAGCACGTCGAACTTGTTGTCGTAAAACGCATTCATGGTGTCGTCGAGCTCGGCCGGCGCCATCTGACCATTGGCTACTACGAAGCTGACTTCCGGCACCTGCGCCTTGAGGAACTCGGCGATCTCGTGCTGGTCCTTGATGCGCGGCACCACATAAAAGCTCTGCCCGCCACGATACTTTTCGCGCAGCAGCGCCTCGCGGATCGATAGCGCGTCGAACGGCGCTATGAAGGTGCGGATAGCAAGACGATCCACCGGCGGCGTCGCCAGCAGCGACAGGTCACGAACGCCGGTCAGCGCCAGTTGAAGCGTGCGCGGGATCGGCGTCGCCGTCAGCGTCAACACGTGCACATTGGCCTTGAGCTCCTTGAGGCGCTCCTTGTGGCCGACGCCGAAGTGCTGTTCCTCGTCGACGATCACCATGCCTAGGTCCTTGAACTTGATGGTCTTGGACAAAAGCGCATGGGTCCCGATGACGATATCGACCTGACCATCGGCCAGGCCTTCCTTGGTCGCCTTGAGCTCGGCAGAACCGACCATGCGCGAAGCCTGTCGTACGCGCACCGGCAGACCGACGAATCGTTCAGCAAAGGTTTTGTAATGCTGGCGCGACAGCAGCGTCGTAGGCACCACGACGGCAACCTGCTTGCCGCTGAGGGCGACGGCAAAAGCCGCACGAAGCGCCACTTCGGTCTTACCGAAGCCGACGTCGCCACACACCAGCCGGTCCATGACACGGCCCGAGGTCACGTCATCGAACACCGCCGCAATGGCCGCCATCTGGTCTTCGGTTTCCTCATAGGGGAAACGCGCCACAAATTCGTCATAGGCGCCCGGATTGATCTCGACCACGTCGGCCTTGGTGAGCAGGCGCGCCGCCGCGATCTTGATGAGCTGCTCCGCCATTTCGCGAATGCGCTTCTTGAGCTTGCCCTTCTTGGCCTGCCAGGCGACGCCGCCCAGCTTGTCCAGCGTCACATGGCCGTCGTCGGTCCCGTAACGCGTCAGCAGCTCGATATTTTCAACTGGCAGATACAGCTTGGTATCGCCGCCATATTCCAGCTCGACGCATTCATGCGGCGCGCCGCCGGCCTCGATAACCTTGAGCCCGAGGAAGCGGCCGATGCCGTGATCGACGTGAACCACGAGATCACCCGCCCCAAGGCTTGCCGCCTCGGTCAGCGCGTCCGATGCTTTCTTCTTGCGCTGGGGGCGCAGGATGCGTTCGCCGAGAATGTCCTGTTCGCTGAGAACCAACAGGTCCTTGGTCTCAAAGCCAGTGTCCAGCGGCAGCACGACAAGCGAGGTCGTGGCGGCGCTGGTGGTTTCGGCGTCGCGCCAATTTTCCGCCATGCGCGGATTGGTCAGGCCGTGGTCCTTGAGCACCTGCACCATGCGGTCGCGGGTGCCCGTGCTCCAGCAGGCGACGATCGAGCGGCGGCCATTGCGGCGCTCGGTCAGCAACCGATCGACCACAGACTGGAACAGGTTGGTATCGGTCGCCTGCCGTTCGGCTGCAAAGGTTGGCGCGATATGGCCGCCGGCATCATCCGACGCCTTGGTATTGGGCGCCATGAACTGGCTGAGCTGAACCGTGGAGGCGCCGGCCAGCGCATAGGGATGCTGATCGACAGTATAAAGCAGCTCTGGCTTCACCGGCTTATACGGCGCGCCGGTGCCGGCCACGACTGGCATCAAGCGCGCGGCCTCGCGGGCATCGTAATAGTCGCGGATTTGCGCCACGCGGTCGGCATAGGCCTCGGCGGCTTGCTCGTCGAAGATGAAGGGCGCGTCACCGACATAGTCCGACAGCGTATCGAGATGTTGGTAGAAGAACGGCAACCAGTGCTCGGTGCCCGAGTAACGCGAACCGCCACTGACGGAGGCATACAAGGTGTCATCGACGGTGTTGCCACCAAAGGTCGCGGTGTAGTTCTGGCGAAAGCGCTTGATGGTGTCGTCAGTCAGCACCACCTCGCTCATCGGCGTCAGCGCGATGCTTTTCAGCGTCCCGGTGGTGCGCTGGCTGTCGGCATCGAAGGTGCGGATGGATTCGAGCTGGCTGCCGAAGAAGTCAAAGCGCAACGGCGCCTCGGCACTGGCCGGAAACAGGTCAACCAAACCACCACGCACGGCATATTCGCCGCTTTCGCGCACCGTCGGCACCCGCAGGTAGCCGTTGTTGGCAGCCCAGGCGATCAGCTTGTTGCTATCGACGATGCGACCGGCAATTGCCGAAAACGACATGGTTTCCACCACGTCGCGCGGCGGCACCCGCTGGATCAGTGCGTTGACGGCGGTGAGGACCACTGCCCCCTTGGCCCCGCTGGTCAGCGCCGCCAGCGTGTTCATCCGGGCCGCGATGGTGACGTTGTTGGGCGACACACGGTCGTAGGGCAGGCAGTCCCAGGCCGGCAGCGTCAGCACAGTGTGGCCCGGCAGCATTGCGGTAAGGATGTCCGCCATGCGCTGCAAACGGCGACCGTCGCGCGCCACGAAGACTAAGCTGGCCGTATCATCCGGCGCAGCCTCGATGCGTTGCTGCACCAGGCGCGCCAGCACCATGGGCTGCATGCCGTCGGGGACATTGGCGATAGTACGCGTCGGGCGCTGCTGCGGGGCAAGTTCGTTCATCTGGCCAATCTTGCAGAATGGTCGGCAATCACTTCGGCTAGGAACCCGCGATCGATATTTTCGGGCGGCTCTTCCTGGCCCATCACCCATTTGAGAAGCGGCGGGTCTTCTTCGTTCACCAGCGCTTCGAGCCGATCGAGCCCAGCTTCGTCCAGCGCTTCGGTATGCGCATCGGCATAGGGCCCCAAAATGAGGTCCATCTCCTTGGTACCCCTGTGCCAGGCGCGGTACCGAAGCTTCTTGCGCCGCACGGAAATATCTTCACCGGCAGTCATTTGACGCACCATGATCCTAAATTCGTTCTTGATTTGGTCGCATTGTTTACGCGGCTTTTGGAGGGTTGTCAGCCCATGGATAGTTCAAAACGCGATGTCATTCCGGCGAAGGCCGGAACCCATCCTGAGATGACTGATCCGGCAGTGACGGTTGAAAGACTTCAGGATGGGTCCCGGCCTGCGCCGGGATGACACCGAGGATGTGGCGATACCGGACCATGCGTGCCATTTTCCCATCCGAGGAGAATCACCCTGTCGCGTCCCGAAAGCCTATCGCCGCTGTTTGCCTCGCTGCACTCGATCAAGGGTGTCGGCGACAAGCTGGCTGCCCTGCTGACGCGGTTTTTCGGTGCGCCGGACGGCCAGGAAGCCATTGCGCTCGATATCCTGATGCATATGCCATCGGGGGTGGTGGACCGGCGCCGGCAAGTCGGCATTGCCGAAGCCTATCTCAATCAGATCGTGACGCTGAAGCTGCATATCGACCGGCACCAACCGCCGCCGCAGGGCAAGGCCCATGTGCCGCATCGGGTGTTTACCCATGACGAGACTGGCGAGATGCAGCTGGTATTTTTCCGGGCACAAGGCGGCTGGGTCGAGAAGGCGCTGCCCATCGGTGAGGAGCGTTACGTCTCCGGCACCATCGGCTTTTTCAACGGTGAAAAGCAGATCACCCATCCCGACTATATCGTCGAGGAGGACAAATTCACGACCCTGCCGCTGGTCGAGCCAGTCTACCCGCTGACCCAGGGGCTAAGTTCCAAGGCGCTGGGCAAGCTGGTGCGGCAGGTGGTCGACAGCATGCCCGAAATCCCCGAGTGGATCGACGCCGATACGATGGCGCAGCGGAAATGGCCGAGCTTCGTCTACGCCATGCGTATGGTCCATCTGCCGACCAATCCGGACGAAGCGCAACTATGGTCACCTGCCCGCATGCGGCTGGCCTATGACGAATATCTGGCCGGCCAGATCACGCTGCAACTGATCCGCTCGACCATGACCAAGGAGAGCGGAATTTCTCGCGTCTTCACCGGGGCCCTGACGGAAAAGGTGCGGAGATCTCTGCCGTTCACGCTGACCGAGGGGCAGCAGCAGGCCGTGGATGAAATCCGCGCAGATCTCGCCTCCCCCGACCGCATGTCGCGGCTGTTGCAGGGCGATGTGGGCTCGGGCAAGACTGTGGTGGCGCTGATGGCGATGGTGGCGGTCGCCGAGAGCGGCGCGCAATCGGCACTGATGGCGCCGACGGAACTGCTCGCCAGCCAGCATTTCAAGACGCTGAAGCCGCTGTGCGATCTAGCGGGGCTGGGCTGCGAACTGCTCACGGGCAAAATGCCTGCAGCGGAGCGCCGCGCCAAGCTCGCCGGAATCGCCAGTGGCGAGACCACCATTGTTGTCGGCACCCACGCCCTGTTCCAGTCGGGTGTCGAGTTCCAAAATCTCGGCCTGACCGTGGTGGACGAGCAGCATCGTTTCGGTGTTCACCAGCGCCTCGCGCTGTCCGACAAGGGCAAGCATACCGACCTGTTGGTGATGACCGCGACGCCAATCCCGCGCACGCTGGTTTTGACGCATTTTGGGGACATGTCGGTTAGCACACTGCGAGAGAAGCCAAAGGGCCGCCAACCCATTGATACTGCAGTCCTATCCATCGGTGACTACCCCCGTGTCATTTCACGTCTGCAGGCACGTCTAGCCGAAGGTGCGCAGGCCTTTTGGGTCTGCCCGCTGGTCGAGGAAAGCGAGCATCTTGACGTCGTCGCCGCCGAGGATCGCTTCGCCGAACTGCAAAAAGTCTTCGGAAATCAGGTCGCTTTGGTTCACGGCCGCATGAGCGCCGCCGCCAAACAGGAAGTGATGCAGCGATTTTCTGCCAATGAACTCAAGCTGCTAGTCGCCACCACCGTCATCGAAGTCGGCGTCGACGTACCCAATGCCTCGATCATGATCATCGAACACGCCGAACGCTTCGGCCTCGCCCAACTGCACCAACTCCGCGGCCGCGTCGGTCGCGGCTCCCAACGCTCCGCCTGCCTGCTGCTCTACAAGGACCCGCTCAGCCTGACCGCCCAGGCCCGGCTCGAAACAATCAAATCCACCGAGGATGGCTTCGAAATCGCCGAACGCGACCTTGAACTACGCGGCCAGGGTGACGTTCTCGGCACCCGCCAGTCGGGTATGCCGGGCTATCGGCTCGCCGTGCCCGACGTGCATCGGCACCTACTGGATTACGCGCATGACGACGCTAAAGCATTGCTAGCACGCAATCCTGCGCTCAAAGGCCCAGACGGCGAAGCCGCGCAAACGCTGCTTTACCTCTTCCGCAAAGACCTCGCGATCCCGCTAATCCGGGCCGGTTAGCGCCAGGGCGGAAAACTTATCCCCGCCCGCCACGCCGGAGTTATTCTACCGTCACTGATTTCGCCAAATTCCTTGGCTGATCGACGTCCGTCCCCATGAAAACGGCGGTGTGATAGGCCAGCAGCTGTACGGGTATCGTCGCGAGGATCGGCGCCACGAAGCTCGACACATGCGGGATCAGGATGATGTCCGACACACCATGCCCTGCGGTCGCCGCACCTTCGGCATCGGTGATCAGGATGATCTTGCCGCCGCGCGCTGCGACTTCCTGCATGTTGGACAAGGTCTTGTCGACCAATTCGTCCGACGGCGCCACGACGATGACCGGCATATCCTCGTCGACCAAGGCGATCGGCCCATGCTTGAGTTCACCAGCCGCGTAACCTTCGGCGTGTATGTAGCTGATTTCCTTGAGCTTCAGCGCGCCTTCCATGGCGATCGGGAACATTGGGCCACGACCGAGATAGAGCACATCTTTGGCCTTGGACAGACGCTTGGCAATGTCCATGATCTGGCCCTCAGTGCCCAGAGCTTCCGCCACCGCAGTCGGCAGGCTGACAAGAGCGCGGACCAATTCGGTTTCCTGCTCGGCACTCAACACGCCGCGAGCGCGGCCTGCAGCGACAGCGAGGCTGGCCAATGCCGTCAATTGCGCCGTCAGCGCCTTGGTTGAGGCGACACCGATCTCCGGACCGCAAAGGATCGGGAACACCACCGCGGATTCGCGAGCAATCGTTGATTCCAGCGTGTTGACCAGGCATGCCACATGCTGACCCTGGCTGGCGCAGTAACGCAGTGCCGCCAGCGTGTCGGCGGTTTCGCCCGACTGCGAGATGAACAGCGACAACCCGCCCTTTTCCAGCGGCGGCTCGCGGTAGCGGAATTCCGACGCCACATCGATATCGACAGGAAGCCGCGCATAACGCTCGAACCAGTATTTCGCCACAGCACCAGCGAGATAAGCCGTGCCGCAGGCGCTAATGGTCAATCGGCTCAGATCGGCAAAATCAAACGGCAGCACTTCGCGGATGGCTACCTTTTCGGCGCCCATGTCCACGTAGTGGCTCAGCGTGTGCGAGATGGTTTCGGGCTGTTCGTAGATTTCCTTGGCCATGAAATGACGGTAGTTGCCCTTGTCCACCATCAGTGCCGAAGCCTGCGAAATCTGCTGTTCGCGCTGCACGATGGCGTCCTTGCCGTCGCGGATGGTGACGCCATTGGGGGTGATGACCGCCCAGTCGCCGTCTTCGAGATAGGTCAGGCGCGAGGTGAACGGCGCCAGCGCCATTGCGTCGGAGCCGAGATACATTTCGGTCGCGCCATAGCCGATAGCCAGCGGCGCGCCATGGCGGGCAGCGATCAGCAGGTTTTCCTGGCCCTTGAACAGAAAGGCCAGCGCAAAGGCGCCCTTGAGCGTCTTGAGCGTGCGGGCTACTGCCAGCTCGGGCTCGGCGCCATTGGCCAGTTCACGGCTAACCCAGAGGGCGACAGACTCGGTATCGGTTTGCGTCTTGGGCAGATAACCGTCCTGGGCGAGATCGGCCAGCATCTCGCGATAGTTTTCGATAATGCCGTTATGCACCACGGCAACGCGGTCGGTGGCGTGTGGATGAGCGTTGTTCTCGGTCGGCGCGCCGTGGGTGGCCCAGCGGGTATGGCCGATGCCGATGTTGCCGCCCAGCGGCTCGAAGCCCAATTTCTGCGCCAGATTTCCGAGCTTGCCCTCGGCGCGGCGGCGGGCGATGTCGCCGCCCTCGAGCGTCGCGACGCCTGCGCTATCATAGCCCCGATATTCGAGGCGCTTGAGCGCATCGACCAGACGGGCTGCAACGGGTTCGCTGCCTACAATGCCGACAATACCGCACATGCTAGTTTCCCTCGGTCTTCAGTTTTTTAACCTTAGCCAAACGCTCAAAAATTGCCTTGGCTCTGCCTGGCTTGGCAACCTGCAGTGCACGACCCAACGCCAGGGCATCCGCCTCTACGTCGTCCGTAATGACGCTGCCGCTGGCAACAAGAGCACCAGCACCTATCATGACCGGTGCAATCAGCGAACTGTTCGAGCCGATAAAGGCGTTGTCGCCGATGACCGTACGGTGCTTGTTGTAGCCATCGTAGTTCGCCGTGATGACGCCGGCGCCGATATTGACGTTATCGCCGATGGTGGCGTCGCCGATATAGGTCAGGTGGCTGACCTTGGCGCCCCTGCCGATCTCGGCCTTCTTGATCTCAACGAAATTACCGACCTTGGCGCCTTCATGCAGGTTCGCCTCGGGCCGCAGCCGCGCGAACGGACCGACGCTGGCATTGCGGCCAATATGGGCGCCTTCGATATGGCTAAAGGCATGGATCACTGCGCCCTCCTCGATCACCACGCCGGGGCCAAACACCACATTGGGTTCCACCGTCACGTCGCGGGCGATCTCGGTGTCATACGAAAACCAGACGCTTTTGGGATCCTTGAGGGTCACGCCGGCCTTCATGAAATCCAAGCGGCGCAGCTCCTGGAACAGACCCTCGGCATGGGCCAGCTGGCTGCGATCATTGACGCCCATGACGTCATTTTCCGGCGCAATGCCATAGCCCACCTTCTTGCCCGCTGCATTGGCAAGGCCGACGAGGTCGGTGAGATAGTACTCGCCCTGCGCGTTATTGGTTTCGACCTTGTCGATCAGCTCGCGGAACACATCTGCCCGGAACGCCAGGATACAGGCGTTACAGAGGCCGATCTGCCGCTCGATATCGGACGCGTCCTTGTGTTCACGAATGGCCAGGAGTTTTTCGCCATCCGTAATAAAGCGGCCATAGCCGGTCGGGTCCTTCGGCTCGAATCCCAGGATGGCAACATCGAGGCCGTCATCCAGCCGCTCGAGCACGGCACGGAAATTGTCGCCTCGTAGCAGCGGGTGGTCGCCATAAACGACGGCAATATAGCCCTCGGCCGTTTCGAACAGCGGACGCGCCATAGAGGCGGCATGGGCCGTACCCCGGGCTACCGTTTGTTCAAAATGATGAACGTCGGGCTGCGCCGCAGTGATCGCGCTGCGAATGGCGTCATGCTTTGGCCCTGTGACCATGGCGATCCTGGTGGAGCCGGCTTCTCGTGCCGCCCGCGCCACATGGGCGATGATAGCCATGCCCCCAACCTGGTGTAAGACCTTGGGCGTAGCCGATCGCATGCGCGTACCCTCACCCGCGGCAAGTATGATCGACAGCAGCTCAGTCATCTTCATTTCTCCGGCGCGGTACTTCTATAGGGCGTATTTGCACAATATTATGGCATGCAGGCGTTGGCGAATTGGTAACGACAGCGTCATGGTGAACTTGGATGTAACGCCTGATTCTGTGGCACCATCGAGGTTTCGCTTTGGCTAAAGCATCGGAACAGTTCCGGCAATCGGACGTCACCACCTGGGGCATCGTTGCCCTGGTTCTGGCTGCTGTTGCCGTGATGGGCGCCAATGTGTCCGCGCTGACGCCGCAAACCTTGCTTGCCGGGCTGCACAAGACGCGGATCGAAGGCGCGTCCGTCGACCAGCTGCGCTCCCAAGTCGTCGAACTTCGGATGGAGATGCAAAACTTGCAGCGTGACAACGGCGTGCTGACCGCCCGCTTCAATCTCGGGGAACAGCAGAGCAGCGCAGTTGTACGTCGCGTCGGGGCTCTGGAAGTCACCCTGCCAAACTTGTTGGAACTGTCGCCCGGCGGCATTGGGATCGACCGCTCCAACCTCACCTCGGCAATCGGCGGCGTGCCGTCGACAGCCTTTGAGGCCGATGGTGGCTCGGTTGTGGTGCGCCAGCTGCCGATGGCCGGATTTCTGCCATTAACGCCCAGCCAGCCCCTGCCCGCTCCAGTGCAACAGATCGCAACCGCAGCGCCTCCCAGCGCCAAGGCCTATGGGATTGCGCTCGGACCGGCCATTGATGAGGCCCAGGCGCCAGAGGCATGGCGCGATCTTAATATGAAACTGGGGCCGTTGTTGTTCGGTCTCGCGCCAGTGCTGGCGGATGAGTCCAACGGCAGCAACAAGCGGATCGTCGTCGGCCCCATCAGCCAGCTTGCAGAAGCCACCGCTTTGTGCGGCCGACTGGAGCGTATCTCGGTGGCCTGCATGCCCGTCCCGTTCGCCGGAACCCCGCTGGACTATTGAACTGCGGAACTGCGCGCAATTGCGGTTGACAGCACAGGGAACGTGGCTATGTTCCGCCGCAGCGCCAACAGGCGTCTGCCCTCGCAGGCATGTGCCGGTAGCTCAGTGGTAGAGCATTCGACTTTTAATCGAATGGTCGAGGGTTCGACCCCCTCCCGGCATACCAATCTCTCTTAAATTTTGTTATGAAACGCGGCGCCCTCGGGCGGAGCGGCGGTACGCTTTAATGCAGCGCCGCAGATGGCGAAACGCGCGGGGATTACCCGCGCGCCTTTGCAGTCTCGGACTTCTCTAGATCGGCGACAAGAAAGCTTGGCCTCAACTTCTCGGCTTGAGGTTCTCTGGATCGTAGAGCGGTTTGTAGCCGACGCTGGCGATTTCGGCGGGGTAGGTTTCGCCGAAATATTCCAGGGTCACTTCACGGCCCACCTGGCACCAGTCCCATGGCATGTAGGCCAGGGCGATGTTCTTGCCGATGGTAGGGCCGTAGGCGACCGAGCTGGTGAAGGAACGACGTCCCAACGCATCCACCAGCGTTTCGCCCGTCGCGGGGTCCATCACCGGCATGATACCGACCGGGTAGCGCGCCACGCCCTTGCTATCGATATTGTCGGTCATGATCAGTGTGCAGAGCATCGCCGGCTGGTGCTCGCGCGCCTTGTATTCGATATGCTTCTGCTTGCCGCTGAAGTCGGCTTCCTTGACCTTGGGGCGGGCCAGATCGGCTTCCATCAGGTTGTATTCGGTCAAGAGATCCGCATTCTGCAGGCGCAGGCTTTTCTCCATGCGACGGGTATTGGCGTAGGTTTCGACACCCACCGCGATGACGCCGGTGGAGCGCAAGGCGTCCCAGACGGCAAGTCCGTCCTTATAGGCCATGTGCAGCTCCCAGCCCTGCTCGCCCACATACGAAATGCGGAAGGCAGTGACCGCTTTGCCAGCGATGGTCAGCGGCTTGATCGCAGCAAAGGGGAAGTTCTCCGGCAGCAGGATGCCGGGGTCTTCGAGCAACTTGCTCAGGTTTTCGCGGGCATTGGGTCCCCAGATGCCGACCGTGATGTATTTTTCCGAGACGTCGGTGATGGTGACATCGAGCCCACGGTCCTGCGCCACGCGGCGCATGTAGTGGTAATCGCGAGGACCGGCATCGGCGCCATTGACCATGCGGATACGGTCGGCCATGCGGATGACCGTGAAGTCAGCGCGGACCATGCCCTCGGCGTCGAGGAAATGGGTGTAGATGCCCTTGCCGATATTGGCGTCACCGCCGATTTTCGCAGCGCACAGCCATTCCATCAGCTCGACATGATCGGGCCCCTCGATATCGCAGATGGCGAAATGAGAGAGATTGATGATGCCGCAGTTTTCGGTCAGCTCGAGGTGTTCGGCATTGGAGACGCGCCAGAAATGGCGGTTGTCCCACTCGTTCTGGCGCACCGGGACGCGGCTGCCATACTTTTCCAGCAGGTGCTCGTTGGCCGCGTAGCCATGCGCCCGCTCCCAGCCACCGAGCTCCATGAAGTAGCCGCCCAGTTCCTTCTCGCGCTCGTGAAACGGCGAGCGGCGGATGCCGCGCCCACCGGAAAACGGTTCGCGTGGATGCACCGGCGGGTTGTAAATCTTGCGCGCCGTCTCGATGCAGCGCTCTTCGATGAACTTCTCTTCCAGCTGGAAGCTGCTGAAGCGGGCATAGTCGATCTTGTTGTGATCGATAGAGGTGCGGCCATCGGTCATCCAGTCGGCGATGAGCTTGCCCATGCCGGGTCCGTCCTTGACCCAGATGCCCACGGCATACCAAAGGCCGCGCACCTTCTGGCTTTCGCCCATCGAGGGACCACCATCGGTGGTGGTCTGCAGCAGTCCGTTGAAGGAATGACCCTCGTTGTAGCCGAGCTCGCCTAGGATCGGCGTCAACTCCATGGCGCGCTCGAGCGGCTCGATGACCTGTTCCATTTCGAGATCGCGCTGTGATGGCGAAAGGCGTGCCTGCTCCTTTTCCAGCAACTCGCGAGGATGCGCCAGGCGCGGATTATTCTCTTCGTAATAGCCCCACTCGATCTGGCCGCCTTCGGCAGACTTCGGATCGCCCGTGTCGCGCAGATAGGCCGAATTGCCCTGATCGCGCAGCAGCGGATAACCGATCTCGGCGCCGGTATCGGCAAATTCGTTGAAGGGGCCGAAAAAGGTCAGCGGATGGTCCACCGGCATGACCGGCAAGTCCTCGCCCGCCATCTCGGCGATCAGGCGGCCCCACAGGCCTGCGCAAACAATGACATGGTCGGCCATGATCGTGCCGCGGTCGGTGACGACACCCTTGATGCGCCCGTCTTCGATGATCAGCGAGCGCGCCGAGGTATTGGCGAATGCCTGCAGCTTGCCGGCGTTTACAGCCTGGTCCACCAGCTTGCCGGCAACCGTCTGCGACCGTGGAATGACCAGGCCCGCATCGGGGTCCCACAGACCGCCCTGGATCATGCTCTCCTCGACCAGCGGCATTTTCTGCTTGATTTCGGCCGCGTCCATTAGACGGGCGCGCGTGCCAAACGCCTTGCCTGACGCGACCTTGCGCTTAATCTCGTCCATGCGGGCATCATCGCCGACGCGGGCGACTTCGATGCCGCCAACGCGAGCGTAATGACCCATCTTGTCGAAGAAATCGATGGAATAGAGCGTGGTCCAGCAGCTCAGGAAATCATGGCTGGTGGCGTAGCAGAAGTCTGACGCATGGGCGGTCGAGCCGATATCGGTCGGGATGCCCGACTTGTCGATGCCCACGATATCGTCCCAGCCGCGCTCGACCAGATGGTGCGCGATCGAAGCGCCCACAATCCCGCCCAGACCGATGATGACGACACGAGCTTTTTCGGGGAACGGCGCCATTGAATATCTCCGTATTGGTGGGCTAGTCGAAGGCTTACGCGATCACTGAGTGAAGACGACGGTCCGATGATGATTGAGCATCACCCGGCCCTCAAGGTGAAATTTCACCGCGCGGGCCAGCACGCGAGACTCGATATCGCGGCCGGCGGCGACGAAATCTTCCGTCGTCATGGCGTGACTGACGCGTTCGGTTTCCTGCTCGATAATCGGGCCTTCATCGAGGTCAGCCGTCACATAGTGCCCAGTCGCGCCGATCAATTTGACGCCGCGCTCATGGGCCTGGTGATAGGGCTTGGCACCCTTGAAACTCGGTAAAAACGAGTGGTGGATATTGATGATCATGCCGAACAGCCGGTTCGACAGGTCGTTGGACAGAACCTGCATATAGCGCGCCAGCACCACCAGCTCGGCACCGGTTTCCTTGACCAGCTCGATCAGCTGTTCTTCGCGCTCGGCCTTGTTTTCCTTGGTTACCGGCCAATAGTGATAAGGAATGCCTTCATGCTCGGTGGTAGCGCGGGAATCCTCATGGTTTGACACCACGCCCGCGACTTCCGCATTCAGCCAACCGACCTTGATCTGGTAGAGAATGTGGAGCAGGCCATGGTCGAATTTCGAGACCATGATGATGATCTTGGGCCGGCGCGACAGGTCCTCGATCTTGAGCTTCATGTCGAAACGATCGACTGACGGTTTGAGCGCCAACTCCAGAATATCGCGGGTCGTCGCCACTGGCACCGCAAAGGCGATCCGCAGGAACAGTTCGTTGGTCGGGCGGTCGCAGAACTGGTTGGATTCAAGGATGTTGGCGCCTCGCGCCGCCAGTGCGGTCGTGATGGCCGCAACGATGCCCGGCTGGTCAAGGCAGCTCAGTTTCAAAATGAACTTATTCTCGGTCATCGTTGATGTCCCAATGATATTGACGCCTAGAGCAGCCGTTCAAGTTCCGGCAGCAGTTCGAAGAGGTCACCGACCAAGCCATAGTCGGCGATCTGGAAGATCGGCGCATCGCCATCCTTGTTGATGGCCACGATGACCTTGGCGCCCTTCATGCCAGCGAGGTGCTGGATAGCACCGGAAATGCCCACCGCAATGTAAAGGTCCGGCGCTACGATCTTGCCGGTCTGGCCGACCTGCCAGTCGTTGGGGGCATAACCCGCATCCACTGCGGCGCGCGATGCACCCACGGCGGCGCCGAGCTTGTCGGCAATCGGCAGGATGACCTCGCGGAACTTCTCCAACGAGCCCAAGGCCCGACCGCCCGAGATAACCACGCGGGCCGAACCCAGTTCGGGTCGATCGCTCTTGGCAATCCGGTTTTCGAGGAAAACCGACAGACCCCGATCGGCGACCGCAGTCAATGCCTCGACGGGCGCCCCTGCTCCGTTGCCCTCCGGTGCAAAACCGGATGTACGAACAGTGATGACCTTCTTGGCGTCGCTGGACTGCACGGTCTGAATGGCATTGCCGGCATAGATCGGGCGCTTGAAAGTGTCGGGCGATACCACCTCGACGATTTCGGAGACCTGCATCACGTCGAGCAGGGCCGCGACTCGGGGAAACACGTTCTTGCCCGTGGTGGTCGCTGCCGCCACGAACACGTCGTAGCCACCAGCCAACGATACGATCAGATCAGCCAGCGGCTCAGCCAGCTGGTTTTCCAGCGCATCGCTCTCGGCCAGCAGTACCCTGCGGACGCCAGCCAGTTTTGCGGCCGCATCGGCAGCGCCCTGCGCAACCTTGCCGGCCACCAGGATATCGATTTCCGCACCGATCTGGGACGCGGCGGTCAACGCACGCGCCGTTAGCTCTGAGACGGTGACATTGTTATGTTCAGCGAGAAGTAGAATAGCCATTTGTGTATCCTCGCTCGGGGTCAGATGACGCGGGCTTCGTTGCGCAGCTTGTCGACCAGTTCGGCAACGCTGCCGACCCTGATGCCCGCCTTGCGCGTACCCGGCTCCTCGGTCCTAAGCACTTTCAGTCGCGGCTCGACATCGACGCCGTAATCGGCCGCAGTCTTTTCCTCGAGCGGCTTCTTTTTGGCCTTCATGATGTTGGGCAGTGAGGCGTAGCGGGGCTCGTTGAGGCGGAGATCAACGGTGACGACGGTGGGCAGCGACACTTCGATGGACTGCAAGCCGCCATCGACTTCACGCAACACCAAGGCCTTGTCGTCGCCCAGTTCGAGCTTGGATGCGAAGGTCGCCTGCGACCAGCCCAACAGTGCCGACAGCATCTGGCCGGTCTGGTTGGAATCGTCGTCGATCGCTTGCTTGCCGAGGATGACGAGGCGGGGCGCTTCGGCCTCGACCACGCCCTTGAGTAGCTTGGCGACTGCCAGCGGCTCCACCGCACCATCGACAATAATCAGAATTGCGCGATCGGCGCCCATGGCGAGAGCGGTACGCAGCGTGTCATGCGCCTGGGCTGGCCCGATCGATACGGCGATAATCTCGGTGACCTTGCCGGCCTCCTTAAGGCGGATCGCTTCTTCGAGGGCGATCTCATCAAAGGGGTTCATCGACATCTTCACATTGGCCAGATCGACGCCCGAACCATCGGCTTTTACGCGGATCTTGACGTTGTAGTCGACCACGCGTTTTACAGGCACCAAGACTTTCATCTGCAATCCAATCCAACGATCTTGCAGGGAGCATTGCGACACTTTTTGCCGCTTCGCCAGAACGTTTGCGTCAATATTGGATTAGCGATACGACATGGATGGCGTGAATTCAGCAGGGGCGATGCGATGGATATCAGGATGGGCCGCAACCGGACAAATGCGACCTCCCCCAAAGCCTACCGCGCACGCCCCGACGGGCTTCGCCTTTCGGTCGGTTTTATCCTAGCCAAGCGCTTCACGCTTTGCGCCTTCGCCAACTTCGTCGACGTCCTGCGCCTTGCCGCCGACGAGGGTGACCGCAGCCGCCCGATCATGTGCGGCTGGACCGTGCTGTCCGACACGATGAACGCGGTACCGTCGAGCAGCGGCATTGCCGTGCAGCCCAATGAGCGGCTCGGTGACCCGACGAAGTTCGACTACATCGTGGTAATCGGCGGCATCATGGATGACATGTCGGGCCTGGGCGCTGAATATACCGCCTATCTCGATAAGGCAGCGGCAGCCGGCGTGCCGCTGGTTGGTGTTTGCACTGGCGGCTTCCTGCTGCACAAGGCCGGCCTGATGCAGGGCTATCGCTGCTGCGTCAGCTGGTTCCATCACGCCGATTTCCTCGAACAGTTCGATGGCCTCAACCCGGTCTCCGACCAGATCTTCATCGATGACGGCGATCGCCTGACCTGTTCGGGCGGCGCCAGCTCGGCCCATCTGGCTGCTTATCTGGTCGAGAAGCACGTTGGCCGGGCCCAGGCCAGCAAGAGCCTTCACATCATGATCATCGACGATGCGCTGCGGCCCGAAAAGTCGCAGCCCGGGGTGCCGATGGGTATTTCAACGCGTGACCCGATGGTGATGCGGGCGCTGCTGCTGATGCAGCAGAACATCGACAATCCTCTTTCGGTAACCGAACTGGCTCGCCGCATGGGCAACAGCAAGCGCCAGCTCGAACGCCATTTCCGGGCGGCCCTCGACGCCTCGCCGCAGGCCGCGTTCCTGCAAATCCGCCTGACCTATGCGCGCCATCTGATTGAAACCACGGACAAGTCGGTCACGGCGATTGCCGTCGAATGCGGCTTCTGCGATTCGTCCCATCTGAGCCGCATGTTCCGCCAGCGCTTCGACAGCACGCCGCACGAAGTCCGCAAGAGGACAAAGAGCGCGGCACCGGAACTCGAGCTAGCCTGACACATGCCGGATGTCGTTTACCTGCGATCCGTTTGACGCAAACGTACTGTCCTGTCGGCTTCAATGTCGCAATGATACGCTAAACAATTTTCGCCCGAGGTAAGCAATGACCCGCTTTTCGTTTCCGTCACTGCTGGCCAATGCCCTGACGGGGCACAAGAACTGGAAGCCTCAGTGGCCCGACGCCCAGCCCAAGGCCGAGTACGATGTCATCATCGTCGGGGCCGGCGGTCATGGCCTGGGCGCAGCCTACTATCTCGCCAAGGAACACGGCATTACCAATGTCGCGGTGATCGAAAAAGGCTGGCTCGGTGGCGGCAATACCGGTCGCAACACCACCATCATCCGCTCGAACTACCTCTATGACGAAAGCGCGATGCTCTATGAGCATTCGATGAAGCTCTGGGAGGGCCTAAGCCAGGAGCTCAATTACAACGTCATGTTTTCGCAGCGCGGCGTGATGATGCTGGCGCATAATGTGCACGACGTGCAGAGCTTCAAGCGCCACGTCCATTCCAATCGCCTTAACGGCATCGACAATGAATGGCTGACTGCCGAGCAGGCTCAGGAATTTTGTCCGCCGCTCAATATTTCGCCCGATGCGCGCTACCCTGTCATGGGCGCAGCCCTGCAGCGGCGCGGCGGTGTTGCCCGGCACGATGCCGTGGCCTGGGGCTATGCGCGCGGCGCAGCATCGCGCGGCGTCGACATCATCCAGAACTGCCCGGTTACTGCCATCCGCCGAGACGCATCCGGAAAGGTCATCGGCGTCGATACGGCGCGTGGCTTCATCAAGGCCAAGAAAGTCGCTGTCTCTGCCGCCGGCAATACTTCGGTGGTGATGGATTCGGCCGGCGTCCGCCTGCCGCTGGAAAGCTATCCGCTTCAGGCTTTGGTCTCCGAGCCGGTCAAGCCGATCTTTCCCTGCGTGGTCATGTCTAACACGGTCCACGCCTACATTTCGCAGTCCGACAAGGGCGAGCTGGTCATTGGTTCGGGCACGGACCAATACGTGTCCTACAGCCAGCGCGGCGGCCTGCCGTTGATCGAGCACACCGTCGCCGCCATCTGCGAAATCTTCCCGATTTTCACCCGTATGCGGATGCTGCGCAAATGGGGCGGCATCGTCGACGTCACCCCCGATCGCTCGCCGATCCTGGGCAAGACGCCGGTTCCGGGGCTTTACGTCAATTGCGGCTGGGGCACCGGCGGCTTCAAGGCCACGCCCGGATCGGCCCACGTTTTCGCCCACACCATTGCGCGTGACGAACCCCATCCCATCAACGCGCCATTCACGCTGGAGCGGTTCACCACCGGCCGGCTGATCGACGAGGCTGCTGCGGCAGCCGTTGCACACTAGGGTAAGTACAATGCTTCTAATCCGCTGCCCCTACTGCGCTGCCGAACGCCCAGAGCTCGAATTTACCTATGGCGGCGAGGCACATATCGTTCGCCCGCAAAACCCGTCCAGCACGACGGACGACGAGTGGCGCGACTTCCTCTATATCCGCTCCAATGCACGCGGCATCCACTACGAACGCTGGCGGCACATGCATGGCTGTGGCCGTTTCTTCAATGCGGTCCGCGACACCGTCACCGACAAGTTCGTCATGACTTACAAAGCCGGGCTGCCCCGCCCCGATCAGGCTGAACTTGAGGCCGCGCGCTCATGAGCACTTTCCGCATTCCCGGCAAGGGCCGCGTCGATCCCAGCAAGCCAGTCCAGTTCACCTTCAACGACAAGACCTATGACGGTTTTGAAGGCGACACCGTCGCCTCGGCCCTGTTGGCCAGTGGGCAGCATCTGGTTGGTCGGTCGTTCAAGTATCATCGCCCGCGCGGCTTTCTCTCGGCCGGCTCGGAAGAACCAAATGCCCTGCTCGGCATCGATCACGGCCCCGGCCGCGTCGAGCCGAATAGCCGCGCCACGGTCGTCGAGATTTCGCAGGGTCTCAAGACCATCAGCCAGAACCATTGGCCATCGCTGGAGCGCGACGTCGGCGCCATCAACGATGTGCTCTACATGCTGTTTTCGGCTGGTTTCTACTACAAGACTTTCATGTGGCCGAAGAGCTTTTGGAACAAGGTCTATGAGCCGATCATTCGCGGTACGGCAGGCTTGGGCAAGTCGCCTACCCTGCCCGATCCCGACATCTATTCCAGCCGCTTCGCGCATTGCGACGTGCTCGTTGTCGGTGCCGGTCCGGCGGGCCTCGCGGCTGCACTCGAAGCCGGCCGCAGCGGCGCAAAGGTACTCCTGGTCGACGAACAGGCCGAATTGGGCGGTTCGCTGCTGTCGGAGACGGATGGGGGCATTGATGGCCTGACCGGTTGGGCCTGGCTCAAGGCGAGCGTGGATGAACTGGCCGGCATGGCCAATGTCACCCTGCTGCCGCGCACCACGGCCATCGGCTACTACCACCAGAATTTCGTCGGCCTGTGCCAGCGCATTACCGACCACCTCGCCTCTGCCCCTGAGGGCACGCCGCGCGAACGCATGTGGAAGGTCCGTGCCAAGCAGGTCGTGCTCGCCCAGGGCGCCATCGAAAAACCGCTGGTGTTTGACGGCAATGATCGTCCCGGCGTCATGCTGGCCAGCGCCGCCCGCACCTATCTCAACCGCTATGGCGTCAAGGTCGGCGCCAGCCCCGTCGTGGTGACCACCCATGACAGCGCCTGGCTCGCCGCCTTCGATCTGGCCCGCGCCGGCGTCAAGGTTGTGGCCATCATCGATATCCGACCAATCGTTCCGGCTCACCTCACAGCCAGTGCATCGGCACTCGGCATCGAAGTGCTCACCAGCTGGACAGTTACCGGCACCAAGGGCCGCTTGCGCATTTCCTCGCTGCGCGCCAAGCCAATCCACGGCAGCGCTGCTCAGGCCCGCGAGTTTGCCTGTGATACGCTGCTGATGAGCGGCGGCTGGAACCCGACACTCCACCTGTTCTCCCATTCACAAGGCAAGCTGGAATGGCGCGAGGACGCGCAGGTCTTCCTGCCGTCCAAGCATGTCGAACAAAGCCGTTGCGCCGGTGCCGGCAATGGCGATTTCGGCCTGGCCAGGGTGCTCGCGGAAGGCGCAGAGGCCGGCGTCGACGCTGCCATGGATGCCGGCTTCACGGCCAAGGCGTCGATCTATGCCGTCAATGACGAACTAGACATGACCGGCATCAGCAGCCGTGAATTGCCGACCGACAGGAACGCTGACACGGCCAAGGCCTTTATCGATTTCCAGAACGACGTCACCGCCAAGGACATCCGTCTTGCCGTGCGCGAAGGCTTTAAATCCATCGAGCATATCAAGCGCTACACCACCACCGGCATGGCGACCGATCAGGGCAAGACCTCCAACATCAATGGTCTGGCCATTGCGGCCGACGCCGTGCAACGCCCGGTGCCATCAGTCGGGCTCACCACCTTCCGCCCGCCCTACACGCCAACCACTTTTGGCGCCTTCGCCGGCTACAATCGTGGTCGCCTGTTCGATGTTACCCGCAAGACCTCGATCGACGCCTGGGCTGAAGAACACGGTGCCGTCTTCGAACCCGTTGCCCTGTGGCGCCGCGCCTGGTATTTCCCGAAGCCGGGCGAGGACATGCACGCCGCCGTGGCCCGTGAATGCAAGGCGACGCGCGACTCTCTCGGCATCTTCGATGCATCCACCCTGGGCAAGATCGAGATCGTCGGCCCCGATGCCGCCGAATTCCTCAATCGCATGTATACCAACCCGTGGAGCAAGCTGCAGCCTGGTCGCTGCCGCTATGGCGTGTTGCTCGGCGAGGATGGCTTCATTCGTGACGACGGCGTTATCGGCCGCCTGACCCACGACCGCTTCCATGTGACGACCACGACGGGCGGCGCCGCCCGCGTGCTCAACATGATGGAAGATTACCTGCAAACCGAATTCCCCGATCTCAAGGTCTGGCTCACCTCGACCACCGAGCAGTGGTCGGTCATTGCCATAAACGGCCCCAACGCGCGCAACCTTCTGGCGCCCCTGGTCGAAGGCATCGATCTGTCGGAAGAGGCATTCCCGCACATGTCGGTCGGCGTGGGCCGCATCTGCGGCGTTCCGACCCGCCTGTTCCGCATGAGCTTTAGTGGCGAACGCGGCTACGAGGTCAACGTGCCGGCCCGATATGGCCGCGCCGTGTGGGAAAAGCTCATCGCCGAAGGCCAGGCCTACGGCGTCACGCCTTATGGCACCGAGACCATGCACGTGTTGCGGGCCGAAAAGGGCTATATTATCGTCGGGCAGGACACTGACGGCACGCTGACGCCCGATGATGCAGGCCTCGGCTGGGCCATTGGCAAGGCCAAACCCGATTTCGTCGGCAAGCGCTCGTTGGCCCGTCCGGACATGCTCAAGACCGACCGCAAGCACTTGGTGGGCCTGCTGACCGCCGATCCAAAAGTGGTGCTCGAAGAAGGCGCCCAGATCGTACTCGATCCCAATCAGTCCGTGCCCATGACGATGGTGGGCCATGTCACCTCGTCGTACTGGAGCGTGGCGCTTGGCCGATCAATCGCGCTGGCCGTGATCGAAGGCGGCAATGGCCGCATGGGTGAGACGGTGCATATTCCGATGCCGGATGGCACTTTGCAGGCCGAAGTTACCGGCACCGTCTTCCTCGACCCCGAAAACACGCGCCTCAGCGCTTAAGGAGCACAGAATGATGCACACCCATCATCCTCTGGTCGGACGCGCACTAGCCGGCCCACACGCCCGCGTCAACATGCGCCCGGTCGAAGACTGCGCCCGCTTCATCCTGCGGATTGATCCACAGAACCTGGCCGCAGCATCGACGATCTGGGGCGGCAACCTGCCACCCACCACCGGCGGTCTGGTCTCGGCTTCCGGCCGCATCGCCACCTGCATCGGTCCCGACGAATGGTATCTCATCGCGCCTCTCGCCGAGCAGGACGCCATCGAGAGCGCCTTTGGCGAACTCTATGCCACCACAATCCATAGCCTCGTCGATGTCGGCCACCGCGAAGTCGGCATTACCGTCGAAGGCCCGGAGGCGGTTCTCGCGCTGCAGGCCACCATAGCCTTCGATATCGCCGCCATGCCGGTTGGCAGCGGCTGTCGCACCATTATCGACAAGGCACAGATCATCCTGCTGCGCCAAGGGCCGGACAGTTTCCGCATCGAAGTCTGGCACTCGTTCGCCGATCACGTCTGGAACCTGCTCGCCGGCATCTGCCGCGAAATCGAACTTGGCGTCTGACGCTTTCAAGAGGACAACTTATGACGACCGAAGCCCGCGCCGCTCTCGATGCGCTATTTGCCCAGCTTGCGATCACTCCTGTCGCCATCGAGCATCCGCCGGTCCACACCGTCGAGGAAGCCCTGCCTTTCTGGTCGGTGCTGGAAGGTGTTCACACCAAGAACCTGCTGCTCAAGGGCGCAAAGGGCGGTCTCTGGTTGGTCTGCGTGCCGACCGATCGTCGTCTCGACCTCAAGGCGCTGGCGGCCCATGTCGGCGCCAAGAAGTTCTCCTTCGCCAGCAGCGAGACGCTGTTGGAAGCATTGGGCGTCATTCAGGGCTCCGTCAGTCCTCTGGCGCTGATCAATGACACCGCCAATGCCGTTCAGCTCGTCCTGGCCAAAGACATGCTGGCCCAACCCCGCATCACGGTTCATCCACTGGTCAATACTGCAACGGTCTCGCTGACCAGCGACGAGCTGGTCAAATTCGTCACCGCCACCGGCCACAGCCCGGACATCGTCGATTTCGATACGCTGGCCAGCGCTTAGACCGCCGCCTTGCGCTCGCTGCTCGGGCTATGCCCAAAATGGTCTGAATAGCTCTGTGAGAAATACGACGCCGAGCTGAAGCCGCTGGCCATTCCCACGTCGAGAATCGGCATGCGCGTTTGGCGCAACAGCTGGCAGGCATGGTCGAGCCGGATCTTGATATAATGCCGGTTAGGCGACGACCCTAGATGCTTGAGGAATAGCCGCTCTAGTTGTCGAGGCGATAGCGCGACGCTACGGGCAAATTCCTCGATGGTCAGCACCCGTTCGATCGAGCGCTCCATAAGCGAGATGACCCGCAACAGCTTGGGATCGGCCACGCCCAGACGCGTCCGCAAATCCATGCGCTGCCGCTCGCTGGCCTCGCGAATGCGATGGTGGATCAACTGATCGGTGACCGCGCTCGATACCGTTTCGCCGTGATCGCGCTTGATCAGCGAGAGCATCATGTCCGCCGCCGCCACGCCACCGGCGCAGGTGAAGCGGTCCCGGTCGATCTCGAACAGCTCTTCGCCGATGTCGAGGTCCGGAAAATCCGCCCGAATTCCCGGGCGGTTTTCCCAATGGATGGTGCAGCGATAGCCATCCAGCAGGCCCGCCTTGGCCAGCACGTAGGTCCCTGTGCAGACAGCGCCGGGCGCTGCCCCGGACTTGGTCAGCCGTCGCACCACCGAAATGAGATCGCGGTGGTCGATCAGTTGCACATCGACGCCGGCGCAAACCACCACCGCATCCATGTTCGGCGCGTCGCGAAACGACTGCTCCACATTGACACGCACTCCATTGGACGCCTCTGCGGTGAGCCCGTCTGCCGAGTAGAGATGCCACTCATAAAGCTTGCGCCCAGCCGCGCGATTGGCGAGCCGCAGCGGCTCGAGCGCTGCAGTAAAAGCGATCATCGAAAACTGTTCGGTGAGCATGAAGCCAAAAACTTGGGCGTCAGAACTACTATGCACAACACACCCATGAAGATAATGTCGTAAAATCTAAAGCAGCTGTCGCCCGGCATCAAGACAGCATGAGAAAAAGCGCCAAATCTGATCCAGCGACAGAGGCCTCCCCGCCTCATCTCGGTTGAGGAGAGTTCGTCATGCTCGATAAGCAATCTGCGCTTGAAGCGCTGGTTCATGGAAGAAAGCCAGGCCACAGCCTGGACGCTCCATTCTATACATCCGCTGAAGTTTTCGACGCTGATATGGAGGCCATTTTTTACCGCCACTGGATCTATGTCGGTGTCGAGCCCGATGTGCCCGAGCCGGGCGACGTGATGACCGTCAATATCGGCAAGGCGTCGGTGCTCATCATCCGCGACGACGACATGGAAATACGCGCTTTCCACAATGTCTGCCGCCATCGGGGCGCCCGACTGATCGACGAAGAAAAGGCCACCGTCGGCAATCTCGTCTGCCGCTATCATTCCTGGACATATGCGCTGGACGGCCGTCTCGTTCATGCGCCGCACATGGGCGCGGAGTTTGACGCATCTTGCAAAGGCCTGAAGTCGGTGCACCTGCGCTCGCTCGAAGGCTTGCTGTTTATCTGCCTGACCGAGGAGCCGCCCGAGGATTTCGACTATGTCGCGGCCCGCATGGCGCCCTACATCGCGCCGCACAAAGTGCGCGAGACCAAAATCGCCTACCAGAGCGACCTGATCGAAATGGGCAACTGGAAGCTGACCATCGAGAATAATCGCGAGTGCTACCACTGCGAGGCCAATCACCCCGAGCTGACGGTGCCACTGTTTGCTTATGGCTTCGGCTTTTCGCCCGAGGAGATGGACCCGCTCGACCTTGAAAACGCCCAGCGCTACGAAGCTTTGCGCAAGACCAGCCACGCCGAGTGGGAGAACATGGGCCTGCCGTCGCACGAAATCGAGGAACTAGACAGCCGCGTCACTGGCTTCCGCACGGAGCGCCTGCCGCTCGATGGAAACGGCGAAAGCCACACCATGGACACCCGCGCCGCCTGCCGCATTCCGCTCGGCGCCTTCAGCAATGCCAAGCTCGGCGGCCTGTCATTCTGGACCCAGCCCAATTCCTGGCACCATTTCCTCGGCGACCACATCGTCACCTTTTCGGCCTTGCCGCTCGACGAAGGTCGCACGCTGGTCCGCACCAAGTGGCTGGTCAACAAGGACGCCGTCGAAGGGGTTGATTATGACATCGCCAACCTGATCGAGGTGTGGACCGCTACCAATGCGCAGGATTCCGCACTGGTGCAGATGTGTCAGCAGGGCGCCATGAACCCAGCCTATGAGCCCGGACCCTATTCGCCGAACACCGAAATGCTCGTGGAGAAATTCATCCGCTGGTACATTTCCCGCATGACGGAATATCTCGCAAAATGAAGATTCTTGACGGTGGGTTCGGCCCGATCGACGCCCAGGCGCCAGCGCTCAAGCTGCCGGATGACCTTTGGGACAGTGAAAACGACGATACGCTGATCTGTCAGTCGGTCCGGCAGGAAACCCACGACGTCAAGACCTTCGTCCTGAGGCCCACTGTGCCGGGGCGGTTCCGCTATCAGCCCGGCCAATTCATGACCTATGCCTTCGAGATCGGCGGCGAGACTTTGCATCGCTGCTACACCATCTCGTCGGCGCCGACCCGCCCCCATACCATCTCCTTCACCGTCAAGCGCGTACCGGGGGGGCGGGTGTCAAACTGGTTGCACGACAATCTCAAGCCGGGCATGGCGGTCAAGGCGCTCGGTCCGATGGGCGAGTTCACCTGCTATGCCCACCCTGCCCCCAAATACCTGTTCCTGTCCGGCGGCAGTGGCATCACGCCCCTGATGTCGATGGCTCGTACTTTCCACGATCTGGGCGAGCAGGAAGACCTGGTGTTCGTTCACTCGGCCCGCACTTCATCGGACATCATTTTCCGAGAAGAGCTCGAGCTGATGGCGCGGCTCACCGAGACATTCCGCTTCGTGCCGATTGTCGAGGGCGTAACACCGCTATCGCCGTCCAGCGGACTGCGCGGCCGCCTCAGTCGGGCCCTGCTGGACATGATCGTGCCCGATTACATGAGCCGCGAGATTTTCGTCTGCGGCCCTTCTCCTTACATGGCTGCGGTCAAGGCCCTGCTCGTCGAAGCCGGCTTCGACATGAGCCACCATCATGACGAGAGCTTCAATTTTGAAGAACTCTCCGCCACCGAGCAGGTCGAGGTCGCCATCGGCGAGGTTTTGCTGGATGCCGCGCCGCAGGTCAAAACCTACACAGTCGAGTTTACCAAGACCCGCCGCTCCATCGAAGTGCCGGAAAACATGACGGTGCTGGAGGCCGCCAAGCGTGCCGGCATGCGCCTGCCGTCTTCCTGTACGCAGGGCCTATGTGGCACTTGCAAATCAAAGAAGGTATCGGGCACCATCGAGATGAATCATAAAGGTGGCATCCGTCAGCGCGAAATCGACGCGGGCATGATGCTGCTATGCTGCTCCAAGCCCACCAGCGACCTGGTGATCGAACGCTAGACTGGAATATTCGTTGGTTACCGCTCAGCCTGGCTCCAAGTCACCCTACCTGCTGCTGTCGGCGCTGCTGATCAGCGAGGCACTGCTGGTCACCGGCTATGGGTTGCAACTCATGCTGTTGCCCATCCGCGGCGGCATCGAGGGCTTTTCCGCTGTGGACTTGGGCCTGCTCGGATCGAGCTATTATCTCGGCTTTGTAATCGGCTGCCTGCTGACACCTGTCCTGCTGAGCCGCGTTGGCCATACCCGCACCTTTGCTGCACTGGTGTCGATCACCGCCGCCGTGGCGATCTGCTACCCCATGCTGGTGCACCCTCAATTCTGGGCCCTGCTCCGTCTGTTGACCGGCATCTGCCTTGCCGGCCTCTATCTGATCATCGAGAGCTGGATCAACGATCGAGCGACCAGTTCGACGCGCGGTACAATGATCTCCATCTATGTTGCCATAAACTACATCGCCACTGCCGCTGGCCAGATGATGGTGACGCTCTACGATGCGTCCTCCTTCCTGCTGTTCTCCGTCGCATCGATCCTTATTTCATTAGCCGTCGTGCCGCTGGCGCTTTCACGCTCGCCGGCACCGCAGCCCCCAATCCTGGTGAGAGTTCGGCCATTCCGCCTGTTCAGCCTGTCGCCAGCGGGCACGGCCTCGATCTTCCTGATTGGTCTTTCCAACGGCGCCCTGTGGTCGCTGGGCCCGGTGTTTGCCTTTGCCAAAACGGGTGACCTGACTTCAGCCGCCCAGTTCATGAGCGTCGTGGTCCTGGGCGGCGCCATCGCCCAGTGGCCCCTTGGCAAGCTGTCCGACCATCTCGATCGTCGCCATGTGCTGATGGCGATCACTCTTGCGGCTGCTCTGGCTGGCGTCACCGTCGCCCTGCTACCCCAATTGGGCGGTCCATGGCTCATCTTCGCACTGCTGTTTGGCGCAACCGTGCTGCCCAGCTATGCCGTGGCCTCGGCGCATGTTTTCGACGTCGCCGACCGCAGCGACTATGTACAGGTGTCCGCCGGCCTGCTGCTGCTGTATGGCGCCGGCTCCACCCTTGGTCCGATCCTGGCATCGTTCGGCATGCAATGGTTCGGCCCGGCAGCCCTGGCGGGCTTCATGGCAATCGTGCAATTGGGCATCGTTGGCTTTGTTTTCGCCCGCATGCGGCTTAACAAGCTGCAAGTGGTCGGCGAAAAACAGTCATTCGATCTGGTGTCCACTACGCCGATGGCGCCTGCCGGCATCGGCTCGCCGCAAGCCGATGCCGTTCCGTAATAGTACCGTTGAGAGAAACGAAGATGGTTGAGCAAGCAGAACTCCCCGAACGCGAAAGCATGGAGTTCGACGTCGTGATCGTTGGTGCCGGCCCTGCCGGCCTCTCGGCGGCGATCAGGCTCAAGCAGGTCAATCCCGATCTCTCGGTCGTCGTGCTGGAAAAAGCCGCCGAAGTGGGCGCGCATATCCTGTCGGGCGCCGTCGTCGACCCGAGCGGCATCGACACGCTGCTTCCCGGCTGGCGTGATGAGGCCGACCATCCGTTCAAGGTGCCGGTTACCGAAGACCGGTTCCTGGTGCTCGGGAAGAAGGCCGCGCTGCGCATACCCAATTTCCTGGTGCCGCCGCTGATGAGCAATCATGGCAACTTCATCGTCTCGCTCGGCAATGTCTGCCGCTGGCTTGCAACCAAGGCCGAGGCGCTCGGCGTTGAAATCTATCCCGGCTTTGCCGCCGCCGAAGTCCTCTACAACGAGGCAGGCGCCGTCATCGGCGTTGCGACCGGCGACATGGGCGTGGAGCGCAACGGCGAGCCCGGCCCCAACTACACCCGCGGCATGGCCTTGCTCGGAAAATATGTGCTGATCGGCGAAGGCGTTCGCGGCTCGCTCGCCAAGCAACTCATCGCCCGCTTTGACCTAGACAAGGATCGCGAACCGGCCAAGTTCGGCCTCGGGCTCAAGGAGCTGTGGCAGGTCAAGCCCGAGCACCACAAGCAAGGCTTGGTGCAGCACTCGTTCGGCTGGCCGCTCGACATGAAGACCGGCGGCGGCTCGTTCCTCTATCACCTCGACGACAATACCGTAGCCGTGGGTTTCGTGGTTCATCTAAACTACAAAAACCCGTATCTCCACCCGTTCGAGGAATTCCAGCGCTTCAAAACGCACCCGGCTATTGCCAAAACCTTCGAGGGCGCCACGCGCCTGTCCTATGGCGCCCGCGCCATTACCGAGGGCGGTTATCAGTCAGTGCCCAAGCTTTCCTTCCCCGGCGGCGCCCTCATCGGCTGCTCGGCGGGCTTGGTCAACCTTCCGCGCATCAAGGGTAGCCACAACGCCGTTTTGTCCGGCATGCTGGCTGCCGAGCACCTCGCCGCCGCCATTACCGCTGGCCGCGCCAACGATGACGTCACCAGCATCGAAGACAGCTGGCGCGAAGGCCCTATCGGCAAGGACCTCAAGCAGGTCCGCAACGTCAAACCGCTATGGTCCAAATTCGGCACGATACTCGGCGTCGGCATTGGCGGCGTGGACATGTGGTTCAACCAGTTGCTGGGTTTCTCGCCCCTCGGCACGCTCAAGCATGGAAAGTCCGATGCCCAATCGCTCGAACCGGCAGCCGGCTTCAGCAAGATCGAGTATCCCAAGCCCGATGGCGTACTCACCTTCGACAGGCTCTCATCAGTGTTTCTCTCCAACACCAACCACGCCGAAAACCAGCCCAGCCATTTGCAACTGATCGACCCTGAACTGCAGCGCTCATCGGAGCTGGCGATCTTTGAGGGCCCATCCACCCGCTATTGCCCGGCAGGCGTCTATGAATGGGTTGAACGCGAAAACGTCCAGACCTACGTCATCAACGCGCAGAACTGCGTGCACTGCAAAACCTGCGACATCAAGGATCCCAACCAGAACATCAACTGGGTGCCCCCCCAGGGCGGCGAAGGCCCGGTCTACGCGAACATGTAACCGGCGCCGGATTTGCCCGGCGCCCGCCTACCTTAGTGCACCACGCCGCCCACCCGCGCGGGCTTGCTGCGCAGGGCGGTGACGATGTTCTTGCTATAGATACTGCCAACCAATTGCCCGTCCGGGCCCCTTACACACACCGATGGCGCGCCGGCTGACAATTGCTCGATGACTGCGGCAAGCGGGCTGTGAGAAGGCACCGCGTTGACGCCACTGCCGATGTCCGGCGACATGATGTCCATGGCGCGCAGCACGTTCAGCGGGTTCATGTGAGCCACAAAGTCCTCGACATAGTCGTCGACCGGATTGGCGATGATCTCCTGCGGCGTACCGCATTGCACGATGCGCCCGCCTTCCATCAGCGCGATACGGTCGCCCAGTTTGAACGCCTCGTCGAGATCGTGGCTGACGAAGATGATGGTGCGCTTGAGCTTTTCCTGCAGTTCGAGCAATTCATCCTGCAGTCGCGAGCGGATCAGCGGATCGAGCGCGGAGAATGGTTCGTCCATCAAGAGGATGGGCGCTTCGGTGGCAAAGGCCCGCGCCAGGCCGACCCGCTGCTGCATGCCGCCGGAAAGCTGGCCGACATTGCGATCAGCCCAGTCCGATAGCCCAACCAGTTCCAGTTGCGAGCGGACCTTGGCATTGCGCTGCAGCTTCGACAGCCCGTCGAGTTCGAGGCCGAGCCCGACATTGTCGAGCACCGTGCGCCAGGGCAACAGGCCGAACTGCTGGAACACCATGGCCACCGACTTGCGCCGCAGTTGCAGCAACTCGTCGCGGCTGCAGGCGGCCGGATTGACCGAGCGTCCCTGGTCGATCACCTGCACCGACCCACGCACCACCGGATTGAGGCCGTTGACGGCGCGGAGCAGCGTTGATTTCCCGGAGCCCGAGAGACCCATCAAGACCAGGATTTCGCCTTTCTTGACGGTTAGCGAACAGTCGTGGACACCCAGGATCTGCTTGGTTTCCCGCTGGATTTCCTGGCGCGTCTTGCCGGCGTCCATCAGTGGCAAAGCCAGGTCCGGATTGGTGCCGAAGACGATATTGACCTTATCGAAGATGACAGCGTCTTCCATCTACCTAATCCCTCCGGATGCGCAGCATGCGGTCGAGCACGATGGCAACCACCACGATGACGAAGCCGCTCTCAAAGCCAAGGGCGGTATTGACCGAATTGAGCGCCCGTACCACCGGAACGCCGAGGCCGTCGGCGCCAACCAGCGCCGCAACGACCACCATCGACAGAGACAGCATGATGGTCTGGTTCAGCCCAGCCATCACCTGCGGCAAGGCGTAGGGCATTTCGACCTTCCACAGCTTTTGGTGCGGCGTGCCGCCAAAAGCTTCCACCGCTTCGAGCAGCGCAGGCGGTGTCGATGAAATACCCAGATGCGTCATGCGGATGGGTGCCGGCAGCACGAAGATCACCGTCGCGATCAGGCCCGGCACCATGCCGATGCCGAAAAACACGATGGCGGGAATGAGATAAACAAAGGTCGGCAACGTCTGCATTAGGTCGAGAATGGGCTGCAAAAACCGATAGAGCCGTGGACGGTGCGCCGTTGCGATACCGATCGGGATACCGACGGCCATGCAGACGACGCAGGCGGATATGACCAGCGTCAGGCTCTCAGTGGTCTGCTCCCAATAGCCCTGGTTGAGGATAAACAGCAGTCCCAGCAGCGTCAGCAGGCAGGTGGCCCAACTACGCTGCAGCCACCAGGTGACGCCGACAAAAACTGCAACGATGATCAATGGATGCGGCGTCTGCAATATCCACAGCAGCGCATCGATCAGGGCCTCCGCTGCATCCGACATACCATCGAACACGCCGCGAAAATTGTCGCGCAGCAGGATGAAGAAGTCGCTCGCCCAGCGCCCCACCGGAATCTTGTAGTCGGTCAGCCAATCCACCGTTCATATCCCCCTGAAAGCAGAACAGCCCGGTCCATGGTGACCGGGCTGTGTGTCTGTTCTAGCTATCCAGCAGAACCTTGACCGCCGCGGCGCCGTCGCCGCCGTCGAGAGTGGTCACACCGTCGACCCAGCTGAGCGCTGTGTCGGGGTTGGCCTTGAGCCAGGTCAGGGTGGCATCGGCCGGATCGGTGCCATCGTTGAGGATCGCACCCATGATCTCGTTTTCCATCGGGAGCGAGAACTTGAGGTTGGTGAGCAGCTTGCCGACATTGGGGCATTCTGCGGCATAGCCCTTGCGGGTCACGGTCTCGACGGTGCCTTCACCGCCGAAAAAGTCTTCGCCGCCCGGCAGATACTTGAGCGGGAACTTGGCGTTCATGGGGTGGGGTTCCCAGCCAAGGAAGACGACGTCCTTGTTGTCGCGAACGGCGCGATCGACTTCGGACAACATGCCCTGCTCGGAGCTCTCAACCACCTTGAAGCCGCCTAGATCCCACTTGTTGGCATCGACCAGGCTGATCAGGTAGCCATTGCCTTCATTGCCGGGCTCGATGCCGTAGATGGTGTTGTCGAGCTGTGCGGCAAATTCGTGGATCTTGGAGTATTCGGTCAGGCCCTTGTCATAGGTATAGGCCGGAACGGCGAGGGTGTACTTGGTGCCCTGCAGGTTGATCGCGAGCTTTTCGACTTCGCCGCTTTCCAAGTATGGGCCGATTGCGCCCTGCTGGGCAGGCAGCCACGTGCCGAGGAATACGTCGACGTCGTCGCTGTCCAGGGAAGCGTAGGTTACCGGCACCGAAAGTACCTTCACATTCACCTTGTAGCCGAGCGCTTCCAGAATGTGCTTGGTAGTGGCGGTAGTCGTGGTGATGTCGGTCCAGCCAACATCGGAGAAAATTACTGTATCGCATTCGGCTGCGAAAGCGGTTCCCGCCAGCAGCGACAGCGCCAAAGCGCTGGCTAGAGTAAGGGTAGTCTTTCTCATATCCGTCGTCTCCTGATTGCCGAGTTTAATGCTGAGTCATTTTCTTGATTGACGGCTCAATCAAAAGCGAGACAATCGCAAATGTAAACTCAAAATATGTGCAGGCGCGAAGAATGCCGAAAATCGGTGCAGGGGCAGTAAGACGAAAGGCGATGATCGAAGCGACCATTGTCGAGATCGGCGAGGCCGGTAGCCTCGACGTCACGGTCAGCCAGATTGCCCGTCGAGCCGGAATGTCGCCAGCCCTTGCGCATCACTATTTTGGCAGCAAGGACCAGATGTTTCTCGCCGCCATGCGCCACATTCTCAGGCTCTATGGCGAGAGCGTCCGCCGCCGCATGGGGTTGGTGTATACGCCGGTTCTGCGTATTCACGCCATCATCGACGCCAGTTTTGCGCCCGATCAGTTCGACCGCGAAGTCGTCGCCGCCTGGCTGACCTTCTATGTGCGAGCGCTACAATCGCAGGAGGCCAGCCGCCTGCTACAGGTTTATGCAAGGCGGCTGCATTCCAACTTGGTGTTCAACCTGCGCCAACTCGTCGACGGCGAATCGGCCCAGTCCATCGCCCAGGGGCTGGCCGCCATCATCGATGGCTTCTACATCCGCCATGCGCTGCAGGATTTTGCACCGGCGCAGGAAGAGGTGCGGGCCATGGTGCTAGACTATCTCGATCTTTGCCTGACCCGGAGCGCCGCGCGTGTCTGATCGCCCCAATATCCTGATCTTCATGGTCGACCAGCTCAACGGCACCTTTTTTCCGGATGGTCCCGCCGAGTGGCTGCATGTGCCCAATCTCAAGGCTCTCGCCACGCGCTCGACGCGCTTTGCCAATGCCTATACCGGCTCGCCGCTGTGTGCTCCCGGTCGCGCCAGCTTCATGTCGGGACAATTGCCGCGCCGCACGCGAGTCTATGACAATGCTGCAGAATTTGCCTCGGATATCCCGACCTATGCCCATCATCTGCGCGCTGCTGGATATGCGACAACGCTGTCAGGCAAGATGCATTTCGTCGGGCCGGACCAGTTGCACGGCTTTGAAGAACGACTGACCACCGATATTTACCCAGCCGACTTCGGCTGGACCCCGGACTATGGCAAGCCGGGCGAGCGGATCGACTGGTGGTATCACAACCTCGGCTCGGTCAAGGGCGCTGGCGTGGCCGAGACGACCAACCAGCTCGAATATGACGACGAAGTCGCCTTCAACGCCGTGCGCAAGGTCTATGACCTCGGGCGGCGCCTGGAGCCGCGACCGTGGATGATGACGGTGAGTTTTACCCACCCGCATGATCCCTATGTGGCGCGCAAGAAGTACTGGGACCTCTACGAGGATTGCGAACACCTTTCGCCAGCCACGCAGGCCATTGCCTACGAGGATCAGGATGGACATTCGCAGCGCCTGCTGGATGCCTGTGACTTCCGGGCGCTCGATATCACTGAGGATGACGTCTGTCGCTCGCGCCGGGCCTATTTTGCCAGCATCTCTTATGTCGATGACAAGATCGGCGAGGTGCTGGAAGCTCTGCGCGGCACCCGACAGGATGACAACACCATCATTGTCTTTGCCTCCGATCACGGCGATATGCTGGGCGAGCGGGGCCTGTGGTTCAAGATGAACTTCTTCGAGGGCTCGGCGCGCGTCCCCCTGATGATCGCCGCACCCGGCCTGCCAACCGGCAGGATCGACACACCAGTCAGCACCATGGACCTGACCCCTACCCTGTGCGACCTCGTCGGTATTTCGCTCGACCGCATAGCGCCATGGACCGACGGCCAGACGCTGGTGCCGCTGGCAAATGGCACTCCTCGTACTGGCCCGGTTCGAATGGAATATGCTGCCGAGGGCTCGGTGGCGCCCATGGTGTGCCTGCGAGACGGGCCTTGGAAATATATCGAATGCCCGGCCGATCCGGCGCAATTGTTCAATCTCGACGGCGATCCGTGGGAGTTAACCAATCTTGCCGCCGATCCGGCATATGCCGATGTGCTGGCCGAATTTGCACTCGTGGCCGCCCAGTATTGGGACCTTGGTGCTTATGATGCCGAAGTGCGGGCCAGCCAGGCGCGGCGCCATGTCGTCTACGCCGCCTTGCGCAACGGTGCCTATTATCCTTGGGATTTCCAACCCTTGCAGCAGGCATCCGAGCGCTACATGCGCAACCACATGGACCTCAATGTGCTCGAAGAGAGCAAGCGTTTCCCAAGGGGCGAATGATGCGCGACGTACAGCCGACAGCCAGCCATTTCATCGACGGGCGCTATGTGGACGACACGGCCGGTCGGCTGATCGAAAGCATCTATCCCGCAACCGGCGACGTGGTGGCGCGCCTCTTTTCAGCCACCCCCTCCATCATCGAGCAGGCACTGGCTTCGGCCGTGCGGGCTCAAAAGGAATGGGGTGCGCTCAAGCCGGTCGTGCGCGGCAGGGTTCTGCGAAAGGCAGCCGATATCGTCCGTGCGCGCAACCGGGAACTCAGCGAGATCGAGACGCTCGATACCGGTAAGCCGATCCAGGAAACCCTGGTAGCCGACGCCGCCTCAGGCGCCGATGCACTGGAATATTTCGCCGGGCTCGCTGCGACCATGACCGGTGAGACCATCCCGTTGGGCGGCGATTTCGTCTACACGATCCGCGAACCGCTCGGCGTCTGCGTCGGCATCGGCGCCTGGAACTACCCGACCCAGATCGCCTGCTGGAAGGCCGCCCCCGCTCTGGCCGCCGGCAATGCGATGATCTTCAAGCCATCCGAAGTGACACCGCTCGGCGCTCTCAAGCTGGCTGAAATCCTGATGGAGGCCGGTGCCCCCGCCGGATTGTTCAACGTGGTGCAGGGCTATGGCGATGTCGGCGCCGCTCTCGTCACCGATCCGCGCGTGGCCAAGGTATCGCTGACCGGCTCCGTGGCGACGGGCAAGAAGGTTTATGCCGCAGCCGCGGCCGGCATGCGCCACGTCACCATGGAACTGGGCGGAAAATCGCCGCTGATAGTATTCGACGATGCCGACATTGACAGCGCCGTCAGCGCCGCCATCAACGCCAATTTCTATTCGAGCGGCCAGGTCTGTTCCAACGGCACCCGCGTCTTCGTGCACGACGCGATCCGCCCTAACTTTCTCGACAAGCTGGTGCAGCGTACCGCTAATGCCGTTATCGGGGATCCGCTCGATGAGGCGACACACGTTGGGCCGCTGGTGTCCGAAGCGCAGCGCAACAAGGTGCTCGGCTATATCGAAACCGGCAAGGCAGAGGGCGCCAAGCTACTCATCGGCGGCCGCGTCCCGCCCAGCCAGAATTCCGGCTTCTATGTCGAGCCCACCGTCTTCGCCGACGTCACCGACGACATGACCATCGCCCGCGAAGAGATCTTCGGGCCTGTAATGGCCGTGCTCGGCTTTTCCGACGAGGCCGACGTCATCGCCCGCGCCAACGCGACCGAGTATGGCCTCGCGGCCGGTGTGTTCACCGCCGATCTGGCGCGGGCCCATCGCGTTATCGGCCAGCTCGAAGCGGGCACCTGCTGGATCAACACCTACAATATCACGCCGGTCGAGGCCCCGTTCGGTGGCGTCAAGCTGTCCGGAGTCGGTCGCGAGAATTCCCGCGCGGCGCTCGATCATTACAGCCAGATCAAATCGGTCTATGTCGCCACCGGTCCCGTGGCCGCCGCCTACTAGGAGCCGTGCCTCATGGAAGCTGACTTCGTCATCATCGGTTCGGGTTCGGCGGGTGGCGCCATGGCGGCGCGGCTGAGCGAGGACGGCAAGCATTCGGTGATCGTGCTCGAGTTCGGCGGCTCCGATATCGGCCCATTGATCCAGATGCCGGCGGCGCTGAGCTATCCGATGAACATGCCGCGCTACGACTGGGGCTTTCGCAGCGAACCCGAGCCACATCTGGGCGGACGTACCCTCGGCGTGCCGCGCGGCAAGGTAATCGGCGGCTCATCCTCGATCAACGGCATGGTCTATGTGCGCGGTCATGCCGGCGACTATGACTACTGGGAGGAGTCCGGTGCCTCGGGCTGGGGTTATGCCGACGTCGTCCCCTATTTCAAGCGTATGGAAAACTGGCATCCGGGTCCGCATGGCGGCGATCCTGACCGGCGCGGCAATTCTGGCCCGCTGCATGTGACGCGCGGCAAGCGCGACAATCCGCTGTTCAATACTTTCGTCGAGGCCGGCAAACAGGCGGGCTTCGAGCTGACCGACGACTACAATGGCGAGAAGCAGGAGGGCTTCGGCCCGATGGAGCAGACGGTCTGGCAGGGCCGGCGCTGGTCGGTCGCCAATGCCTATCTCAAGCCGGCGCTGAAGCGCCCCAACCTCAAGCTGGTCACCTGTTACGCCCGCAAGGTGGTAATCCAGAACGGCCGAGCTGTCGGCGTCGAGATCGAACGCGGTGGCAAGACCGAGATCGTCCGGGCCAAGCGCGAAGTGATTGTCGCTGCCTCATCGATCAACTCGCCCAAAATCCTGATGCTGTCGGGCATCGGTCCGGCCGCCCAACTGGGCGAGCACGGCATTGCCGTGGTGGCAGATCGTCCCGGCGTTGGGGCAAACCTGCAGGACCACATGGAGCTCTATATCCAGCAGGCCTCAGTCTTGCCGATCACGCTTTACAAACACTGGAATACATTCGGCAAGGCGCTGATCGGTGCGCAATGGCTATTCTTCAAGAACGGCTTGGGCGCTTCCAATCAGTTCGAAAGCGCCGCCTTCATACGCTCTAAGGCAGGCGTGAAATACCCCGACATCCAGTTCCATTTCATCCCGATTGCCGTGCGTTATGATGGCCAGGCCGCCGCCGAAGGCCACGGTTTCCAGGCCCATGTCGGCCCGATGCGATCATCGTCACGCGGCGCGGTGACCCTGCGTTCGTCCGACCCAAAGGCGCCGCCGCGCATCCAGTTCAATTACATGTCCGACCCAAAAGATTGGTCGGATTTCCGCCACTGTATCCGGGTCACCCGCGAGATTTTCAGCCAGGCAGCCTTCGATCCATACCGCGGCAAGGAAATTCTGCCGGGTGGGCAGTACCAGACCGATGAAGAGTTGGATGACCACATCCGTCGTCACGCCGAGAGCGCCTACCATCCCTGCGGCACCTGCAAGATGGGCCGCGCCGAAGATCCGATGGCCGTCGTCGATCCGGAGTGCCGGGTGATTGGCGTCGAGGGCCTGCGGGTGGCGGACAGCTCCATATTCCCGCGCATCACCAACGGCAACCTCAACGGCCCGTCCATCATGGTCGGAGAGAAGGCCTCGGACCATATTCTGGGTAAGCCCATGCTGCCGACAGACAACGGCGTACCTTGGATCAACCCGCGGTGGGAATTGTCCGACCGCTGAGCAGCCTATGACTTCGGCTTGACGGGCTGATCCTGCTTGGCGCCGCCTGGTTTCCTGCCCATATCATCGATATTGTCATCCTTCTGCTCGCCGGGCTCAAGCTCAAGCGGCGCAGGCTTGGATTTTTCCTTGGTCATCGGTTCGACACCTTTTGTGATGCTGGGGGATTTGCCTCCAAGCGTTCCAGCGCAGCGCCGACGAGGTTAGCTACGGTGATATCGAAGTCGTGGTCCGGGCTCGTCGCCTCATATTCGTGCAGCGCCTCCGGTGTGACGCCTGCCTTGAGGGCAAAATCATCCGGGTCCATGCCCAGCGCCAGCCGGCGATTGTGATCGCCCTTCGGCGATCGGTTTGATGGATCGTTTGGCAAGGTCATCGCAAACTCCGTGTTGGTTCCTTCAACAACCTTTCAGATGACTATTGGTTCAGCGCCGTCTCACAGCGACTTCAGAGATTTTCCTGCGCGTTCCGATCGGCAATTGCCTCAGCGACGGTCGTCGGCTCCTTGACCAGCAGGGCATCGAGAATGGAGACCACCAGGGCGGCCACAAGCGTGCCAGCAACGGTTAGTCCCGCGCGCTGGATAAAGGCAAAGCTCGGCTCCGAGGTCGCCAGCGCGCTGCCGACGAGCGAGATCATTACGGATGCCGAATCCTGGTACGTCATGGCCGGCAGACGCCCGCTGAGCATTTTGCTGCCCAACCAAAGCGTGGCCAGGAAGACCAGCGCCAACAGCACCGAAAGGTGGCCGGATATCGTCATTGCGGAGAGGATGCCCAGGCCGATGCCGCCACCGAGCAGCACCGAGAACGAGCGCTGACCGGCTTCTCTCCAGATCGACTGGCGTGTTGAATGGACCAGCACGAACATGCCGGCGACGGCCAGGATCATGTTGGAGAAATCGAGGATGGTGTAGAGATAGAGAGAGTATCCTAGCATCACTACCGCGCGGATCGCGGCGCGCGTGCCCCAGCCATAATCGAAGCTTGGCGCAGCGTCGTCGATGTGGACTTCCCGCGTTCGCGGCGGCAGCAACATGTAGAGAATAGGAATGACGAACGCTGAACACAGCGCAGCCTTGCCCATCTCGGCACGCAGGTAGGTCATGGCGGGATAGGAGCCCAGCCCCATGATCGACATCAGAGCGCCCGCGACGATAATCAGCATGCCAAAGGCCGTGCCGGTTTTCTGGATCATGTAGAAGGCCAGGAAATAAATCACGCCCATCACCGTGATCAGCACAAGTGGAATGCCCTGCAGCATCACCACCACACCAGACATCAACCAAAGCGCAGCGCTGAATACCACCGGCGCAGCAAACACCCTTCCCGGATTGAACGCCTTGCGATTGCCGGCGATGAGCGAGAACATCATCGTCGGATAGATCATGGGCAGGGGCGAGCGCAGCAGCATCGCCAGCACCAGCCCAATCAGCGGCATCAGCGCTATGCGCACCGCGAAGTGCGGATCGTCATCCAGTTCCGGGCGTGGTGCGATGAACATGGCGGATCAGTAGAGAAACGACATGTAGGTCGAAACGGTCTGCAGAAAGCTCGCGCCGGCGGCGATCGGGGTATTGCTGCCTGCGGCATAGACCAGCGCACTGGCCTTTGAGCCCACGCGCACATTGTCAGGCCATTGCTCCGCACCGGTCAATTCGACATGGACTGGAATGGTGCGAGCCGGTTCAAACCAGCGCGCCATCGCCTGGTTCTGCGGCAGCCCGTTTGCAGCCGTGCGACCGGGATCGATGCCCCAGGCAATGCCGCGGATACGGCCGGGAAAACTGCGCCCCGGAACGCCATCGAACAGCACCCTGGCCTCGTCCCCAACGTCGACATTGACCAGTTGGTTTTCCCGCATATCGATGACCACCCACAGGCTGTCACTCTCGATGAAGGTCAGCGCTGGCGTGCCGGCATTGATATATTGGCCCGGCGCCAGCTTGAGATTGGTGACGACACCATCGACCGGCGCCGAGATGGACGCGAACGACCGGTTGAGCTGCGCCTGTTCAAGCTGCACCTGAGCGGTGGCGATCTGCGGGTTCAGGACACCCTCGGCGCCCGCCTTGATCACGGCGCTCTCCAGTTCGGCCTGTGCCGACGCCAAGCCCGATAAAGCCGTTGCCAGCTGCGAGTTGGCAGTGTCCATCGATGCCTGAGACGCCAGTCCGCGGTCGAACATGTTGCGAGTCCGCTCCGTGGTGCCCCGCGTGCCATCGAGGGTAGTCTGGGCCTGGTTGACGCGTGCTTCGACCGACGCCAGCGAGATAACCCCCGCGCCCACCGTTCTGGGTCACCTGGGATAAATTGGCCTCGGCCTGCCGCACCGCGAGATCAAAAGGCGCAGGGTCGAGCGTGAACAGCGCTGTTCCGGCCGCGACGATCTGGTTATCGGCAACAAGAACCTGGTTCACCTGCCCGGCAACGCGGGGCGCCACCAAAGCCGTAAGAGCCGTAACGGAGCCGGACGAACTCGAGGGGACCAGAAGGTCGGTGGAAACATGCCAGGCCAGGGTGCCGCCCAGCAGCGCCAGAACGACGATACCGACCTTTCCCGCAGCGCTCTTGCGCTTGGGCTCAATTGGCACCGCCGGCTCTGATACTGCCAGCACGGGTTCCACATCGCCCGTTCTGACGTCAGGCAAAACACGAACTGGCGCTGATGGGGTGGATTCCACAAGCATTTCCGACCTAGTCTGGGCCATGCGATTTCCCCGCATTTGCAAAAACTGGCGATAGCAACTACATCGCTCGCCATATAACTCTACGGTCGAGATAGTTTATGACAGAGGCAAGGTCAAGCATCCCTTCGCAGCCAGAGGTCATGCTCAAGCGGATACACCTGTCGCTGCGCGAGCTGATCGAGGTGGCGGAAATCGCGCGCGCACGGGCGGCGAAGCTGCAAAATCTGCACCCAACCGACATGGCTTGCCTCGCCTATCTGCAACGCGTCGGTTCGCCCGTCAGTGCAAAGCAGATCAGCAGCCACCTGAACCTGAGTTCTGGTTCCGGGACCGCTCTGCTCGACCGGCTTGAGGCAGCGGGCTATACGCGTCGGCTACCGAACCCGGATGACCGGCGCAGCGTGTTGATCGAACTGGATACCGAAAAAGCCAAGGAGCCGCTGGCCCGCCTCGCAGAGATCGAGCGCGGCTACTCGGCAATGACCCAGTCGTTTTCCGAAAACGACCTCGCCGCGATTGCGAAATTTCTCGATGAAATGAACAAGATCGCCAAGCGGCTTGCCGAATACTGAGATGCGCGCAGGAGGGCGATAGCCCATGGTCTGCTTGACGCATCGACTAGGGCCAAGCTAGCTACTCAAAGAGCAAACATAGCGAGTCCACGCGTGTGACACTCGACGCAGCAGCCTCTGGGGAAGGCCGCCCACTCCCTCTCAATTCAATCGTATTTGCCCCCACTTTTGCGTACCATTTCGCCCCCCTCTTCTCCTCATGACCAGGCCCCGACGTGTCCCAGGATTTCACCGATCTGCTGAAAGTGCTGGCGACCACCGCGCTGATTTTTGCCGCCGGCACGCTGGTGATGCTCTATGTCATCTTGATACTGGCAACGTACGGCGCCGACCTGCCGATGGTGGGTTCTCTGCCGCTCAGTGCGCCGCCCGAGATGGTGCCGCTGCTGGCCAACAGCCGTATCTTCACGACACTGGCTGCGGTGCATGTGACGTCGTCCGGGCTGGCCCTGCTGTTCAGCAGCCGCACGGTGGACATGGCCCTGCTGATCACGTCGAAAGCCGTGGCCGTGGTGATCACCGCCCTGCTCGGCTTCATCGGCGGCCACATGGTCTACCTGCAGCTTACCGAGAAAACCGCCGTCTCACTCGGGCCGCTAACGCCGACCTTTATAGCCCTGCTGGGGTTCCTGGTGCTGTCCAGCATTCTCAGCGTGCAAAACCTGCGCACGCTGGGCAACCTGCGTTACCTCGTTGGCATCGTCATGATCTTCTTGGGCCCGATGTTGTTGGTCTGGCTCTAGCTAAGCCGACAGCGTCACAACCACGGCGCCGCGCGGCGTCGCCACTACGGTGTGCTCATATTGCACGCAAGGCGCGGACGGGCGCGACACCAGCGTCCAGTCGTCGTCGTCCGACTTGTGGTCTGACATCTTGCCGCCGAGCGACAAGAAGGGTTCGATAGTAAAGACCAGCCCATTGGTCATCCGCCGACGCTCGGATCTGTCGGGCCAGGTGGCAATTTCGCCGGGCTCGTCATGCAGGCTGTCGCCGACCCCATGGCTGGCGAGGTTGCGGATCAGCGTATAGCCGCCCTTCTTGGCGAACTTGCCGATAGCGTCGCCCACATCTGCCAGCGGTGCTCCGGCCTTGACCGCGTTGATACCTGCCCACATCGCCTTCTTGCCATCACGGCAAAGATTGACGACGCGCTTGTCGCCTTCACCGAGGACGAAAGACGCTCCGCAATCGGCAAAAACGCCGTCTTTTACCGCAGATACGTCGATGTTTACCAGATCACCTTCGTGCAGCACGCGAGGCCCGGGAATGCCATGGGCAATCTCTTCGTTGACCGAAATGCAGGTAGTGCCGGGAAAGTCGTAACTCACCATCGGGGCAGACAGCGCGCCATGCTCGGCCAGCAGTTTGGCACCGATCTCGTCGAGCTCGAGCGTCGTCATGCCCGGACGCATGGCCGAGGCCATGGCGTCACGGGTGATGGCGCAGATGCGGCCGATGGCCTTGAGCTTTTCGAGCTGTTCTTCGGTCGTGATAGTCAAGCGATCAGCCCCTGTTGGCGAGGTAATAGGCCAGCAAGCCCTGGGTAGAGCTGTCGTGCCCTTCCCCGCTCTGCTTGCCTTCGACCTTGGGAAGCAAGGCCTTGGCGAGTTGCTTGCCCAGCTCGACGCCCCACTGGTCATAGGAATTGACGTTCCAGATCACGCCCTGCGTGAACACCTTGTGCTCATACAGCGCCACCAGCGAGCCCAGCGTTTCCGGCGTCAACTGCTCATAGAACAGCGTGTTGGACGGGCGATTGCCGGGGAACACCTTATGCGGCGTCAGTTCCTTGATTTTCGCCTTGTCGAGGCCCTGAGCCTTGAGCTCGCCGACGACTTCTTCCTCGGTCTTGCCAAGCATCAGAGCTTCGGACTGCGCCAAAACATTGGCCACGAGCTTGTCGTGATGCGGCGGCAGGCTTTCATGCGGCCGCGCGGCGATCAGGAAATCTGCCGGGATGACGTCGGTGCCCTGATGGATCAATTGATAGAAGGCGTGCTGGCCATTGGTGCCGGGCTCGCCCCAGACGATCGGCCCAGTCGACCAGCCAACCGGCTTGCCGGACAGCGTTACCGACTTGCCGTTGGACTCCATGTCCTGCTGCTGCAGGTAGGCCGCAAAGCGGCTCAGGCGCTGGTCATAGGGCAACACGGCATGGGTTGAAAAACCCCAAACGTTGCGGTACCAGACGCCGAGCATGGCCATGATGACCGGCAGGTTCTCTTCCAGCGGCGCCGTCAGGAAGTGGCGGTCCATCGCGTCGGCACCAGCCAGGAACTTGGCGAAATTGTCGTAGCCGACGGCGATGGCGATCGGCAGGCCGATGGCTGACCACACCGAATAGCGGCCGCCAACCCAGTCCCAGAAGCCGAAGATACGGTCTTCACGGATACCGAACTTGGCGCAGGCAGGGATGTTGGTCGATACTGCCGCAAAGTGGTTCGGCACTGCAACTTCGCCCAGCGTATCGGCGATCCATTCGCGTGCCGTATTGGCATTGGTCATGGTCTCGTCGGTGGTGAAGGTTTTCGACGCAACGATGAACAGAGTGCGCTTGGGGTCGAGGCGCTTGAGGATATCGTGGATATGGGCCCCATCGACGTTGGAAACGTAATGAGCGCGCAGGTCGGCGCGGGTGTAGGGCTCCAGCGCCAGGGTCACCATGGCCGGGCCGAGGTCCGAGCCACCAATGCCGATATTGACCACGTCGGTGAACTGCTCGCCGCCATGGCCGCGGATTTCGCCTGAGCGGACAGCATTGGTGTAGGTCTCGACGGCGGCCAGCACGGCGCGGATGTCGGGCATAACATCCTTGCCATCGACCGGCACCGGATGATCACCCTGATAACGCAAGGCCATATGCATCACCGCGCGGTCCTCGGTGATATTCATATGCTCGCCTTCGCACATCTGGTCGCGGCGTTCCTCGACACCGGCAGCGCGGACCAGGTCAAACAGCGCAGCCATGGTGTCTTCATCGATGCGGTTCTTGGAATAGTCTAGCAGGATGCCGGCGCCGCTGGCCGAATAGCGCTTGAAGCGGTTCGGATCGAGGGCGAACTGCACGCGCATCGGCTGTTCTTCGAGCCGCTTGCGGTGCTTGTCGAGGCTGGTGAAACTCGCCTTGCGTCCAGCTTTAGCCATGTCGGTGACCCTTCTTGTGAATGTCAGAGAACCGGCAGGTCGCCAGCGGCCCAGGCCGCGCGCGTCTCTGCCGCAAAATCGTTGAAGCGACTGCCTTCGATTGCCCCGCGGCAGCCCTGCACCAGCTCTTGATAATAGGCCAGGTTCATCTGCGAAAGGATCATCGCGCCCAAAATCTCTTCTGTCTTAACGAGGTGATGCAGATAGGCGCGGCTCCAGCGGCGGCAATTGGGGTTTGGTGAGAGCTCATCGATAGGCCGATGATCATCCCTATGCCGGGCATTTTTCAGGTTGATGACGCCGAAGCGGCTATAGACATGGCCATGGCGGCCGGCGCGGGTGGGGTGCACGCAGTCGAACATGTCGATGCCGCGGCCGATGGCGCCGAGAATATCGTCGGGCTTGCCGACGCCCATCAGGTAGCGCGGACGGTCATCGGGAAGCTCGGGCGTGATCTCTTCAATCACCTTGAACATCACTTCCTGCGGCTCACCCACGGCGAGGCCGCCAACGGCATAGCCGTCAAAGCCGATGGACTTCAGACCCTGTGCCGACTTGGCCCGTAGCTCCGGATCGTCGCCGCCCTGCACGATGCCGAACAGCGCGCGGTTCTGCTGGTTGTTGAAGGCGGTTTTGGAGCGATCGGCCCAGCGCAGCGATAGCTGCATGGCGCGCTCGATTTCCTTCTTCTCAGCCGGCAGCTTCAGGCACTCGTCGAGCTGCATGATGATGTCGCTGTCGAGCAGCGTCTGGATCTCGATCGAGCGCTCGGGCGTCAGCTCATGGCTGGAGCCGTCGATGTGGCTCCGGAAAGTCACGCCCTTTTCGGTCAGCTTGCGCAGTTGCGCCAGCGACATGACCTGGAAGCCACCGCTATCGGTGAGGATCGGGCGCTGCCAATCCATGAACGTGTGCAACCCGCCCTGGCTCGCCACCCGTTCGGCGCCGGGACGCAGCATCAGGTGATAGGTATTGCCCAGCAGGATATCGGCGCCGGTCTCGCGCACCTGTTCGGGATACATGGCCTTGACTGTCCCGGCGGTGCCGACGGGCATGAAGGCCGGCGTCTGGATGTCCCCACGCGGCGTGTCGATGCGGCCGCGCCGCGCCATGCCGTCGGTGGCGGAAAGGGTGAAGGTAACAAGTTTGGTCGGTGAGCTCATGGCGCGCGTTCTAGCGGGTTGAGCGTGACCAGACAACGGGGAGTTAAAAGCCCTCGTCTAGCCCATCGCGCCCCGCCCGCAGCAGCAGTGACGAGTCCCCGTACGAATAGAACCGATAGCCGTCGGCAATCGCGTGGGCATAGGCCGCCTTCATGACGTCGAACCCGGCGAAAGCGCTGACCAGCATGAACAGCGTCGATTTGGGCAGGTGGAAATTGGTCATCAAGGCATCGACGGTCGCAAAGCGGAAGCCGGGGGTGATGAATATGTCGGTGTCGCCCGTGAAGGGCTGCAGGGTACCGGTCTTGCGCGAGGCGGTTTCGAGCAGGCGCAGGCTGGTCGTGCCCACTGCGATAACGCGGCCACCCAGGGCCCGTTTGACATTGATGCGCTCGACCGTCGCCTGGTCAATCTCGCCCCACTCGGCGTGCATGACGTGATCTTTCGTATCCTCGACCTTCATCGGCAGGAACGTCCCTGCCCCGACATGGAGGGTCACGCGTTCGATGGTGACGCCCTTGTCAGTCAGGTCCTGCAGCAGCTTCTTGGTGAAATGCAGGCCCGCCGTCGGCGCGGCCACCGCGCCGTCCTCGGCGGCATAGACGGTCTGGTAATCCACCAGATCGCGCTCCTCGACGCCGCGCTTGGCGCCGATATAGGGCGGCAGCGGCATGGCGCCGTGCGACTTGATCGCCTCGTCAAGCTGGGCGCCGCCGAGTTCGAACTCCAGCGTCACTTCGCCGGTATCGCCACGCCCGGCAACGCGAGCCACGAGCGCGTCGGTCTGGCCATTGCCCAGTTCCAACCGGTCCAACAATGCCAGCTTCTTGGCCGGCCGGGCAAAGGCGCGCCAAGTATGTGCATCAACCCGCTTGTGCAGGTTGAACGAAATGTTGGCCCGGTTTTCACCGCGCACCCGCGTGCCGCGCAGCTCGGCCGGCAGCACACGCGTATCATTGACCACCAGCACATCGCCGGGCTTGAGCAACCAAAGCAAGTCGGGAATGTGCCCGTCGGCAAGCCCAGCTTTGGGATCAACCACCAGCAGGCGTGCACTATCGCGCGGCTCGGCAGGATGGAGCGCAATCAGCTTTTCGGGCAAGTCGAAGTCGAAATCGGATACCAGCATGAAACGTCCCTAGCATGGGCCGGACCGGCCCGGAACCACCTGCACAGCAGGAGGGTTGCGGCGAGGCTTTGCTACAACACCCGGATCATCAATGCGCCGGTGATCAGCAGCATTGCGCCGGCAATGCGGCCCATGCTGATTTCACGCACTGCCATGCCCATGAAGCCGATCTTGTCGAGCATCATGCCGCCGACCAGTTGGCCTGCGACGGATAGCGCCATGACGGCTGCGGTGCCAATCATCGGCGTCAGGATGATATTGGAAAAGACATAGAAGGCGCCCAGCACGCCGCCAGCGACGAAGGTCCAGGGTGCGGGCGCGCCGAAGTTGATCGGGATGCTGGTGGCGTTGCTGTAGATGAAGGCGATGGTCCAGAGCAACACGGCGCCCGCCACGAAGGACACGCCGGCTGCGGCGATCGGCACGCCCAGATTGCGCCCAAGCTGCGCATTGATCGGTGCCTGAGTGGCAATGCAGGCACCGGCAACGATGCCCATCAGCGCCCAGAGAACGGTATCCATACGCAATCTGGTTCCCATCAAGAAAAAACCCCCGGGCATCTGCCCGAGGGTCCGAAACTATTGCCAGGAGTCGGTGTCAGGCGACGATATCGGCCGCAACTTTAACCGACAGCATCTTGTCCGGGTTGATCACCGGCTCGCCGCGCTTGATCTCGTCGACATGCTCCATGCCTTCGGTGACCTTGCCCCAAACGGTGTACTGCTTGTTGAGGAAAGGCGTATCACCGAAGCAGATGAAGAACTGCGAATTGGCCGAATCCGGGCTCTGCGAGCGGGCCATCGAAGTGGTGCCGCGAACGTGGGGCTCAGCGTTGAATTCCTGCTTCAGGTCCGGATACTTCGAACCGCCGGTGCCGCGACCCTGCGGGCAGCCGGTCTGGGCCATGAAGCCGTCGATCACGCGGTGGAACACAATGCCGTCATAGAAGCCTTCGCGTGCCAGCTTCTTGATGTGAGCGACATGGTTCGGAGCCAGGTCGGGGCGCATCTCGATGACGACATTACCCTTGGTGGTTTCGATGACGAGGGTGTTTTCCGGATCGGCGTATTCAGCCATTTTGTTCAACTCTCAATTAGAAATTCTGGCCCGCATGTAGGGCCAAAGGGCGTTGGGTGCAAGGCGCGCGACCTCTGAACTGGTCAGCACCTGCGCTGTCAGTCGTCACCCTCCCCCTTGCGGGGAGGGTCAGGGAGGGGGACGGTTTAACCTTGGATCCGGGCTCTCGCACGCCCACCCAGCCTCCCCCGTCAGTGGGAAGGTGCCGCGTGTTGGTCGGGGCCAGCGGGTATCCCTACTTATATTCGATCTTGGCCGAGACGATCTTGTCCGGGTTGGCGACCGAGCCATTGTTTTCCTGCGAGCCCTTTTCAAGGCCATCGACCAGGTCAATGCCCGTGATCACCTTGCCGAACACGGTGTACTGGCCGTCGAGGAAACTGGCGTCGGCCGTGGTGATGAAGAACTGGGAGTTGAACGAGTTGGGGTCCTGCGAGCGGGCCGCGCCGAGCACGCCGCGCTGGAAGCTCTCGGCGTTGAACTCGGCCTCGACGTCAGGCAGGTCCGAACCGCCGGTGCCGGCACGGGCCAGGTCGAAGCCTTCGCCATCGGAATCGCCAAAGCTCACGTCACCTGTCTGGGCCATGAAGCCGTCGATCACGCGGTGAAATACCACGCCATCATATTCGCCGGCCTCGGTCAGCGCGATGACGCGCTCGACATGCTTGGGCGCCAGCTTCGGCAGCAATTCGATGTCGACGACGCCGCTCTCGAGGGTCAGGATCAGGTGCGGCGTGCCAGTCTGGGCAAAGCTGGGAGCAGAGGACAGCGCCATGGCGCCGATGACGAGAGCGCCGAACAGGCGACGGGTAACAGCGGTCATTTGGTTTTCAGAGCCTTGAGGACGATTTGCGGGACGAAGGCGGAAATATCGCCGCCCATTTCAGCGATCTGACGCACCAATGTGGCCGAGATATGCCGAACCGGGGGGCTGGAGGGCAGGAAAACGGTCTGCAGGTCGGGCGCCATCTGGGCATTCATGCCGACCATCTGCATTTCATAATTGTAGTCGGTGGTGTCGCGCAGGCCGCGAATGATCAGCTTGGCGCCATGCTCGCGCGCCGCATTGACCATCAGGCCTGAGAAATCGACAATTTTGAACTCAGTGTCGGTGCGCTTGCCCACTGGCGCCAGCACCTGCTCGAGAATGGCGATGCGGTCCTCGTGGACGAACAACGGATTTTTCTTGGTCGCGCTGACACCGACGGCAACCACCAGCGTGTCGACCAGCTTGCAGGCGCGCTCGATGACGTCGAGATGGCCATTGGTCAGCGGATCGAACGAGCCCGGATAAAAACCCACCAGCTTGCCCATGACGCCCTCCCCATTGTTGTTGCCAGCGTTTTGTCACGCGGGCAGATTCATGGCAAGGCGCGGACCATCGGTTCAGGTCGACAACAAAATGGCCAGCAAGAACCAGACCTGTGTCTGGAAGCTAAAACCTTAACTATTCCAAATACGAATTAATTAGGCTGAACCCGCTAGGAAGACAGTAACGAGACATCCGCGTGGGGACATGGATGCGATCTTACCTGGACGGCATGCTGCGCACCTTCGAGTTTGCGGGACGCAGCACTCGCATGCAGTATTGGATGTTTTTCCTGGTACAAACACTGGTCTACGCCGCCGCTGCGGTGATCGACGTCTTCGTGCTTGATGGATTTGCCAATCCACGCAAGCCACAACTTCCCATCTCGCTTTTCGTAGCCTTCGTGCATTTTGTGCCCGGCATAACGGTTCAGGTGCGGCGATTGCATGATCTGGGAAAATCCGGCGCGTGGATTCTGCTGTACCTGATCCCGTTCGCCGGCCTGATCGTGCTCTACTGGAACTGCTGCGCCTCGGAACCCGGCCGCAATGCCCACGACGAATCCGAACCGAGCCGGTATGAGCCCTATTACATGCAGCAGCAGGTCCGCCTGCCCCGCTATAGCACCATTCCGCGCCAGATACGCATGGGCAGCAATGCCGGCCGTCCAATGGCCGCAGGCTACGAAGGGTTGAGCTCGCCGGAACGCTTCATCTGAAACGACAAGGGGCGCCGAAGCGCCCCTTCATTCATTCGGTGGCCGGAGCTTCCGGCGGTGCATCTGGCGTATCCGGTGCGTCCGGACCATCGATACCATCCGGCAATTCATCGTCGTTTTCCGGCTCGCTGATGCGTTCGACCGAAACGACCTTCTCATCCTCGGCTGTATCAAAGACGATGACGCCCTGGCTGCCGCGCGAGACGATGCGGATCGGCTTCTTGCCCTCGACCGGCATGCGGGTCATCTGGCCCTTGTCGGTCACCAGCATGATCTGGTCTTCGTCTTCCACGGGGAAGGACGCGATCAGCTTGCCGTTGCGCTTGTTGACGGCCATGGCTGTGATGCCTTTGCCGCCGCGCCCGGTGATCCGGTATTCATGACTCGAAGTGCGCTTGCCGAAGCCGTTTTCCGAGATAGTCAGAATGAACTGCTCGGCTTCGCTCATCGCGACGTAGCGATCCTGGCCGAGTTCACCAGCCACGACGGCCTCTTCGCCATCCTCGGCCACAGTCTCTTCGCTGTCGCCCTCGCCGCGCACCGCGCGGCTCATCTTGAGATAGGCGACGCGCTCTTCGGAGACCGCATCGAAGTGGCGGATGATTGCCATCGATATGACGATATCGTCCTTGGCGAGCTGGATGCCGCGCACGCCGGTGGAGTCGCGACCCTTGAAGACGCGCACCTCATCGACCTGGAATCGGATGGCCTGGCCGCCCGCCGTGGTCAGCAGCACGTCGTCACTTGCCGAGCAGGTATCGACGCCGATGATGCCATCGCCCTCGTCGAGCTTCATGGCGATCTTGCCGTTCTGGCGCACTTCGACAAAGTCGGCCAGTGAGTTACGGCGCACGGTGCCGCGGTCGGTGGCGAACATGATGTCGAGATCGGCCCAGGTGTCCTCGTCCTCGGGCATCGGCATGATAGAGGTGATGCGCTCGCCCTGCTCCAGCGGCAGGATGTTGATCAGCGCCTTGCCACGCGCATTGGCGGCCGCCAGCGGCAGGCGCCAGACCTTGAGCTTGTAGACAATGCCGGCGCTGGTGAAGAACAGGATCGGCGTATGCGTATTGGCGACGAACAGGCGGCTGACGAAATCCTCGTCGCGTGTCGCCATGCCCGAGCGGCCCTTGCCACCGCGGTTCTGCGCCCGGTAGGTCGAGAGCGGCACGCGCTTGATGTAGCCGCCATGCGTCACGGTCACGACCATGTCTTCGCGGGCGATCAGGTCCTCATCGTCGAAATCGCCGACCACGTCGGAAATCTCGGTGCGGCGCGCCGAGCCGAACTGCTGTTTGATCTCGGTCAGCTCGGTGCGGATAATGTCGATAACGCGTTCTCGGCTGCGCAGGATGGCGAGATAGTCTTCGATCTCGGCACCAAGGCCATTGAGTTCGTCGCCGATTTCATCGCGACCCAGCGCCGTCAAACGCGCCAGACGCAGTTCGAGAATGGCGCGAGCCTGTTCCTCGGACAGGTTGAACGTGCCGTCCTCGTTGATGCGGTGGCGTGGATCGTCGATCAGCGCGATCAGCGGCGCCACGTCCTGCGCCGGCCAGCGGCGGGTCATCAACTGCTCGCGCGCCGTCGCCGGATCGGGCGCGGTACGGATCAACGCAATGACTTCGTCGATATTGGCCACGGCGACGGCGAGACCGACCAGGATATGGGCGCGGTCGCGGGCCTTGTTGAGCAGGAAGCGCGCACGACGCGTCACCACTTCGTGACGGAAATCGATGAAGGCCTTCAGAATCTCGATGAGATTCATCAGCTGAGGCTTGCCGCCATTGAGCGCAACGAAATTGCAGCCGAACGACGATTGCAGCGCGGTGAAGCGATACAGCTGGTTGAGCACCACATCGGCCAGCGCGTCGCGCTTGATCTCGATATAGACCCGCATGCCTTCGCGCGAACTTTCGTCGCGCATGTCGGAAATGCCTTCGATGCGCTTGTCACGCACCAGCTCGGCAATTTTTTCGACCAGCGTCGCCTTGTTCACCTGATAGGGCAGCTCGGTGATGATGATGGCTTCGCGTTCCTTGCGAACCTCTTCGATTGCCACGCGACCACGCACCATGATCGAGCCACGGCCCGTCTCGTATGCAGAGCGAATTCCGGCGCGGCCAAGGATGATGCCGCCGGTCGGGAAATCGGGGCCGGGCAGCACCTGCATCAATTCCTCGGTAGTAACATGGTCGTTGTCGAGCATCAGCAACGCGGCGTTTATAGTCTCGCTCAGATTGTGGGTCGGGATGTTGGTGGCCATGCCCACGGCGATGCCGCTGCCGCCGTTGACCAGCATGTTGGGGAAGCGCGCCGGCAACACCGTCGGCTCGTGCTCGGAGCCGTCATAGTTGTCGCGGAAGTTGACCGTATCCTTGTCGAGGTCATCGAGCATGGCATTGGTGATCTTTTGCATGCGCACTTCGGTGTAGCGCATGGCGGCCGGCATATCGCCGTCGACCGAGCCGAAATTGCCCTGGCCTTCGACCAGCAGCTCGCCCATGGAAAAGTCCTGCGCCATGCGGACCAAGGCCATGTAGACCGCGCTGTCGCCGTGCGGATGGTACTTGCCGATCACGTCGCCGACCACGCGGGCCGACTTGCGATAGGGCTTGTTGTACTCGTAGCCATTCTCGCTCATCGAGAACAGGATGCGACGGTGCACCGGCTTGAGGCCGTCGCGCACGTCGGGGAGCGCGCGGCTCACGATCACGCTCATGGCGTAATCGAGGTAGGATTTGCGCATCTCGTCGGTGATGGCGATAATCGAAATGTCGGACGGTGGCACGGCGCCAGTTCCGTTTTCAGGCGTATCGGTCACTGGGGTGATTCTTGGTTGATTGAGTTACCTTGCAGATAAGCTATTTCGCAGGAAAATGCGAATTTCGTCCCAGTAAAATTGTGGAGATCAGGCCGCGACCGAGCCTTTTCGGTTCATATGGCGGAAGCTAGGCAACGCGACCGGCGCCAGCGTGGCGATCAGATAGAACAATCCGGTAGCGCCAAGTGCGATTGCAATGCCGTAACTGTCGATCAGCAGCCCGCCATACAGCCCCCCAAACGGCATTAAAGCCCAAGCCAACGCCCCAAACAATGCTATGACGCGGCCCACCATGGCCGATGGAATTCGCTCGAACAGGATGGCGCCAATGATCGGATTGAGGAAGCCGGCGGCAAAGCCACTGACCAGCAGCACCGCCACGATAGCAGAAAGCGGCGCATCAACGGCGAAGATGGCCATCGGCATCGGCCCGGCAAACAGGAACCCGATGGTGTAGATCAGCAGCCGCGGCAGACGAGCGCCGATGACGGCGGCAATGGCAGCGCCAAGGATGGACGCGCCGGAAAAGGTGGCTAGAAATATCCCGACCCAGGTGACGTCGAGGCCGGCGGTTTTCACCCAGACCGGCAACAGCACCACGCCATAGGCCTGATCGAACAGGTTGGTCACGGCAATCATGATGACCAGCCCCTTCAGCACCGGGTCGCTGCTGAGCACGGTCCAGCCTGCCGCGAAGTCGGTGCCATAAGTGGTGACAACGTCGCGTTTTTCGGCCTGCGTCTGGCGCCCCGAAATGCCAAACGCCACCACCAGCCCGGACAGGCAGAATGCCAGCGCATTAGCCAGCAAAGCCGGCGCCGGTCCAAGCAGCGCGATCAACGCTCCGGCACTGGCCGCACCGATCGTGCCGGCCAGCCGGTCGCTGGCACCCATCACCCCGGTGACCCGCTCCAGCGGCACCTGCCCTAGCGCCGCTATCGTCGGCACCAGCGCCTGCTTGGCGGCATCGGATGGCGCCCGCAGCACGCCGATCAATGCCACCGCGGGCAGTAGCACCCAGATGGAGAGCATGCCCGCCCAGAACAGCAGCGGCACCAGCGTCACAGCGATGGCAGAAAGTCCGTCGCACCACATAGAGATGCGTCGCGCCCCGATGCGGTCAATCAACGGCCCGCCCAGTGCCTTCGCCAGCACATAAGGCGCCATCTCTGCAAACCCGACCAGTCCAGTCAGCACCGGACTTCCGGTCGTCGTCAGTACCAGCCAGGGAATGGCAATAGTCGACACCCGCGTGCCGCCGATGGACGCGACGCTGGCAACAGCCAGTGCGATCAGCGGTCCCTGCCTGCTCATGGTGTGACACCGTCTTCCGTCGTTCGTGGCGCAGCGTGGAGAATGAAGCAAGATATACTCTAGCGCGTCCAGTCCTCGATGCTTAGTCCCTCGACGCGCGCAAATTCGCTGGTGTTGTTGGTGACGAGGGTCAGGTTTCGTGCCTTGGCTTGGCCGGCGATCAGGACGTCATAGGGGCCGATCGGTGTGCCGAGACGCAACAAACCAGACCTGATCTGACCGGCGCTATGAGCGTCATCCCTGCTGAAGTCCAAGGTCGGGAAATCGGCAAACAAGAGCCGCAGGCTTTCCAGATTGAACTCCACGCGCTGGCTCCGATAGGCGCCGAGGTAGAGCTCATGCGCAACGATAGTGGGAACCCCGATACTACCTGGCGTGCTCTTGGTAACCCGTTCAACCAAAGCCGGCGATCGATCGTTCAGCAGCGTGATCACCGCATTGGTGTCCAGCAGATAGTCGATCACGGAAACGCAGCGTCGAGGTCCGGCCGATCCCGCTGTTCGGGTTGCTCACGTCCGGCTTCCATGAAGTCAGGGCTCATGCCACGTGCGATGGCAGCCCGCAGCGAGGCCCAAGGTGCTTGATCATTTGCCACGGGACGCAGAATGATCGCGTCGCCTTCGCGGCTGACCTCGACCTGATCCACGTCCAGCCTGAATTCCTTGGGCAGGCGCACAGCCTGCGAATTTCCGGACTGAAATACCTTGGCAAGCTGGACCATTTATCAACCTCGCATTGCGGTATATACAACAATGTATATACTATTAAAATGCCAACCTCAATGTCGGGATTCAGTTCGTCCCGTCGAAAACCGCCCGTGCAGCGCCTATCTGCGGGTGGTTGTGGCCGGCCCACTCAATCAGATGCCCAAACGGTACGATAATGGACTCGCCTAGCGGCGTCAGGCGGTATTCGACCGATGGTGGTTTGGTGTCGTAGACGCGGCGCGCGACCATTCCGTCGCGCTGCAAATCGCGAAGAGTCTGAGTCAGCATTTTTTGGGAAATATCGGAGACCTCACGACGCAACTGGTTGAAGCGCTTGGGGCCGCTGGCCAGGGTCATAACCAGCAGCATGCTCCATTTGTCGGAAATCTTGTCGAGCACGCCGCGCACCGGGCAATCGCTGGAGGGGCCTTCAGGGGCATTGTTCCAGCGCTCGACATAGAGCGCGGCCTGTTCGGACATGTTCAACATGCGTGGTTACTCCAAGGTGCCTTTAGGCGGTGAAGGTGCCCTCTTTCGCTTCCCGTCGAAGCCGCATAGGTATCACTCTCTAATCGATACTTACTCTCCATCGGCATCTGCTGCAAGGAAGGGTTTGTTGCAACAAGGAGTGCACAGATGACGCAATTCAAAGATCAGACCCTGCTGGTGACCGGCGCCGGTGGCAATCTCGGCCGCCTCGCTGTGGAAGAATTATTGGTGCGCGGCGCTACCAAGATCGTCGCAGGCACCCGCGACACAGCCAAGCTGGCCGATCTGGCCGCCAAAGGCGTTGATGTCCGCCATCTTGATTTTGATGATGCCGCCAGCGTTGCCAAGGCCTTTGCCGGCGTTGATCGCCTGCTGCTGATCAGCACGGTGGCGCATAACCGCACCGAGCAGCAGGCCAATGCCGTCGCTGCCGCCAAGGCTGCCGGGGTCACGTATATCGCCTATACCTCCGCGCCAAATGCCCGGCCCAATGCCGATGCAGGCGGCATTAATGACCACTATTGGACCGAACAGGCTATCGCCGCTTCGGGCCTCGACTTCACTCTGCTGCGCAATCATATCTATGCCGACATGACGATTTTCGGCGCCGGCGCAGCACTTGCCAGCGGCCAGCTGTTTGACGCCACCGATGGTAAGGGCCGCAACTACGTGACCCGTCTTGATACGGCCCGCACTGCGGCAGGCGCCCTGCTCTCTGCGACCGGCAAGGAAATTGTCGACGTCACCGGCCCGACCCCCGTCTCCCAGGAAGAAGTCGCGGCGCTTTACACAAAGCTGACCGGCAAGCCGGTAGCGCGCGTCGGCCTCACCGGCGAGCAGCTTTTGGGGGGCCTCGAGGCTGCTGGGGTGCCCAGCTTCATGGCGACGCTTCTCGTGGCCTTTGACCTTGATGCGGCAGACGGCCACCACGTCATCACCACCAATACGGTCGAGCGTTATTCCGGCCGCAAGCCGGAAACTCTTGAAAGCTTCCTGACCGCCAACAAGGCTGCCCTCGGCGCCTGATCTGCTGGCCTCGCGCTTCGGCGCGGGGCCTTCCCATAGCCAAATCCACAGCCGCTGGGGTCAAGCTATCGCGCTGCTGGACGCCTACCACACAAACCCGTACCAATCCCCAACGTCTGCCGTATTCGCGGAGTCGGGTGCCCGTGTCGTTTGGTTCTGTGTTCAAGCGTCTATGGGCGCACTTCGTCTATGACCGTTCCATCGGTTTTGGCCTTGAGCATATCGGCCTTACCACGCTGCGCTATCCGCGTGCCGTTGCGCTGGCAGTGCTGGCATTTTCGATCTTTTGCTTCACACAAATTCCCAAGGCCAATGTCGATGGCGACCTGCTGCGGGTCTATGCCGATTCAGGGCACTACTACGACGCCTATGAGCAGCTGGCCGACACCTTCGGCACGTTCGAGAACGACATCTATGTGCTGGTTTCGTCGCCGCGCCTGACTGAGCCGGAAACGCTGGAGCGGGTGCGCGAGCTGGCGTTCGATCTTGAGCTCAATGATTATGCCGTGGGCACCATGTCGCCGTTCACCCTGCGCAAACCGAGCGGCAATGGGGGCTCGGTGCCTGCCGTGCCAGAGGGGTTCGACAATTTTGCCGATGTAGCTCGGGCCCTGACCGACCTTCAGCAGAACGATCCGATGATGCGCAACCTGATCACGCCCGACCTTACCGGCGTGGTGCTGATCATGTTCCCTAATCAGGAAATGACGCGCGGCGAAGGCAGCAAGGCGATGATTGCCAGCGTGCGCGAGACCATCGCCTATTACGCCGACGACAATATCAGTGTCGAGCTGACCGGACCGCCGCTGTGGACCTCGGAAATGGTCAATGCGGCGCTCGACGACCAGGTCAAGTTCACGCTGTGGGGCTTGGCCCTCGGCTCGATCATCGCACTGCTGGCGCTGCGCTCGCTGTCCGGCGCGCTGCTGGTGGCGGCCACGCCAGTCCTTGCCGTGATATGGTCGATGGGCCTGATCCTGTTCTTTTTTGGCTCGTTTTCCTTTCTGACCATCATCGTCACCACGTTGGTGCTGGTGATCAGCTTTGCCGAGTCGATGTTCTTCGTGTTCAACTGGCTGGCCTATTGGCGCGATGGCATGGAGCCCAACAAGGCGGTGGATGCAACGGTCAAGCTGGTCGGGCCTGCTGCGGCGCTGACCATGCTCACCACGTTCGTCAGTTTCGCCTCGCTGGCGCTGACGCCCGGTCAGGGCATTCGCGAATTCGCCATCGCCGGCGCCATCGGCACCTTCCTGCTGTTCGTCTGCCTGATGACCTTCCTGCCGCTGTTGCTCAAGCTGGCGATCCGGATTGGCTTCAAGCCGCCCAAGCGGTCCAGCCTGGTGTTGACGGCCCCCCTGCCCCTGGCCTGGTTCATCGCCAGCCGCTTTGGCCGTCAGGTATCGGTGCTTGCCATCGTGGTCACCCTGCTGCTGCTGATCCCCTATGGGTTGATCAAACCGCATTTCGCTTTCGAGGATTTTGTCGCCTCCGATTCCAGCGCGCTTTCGACCTCGGCCGAAATCGACGAAGGCGTGGGTGGCGTAGCGCCGCTTTACATCCGCGTGCCGCTGGCCGGAACCGACCCCAATGTCGATGATGTCGACTTCGAGAAAATTCGCACCGTGCATCGGATTCTCGAGAGCCATATCGGCCAGAACAAGGTCATCTCAGCCGCCAGCATCGTCGACTACACCGACAGCGGATTTTCCCGCAAGGAAGTGTTCGACTCGGTCGGCCCCTTCATGCGCAAGCGCTTCGTCACGGATGATGGCGGCCAGGCTCTGGTCACCGGATTCATGCCGACCATCATCGACTCAGACTACCTCAAGCAATTGGTGCTCGACGTAACTGCAGAGATGCAGGCGGCCGGCATCGAGGGCGCCGAGATCGGCGGATTGCGGGTGCTGATCACCTTCGCGACCGACCAGATCGTCACCGGATTGCAGCTCGACCTCACATTGTCCGTCCTGGTCAATCTGGCGCTGATCGGCTTTGCCTTCCAGTCATTCCGGGTGGCGCTGGCCTCGGCCATTCCTAACCTCTTCCCGGTGCTGGGCACCGAGGCGTGGCTGTATTTCAGTGGCCAGGGGCTGCAACTGACCACGGTCATCGCGCTCACCATCGCCTTCGGCATCGCGGTGGACGACACGGTGCATTTCCTGTCGCATTACCTGCATTCCCGGCGCGAGGAAGGCCGACCGCATCTGGAGGCGATCAAGCACACGCTGGATCGCATCGGCGGCGCCATCGTCGCCACCACCATAATCCTCTGCGCCGGCGTGGTCATCGTCGTCTTTTCGGACCTGCCCCAGGTTGCGCTGTTCGGCACGCTGTTTGTTTCGACACTGGCTTTTGCAGTGATCGGGGACCTGTTCATCCTGCCGGCCTTGCTGGCGGCGGGCGGCAAGTTCTTCCACCCCCTGGGTAGGATTCGCGTTGGTACGGCCGACCACGACGCAACGCCGGACGACCCGACCGGGGACACCATCACCGGTGAAGGCGGCACCGAAGGGCATTCCACGCCTGCCTGAGCCGCTGCGCTTGCGGGCAAAACCCTTGGCGGATTACATATTTGGCGGCTGATTCGACTGCCGTAAGTGCTGGAGACCTCTGGGATGAGCTTTATCAGAACCGTGTCGCGCGCCCTGGTGCTGGCCAGCCTGATCGCGATTGGCGCCGCCGCCCCGGCCCTCGCTGCGCCAGCCGATGTGGCTTTGATCCAGTCCTATATCGGGGAATGGCGCGGGCGTGGCGTCCTGATCGGCGCCACTACCGAGACGGTTGTCTGCCGCATGTCGGTGACGCAGGGCAACCAGGACAAGGTCAACTATAGCGGGCGCTGCTCGCTGGCCGGCACGCAGCTCTCGGTGGCTGGCACCATGGTCTATGTCGAGGCCAGCAAGCGCTTCGAGGCGGCGATGAGCTCCAATGCGACTTTTACCGGCGTTGCAGTCGGCCAAAAGCGCGGCGATGGCATGGTGTTCAACCTGCGCGAGCGCGACGAAGACGAAGAGGGCAAAGACCTGAACATCACGGCCCAGATCAATCTCCGGCCGGAGGCCATGGAGGTGACGTTTTCGGTGGTTTACGTCGAAAGCGGCGACAGCCTGCGCGCCGAGGTACCGTTTACAAAGAAATAGACCCGACGGATTTTCTTTTTGTTTGCCAGCAGCTTGCGGCGGACAAAGTGTTAACCAGCCGGCGCTATCGTTCGCGCACTATCGGGAATGCCCAATTGCACCGTCCTATCAAACACCCTGCACAGGCTCAGGCCGCTTCGAGCGATCTGGCCCCACGGCTGCAGCGCTTTTGTGACCTGCTCGGCATTGGCGGAGCCAGCTTGGCGCTGGTTGATGCCGGTATCCCCGCGACATTCGCTTCGACCGGCAGCGCTGCCAGTAACCTTGCCAATCTCGACGCGCTAACCATCGTCTCCGGCAAGACAATGATCATTGCCGACACCCAGGCGACGGGGCCTTCAGCGGCCCGCTTCTATGTCGGGCTGTTGTTACCCGGCGAAGCGGCAGATCAATCCTATTTGCTCACCCTGTTCGACATCCGCCCGCGCAGTGCCAGCATGGCTGATCATATTGCTGGATTGGCGCAGGAGGCTGTGTCACAGCACTTGACCGACCGGCAGCGCCGCGAAATCGAGGCACAGAAACGCACCATTGCGGATTATGCAGCGCTCGAAGAACAGCGGCGCACCCTGTTCGACCGGGCCTCATCGACCGCCCGCATCGGTATCTGGCAGTGCAACCTCAGTGACAACAGCCTCATCTGGACCAATGGCGTCTACGATCTGTTCGAGATACCGCGTAACTCAGCCGTGACGCGTGAACTCACACTGACCCTATATACCGAAAAATCACGACGCGAGATGGAAGCGGCACGCTCCAAGGCCGTCGCCGATTGCACCGATTTCTCGGTGGATTGCGAAATCATCACCACGACCGGCAAGCGGCGCTGGATGAGAATCACCGGCGCCGTTGAAAGTCGTGACGGCGTCGCCCACCGAATTTTCGGCATGAAGCAGGACATCACCGAAGAAAAGCTGACGGCCGACCGCATTCGCTACCTGGCCGAGTTCGACGTGATGACCGGCCTTGCCAACCGCAGCCTATTCCAAGCGCGGCTGATGCGGCTGGACGAGGGCCGCGAATCCATCGGCACCATGCTGCTGATCGACCTCGACGGTTTCAAGCAGGTCAACGACACCTACGGCCATGCCTTGGGCGATGAATGCCTCAAGGAAGCAGCGCAACGTCTCGTGGCAAGCTGCGGCGGTGCCGAACTGGTCGCCCGCATTGGCGGCGACGAGTTTGCCGTCCTGCTGGGCGCCGATGTCTCCGCTGCCGAGAGCGAGGCGCTGGCAGCACATATCGTATCGATGATCGGTAGACCCTTCGTCCGCGGCGACCATCGGTTGACTCTGGGCGCATCGGTCGGCGTCGCGCAATATCGTGGCGGATCCTCGGAAAGTCTGTTTCAGCAGGCCGACATCGCCCTCTATGCCGCCAAGGCCGCAGGCCGCAGCACCAGTCGGACTTTTGCGGCGGACGCCGCCGGATCGCACGAGGATAGCGGTCATCCCCAACGAAAAACGGGCCGCCTTTAGGCGACCCGTCTCACAAGTTTTTCCAGCCGTTTCTAGAACGGGATATCGTCGTCCATTCCGCCGGGCTCGAACGCCGGGGCGCTAGGACGCGGACGCTGGCCGCCGCCACTATTATTGTTGCCACCACCACTATTGCCGCCGTTGTCGCGGGCACCGCGGAAGCCGCCGCTATCACCTGCGCCAGCGCCTTCGCCGTCACCACGACCGTCAAGCAGGGTCAGGTTCGAATTGAAGCCCTGCAGCACGATCTCGGTGGAATACTTATCGGCGCCCGACTGGTCCTGCCACTTGCGGGTCTGTAGCTGGCCTTCGAGATAGACCTTGCTGCCTTTTTTCAGATAGCTCTCGGCGACGCGCGCCAGGCCTTCCGAGAAGATCACCACACGGTGCCATTCGGTCTTTTCGCGGCGCTCGCCGGTATTCTTGTCTTTCCAGTTTTCGGAGGTCGCAACCGAAAGATTCACAACCTTGCCGCCGCTGGGAAGATTGCGAATTTCAGGGTCCGCGCCGAGATTACCGACCAGGATCACCTTATTGACACTGCCTGCCATCGCTCATTCCTTTCGATTCAGTCCCCGGGCCATCGCCCGCCGGGACGCTCACTTACATAGCGACCTTACCTTACTCCGGCGCAGCGCTCGCCGCCCGCGCCTTGGCACGGTTGTAAACAGGTCTTATTTGTTCTTGTTATGTTCTGTTTCTGTTTTAGCGTCAAGGGCCTACTGACACGCATTGTCAGCATGCCTGCCGCAAGGCAGGCGGGGTTGTGGGGAAATCGTGCATGGACTACGCGCTGTCGCTTTGGCTCTTTTCCGTCCTGCTGTTTGGGATCATCGTGGTGCCGGGCATGGATATGTTCTTCGTCATCGCCAATGCACTCACCGGCGGCCGTAAGGCGGGCCTCGCTGCAGTCGCCGGCATCATGCTCGGCGGCGCCGTACATACGCTGTTTGGCGCGCTGGTGGTCGGGGCGCTGGCCCAGCTGCCGGGCATTATCTTCCAGGTGATGATCGTCATCGGCGCCGCCTATATGGGCTGGATCGGCTACACGTTGCTACTCAGTTCGATAACCGTCGGCGCCATCGGCAAGGCATCAAGCCGCTCCAACTGGGTTGCGTTCAGGCAGGGCACAGTAACCTGCCTGCTCAATCCAAAGGCCTATCTGTTTGTGCTGGCGGTCTATCCGCAGTTCCTACGTCCCGAATTTGGTCCGATCTGGTCGCAAGCGCTGGTAATGGGCGTGCTGTCCGTTAGCATGCAATTCGTGGTCTATGGCGGGCTGGCGCTCGCCGCCGGCAAGGGCCGTGATGCGCTGATTGGCAATCCCGGCGTTACCGCCTGGATCGGTCGCGGTGCCGGCGCATTGTTCCTTGTCGCGGCGTTGTTTACCGCCTGGCACGGGGTGACCCAGCATGTCGGCCCTTGACCGAATCTATATTGTTCCGCTTATGTTCCAAGTCGGCAAAGGTGCTTTGGCAGAGCCGACGGGACACGCTAAGGTGACCAGACCGCCGGGCGGCCATGCGCAGAGGCCGCTTGCGAGAGGGGTGAGCGACGCCTATCTCAGTGTCTCCCCATTCCGCTGCCCTATTCCGACTTTGCCGCCGTGCCGCCTCGCTGGCGCACCGAGTTATGGACTTGAACGATGACGCCAAAGACCAGCCAGAACCGTGAACTGATTGTGCGCGGCGCCCGCGAGCACAATCTCAAGGGCATCGACGTCACGCTGCCGCGCGACAGCCTGATCGTGATGACCGGCTTGTCCGGTTCCGGCAAGTCTTCGCTCGCCTTCGACACCATCTATGCAGAGGGCCAGCGCCGTTATGTCGAATCGCTGTCGGCTTATGCGCGGCAGTTCCTTGAGATGATGCAGAAGCCCGATGTGGATCACATCGAAGGCCTGTCGCCGGCCATTTCCATCGAACAGAAGACCACGTCGCGTAACCCGCGCTCTACGGTTGGCACGGTCACCGAAATCTACGATTACCTGCGCCTGCTTTACGCCCGCGTCGGCGTGCCCTATTCGCCGGCCACCGGCTTGCCGATCGAGAGCCAGACCGTCAGCCAGATGGTCGACAAGGTGCTGGAGCTAAAGGAAGGTGCGCGGGTTTTCCTGCTGGCGCCGATCGCGCGCGGCCGCAAGGGCGAGTATAAGAAAGAACTGGCAGACCTGATGCGCAAGGGCTTCCAGCGCGTCAAGATCGATGGCGAATATTACGAGATCGAAGAGGCTCCGGTCCTCGACAAGAAGTTCAAGCATGACATCGAAGTGGTGGTGGACCGCGTCGTGGTCGGTCCCGAGATTTCCGGACGCCTGGCTGAAAGCTTCGAGACGGCGCTGAAGCTGGCCGACGGCATCGCCCTGATCGAGTTTGCTGACGAGAAGAACGAAGACGGTTCGGCGCGCCAGATCACTTTCTCCGAAAAGTTCGCCTGCCCGGTCAGCGGATTCACTATTGCCGAAATCGAGCCGCGGCTGTTTTCGTTCAACAACCCATTTGGCGCCTGCCCGGTCTGCGATGGCCTCGGCACCGAGCAAAAGATCGACCCCGACCAGATCGTGCCGGACCAGGCGCTGTCCCTAAAGAACGGCGCCATCCTGCCCTGGGCCAAGACCAGTGCGCCCTATTACCTGCAGACTCTGCAAGCGGTGGTAAAACACTATGGCGCCTCGACCGCCACTGCCTGGAACGAGCTGCCGTTCGAGGTGCAGCACGCGGTGCTCTATGGCACCGACAAGGCTAAGATCGAATTCGTCTATGACGATGGCCTGCGCCAGTACAAGACCACCAAGGTCTTCGAAGGCGTCATCGGCAACCTTGAGCGCCGCTACAAGGAAACCGAAAGCGCCGGCATGCGCGAAGAGATCGAAAAGTACATGTCGGCCAAGCCTTGCCTGGCCTGCGGCGGCTATCGTCTCAAGCCGGAATCGCTGGCGGTCAAGATCGACGGGTTGCATGTCGGCCAGGTCACCGAAAAGTCGATCCGCGACTCCCTCGCCTGGTTCAATTCGCTGCCGGCCAAGCTGACGCCAACGCAGATGACCATTGGCGAGCGCATCCTCAAGGAAATCCGCGAGCGGCTGAATTTCCTGATCGACGTTGGCCTAGACTATCTGTCGATGTCGCGCAATTCCGGCACTCTGTCGGGTGGCGAGAGCCAGCGTATCCGGCTCGCCAGCCAGATCGGCTCCGGCCTGACCGGCGTGCTCTATGTGCTGGACGAGCCGAGCATTGGCCTGCATCAGCGCGACAATGCCAAGCTGCTCGAAACGCTGCGGCGCCTACGCGATATCGGCAATACGGTGATCGTCGTCGAGCATGACGAAGACGCCATCATGAGTGCCGATTACGTGGTCGATATCGGCCCCGGTGCCGGTGTACATGGCGGTCATATCGTCGCCGAAGGCACGCCGCAGGACATCCTCAATCACCCCGACTCGCTGACCGGGCAGTATCTGTCCGGGCGGATGGGCATTGCCATGCCGGCGGAGCGTCGCGAGGCCACCAAGGGCAAGACCCTTAGCGTCAAGGGCGCCACCGGCAACAATCTCAAGAATGTCTCAGTCGATATCCCGCTGGGCCTGTTCGTCGCCATCACCGGCGTCTCCGGCGGCGGCAAGTCTACGCTGATGATCGACACCATGTACCAGGCCATCGCCCGCCGGCTGAACGGCGCGCGCGTGGTCCCTGCCCCGCATGACAGCCTGACCGGCCTCGAATTTCTCGACAAGGTCATCGACATCGACCAGTCGCCTATCGGCCGTACGCCGCGGTCCAATCCGGCAACCTATACCGGCGCCTTCACGCCGCTGCGCGAGTGGTTTGCCGGCCTGCCGGAGTCCAAGACCCGCGGCTACGGCCCCGGCCGTTTCTCGTTCAACGTCAAGGGCGGCCGCTGCCAGAAATGCGAAGGCGATGGCGTTCTCAAGATCGAAATGCACTTCCTTCCCGACGTTTACGTCACCTGCGACGTCTGCAAGGGCAAGCGCTACAATCGCGAGACGCTGGAAGTTCAGTTCAAGGGCAAGTCAATTTCGGACATCCTCGACATGACCATCGACGAAGGCGTCGATTTCTTCTCGGCGGTGCCGGTGATCCGCGACAAGTTCGCCACGCTGCAGCGCGTCGGCCTCGGCTATGTGAAGGTCGGCCAGCCGGCCAATACGCTTTCGGGCGGCGAGGCGCAGCGCGTCAAGCTGTCCAAGGAGCTGTCCAAGCGCGCCACCGGCCGCACGCTCTACATGCTGGATGAGCCGACCACGGGCCTGCATTTCCACGACGTGGCCAAGCTCCTCGAAGTGCTGCATGAGCTGGTCGATGGCGGCAACACCGTCATCGTCATCGAGCACAATCTCGAAGTCATCAAAACCGCCGACTGGGTCATCGACATGGGTCCCGAAGGTGGCGACGGCGGCGGCGAAGTGGTGGCCATTGGCACCCCCGAAGACGTCGCCCAGGTCGACCGCTCCTACACCGGCAAGTTCCTCAAGGATGTCATGGCGCGGCGCCCGATGTTCGCGACGCGGGCGGCTGAGTAAAGGTAGCAAGAATACCCCCACCCAACCTCCCCCTGAAAAGGGGGAGGAGCCGCATCGAGTGTGCCCTCGATCTCGCCCAATTCACCGGAGGGATTCTTCCCCCTCATCAGCGGGACTTCGATCCGGCCGAAGGCAAAACCACGCCGGTGGCGTGGTTTTAGATGAGAAGGCCATGAGGGCTACGCCCGAATGGCGGTGGGGGTACCCCATCAAAGACTCTTCCGGCCGCTTGTCTCAAAAAACTTATCCCCGTCCACCGAAAGTCCCGCATACTCCATCCCATCTTCACAACAGAGCTAGTCATGACGAGTGACGAGCGTGGAGACTGCCGGGAATGGGAGGTCGCTCCTGTTGCGTGCGGGGAAATCGGGCGCGCTGGTCTGCGATAATGGCCAGCACGATCCCAACCCACGACAAATCCCGACTTGGTGGCGAGGCAACTGCCTCACTTCCTACTACCCTACCCCGAGGCAGTCGCCTCGCCACCATCGCTCACCTCGTGAGCTCATCGGACGACACAAAATCCGCGTGCAGGCGGCGCCTCCGCACGTCATTTGCGACCGTATCGTGAATTTGCCATGCATCCCGCGCATAAAGCGGTTGACGCATCGGCGGTGGCGCCTGTCCTCAAATCAGATCATCTTCAGCGTGTTGCTCAACAGCCTGAATGGAGTGCGACGATGTTTGTCCGTGCCGTCTGGCGTATCAAGCGCCTCGTAGATATCAAGCAGACCCTGAAGGAAATGGACGTTCCTTCGACGCGTGATGCCTATCTGCTGGGGCTTACGGGCCCCGACTTTTCCAAGATGACCCGGTCTTTGTTCGACCGCTAAGGCTTTCAACTTGCCGACTTCTGCAGGGCCGCCGGATCGCCATCCAGCGGCCTTTGCTTTGCCGCAAGCCTTAACCGAACATGAACCGTGACGGCAAAAGCCCTGCGCCAGACGCATGACCCATTTGACCAATATCCCACTGCTCATCTGGCGAGCACTGCTCTAAATATAGTGTTGTAAACGAAAAGGAGAATTCAAATGGACATCCGCAAGACTTTCAAGAAGTGGGCAGCGTACCAGCAGACCGTTCGTGAGCTCGCCGCTCTCGACAATCGTCAGCTCAACGACCTGGGCATTTCGCGCACCGACATCAATCGCATTGCCCGCGATCATGCTGCTGGTCTTTAAGTTCTGCTCGACTGGACTTACAGACACAACATTTCGAACAGCCGCTTCTCTCTGAGATGCGGCTGTTTTGGTTTGATGCTCATTGAAGTCAGAATGCCAACCTGCCTATAAGTTCGTCATAACTGACCATAACTGCCCTGCAAAACGCGGGACTTTCCCGCAGGCGCCGATACCAATTCTCGACACCCGGCATGGCTGGCCGGTCGATCTCCATGCTGAACCAGCGATAGAGCAATACGCCCGCTGCGATATCAGCATAACTCAGCCGATCTCCCGCCAGATAATCCCGCTCTGCAAGGTTGGCATCGAGGATGCGTAGTGCGGCCACTGTTTTCGCATGCGCCGCGGCTATGGCCTCAAGATCATGCTGATCCTCGGGCGTCCGCACCAGTAGCCAGAACAGCGAGATCCAGGCGGGCTGGAACGTCGCCGCCGTCCAATCGGTCCATTGGTCAGCGATAGCCCGCTGTCGCGGATCGGAAGGCCAGAGGCCGTCAGCGCCGTAAGCCGCGGCCACATAACGCAAGATCGCGTGGCTTTCCCACAGCGTCAACTCACCATCCTGCAACACCGGCACCAGCCCATTCGGGTTCATCGCCCGAAAGTCGGGAGTATCAAGTCCGCCGTGTGCACCACCTACCAGGCGATGCTCATAGCTCACACCCAGTTCCCAAAGCGACCATAGCGTCTTTTGCACATTGGCAGAGCTCGCCCGCCCCCACAGCCTCAGTCCAGGACCCATCAATTATCCCCCCATAGTGCTGCGCATGCTAATGTTGGGGCTCGCAATCGCAAGTGCCGGTTGCGCCCCTTCGGTCCTCTTGCTATCTGCCAGCCATGTCCACATCAGAACCCATTCATATTATCGGCGGCGGTCTCGCCGGCTCCGAGGCCGCATGGCAGGCAGCGGAAGCTGGCTGTCAGGTCATCATCCACGAAATGCGCGGCGTGCGCGGCACCGATGCGCATAGCACCGACAGCTTTGCCGAGCTGGTCTGCTCCAACAGCTTCCGCTCCGACGACCACGAACAGAACGCCGTCGGCCTGCTGCACGAGGAAATGCGCCGTCGTGGCTCGATCATCATGCGCGCAGCCGATCTGCACAAGCTGCCGGCGGGTGGCGCACTCGCGGTCGACCGGCACGGCTTTTCGGCCGAGGTCACCCGCGCCATTCACAACCACGCCAATATAACCGTGCTGCGCGAGGAGATCGCCGGCTGGCCGCCCGAGGACTGGAAAAATGTCATCATCGCCAGCGGGCCGCTGACCTCCCCTGCCCTTGCCGAAGCGATCATGGCCAAGACCGGCGAAGACGCGCTGGCGTTTTTCGACGCCATCGCACCCATCGTCCACAAGGACAGCATCGATATGGATGTGGTGTGGGCTCAGTCGCGATACGACAAGGCCGGCCCTGGCGGCACCGGCGCCGACTATCTCAACTGTCCGATGGACAGGGACCAGTATTTTGCATTCGTCGAAGCGCTGAAGACCGCGCCACTGCACGAATTCAAGGATTGGGAGAATGTGCCATATTTCGACGGCTGCCTGCCCATCGAAGTGATGGCCGAGCGCGGCGTCGAGACCCTGCGCCATGGCCCGATGAAGCCGGTTGGCTTGACCAATCCGCGCAATCCCACCGTCAAATGCTACGCCATCGTCCAACTTAGGCAGGACAATGCGCTCGGCACATTGTGGAACATGGTCGGCTTCCAGACCAAGATGCGCTATGGCATCCAGTCCGATATTTTCCGCATGATCCCGGGCCTTGAGAACGCGCAGTTTGCGCGGCTCGGCGGCTTGCATCGCAATACGTTCCTCAATTCGCCCAAGCTGCTGGGGCCCGACCTCAAGCTCAAGGCCGATCCGCGCATTCGCTTCGCGGGCCAGGTTACCGGCGTCGAAGGATACGTCGAAAGCGCCGCCTGTGGCCTGATTACCGGACGCCTGGCAGCGGCCGACGCGCGCGGCGAGAGCATAGCTACGCCTCCGATCACCACGGCACTCGGCGCGCTGGTAGCCCATATCACCGGCGGCCATATAGAAGCCGAAGGTTATAGCGGCGCGCGCAGCTTCCAGCCGATGAATGTCAATTTCGGCCTGTTCCCCGAAGTCACCGTGGTCAGGCCGGAAGGCGCCGGCCGCTGGCGCGGCAACGACAAAACCATCGCCAAGCGCCGTGCGATCACCTCGCGCGCACTGGTGGATTTGGAAGCCTGGGGCTGACGCGCCTCACCTCTCCCTTCGGGGGAGAGGTCGACCCTCTTGGGTCGGGTGAGGTGGCCTTTACTGGGTGCAATGTGCCTTGAAGGCCCCCTGACCCGTCGCTGCGCGCCGACCTCTCCCCCAAAGGGAGAGGTAAGAAAGCCTGCTAGCGCCCCCGACTTATCCCCCACCACATCAGCCGTGTTATTTTCCGCCAGTCCGCTTCGTCGCTGACGGGAGCGAACGGGCTGGTGCGACGGTTGAGGCTGTTGAGCTGTGGTTCGAGGATGGCGATGGTGGCAAAAGCCGGTTTGAGCTTGGCAGGCAGCGCGGCAATGGCGCTTTCAGCCTTCTTGAGGTGTTCTGCCGCAATCTCGGCAAGTTGCCCCAGCGCTTCATGCAAACCTTCACTGTCCGTGCGGGCGAAAATCTCGCCCTCGCGTACGCCGTTGGCCTCGAAAATCGACCACGGCAGCATGATGCGGCCCAGCGACGACACGTAGCTGAATGCGCGCAGATGCCCGATCATCGCATGCGCCACGCCAAGATGCCCTGCCGCGTCACCGGTTTCGACGATCTCACCATCATTAAGGATCATCGCGGCCAGCTGGTATAGCGTCGATACCGTCTCGCCGGCATAGCCTTCGAAGCTTTTGAGGTCCGGCATGGCGTCGTCATAAAGATCGAAGCGCCGCGCTCCGATCAGCCGTAGCAACGTACCGGCCGGGATATTGTAGCGGCTGATGGTATCGAGCAGCGCATCGGCGACGGGGTTCAGGCGCACCTCGCCATGCCCCTCGCCCTCAAGCGCATCGCTCCACCACTGCAGGCGGATTTCGCCCGGCGCCGGGTCGGACACTCGCTCGCGGATCGAGGCGACGTCGGCGTTGAAGGCATAAAGCGCGGTGACCGCATCGCGGTACCCGCCGGTCAGCACCAGCGTCGAGAGATAGCGATCGCGGTCACCCAGGCGCAGGGCGTCTGCCGCATGGGCAAAACTGGCTTGGTCCATGTCAGCGAACCTTGTCGACTGCGATCAGTGCGGCAGCGACGGCCCGTTCCTCGGCCAGCAGCACGTTGTAGGTCCGGATGGCGCTGCCAGTATTGACCGCTTCGACAATCACCCCACGCTCACGCAGCGCCTCTCGCAATTGGCGAGGGATCGCCGCGATATCGGGGCCGATGCCGATCAGAAGCACGTCGATATCATCGGCGGCGGCAAACACCGGCGCCAGCGACTCAAGCGTGATCTCCGACGGCGTCGTTACGGGCCAGGCCAGCATGCCGCTCGGCAGGCAAAGCAGCGATCCCCTATGCGAAACGCCGGCAAAGCGGAAACCGCCATTGCCATAGGCGTCGATGCCTGCCTGCGTCGGGTACTGCTTGACCTGGCTCACCGAAGGCCTCCGCCTAGACCGAAGCGCCGTCAACCGTCTTGGCGACCGCCTTGTCGTCCTCGACCTTTTGCTTGAGGCCGAAGTTGATCAGGATCGGACCGTTGACGATGATCGACGAGTACATGCCGACGAGGCAACCGAACGTCATGGCAATGGTAAAGCTGCGGATCACTTCGCCACCGAAGATCACCAGCGGGATCAGCGCCAGGAACACGGTGAACTGAGTGATCGTGGTGCGCACGATAGTCTGGTTGATCGACAGATCGATCAACTCCGGCAGCGGCATCTTGCGATGCTTGCGCAGATTTTCTCGAACGCGATCCGACACCACCACGGTTTCGTTCAGCGACAGGCCCACGAGAGTCAGCACTGCAGCGATGGAGGTCAGGTTGAACTCCAGCCCGGTGAGCGAATAGAGACCTATGGTCATGATGACGTCATGCGTCGTCGTGGTCACCGCGGCCAAGGCGAATTGCCACTCGAAGCGGAACCAGATGTAGATCAGGATGGCGATCAGCGAGATGATGACGGCGATGCCGCCCTTCCAGGCGAGCTCGCCCGAAACGGTACCACTGACGGCCTCCGTGCTGCGCACGGTGTAGCTCTCGGTCGCCAAAGCATCGCGGACCTTGGAAACTGCAACCTGGTCAGCGTCCTGCCCGCCCTCTTGCGCCTGGATGCGGACCAGCACGTCTTCCGGCGTGCCGAAGCCTTGCACCTGGACTTCGCCAAGGTTCAGGCCATCGAGCAGTTCACGCACCGCACCAGCATCGGCCGGGCCACCTTGATGCTGGATGACAATGGCAGTGCCGCCGACAAAGTCGATACCAAGGTTGAAGCCCTTGAAATAGGCCGAACCGAGCGACAGCACGCTGGCGATGATCGAGAAGGCGATCACGTAGCGCGAGATTTTCATGAAGGGAATCTTGGTCCCATCAGGAATAAAGCGGAAGTGCTGGATCTTGAGCACTTTTGGCCGCACGCGGCGGAACCAGGCCTGCACCTGATACGAGGTGACCCAGTAGGAGGTGAACAGCGAGGTCAGGATGCCGAGGCCGAGCGTCACGGCAAAGCCTTGAACCGGGCCGGAGCCCAGGAAATACAGCACGATTGCCACGATGAGCTGGGTCAGGTGCGAATCGATAATGGTGCCCCAAGCCCGTTCGAAGCCGGCATTGATGGCCTGGATCGGCGATTTACCCGATCGCTGCTCCTCTCGCATTCGCTCATAGATCAGCACGTTGGCATCAACCGCCAGGCCGATGGTCAGCACGATACCGGCAATACCCGGCAAGGTCAGCGTGGCGCCCAGCATGGAGAGCGCGGCAAATATCAGGACGATATTCAGGATCAACGAGACGTTGGCGAAAACGCCCCACAGCCCGTAGGCGGCGATCATGAAGCCGATGACGAGCACTGCGGCGATGACGCCGGCGGTGATGCCGTGCTGGATCGAATCGGCGCCGAGGCTGGCATCGACGGTGCGCTCTTCGATGACGTCGAGCGAAGCCGGCAAGGCACCGGCGCGCAACAGCACGGCAAGGTCGTTGGCGGTCGATGTGGTGAAACTGCCGCTAATCTGGCCCGAGCCGCCGGTGATTGGCTGCTGGATGACCGGCGCGGTGATGACGGTGTTGTCGAGCACGATCGCGAAGCGCTGGCCGACATTCTTGCCGGTGATCTGGCCGAAGGCGATGGCGCCGCGGGTGTCGAACTTGAAGCTCACAACGGGCATGGCGCGCTGCTGGTCATAGCTTGGCTGCGCATCGACCAAAGACTCTCCACCGAGGGCGATGTCTTCATAGAGCAATTCGCTGCCGCCATCCTGGCTGGGCAGCACCATGGTGCCGGCCGGCAGGCCCTGGGCCTCGGCCTGGCTGGCGGTCAGCCCGGGGTAGACCATGTGGAAGGTCAGGCGGGCGGTACGTGAAATAATGTCCTTGAGGCGCTGGCTGTCGCCAAAACCCGGAACCTGGACCAGCACGCGATTGGTGCCCTGGCGCTGGATCGACGGCTCGGTAGTGCCCAGTTCGTCAACGCGCTTGCGGATGACTTCGATGGACTGCGCTACCAGCGACGACATGCGCTCGCTGACGCCCTCTTCGGTCAGGGTGACGGTCAGCTTGCCGTCGGGCGAATCGCCAAAGGCCAATTCGTTAGTGCCGCCAACGGCAAGCATCGAATTGCTGATGGTGTTCTGCAACGCCTGGATAGCCGTGCGGGCGGCTTCCTTCTGCGTAGGATCGGTCAGCTCGATCGATAGCGTCTTGGTCGCTTCGTCGGTCGTGATCAGGTTGCCGATGCCGTTCTGGTTGGCCAGCGTGTTGCGAACGTCGCGGCGCAAGGCCTGCAGGCGCTCCGTAACGATGCCGTCTTCGTTGACCTGCAGCAGCAGATGCGAGCCGCCCTGAAGGTCGAGGCCGAGCACCACTGTCTGCCGGGGCAGGAAACTGGGCCAGGCGTCGCGCACATCCTGCGGCAGGAAGCTTGGGACGGCAAAGAGCACACCCAGAATGGCGACAAGGGCGATGACGGCGGTACGGATCGGCGAAGACTGCATGGAAGGTAAGTCCTGAAAGCAGAAAGCCGGCGCCCTCAGGCGCCGGCGGCAGTCGGAGTGCTGCGGTTAGGCAGGCTTGTTGTCGTTGACCGGCTCGCCCTTGGAGCGAACGTCGGCCACCATGCCGCGAACCAGCTTGACCTTGACGCCCGTGGCGATCTCGACTTCGAGATCTTCACCGTCAACGGCCTTGGTCACCTTGCCGACGATGCCGCCGGTGGTCACGACGGTATCGCCGCGCTTGATCGACGACAGCATTGCCTGCTGGGTTTTCAGGCGCTTCTGCTGCGGGCGGAAGATCAGGAACCAGAAAATCACCACCAGCAAAAGGATTGGCATCAGCTGGATGAAGATGTCGGACATGCCACCTCCTGCGGGGGCGGCTGCACCGGCTGCCTGGGCATAAGCGGGCGTTACGAACATGAGGCGAGATTCCTATCGTTTCTTGTTGTGGCTGTGGAGGTAACGGCGCCAGGACCCAGCATCGACGTTGCGACGCTACTGGACGCATAAGGGGCTCGTTGCACTTGCACCCCGCACAAAATCGGCCGGACTATACAATTGCACCCCAGCGATTGCAAAGGCATTCAGGGGGCCGCAAATTGCCGCGCCGCGCATAGGAAACCAGACCTTGAAGAGCAAACAATACCTCGCTGACATCGCCACCTCGCTGAGCGAGATTGCCCGTTCACTTAAGGCTTTGACGCCGCAGGATTCGGGCACGGAGACTGTGCTCGGATCGGCGGACGCTTACCATTGGGATGGCGATGCCGGTGTATTGATCGCCGTGCCTCAGGTCAGCCGGGTGCCATTGGCCATGCTGAAGGGCATCGATTCCGTGCAGGACATCCTGCTGCGCAACACCGAGCAGTTCGCCCGCGGCCATGGCGCCAACAATGCACTGCTATGGGGTGCTCGCGGCATGGGCAAGAGTTCGCTGGTCAAGGCCATCCACGGCGACGTCGCTGTTCGGTCCGGTGAAGGGTTTCAGCGGCTGGTGCTGATCGAGATTGCGCGCGAGGATCTGGATACCCTCCCGGCCCTGATGCGGCGAATCGGCGGCGAGACATCACGCTTTATCGTGTTCTGCGACGATCTCAGCTTTGACAATGGCGAGACCAGCTACAAGTCGCTCAAAACCATTCTCGATGGTGGCCTCGAAGGCCGCCCTGAGAATGTGTTGTTCTACGCCACGTCCAACCGTCGCCACCTGATGCCGCGGGACATGATCGAGAACGAGCGCTCGACAGCGATCAATCCGGGTGAAGCCGTGGAAGAGAAAGTGTCGCTGTCGGACCGCTTCGGGCTGTGGCTCGGCTTCCACAATTGCGACCAGCCGACATTCCTGATCATGGTGCGGACCTATGCCGATCATTATGGGCTCGATATCGACGACGAGACACTGAAGGCCCGGGCCATCGAGTGGTCGGCCACGCGCGGCGCCCGTTCGGGCCGTGTCGCCATTCAGCTGGTGCGGACGCTGGCTGGCGAGATGGGCAAGCCGGTCTAGAAACGAAAAGGGCCCCCACCTTCGCGGGAGCCCTTGCTTCGTATTATGTCAGATCAGCCCGCCAGCAGCGGCACGGGATCAACCGGTGTCGCGCCCTTGCGGAGCTCGAAATGGAGTTGTGGCTTGGTCACCGAGCCGGTCATGCCGGCGGCGCCGATCGCATCACCGCGGCTGACGACAGCGCCCTTGGCGACGCTCATCGACTGCAGGTGCGCATAGGCGGAGACGTAGCCGTTCGGGTGGCGGATCAGCACGAGGTTGCCATAACCTTCGACTCCCGAGCCGACATAGATCACCGTGCCATTCTCGGCGGCCTTGACGGTCGAGCCTTCCGGCACTTCGATATTGATGCCAGTTCCCTTGGACGAAGCGAAATCGACCAGAACGCGGCCGCTGGCTGGCCAACGGAACTTGTCATTGCCCGACATTGCGGGCTCGGCGGCGGGAACGCTTGCCACCTGGGCCGGCGCTGCCTGGACCGGAGCAACGAGAGGCGCCGAAGCCGGCGTTGTACCCAGCACAGGCTTCGCTGCCTGCAAGGCATTGGGTGCCGCCTGCGGCAGGGTCTGCTGTGGTGCCGGCGCAGCCATTGGCGAGGCGCTGGCAACCTGGATAGCAGCGGGCGCCTTGGTGGCGAGCAGGTCGGCGCGGCCTGGAATGATCACCTTCTGGCCGACCACGATCTTGTCGGGGGAGGACAGTCCATTGGCCTGCACGAGCGCCTGGGTGGTCACTTCATAGCGGCGGGCGATGGTGTAAAGCGACTCGCCGCTGGCAATGGTGTGGGTGAAGCTGTTGGTCGTCGCACCGGAAGAAGCCGGGGTCACCGCAGCAAGCGATGGCACCGAGCTATTGGCAGGCAGGCTGCCGAGAACGGCGGGAGATGGCATAGGAGAGGCTGAAGCGAACGAGGGCTGGGCTTGCATGGCGGTCAGGTTCCCCTGGGAAGACTGGTTACTCAGTACAGGAAGGTCTTGGGACTGGACCGGCGCCATTGGCGCGGCAAAGCCAGTCTGGGAAGGCTGGTTCCAGGCCTGCTGGGATTGCGCTGGTTGGCTGTTCCAGCCGCCGCCCACATTGGCCGGTGGGACGAACTGGTTTTCGGCAACCATAGCCTGAGGACCACCGAGGCTGGAGGGCATCGGCTGGTTAAAACTATTGGGGGAGTTTGCAGGCACGGCGCTGGTGGTCGTCGGGTCGCCGAAGGTACGGCCACCGAGACTGGAACACCCAGACAGTGCAACGGCAGCAATCACCAGAGTGGTCATCGCAACGGCACCTTTGGGCGCCCGGCGGGATACGCGGATACTCATCAGCTTACTCGTACGCAGGTACTCAACACGAGTTTGAATCTAGGCCGGTAAGGTAAAGACGAGTTTAAGGCCGATGCGATTTGAGCAAATTCGTGGCGGGGTGATTCCGGATTGGGTAAGGTTAAGAGACCGGCCCTGTGGCTGCCATCACCCCACCCTCATTCCCTCCCCATTCAGGGGAGGGAGGCGCAAGCTCGAATGTCAGTGTTCATCGTCTCCCTCCTCCCTTTGTGGGGAGGGATTAAGGGTGGGGTGGCTTGGCCCCGATGCGGTGAGTTGCCTACCGAGCCTCAAGCTTCAGCGTGCCCTTGAGCCGTTCCACCACGTCCATATCAGTCTGCTGCAGACGCATCGGCGTTACGGTCACGAACCCATCCCTGCGCATCACTTCGAAATCGGCTTGCCGATCGAGCGGCAGCGGGGTCTCCGGGATAGCGATGAAGAATTTTCCAGCGTTGTCACTGGGATAATAACGAAACGGCGAGCGCGAGAAGCGCTGGTGCGGCACCACGGCGATGCCTTTGGTGGCGTCCGGGTCGCAGAACGGGAAATTGACGTTGTAATAGTGATCGCGGCCCTGGGCGGACGCAATGATCGAGCGCGCAACGGCGGCGCCGTGCCGTACCGAGTTGGACCAATTCACCTCGCGGCCATGCTCGTAATTGATGCCCTGGCTCATGGCGATGCCGATGGCACCCTGCAGAGCCCCTTCCCGCGCGCCGGCAGCTGTGCCGGAGGCATTGATGATGTCGCCCAGATTCTGACCGGCATTGACGCCGGACAGCACGACGTCGGCGGGCTTGTCGCCGAGCAGATGTGTCATACCGGCGACGACGCAGTCGGCGGGCGAGCCGCCAACCACAGCGAAAGTCCGCTCATCGAGCTTGTCGAAATGCAGTTCGCGGCCAAGGGTGAAGCGGTGCCCTGCACCGGACTGGTTGCTATCCGGCGCCACGATCCAGACATCGCCGCTCAAGGCGCGCGCAATGTCGGCCATGATGGCAATGCCCGGCGCATCCACACCATCGTCATTGGTGATGAGGATGCGCAGGCCTGCCATCACTTGCCGCCGATCGAGGTCAGGCCGCCCATGTAGGGCTGCAGCACGGCGGGAATGGCGATCGAGCCGTCTTCCCGCTGGTAATTTTCCATGACCGCGATCAGGCAGCGGCCAACCGCGGTGCCGGAACCGTTAAGCGTATGGACAAAGCGCGGCGCCTGCTTTTCGCCCGATGGACGATAGCGGGCATCCATGCGGCGGGCCTGGAAATCGCCGCACACCGACACCGACGAGATTTCGCGATAGGTGTCTTGGCCCGGCAACCAGACTTCGAGGTCATAGGTGCGCCTGGCGCCAAAGCCGATATCGCCGGTGCAGAGATCCATGACGCGGTAGTGGAGGCCAAGCTTCTGCAGCACGGTCTCGGCGCAACCCAGCATGCGCTCATGCTCGTCCACCGAAGTTTCCGGCGTGGTGATCGACACCATTTCCACTTTGTTGAACTGATGCTGGCGCAGCATACCGCGCGTATCACGACCCGCCGAGCCGGCTTCAGCGCGGAAGCATGGGGTAAGAGCGGTGTAGCGAAGGGGCAGTTCTGGCTCGTCGACGATGGATTCGCGAACGAGGTTGGTCAAAGGGACTTCAGCCGTAGGTATAAGCCAACGGCGATTGTCCACCCGGCTTGACGCAACGACCTCGGCGGAGCCGACCGAGTCGATTCCTGCGAACACCGAGCGCAGGTCCGCCGCCACCTCGAATTGGTCGTCCTCAAATTTCGGCAGCTGAGCCGTACCGATCATCGCAGCGTTGTTCACGATGAGTGGAGGCTGCACTTCAGTGTAACCATGCTCAGTCGTATGCAGGTCTAGCATAAACTGGCCTAGAGCACGCTCTAGCCGCGCCACCGACCCTTTCAGAACCACAAAGCGACTGCCCGAAAGCTTGGCGGCTTTTTCGAAGTCCATCTCACCCATGGCTTCGCCGATTTCGTAATGCTCCTTGGGAGCGAACGAGAAAACGGGCTTGCGCGCGCGGACTTTGGCGGCGGTTTCGGCAGTGCCGTTGCGACCGAAATATTCGACGTTGCCGGATTCGTCGGTGCCATCGGGCACGTCGTCGAACACCAGGTTGGGGATGACCGACAATGCATCGCGCAGTTCGGCCTCGACCGCGCGCTCTTCGACTTCACCCTGAGGAATGGATTCCTTGAGGCCGGCGACTTCGGCCATCAGCTCGGCGGCCTTGGCTTCGTCTTTCTGGGCCTTGGCCTGGCCGATTTGCTTGGAAAGCGCGTTGCGCTTTTCCTGGGCGTCGTTCAGCTTGGCGATGATTTCGCGGCGCCGGTCATCGATGGCGAGCAGATCGGCGGAGCGGACCGAAACTCCCTTACGCCGCGAAACGGCGGCATCGAAGGCTTCGGCGTTGGCTCTGATCCACTTGATATCGAACATCGGTTGCTACGGGACGCCGCCCGCCTCTGATTGGTGATGCGCAGGTTGAAGCTTGTCTAAGGTCGATGGGGAAACCCTGCAATCCCCAAACCACCGGGTCATTCCGGCTAAGGCCGGAACCCATCCAGAGATATTTCCAGGCTAACAGCACGTCGATCCATCTCAGGATGGGCCCCGGCCTTCGCCGGGGTGACACCGTAGGTGGGTGAAATGGTGTCAGCCTGGCAACTACTCGGATGATGAGCTGGAAAGCTCGGCTTCCTGCGCGGCCAAGGCAGCGGCGCGGCGCTTCTCAATCATCCGAACGGAAATGATCGAGAGTTCGTAGAGCAGGTACATTGGCACGGCGAGGCCGATCTGGGAGATCGGATCGGGCGGCGTGATGAAGGCCGCAAAGATCAGGATGCCGACGATGGCATAGCGGCGACCCTTCTTGAGCATGTCGACATGCACGAGGTCGATCTGCGCCAGCAGGGTCAGGATCACCGGCAGCTGGAAGCAGACGCCAAAGGCCAGGATCAGCACCATGGCGAAGCCGAGATATTCGCTGACGCTAACCAACATTTGGATTTCGTCGGTCTGCATGCCCGCAAAGAAGCGCAGCGCCATCGGCAGCACGACGAAATATACGAGGGCCGCGCCAGCCGCGAAGAACACTGGCGTGGCGATCAGGTACGGCAAGAACGCCTTGCGCTCGTGCTTATACAGCCCCGGCGCGACGAACATGTAGATTTGGGAGGCGATCATCGGGAAACCGAGGAAGATCGCGCCAAACATCGCCACGTTCAGATAGGTGAAAAACAGCTCCTGCGGGGCTGTGAAAATCAGGTTGGTGCCCGGTGCCGCAGCGCGATATGGCGCCAGCAACCAGTCGTAGATGGTGCTGGCGAAAATGAAGCAGAAAGCCATCAGGGCGACAATGGTCACCGCCGAATAGATCAGCCGCTTGCGCAGTTCGACCAAATGCTCGAGCAGCGGCGCTTCGCTGCCGGCGAGTTCGTCAACCGGCTCGGCGCTCTTGTCTTCGATCTGTTTTGCGTCGGCCATGGTCTAGTTATCCCCGGCGGCTGCTGCCTTGCGGGGAGCGCGGACCTTTGGTGTGTTGGTCGCCGGCGAGTCAGCGGGTTCGACCGCCAGTGCAGGAATGGGCTTTGGAGCCGTTACTTTCTTCGTGCGCGGCTTAACTGCCGCAACGGCGACCGGCTGAGATTCGGCAGGTGCAGGCACTGCGTCGAGCGGCGCCAGATCGGTGGTCTCCACAGGCCGCGTCGGGGCGGCCTTGGCCCTTGCGGGCGCTTTGGGCTTGACCGCCGCCTTGGTTGGCGCCCGCACGCTGGCCGTGGACGCCGTCGGTGCAGGACCGGCCGGCTTGAATCCGGCTTCAGCTGCGACCTCATCCGCGGTCTTGGTCGGCGTCATGCCCGCCTGAACCTTGATCGCGTCAACCACGCTTTCGGTCTTGGGATCGGTCGGCTTGATGATGCCGCTTGGCTTGGGACCGGTCGGGGTCATTGCATTGAACTCCTTGCGGATTTCATCACTGGTCTTCTTGAGCGGGCCAGTAATCGAGTTGCGCAGGTTGCGAACCTCATCAAGACCGGAGGTCTTGTTGATCTCGCGCTGGAACTCGCTTCCCATGCGCCTGATCTGGCCGATGATCTTGCCGACGCGGTTCATCACCACGGGCAAGTCTTTCGGGCCGATGACGATCAGCGCCACGACGCCAATCACCAGCATCTCTGTCCAGCCCAAGCCGAGCATAGTCTTATTCCTTCAAAGCATGAGCGCGGCCAGAGAGAACGTCCTATAGGACGTCCTTCTTCTCGGTCTCGCGGACGATTTCGCCATCGGCGGTGGTGGTTACGCGTTCCACCGGCTTATCGTCGTCTTTCATCCCCTTCTGGAAAGCTTTGATGCCCGAAGCGACTTCGCCCATCATGCCGGAAATCTTGCCGCGACCGAACAGCATGATCACAACGACGGCGACGATGAGAATGCCCCAAATTCCTGGCGCGTGCATATTGGACTCCCTAGTAAAACTCAGAACGCGTTACACGCGAAAGATAGGTCAGAAATAGGGTCAATCGCGCGCAAACACAAGAACGTGCTCAGGGTCGAGCGTTACGAATACGTCTTGTCCCACGCTGAGTTCGGCATCGGACGGCTGGCGCAGGCCGAGCGGAGCGTCGAGCCCATCGACCGAGACCTCGCAGATATCGATGCCGATGGCGTTGCGCTTGCCGATGATGCGGCCGGGCGTACCAGACCCGCGCAGGGCAATGCGCACGCCCCCCGCAGGGCGGATGGCCACGGTGACGGAGGTGCCATCGGCCAGGCCCGGCGTAGCGACGGGACCGAGAGGCGTCATCGCCTGAGCCCCGGAAACGCGGGTCTCTACTTCGCTCAATGGCGAAAAGAACCGTGCCGCATTAAGGTCGATCGGTCGGCGGTAAACCTCGGCCGGAGTGCCGATCTGGGCAATGCGACCTTGGCGCAGCAAGGCCACGCGGTCGCCCAGCAGCATGGCCTCTTCGGGGTCATGAGTGACCATCAGGCTGGTCACATTGGTCTCGCGCAGCACAGCCAAGGTCTCCTCGCGGACACTTTCACGCATGCGGGCGTCGAGGCTGGAAAAGGGTTCGTCGAGCAGCAGAACGCCGGGTCTTGGGGCGACGCTGCGGGCGAGGGCGAGGCGCTGTTGCTGACCGCCGGAAAGCATGTGCGGATAGTCGGTTTCGCGGTCAGCGAGGCCAACGCGTTTCAGGGCGGCGCGCGCCTGCGCCAGGGCGCCGGCCCGGTTGAGGCCCCGGAGTCCGAACAGCACATTCCTTAGCACGGTCAAATGAGGGAAGAGCGCAAAGTCTTGAAACATCAAGCCAATTCCGCGTCGGTCTGGTGGCGTCGTGGCGCCGGGTGCGGAGACCGTCTCGCCGTTGATGCGCACCGCACCGCCATGCACCGGCTGGATTCCTGCCGCGACGCGGAGCGCTGTCGACTTGCCGGAACCGGATTCGCCCAGTAGGCAAACGATCTCGCCCGGCCGTAAGCTGAGAGAAAACTGGTCGAGGACCACGCGGTTTCCGAGGCTGACAGTAACCGCGTCGAAATCGAGGGTGGCGGCAAAGCTGACGCCGGTCGTCCCCCTGGCGCCCCAATCAGTCATCGGCATGATCCTCGTCGCTGCCCAAGTCGTCGGGCTCGAGCGGATCTTCGTCGTCACGGAGGGCGCTATCGAAGGGCAGCGGGATTTGCAAGGTGGCCGGCAGCCGACCGGAGAGCAGGCCGGAGCCCTTGAGTTCGTCCATGCCGGGCAGATCGCTGAGACTTTCCAATCCGAAGTGATCGAGAAAAGCGTCGGTAGTGCCATAGGTTACGGGACGACCGGGGGTGCGACGACGGCCGCGCATGCGGATCCAGCCGGCTTCCATCAGCAGGTCGAGCGTACCCTTGCCGGTGGCAACGCCGCGAACTTCCTCGATTTCAGCGCGGGTCGCGGGCTGGTGGTAAGCGATGATGGACAGGGTTTCGAGCGCCGCACGAGATAGCGGACGGGTCTCGCTTTCCTCGCGGCGGAGCAGGAATCCGAGATCGTCTGCAGTTCGAAAGGCCCACTTATCCCCGCGCCGGACCAGGTTGACCCCCCTGCCCGCATAGCGCTGCTGGAGCGCCTCAAGCAGTTCACCTACTCGTGCTCCGTCCCCCACAAAAGGTAGCAGGCTATTAGCATCGAGCGGCTCATTCGATGCAAAAAGCACCGCTTCAAGGATACGCATATGGCGCTCAAGCACTTCCTGCCGGTCATCGTACATTTCGGTCAAGAGCAGTCGGCCTTGTGCCTGCGCATCAGCAGCGGTCCAAAGGTCTCGGTCTGGCGCAAATCGATCTGGCCGAGGCGGACGAGTTCGAGGCTCGAAGCGAAACTGGAGGCGCGGACAGTGGCGCGTTCTGCCGGGGTGGCGAGATAATCCACAAGGTAGGAGTCCATTGCCACCCACTCAAAGCTTTCCCCGATCAGGCGTTGCAAAATATCGCGCGCGTCGTGGAGCGACCAGACGGTGCGCTGGATGGGCGAGTAGTCCTCGGTGATGCCGCGCTGGCGCTGGCTGGCATAGGCCTTGAGCAGATCGTAGAGCGTGGCCTCCCAAATATTGGTACGGGTGACCGCCATGGGCTCGGGCATGCCCCTGGCGTAGACTCGGGAGCCCAACCGAGGGAGGTTCATCAGGCGGTTGGCGGCCTGGCGCATGGCTTCGAGGCGCTTTAGGCGGAATTGCAGCATGGCGGCGAGCATTTCGCCCGATGGCTCGTCATCGGACCGCGCCTGCGGCACCATGAGCCGGCTTTTGAGATAGGCCAGCCACGCTGCCATCACCAGATAATCGGCCGCCACTTCGATGCGCTTCTCGCGCACGGTTTCGATGAATGCGAGATATTGCTCGGCCAGAGCCAAGACGGAAATGGCGGCAAGATCAACCTTTTGCCGCCGCGCCAGATCGAGCAGAAGGTCGAGCGGGCCCTCATAGCCATCTACGTCGACATACATGACATCTTCGTCAGCCGGCGGTGTCGGCGTTTCAAACCAGTCGGTCTGGGCTGTGGTCATCGAAGTGGGCGCCGCGCTGCTGGAAACTGGCGCCATCCTTGGCCGCTGGGTCGGCAAGCGTCAAGCGTTGAGCCGCAACCTGCGATGATGTGCACCGGTCCGTTGGGACCGGCGCTCTTTACATCGGAACGCAGTCGCCACCGGCAGCTTTGACATTGGCGCAGATGGTGTTCGCATCCTGCGTAGAGGCGGCCGGCACGCGCACGCGGTAGTAGATACCCCGCTCGCCCAGATCGACACGCTGCACTTCGAGATTGGCGCCATTGAACACCGGGCCAAAACGCGTCACCAAATTCTGTCCGGCCTGCCGCGCCTCATCCTCGGTGCGCAAGGATGCCAGCTGAGCATAGGCCGGAGCGGTATTACCCAATGGGGCGACTTCGACCGGTTGCGCCGTGGCTGTGGTCACCTGCGCCGGGGCCACTGGCGTCGCTGCAGCAGCCGGCGCGGCGGTGGCACCAAAGGCGCTGTTAGTCGGCGGGGGAGGCAGCATGTTGCCACCGCCGCTGCCAGAGTTGACGACGGCATTGACCGGCGAGGTCGGCGCGACGAACGACGCCGCGCCCGGTCCTTCAAGACCGGCGGGGCGAGTCATCGGAACGACGGTTGTCTTGCCAGCCAGCGCATTGCCAGCCAGATCGACGGCGGGAACGGTGGCGCCCGGGGTGACCAGCGCGATGGCCGGTGCAGCAGGCGTCGGGGTCGCGGCAGGCGTCGCCGCCGCGGGATCTGTAGCAGTCGCAGGAGCCGCGATGCTGGCGAGCAGCTCTTCGCTAGCGGTTTCGGCACCCGGAACGGCCGGTACGTTCGGCCGTGCAACGGGCAGGATGTTGCTGCCGGCAACGCTGTCTTCGCCGCTGACGATAGTGCCATCGGGGCGAACGGTGACGGTACGAACCTTGCGGTTGGCGAGGCCTTCTTCACTCACTTCCGCAGTAGGCGGAATTTGAGTGACCTCACTCACGTCGGCCTGGTCGCGCGATAACAGCTGCTCTTCAGCACCCGGCACCACGCCATCGATCTCGTTGAAGACGACGGATTGCGATGCAGCGGCTTCGGGATCGACAACCGGCGTTTCCTTGGAGGGGCTGGCATCTGCCGTAAGCAGCGGTGCAGGACCGGCCTCGCGACCGAGACCCAACACCCAATAGAGACCGAAGCCGGCGGCCAGCAGCAACGTCACCGCCACCAGCGGGCCCGCGAGGGCTCGGGTCATGCCCAAGGCGCGTGGAGCGCGCCGTGCGCGAGGCGCGACGGGCTCTTGGTTAGATTGCTCTGTTGTATCTACCCAACCAATTTTTACGCCGGTGGCCTGAGCCGCCGCAAGAATGGCCTCATCGGCGCCCGTCAGCGGACGCCTGCTGCCGGAAGATTGTGCAGCCTGAGAGGCGGGAATTGTGGGCGTGGCGAGGCTACGAAGAGCTGGACTGGGAACAATCCGTTCCGACTTGTAAGCAGGATTATTGGCGCGATCGAGTTCGACCCGCATGGCGCTGCCAATCAGGCTTTCGATCTCGTCGATCGGATCGCGGCCGATGCCGTCGTCCAATGCGTCCGGCGTGGGTTCGGGCGCTGGCTGGCGCCAGTCGAAGGACGGCTCGGTGCGAGCGGGTGCATCGGCAACCGGCGCCGGAGCAGCCACGACAGGCTCGCTGACTACGGGGACAACTGAGGGAACGGCGGCACCTGACCCGAGACCAAATACTGGCGCAACCTTGAAGCGGTCCTGTTCCGGGCGTGGCGCCGACTGCAGGTTGACGGGACGCATGACAATGCGTTCCTGCGTATTGGGTGCGGTCAGGTTTGCAGCGACGGCGGTCGGTGACCATCTGGACGATGGCGGCGGCGCTGGGCGGGCTTCTGCAACAATAGGCGCCGGGGCCGGAACGGGCACGGCGGGCGCTTCTATTACCGGCTCAGGGTCGTTCGACAGTTCAGCGGCAATCAGGTCGGCAATAGTGTCGTGATCGGCAGGCGTGAAACCGGCATCGGGCACCATCTGCACCGGCGAAGACGGCGCCGCGACCTGGGCTGGGATCGACTGCTCTGACGCGGGCGCTGGAATGCTCTTGGGTGCGACGAGGCCAAAGTCGAAACGGAACGGCTCAACGGGCTCGGGCGCAACGTTATACTGCGCGGCTTCCGCCATCGCTTCTGGAGCATCGAGTGCGCCCGACTGATCGGGCGCCGACGAGGCTTGGAAATCGAAACGCGGCAAAGGCGTCGTGCCGGTATCGCTACCGGGAATTCGGACTGGCGACGAAGGGCGAGTCGGTTCCGCTGGCTTATCGCTCTGCGCATCCTGCGCCATGAGCTTGGCCAATTCGGCAATCAGGTCGTCTGAAGTGTCGGACTGTCCGGCCATCGGTTGCGGTTTCGCTGTCATCTGGCAGCGCCCTCTCGGTTACGACTACGGCACCCTGACGGGGGCATTGTGCCGGAAATCACCATAGTATTGCGCCGGAATTATGAAAGCTCCTCCGGTGCTGTAACGCCCAGAATTGCTAGTGCGTTGGCGATAACCTGACGCACGGCATCGACCAGCGCGAGTCGGGCCAAAGTCAGCTTTGGGTCGTCAGAGTTAACAAATCGTAAATGGGGGTCATCCTTGCCCTTGGCCCAGAAGCCATGGAATGCCGCCGCAAGCTCGTGAACATAGAAGGCAATGCGGTGCGGCTCGTGGGCTATAGCCGCCGCGGTGACGGTGCGCGGCCATGCTGCGAGCACCCGAACCAGGTCGAGTTCTGCTGGTGTGGCAATACGTTCGATCTCTGCCGAAGCGAGTGCTGCAGGGGAGAAATCGAGCGCCGGAAGATCGCGCGCCGCGGTCTTGAAGATCGAGTGCGTCCGGGCATGCGCGTATTGAACGTAAAAGACCGGGTTATCCTTGGTCTGTTCCTTGACCAGGGCAAAATCGAAATCCATGGCCGCATCATTGCGCCGATACATCAGCATGAAGCGCGTAGCGTCGGCCCCGACTTCTTCGACAACACCTGCCAGGGTGACCAGATCGCCCGAACGCTTTGACATCTTGAACGGCTCGCCATTCTTGAGCAGGCGAACCAGTTGGCAGATGCGGACGTCCATATCGGCGGCATTGAGCGAGACGGCCTTGGTGGCCGCCTGCAGGCGCTTGACGTAACCCGAGTGGTCGGCGCCCAGCACGTTGATCATGTGCTTGAAGCCGCGCAGGAATTTATTGCGGTGATAGGCGATATCGGCCGCGAAATAGGTATAGGACCCATCCGACTTGATCAGCGGGCGATCGATGTCGTCACCATAATCGGTGGCGCGGAACAGCGTCTGCTCGCGGTCTTCCCATTCCTCGGGCGCCTTGCCCTTTGGTGGCTCCAGCCGACCCTCATAGATCATGCCCATCTCGCGCAGCCAGGCGAGCGTGAGCTCGATATCGCCCCCCGGCCCGTGCAGCGTGCGCTCGGAAAAGAACACGTCGTGATGGATGTTGAGCCGGGCCAGGTCGGCCTTGATCAGTTCCAGCATGGCGGCCAGAACGCGATCTTTGATCAGCGGAGTACGCTCGGCCTCGGGCATGGCCAGCAGGCTATCGCCGAACTCAGCCTTGAGGGCCTCGCCGACCGGGATCAGGTAATCGCCGGGATAGAAGCCGGACGGAATTTCGATGGTCTCGCCCAGAGCTTCGCGGTAGCGCAGGAAGCTGGAATTGGCGAGCGTGTCGATCTGGCTGCCGGCGTCGTTGATGTAGTATTCGCGGCTGACCTCATAGCCGGAAAACGCCATCAGCGCGGCCAGCGTATCGCCGAACACGGCACCGCGGGTGTGGCCGACATGCATTGGTCCGGTCGGGTTGGCCGAGACATATTCGATGTTGACGGCTTCGCCGCCGCCCAGCGTGGAGCGGCCGAAATCGGCACCCTGCTCGGCAATCGACTTCAGCACCTGGTGCCAGACCGGCGCAGCGAGACGGAAGTTGATGAAACCGGGACCAGCCACTTCGACCGAGACCACGTCGGCATCATGCTTGAAATGCTCGACCAGGGCGGTCGCCACTTCGCGCGGATTTTTGCCGAGCGGCTTGGCAACGATCATCGCTGCGTTGGTGGAGAGATCACCATGGGACGCATCTCGCGGAGGCTCGACCACGATGCGGGCGATGAGGTCGGCGCCGGCTTCGGGGAACAGAACCTGCATCGCATTGGCAATGCGCGCGGAGAATAGGGCAAAAACGTCCATGGTAGACCTGACTATTGAAGTGCGCCGGGGTTAACGGAAATCCGGGCGAGCGTCAAACAGCCGGGCATATTCGTCGAGGGCGTAGGGATCGGTCATGCCGGCGATGAAATCGGCGACGATGCGGGCAAGTGCATGGTCGTCGGGGGCGTCGGCGGCGTAGCCGTGCCAGCGGCCGGGGAGGTCGCGGCTGGCCATGTAGCGGATGAACAGGCCGGTGACGACGGTTTCGCTGTGGCGGACGGGGACCATGACGGTTTCGTGGCGATAGACGCGTTCGAACAGGAAGGCCTTGAGGCCTTTTTCGGCTTCGGCTGCGGATTGAGAGAAGGTCACGAGTGTACGGCCGGCGTTGCGGACGTCTTCGGGGGAGTTGATACCGGACGCGGCAATGTTGGCGGAAGTGGTGGCGATGACGTCTTCGATGCTGGAGGTGATGAGGCGGCGCTGCACTTCGTGGGCCTGGCGCTTGGGGGCGATGCCGGGATAGCGGGCGAGCACTTCGCGCACGATGGGGCCGGCTAACGGTACGTCGACCATATCAGCCAGAACGATCAGGCCGGCGCGGAGGGCGTCGTCGATGTCATGGGCGTTATAGGCCACGTCGTCGGCGATGGCAGCGGTCTGGGCTTCGAGCGAGGCGAAGCTGGAGAGACGCAGGTCGGCGGCGGCGGGGATGTCGTCGAGGCCGGCGGGGAGGCCTTCGTGGGCGTATTTGCCGAATGGCGTGCCATCGGCGTTAGTCAGCGGGCCATTGTGCTTGAGAATGCCTTCGAGGGTTTCCCAAGTGAGATTGAGGCCGTCATGCTCGGCATAGCGGTTTTCCAGCCGCGTGACGACACGCATGGCCTGGATATTGTGATCGAAGCCGCCGTAGGGTTGCATTGCGGCATGGAGCGCGCGCTCGCCGGCGTGGCCGAACGGGGTGTGGCCCAGATCATGGCTGAGGGCAACGGCTTCGGCGAGGTCTTCATCCAGCCGCAAGGCGCGGGCCATCGAGCGGGCCATCTGGCTGACTTCGAGCGTATGAGTCAGCCTGTTCCGGAAATGGCCGCCAAACTGCAGGAAAACCTGGGTTTTGTACTGCAGGCGGCGGAAGGCGGTGGAATGAATGATGCGGTCGCGGTCGCGCTGGAATTCGCTGCGCGTCGGGCTGGGGCCGGTGCTGTGGAGCCGCCCGAGGGAAAACTCTGACCGGCTGGCATAGGGAGCGGTGTCGCTCATCGGGGATCGCTTTGCCTTTTGACGACTTGGGCCTTTTCAAATGGTCCAAGAGTTACTATTTTAGCCTAACCGTTATGACATTACGGCGTGGAACTATCATGACCGAAACCCTGCTTGCCTCCCCCGAAGTCGTATTGACCGATCGCGCTGCCAAGCGGGTGGCGCGCATACTCGCCAAGGAGCCGCAAGGCACGGTGTTGCGCATTTCGGTGGCGGGGGGTGGCTGCTCCGGATTCCAGTATGAATACAATCTCGTACAGGAAAAGCCGGCCAGCGACGATATCGTTTTGAGCAAGGGCGACGCGACTGTGCTGATCGATTCGATGAGCCTTGAATTCATGGGCGGCGCCGAGATCGACTTTACCGATGACCTGATCGGCCAGTCATTCCAGATCAAGAACCCTAATGCCGTAGCGTCCTGCGGTTGCGGGACGAGCTTTGCGGTTTAGCCTTCCTGGTTGATCAATCGGGCGTGGCTTTGCATAGTTGTATCCGAGGGGAACAATATGCAGCAGTCGGTCGATCGCGTCATAGACGACGCCATAAGCAATAAATCCATTGTCGGGGCCGAGATCATCGCGTCGAAAGGCGGCGAGATCGTCTATCGACGCGCCGCTGGTTATTTTGACCGCGAAGCCGGCATAGCCATGCCGGAAAACGCGATTTATCGGCTTGCTTCGGTCACCAAGCCAATCGTCGCGACGACTGCGCTGGCCATGGCGGACAAGGGGTTGCTCGACCTCGACGACCGGGTTGACCGATACCTTCCGTATTTTCAACCCAGGCTTGGCGATGGCAGTATTGCCAACATCGCCCTGAAGCACTTGCTGAACCACACTGCCGGGCTGAGTTATGGCTATCCGGGTGACACGATCATCACCACCGGTATGCAGGATACCAATCTCGATCATGAGAGCAATCTGACGCGAATCGCGCAGCAACCTCTGTTGTTCGCTCCAGGCGCCGGGTGGAACTATTCGGTGGCTATCGACGTCCTGGGCGCGGTTCTGGCAGCAGTACATGGTGGTACGCTCGGTGAGGCAGCCTTCACCCAGGTGACCGGGCCGCTAGGTATGAGCGATACCGGTTTCGAGGTTTCCGATCCCTCCCGGCTGGCGCCAGCCTATGCCGATGGTACGCCGGAGCCGGTCCGCATGGCGGATCATCAGACAATTATCAATGACAATGGCGACACGACAATATTCTCGCCGGTGCGAGTGTGGAATCCCAAAGCCTTCCAGTCTGGCGGCGCCGGCATGGTGGGCACAGGCGTCGATATCCTGAAATTACTCGAAACACTGCGGACCGGCGGCGGCGGCATTGTCTCCGCCAGTACGGTCGCCGCGGCGATGCGCAATCAGGTCGGCAAATTGCCGCGCGAGGACGCCGGGCTGCGGTTTGGCTATCTTGGCGCCGTGGTGGATGATCCGGTTGCGGCCAACACGCCAGAGGCCCCGGGAACTGTCAACTGGGGCGGGGTATACGGACATTCGTGGCTGGTGGACCCGGCCAACGAACTGGTAATGGTCTCGATGAGCAACACCGCGCAGGAAGGGTGCCTCGGAATGTTTCCACGTAACGTGCGGAACGCCATCTATGCGGATTTCCTGCGCGGTTGAGCTGTCGGCACTTAAGGAGACTCTCGCCATGCGTATCGCCACCTGGAACATCAACGGCATCAAGGCCCGCATCGAGTTGCTGGTCACCTGGCTGGCGCAGGAAAAGCCGGACATCGTGGTGCTGCAGGAGATCAAGACCATCGACGAGGGCTTTCCTCGCGCCGAGATCGAGGCGCTTGGTTACAATATCGAGACGCATGGGCAGAAGAGCTGGAACGGCGTGGCCATCCTGTCGCTGCTGCCGTTCGACGAGGTGTCGCGCGGGCTGCCCGGCGACGATGCCGACGAGCAGGCACGCTTGATCGAGGGAGTGTTCTCGGTCGAGACCGGCGCCATCCGGGTGTGCGGGATTTACCTGCCGAACGGTAACCCGGTGGATACGGAAAAATTCCCCTACAAGCTGAGCTGGATGAAGCGACTGGAGACCTATGTCGAGGGCCGACTGGCGCTGGAAGAGCCGTTCGTGCTGCTGGGGGATTTCAACCTGATCCCGGCGCCGATCGATGCGCATGACCCGGCTGCCTGGTGGGGCGATGCGTTGTATCGCCCGGAGAGCCTCGAGCGCTGGCGGACGCTGGTTAACCTCGGGCTGACCGATGCGCTGCGGGCGACGACATCGGAATCCGCCTATACGTTTTGGGATTTCCAGGCTGGCGCGTGGCGACGCAACGCCGGCATTCGTATCGATCACCTGATGCTGTCGCCACAGGCGGCGGACCGGCTGGAAGACGTGATCGTGCACAAGGATGTGCGCGGCTGGGACAAGCCGAGCGATCATGTGCCGGTCGAGGGGCGGTTTAGTTTTTGAGGGGCTGGTTCGCTCGAGTAAGTGAGGAAGAATACCCCCACCTAGCCTTGGTTGCTCAAATCGCTCCACCGGAGCGATTTGCCCCTCTGGATCGCGCCCAAGCCCTGAAAAGGGGGAGGAATCCGATCCAGTTTTTGGCGGGATTTGTGACGATCACCAAAGGTATTCCTCCCCCTCATCAGGGGAAAGTTAGGTGGGGGTACCAACTGTCATTCAAGCAAAAAAGTTCACCCGCCATTCGGGCATAGCCCTCAAGGCCTTCTGACCTAAAAACGCGCCACTGGCGCGTTTTAGCCGCGGAGCGGCCCGTCAAAAGCCAGCAAACTGCGGGGCTATCGTGTCGGCCAGCTTGGTCGCTTCTAACTGTTGCTCGGGGGCAGCCGCTGCCACTGCCTTGTTGAGCATGTCGTCGATCCAGCCGGCATCGGCGGTGGTGGCGCAGCGCTGGTGGGCGATTTCGAGCCACATCAGGCCTTCAACGGGCTGGGCTTCGATCCCCTCGACGCCGTGGAACAGCAGTTCGCCGAGCTGAGCCTGCGCCGGGCAATGCCCCTTGCGGGCGGCCAGCGAGAACCAGCGGGCGCTTTGCAGCGGATTGGCACCGAGGCCATCGTCACTCATGTAGAGCAGGCCGACGCGGTATTGCGCATCGGCGTCACCGAAATAGGTGGCGGCATGCAGCAACAGGGCGTGCGAACGCTCGGCGTCGGCAGGAATGCCAGCATCAGGCAGACCTTCGCGGTAGTAGTCGCCGACTTTGACAAATGACTGGGCCACGATATCGGCCTCGACGCCCTTGGGCACTGCATCGGCGTGCTGATTGGCGATCTGGGCGAAGTAGCCGAAAGCCTTGGCCGGGTCGCGGTCTACGCCTTCGCCGTTTTCATACATGGTGCCGAGTTGCCACATGGCCATCGGCTGGCCGGCTTCGGCGGCGTCTTCGAGGGCCGCAAGCAGGTCGTCTCCAGAAACACCGCCTCCTGCCCCATCGAGCATGTTGGCCATGTTGAGGGCAGCGTCGGCTGCCGTCTGGGCGTGCACAGGCAGGATCGACGCAGCGAGCGCGAGGACGACTGCCGTTGTCACGGAAATCAGGGAGTGGTCCCTAATGGTCCGCATCTTGCTCCTTCTTGCCCGCATTCTTGCGGGCGAACATTGTTTCCGAGGCCCGTTCAGGCCTCACGATCGTCTGTTCCAGCTTCGGCCGAACCAAGCTGGCCCGGGAAGCGAGATGTTAATCTTTCGGTAAACTCCGTTTGTGACCGGATTCCGCCAAGCGCATGGCGCTTCGGAGGTATTGTCACGTCGTCGCTTCACCGTGCCGAGAGCGCGCAACCAGATTGGCTGCAGCATCGGCCTGGGCTTTTGGGGAAGAAAAACATGCAAGCGCGCAGAGATATCCACGCTGCTCACAGGTCATCCGCCCCCAGATGCCTATGCCGTCTCGTTTAGGGTGAGATTGTGGCGACAAACATCGCCAAAGTGTTGCCGAGCACCGGGGCAAAATGGATTCACGGACGCTGTTGCGGAATCAGCACAGAGAGGCAGTTGTCGCGTCCATGTGGTTGTGTCGCGGGATCGCCGGAAGCATAATGTTCGCAGATTTCAAACCGAGGAGCGCATGATGAAAGCCCTGTCCAGGACGATGAAAACAAATCCTCACCAGGACACTACCAATCATGCATTCGAAAAATTCCTGGCCGGAGCAGCGCAGCGACGCAGGCCGTAGCCATTTCTTCTACAAACTTCTCTCAAGACTGACTAAAGGCCGGAACGACCCCGCCCAATCTGCGGCGCGAGCGCGCAAGTTCATTGGCTACTACTGGCCCTATGTGCCGCTGCTGGTGGCCGATCTTTGCTGTGCCGTACTGGTGGCAGCCAGCGCCATCGCCCTGCCCCTCTGCGCCAGCTACATCACGACGCGGCTGCCCGAACTGGCGCAGGCCGACGATGCCCTGCTCCAAATCCTGAGCATGGGCGGGTTGATGCTTGGCGTGTTCCTCGTGGAATCGCTGGCGACATATTTCGTTGATTACCAGGGCCATGTGATGGGCGCGCGCATCGAGGCCGATGTGCGCAGGGAACTGTTCGAGCACTGCCAGAAGCTATCGTTCGGCTTTTATGACCGGCAGCGCGTCGGGCAGCTGATGAGTCGGATCAGCAATGACTCGCTTTGGCTGGGCGAGTTGTTCCATCACGGACCGGAAGACATCGCCATCAGCGTGCTGAAATTTGGCGGCGCCATGGTGGTGTTGACCGTGATTGATACGATGTTGGCCGGGCTGATCGCGGTGCTGGTACCGTTTGCCGTGCTGTATGCGCGCCATTTCAACGGTCGGATGAGTGTGGCGCTCAAGACCAGCAAGGAGCATATCGCGGCGGTCAACGAGCGGGTCGAGGATGCGTTGGGCGGCATTCGGGTGGTGCAGTCATTTGCCAATGAGGCGGAGGAATTGCGCCGCTTCGAGGCAGAGAACCAGAGTTTCTTCCGCAGCCGGGCCGCTGGCTACCGCAGCGAAGCGCTGCTTTGGGTCGGCATGGACGGCTTTGCGCAACTGGTGACGATCATGGTGATCGTGGGTGGAGCAATCCGCATTCTCGGCGGCGAGCTCACGGTGGCGGAAATGCTGACCTTCCTGCTTTGCGTGGGCGTGCTGGTCGATCCGGTGCGGCGGCTGGATAACTTCATCCGGCTTTGGCAGGAGGGCGCTACCGGCTTCGTGCGGGCCATGGAACTGCTGGAAAAACAGCCGGACATCGCCGACCGGTGGGGTGCGGTGGATATCGGGCATGTGAAGGGCGCAATTGCATTTCGCGATGTCAGCTTTGGCTATGGCGAAGGGTCTGCGCAGGTGTTCAGCCGGCTGTCGCTGGACATCGCGCCGGGCGAGTTTGTAGCGCTGGTTGGCTCATCGGGGGTAGGCAAGAGTACGCTTTGTGCGCTGATCCCGCGGTTCTATGATGTTACCAGCGGCGCCATCACTATCGATGGCAAGGACGTCCGGGATGTGACGCTGGCCTCGCTTCGGCGCAGCGTCGGCGTGGTGCAACAGGATGTGTATCTGTTCAGCGGCACGGTAGAAGACAACCTGCGTTATGGACGGCCGGAAGCTGGCGAGGACGAAATTGTGGCGGCGGCGCGGGCGGCCAACGCACATGAGTTTATCACAGGCCTGCCTGATGGTTATCAGTCGAACATCGGCCAGCGTGGGGTGAAGCTATCTGGTGGGCAGAAGCAGCGGCTGACCATTGCCCGGGCGTTTTTGAAAAACCCGGCAGTGCTGATTTTCGATGAGGCGACCAGTGCGCTGGACAATGAAAGCGAGCGGGAGGTGCAACAGGCGCTGCTGATCCTGGCAAAGGGACGGACGATGATTGCCATCGCGCATCGGCTGTCGACGGTGCGGCACGCTGACCGGATTGTGGTGATGACGCCCGAGGGCGTCGGCGAGGAAGGCACGCATGATGCATTGATGGCGGCGGATGGGTTGTACGCCGGGCTGCATCGGGTTTCGGGGCGGATTTAGGAGGGGCGGACCAAGCGCGACGCAGTCCCACACTCGGTGTCATCCCGGCCTTGAGCCGAGATCTATCCTGAGATGTGCATATCGCCCCGGGTGGTCATGCGGTCGACCTTGCGGCCGCGGGCTACCTCGGGATGGGCCCCGGCTTAAGGCCGGGGTGACACCGTGGGTGCTGAAGAGCCCGCCATTAGGCCATAGGCCCAATGGCCTTCTCACCTAAAATCGCTCCACTGGAGCGATTTTGCCTATGGCCGGTTCAAAGCCACCGCTGGCCGCGCATCCACCAGACTATCCCCAGCGACAGCAAAAACAGAGCCAGACAGACTGTCCAGAAGGCGTGCGGATTGTCGGAGAAGGGAATGCCGGCGACGTTCATGCCGAGGGCGCCAGTCAGTAGCGTTAGGGGCATAAAGACCACCGTGACGGCGGCGAGGATCAGCATGGTGCGGTTCATCTGTTCGGCGCGCGCGTCGATGATCTGTTCGTGCACCAGCACGGCGCGCTCGGAAAGCGCCTGTAGCTCATCGCCGATACGGGCTGAGCGAGCCGAGGCTTCGCGCAGGCGGAGGCGGTCACGGGCGGTGAAGTGAGAAAGGTCTTCGATCTCAAGCGTGTTGAGTACGTCGCGCTGCGGCCAGACGATACGACGGAAGCTGATCATGGTGCGGCGCAACTCGGCGAGGCGGCTGTTCATCTTGGTATTGTTCTGGACGATCAACGCTTCTTCGATGCTATCGAGACGATCCCCAAGCATTTCAACGAGCGGTTCAAGCCGATCTGCGGCCCGCAGGCCGAGGCGGGCGACGAGGTCGGCCGGCGACACTGGTGCGTGGTGAGAGCTCTCCCACTTGGTCAGTCCAAGAAAATCGAGGATATTTAGCTCCGACGCGATGATGACGCGCCCCTTCTCGATCCACAGCGTGAGCAATTGACGGCCTATGTCATGCGGTTCGGCCCCCGGCCGCGCAACTCGCATCATAACCATGGCGCGGTCTTCAATGACCGTGCAGCGCGAACGAGTGCTCGGCACCGTGAGCAGGTCGGCGTTGAACTCTCCCAACTCCTGCTTGAGCCAGACCTTGAATTCGGGCGCTTTGGAATTGCCGCAGACCAGCTTGAAGCCGCGAGCGGGCACTTTGGGTTCTTCGGCGGTCGGTTCGTGGCGAACTACGCCGCCTTTGCCGTCAAACACCAGAACTGCCCCGACGCCGACCATGCCGTTGGCGACGTGGCGGGCGGGGGGCTCGCGGGGAATGATGTCGTCCATAGTCAATCCAGTCTCGGGCGCAGGCCCAGTAGCCCTCATCCTGAGCGTGTCGAAGGACGAGGGCGTGGCATGAACGGCGGCACGACCTCGTGGTTCGACAGGCTCACCATGAGGTCTACTCGGGTTAGCTCAAACGCTTCAAAGCTTCGAAGATGTAATGACGCCGTTCTACGGCGGCTTCACGACGGGCCTTTTGTTCTTCGATCACTTCGGGCGGTGCCTTGGCGACGAATTGCTCATTACCAAGCTTCTTGTCGATCTGGCTGATTTCGGCGTCGAGTTTGCCGACCTCTTTTTCGAGGCGGATTTTTTCGGCAGCGATATCGATGACGCCGGCCAGCGGCAGCGCCCAGGTGGCTTCGCCGACGACGAATTGCGCCGACTCGCCCGGAACTGTCGATTGCGGCGAGATTTCCTCGAGGCGGGCGAGGCGGGTGATCAGGGAGGTGCCGGCGACGAGGCGGCGGAGGGTGACCTCCCCTGCCCCGACTACGACGATCGGCAGCTTGGCGCCTGCGGGCACGTTCATTTCACTGCGGACCGAGCGCACATTTGTGATGACGTCGATCAGCCAGTTGAGCTCGGCATCGGCCTCGGGATCTTCGAGCCCCGACAGGGCCGGCCATTGGGTGAGGATCAGCATTGAACTGCGCGGCGTTCCGAACTTGCCGGTCTCGGCCCACAGCTCTTCGGTGACGAAGGGCATGAAGGGGTGGAGGATGGTCAGTATCTGGTCGAGCGCCCAGGCGGCGGTGGCGCGGGTTTCGGCCTTGGCGGCTTCGTCGGTGCCCATGAAGACCGGCTTGGCGAATTCGACATACCAGTCGCAGAAAGTGCCCCAGACGAAATCATAGGCGCTGTTGGCGGCCTCGTTGAACTTGTAATCGACTATGCCCTGGGTGACGGCCGCAGCGGCGCGGGCAGTGGCGCCGACGATCCAGCGATTAAGCGGCAGCTTGTTATCCTTGGGATCGTAGCCCTCGACGCGGCGGCACTCGTTCATTTCGAGGAAGCGGGCGGCGTTCCAGATCTTGGTGACGAAGTTGCGATAGCCCTCAACGCGCTGCAGCGACAGCTTGAGGTCACGCCCCTGCGCGGCCATGGCGGCCAGCGTGAAGCGGGTGGCGTCGGCGCCGTATTCGTCGATCAGCGCCAGCGGGTCGATGACGTTGCCCTTCGTCTTGCTCATCTTCTGGCCCTTCTCATCGCGGACCAGCGCATGCATGTAGACCGTGTGGAACGGCTCTTCATCCAGGAACTCAAGACCCATCATCATCATCCTGGCAACCCAGAAGAAAATGATGTCGAAGCCAGTGACCAGAACGTCGGTCGGATAGTAGCGGCGCAGCTCGGCGGTATCGTCCGGCCAGCCGAGAGTGGAGAAGGGCCAGAGGGCGGATGAAAACCAGGTGTCGAGCACGTCTTCGTCGCGCCAAATCAGCGATGGTCCAGATGCATCCACCACGTCGTACTGCGCGGGAGACGTTGCATCGAACGCACTTGGCCGAGTACCCACGACGACATCATTGCCATAATATTCTTTCGCAAGGAGGACAGCCTCCTCCTCAGAATAGGCAACAAACTCCTTTGTCTGAAACGCCTTATAGGGAAAGCCGCTCTCTGGCTCATCCTTAACACGGCCGTACCAGGCAGGAATCTGGTGACCCCACCAAAGCTGGCGCGAAATGCACCAGGGCTTGATGTTTTCGAGCCAGGCAAAATAGGTGTTCTCGTACTGTTGAGGCACAAATTTGGTGCGGCCTTCGCGGACGGCGGCCATGGCTGGTTGAGCCAGAACGTCGGCCTTGACCCACCACTGGTCGGTCAGGAAGGGCTCGATGACGACGAGTTTACTTTTCTCGTCATGCGGCACCATGATCTTCTTGTCCTCGATATGATCGAGGCCGCGGGTGGGTTCGGTTTCGGCGAGCGACGTCAGGTCATCGACGATGGCCTTGCGCGCGGCAAAGCGATCGAGGCCGCGATAGGCTGCCGGGATGAACTCGTCGGAGATGATCAGGCCACTAGTGGTAAAGACGTTGATCTGTTCGAGGCTGTTGCGGACGCCGACTTCGAAGTCGTTGAAATCGTGGGCGGGCGTGATCTTGACGGCGCCGGTGCCCAGGGTTGGGTCGGCATATTCGTCGGCGACGATGGGAATGCGGCGGCCGACCAGCGGAAGGTCGACGAACTTGCCGACCAGTGGAGCGTAGCGCTCGTCGGTCGGATGCACCGCAATGCCCGAGTCGCCGAGCATGGTTTCGGGGCGCGTGGTGGCGACGACGATGTAATCGCGGGTTTCGTATTCGGTGGGCTTGCCGTCCTCATCGTGGGCGATGGGGAATTGGTAGGTGATACCGTCGGCCAGTGGATAGCGCAGGTGCCACATGTGGCCTTTGATCTCGATGTTCTCGACTTCGAGATCGGAGATTGCAGTCTCTAGGCCCGGGTGCCAGTTGACCAGGCGCTTGGCGCGATAGATCAGGCCGCGATTGTGCAGCTCGACGAAGACCTTGGTGACGGCGCGAACCATCTGGTCGTCGGCCGCGCCGTTTTCGCCCATGGTGAAGCGTTCGCGCGAGAAATCAGCCGAGGCGCCGAGGCGCTTGAGCTGGTTCATGATGGTGCCGCCGCTTTCGGCCTTCCACTCCCAGATGCGTTCAACGAACTTCTCGCGGCCCATGTCGCGGCGGCCAGGCTGCTGGCGCTCGGCTAGTTGGCGCTCGACGATCATCTGGGTGGCGATGCCGGCGTGGTCGGTGCCGGGCTGCCAGAGCACGTCCTTTTTCAGCATGCGATTGTAACGCACCAGGATGTCCTGGATCGTGTTGTTCAGGGCGTGGCCGATATGGAGCGAGCCGGTAACGTTGGGCGGCGGAATGACGATGGTGAATGTCTCGGCGCCGGGCGCGGCCCCTGCCCCGGCGGCGAAGGCATTGGCCTTGAGCCACTCGGCATAGACGCGGTCTTCGACAGCGCTCGGCTCATAGGACTTTTCAAGCATAGGTCACTCGCAACAGCATTGACCCGCCAGGCAGATGACTTGGCGGGCCGGATAAACAGGTTGGCAGACTTCAATCAAATGCGGGGTGCGGGGTCAATGGCAAGTGCGCATGGGTGACCGGCGGCGTGGCGGATGGCGCGATTTTGATTTGCATCCATGGCTTGGTTCGCGTCCCATCGGTAGATGAAACTGATTGCCCATAGCTTTTTCGCACTCGTGCTCCTTGGCACCTCTGGAGTAATGGCAGCTTGCCCGCCCGAGATGGGCGGTACAACGGCCGAGGAAATCCGTGGCAATCAGCAGCGTATCGTCTGCCTTCAGAATGAAGTAGCCGCCGAGACTCGACTGCGAAAACTGGAATTCGATATCGACGCAACGGAGCGGCGGTTTCAGGACATGCAGTTGCAACAGCGTATGGACGCATTGCCCAGATACGTGCCGCCGCCGGTCTATGTGCCGCCGGTGGTGCAGCCGATGCTCTAGGCAGGCCCGGATACGCAAAACCCCGGGCGAACTCGAGGGTTTTAGACTGGCATTGGCTATGTTCTGGATTACTCGCCGCGGGAGACGCGGGCGATTTCTTTTTCGACCATGCGCTCGACCACCGATGGCAGATTTTCATCCAGCCATTCCTTGAGCATCGGGCGAAGCATGTCGCGCATCAGTGATTCGATAGTGGCGCCGGTGTTGCCGAGGCCATTGAGCCGGGTAATCGAGCTGCGCACGGCGGCCTGGGTGGCCGGCTCGAGCAACTGATCAGCCATGTCACTGGACAGTTTCGGATCGGGCAGCGGCGCGGCCTGAACCTGAGCGACTGGCTCGGGCGCAGGGACAATGCGCGGCGCAAACACCGGCTCTGGCTCAGGCTCGGGAGCCGGCACGGACCTGGCAAGCGGCGGCGGATCAAACGAAGGAAGATCGTCTTCCTCTTCTTCGACATCACTGAGGTCAAAGGCAATATCTTCCGGCTCGACCAGCTGCGGCGCAGCGGCCAGCATAGGTTCGTCATCGGCGGCGGTGTCGGCCAGGATCGAGTCAAAGCTGAAGCCACCGATATCATCGTCTTCCTTGTCGACGATCTGCGCGGCCGACAGTGCGAGCGGCTCGATATCATCAAGCATGTCGCTCAGGTCGCGATCCAGCGAGCCCGCCTGGCGAGCGGGCGTTGCCTGCATCGGCGGCGCGGCCGCCTGAATGCTGGGTCGCCGTGGCACCCCTGCGGCATCGTCATCGGCGATGATTTGCCGAATCGACGACAGGATTTCGTCCATCGATGGTTCTTTGGGTGCCGGCTTGTTCATCAGTGCCTCTTACTCATGCGCGCCCAAACCAGCTTGCAATCATCCGCCAACGCGACTGCCCTGATTCGTTACCACCACCTTAACCGTAGCGGCGACAAATAGGACAGGCCGCACAAGCGTCTTCCACTAAAACTTGTGGCCGGGAATGACCCGGCCACAAGGGATGGAATAAGACGGGCAGATAGCGTTTTATTCGGCGACGGTGCGCAACTCCTGCCACACATCTTCGACGGCTTGATTGTAGCGCACCGCCGATTTGACCTCGACGTCAAGGCCAAGATCGGGAGCGGTAAGATGCCCGATGGCGGCCAGCAGAGAAAAAGTCGCTACCACCTTATTGGTCGATGCGTTGATTAGCGCTTCGCGGGCCGTGGTCAACTCAGCCTGAGAGTTCAGCACGTCGAGCGTAGTGCGGCTGCCGAGGTCACGTTCCTGGATGACGCCGTCGAGTACGGTAGTGCCAGCGGAAACGCCAGCAGTCGCGGCAGCAATTTGCGCATCGGCGCTCTGCATGCCGGCCCAGGCCGAAATGACAGCTTCGCGGACCTGGTCATAGGCCGACATAGCGTTCACTTCGGACTTGATCTGCTCGATATTCGCTTTGCGAACGCCGGCGCCGATGGCTCCACCGGCATAGATTGGCACGGTTATCTTGAAGCCAAGAGTGCCACTGATTCCTCTTGAGCCGCTGACCGAATTGATGCCGGTACCAACATCGCCGGAAATCGAAGCGTTGGGTCCAAACTCGGAATCCGCAGCGTCGCTGCCGGCCTGAGCAGCACGGATAGAAGCTTTGGCTAGCAGAATAGCCGGATGCCCAGCCTCAGCTTCGGCTATCGCCGTCTGCAAGCTATTGGGGATGAGCCGGCCATAATTGTGCGATGCGCTAAGACTTTGCGGAGCCGCGCCGACATAGCGCTGGAAGGTGGCCTGGCTAATTTCAAGTGAACTCAAGGCGGCCCGATAAGTGGCATCGCCTTGGGCGAGGCGCGCCTGGGCCTGGGCAACGTCGATGCGGGTGCCCTCGCCTACTTCCAGACGATCCTGAGACGACTGGAGCTGGGCCTGGAAGAAGCTGGTATTTTCCTGGCGCAAGGCAACGAGCTGGCGCCCGCTTAAAACAGACATATAGGCCTGCACCACCGACAGGAGAACATTCTGCTCGGTGTTGCGAATCTGATGCTCAGCAGCTTCAGCGCCGGCGCGAGCGGCTTCAATCCGGGCATCGGTCTTGTAATTGTCGAAAATGGTCTGACTATAGGAGACCCCGGCCGTATAGGTGGCGCTATCCGAAAAATTGCCATTTGGATTGCCGACGCCCGCCTGCCCGGCGCTCCAGGCATAGGTGCCGCCCACCGATGCGCCAATCGTCGGCCTCTTTCCCGCATTGGCCAACGCCACGTCTTCCGCAGATGACTTGGCATCGAGCAAAGCAGCCTGCAGCTCAGGCGCGTGGTCGTAGGCAATGGTCAATGCCTGGGTGATCGACTGCGCCTGGACGCCCCCAACCGAGATGGCAGCCAGACCAAGCGCCAGCGCACTGACGATCAAATTTACGCGCAAACCCATCGGCCGACTCCAAGGAACCCCAAAACTCTAAGCCCGGCACATGGGGTACACAACTGCCGCGGCAATCCCACAGAACTCTAAAGTGCGATTTGTCTAGCTCCGTGCCCGACGGGCAACACCGGCTACTCGCAGATCAGAATATAAATTCCTCATGGCGCAGCGCGCCGAACAGCGGCGGCAGCCAGGCATTGAACTCTCGCCGCGCGGCAACATGGCCACCCGACTTGCTAAAAACCGTCGCGAGACCAACGGGACCAGTGCGCACCAGCGCCACCAAGCTGCCACCGTCCTTCAAAACATCGAAGAATGCTGCGGGGATACTATCAAGCATACCTTGCGCAATGATGACGTCGAAACGGGCCGGCCCAAATTGATCTACCGTGCCGGTGACCACGCTGGCATTGGCTATGCCCAAGGTAGCCAGATTGGCGTTGGCGCTGGCAGCAAGCGCGGCATCCTGCTCGAGGCCGACCACCGTTGCGGCGAGGCCTGCGAGAATTGCGGTGGCATAGCCAGTGCCCGCGCCGAGATCGAGAACGGCATCGCCCGCGGCGACTTCGGCCAGCTTCAGCAGCTTGGCAAGTGTTGCCGGTGCAGGCATGAAGCGCCGGGAACCCGGCTCGCCCAGCCAATGCAGGTCATCGAAATAGGCGAGATTGCGGCGCGGTTCCGGCACGAAAAGTTCACGCGGCAAGCGGCTCATCTGGGCCAGAAGGCGCTCATCGGTAACGCCGCCGGCACGCAACTGGCCATCAACCATCACCTGCCGTGCGCGATCAAAATCGACCATGAAGCAACTGCCCTGCCCGCCAACCCTATGCCGGACGTGAATATCGATCGGCCACCGTGATGACAAGTAGCGACGGGCATCCGCGACAATTTGGGGCGGCATGGCAGCCATGCCACGATATCGGCGCAAGCTGAGAACGGGCACTACCGCCCGCTTTACTACAGACCCCGGCGCGCGAACCACCCTGCCCCCTGCGTCCGTTGCTCCAAACGGTGAGGAGGAATTCGATGCGCACCGCAGCAAGCCGCGTGCTCGCGGCCTCGAACTGGATGTCCACCATCTCTACCCGACCCGACCCGACCCGACCCGACGAAGTCGTCCCACTGTTACCGGGCGAAACCTGCGCATTAGCCACACTCGCCATGCAACACCCGGGCAATGTTCCGGCGGCGGTGAAGCGGATCGCTGCGTACAAGGGCTAGTGCCGAGCGTGCAGCGACGGCACCATTTGCGGGCGAAGAGCGCGCTTCACGGGCAGGAATGATAGGCCATTCTGACGATTTGAGATTATTGGAGGCCTCGTCCGGAATTGAACCGGAGTACGCGGATTTGCAATCCGCTGCGTCACCACTCCGCCACGAGGCCTCACGTCCGCAGTAACTATTGGACACCAAGGGCTTATGCAAGACCCCAAGCAGCGTCAGCTCAATTTTCTGAAATGCCAACGAGTGGATGCACAGCAATCTTCTGAAATCGGTTCACTCCTCGTACCCCGGTTCATGCTCCCGGCGTGCGCCCTCACCCGCACAGACATAGATTTGTTGTCTCATCGAGACTTGCGCAAACGGGGCCGGTAACGGTCAGGCAGCCTTTGGAAACGACCGCGTGATAGTTGCCGACACATAGTCCATGGCGTGGTCACGCGTTCCAGACCGCATATTAAGCGAACTTAGACTTCAGTGTGGCGGCAGGTTTTGCGTGTCAAGTGTCGCGTCATGTTAATTCGTGCCGGTAATAGCACTTCGCGCATTTGTATGATTGAATGCAACCCTGACACGTGAGCCCTTATCGAAACAACCAAATCACTTCTCGGATAAGGCCTGCCTCAATCGGCGCACGATCACACCTCTGGATCTATCGTCTGCTGCGGCGTCTATCGCGTCGCCAATATCCAGCAGTAGTTCCGAAAGGTCGTTGTCGGCGTCTCGCCTGCCGATCTTCGCCTGTTGTCCGCTTCTGATCCCGGATACGGCAATTTCGACGGCACCCGACTTCGTCAGGGCGAAGGCATCGTCCAAATGTGGAGCGACCACCTCACCCTTTAATCCAATTCCGACGAGACGCGCCTTCATCCCGTCGATGCCCACATCTTCACCATGCACGAGGAAGACATCTTGTGCGACCGGCCGCCTGCGTTTGATCCACTCGAGCAACTCCGGGCCGTCCGCGTGTCCCGAATAGAGATCGATACTGCGGATGGCAGCTTTGACCGCTATGGCCTCGCCGTGAATGCGAACGGAAGGGGCACCGTCGAGGATCACGCGGCCCAACGTACCTGCGGCTTGGAAACCGACGAAGAGTACGGTTGCTTCTGGCCGCCAGAGCCAGCTTTTCAGGCGGTGACGAATTCTGCCGGCATCGCACATGCCACTAGCCGCGATCACCGTATGGAAGCCTGTTATGCCGTCGAGCGCAATGCTCTCCTCGACGCTTTGCGTGAACTTCACGTTGGTGGAGGTCAGCGCTCGGACAAGCGTCGCGCCCTCGTCCATTTCATCTGCATGGCGTTTGAACACGCCGGTCGCTCTGCTGGCCAGCGGCGAGTCTATGTAAATGGGAAAAGCGGGCAGTCGAGACTGCTCGATCAGCCAAAAAAGATCCACCAAGACCTCTTGCGCGCGCTCGACCGCGAAGGAGGGAATGAGCAGCGCGCCGCCCCGTCGCACGGCGTCGAGGACCTCCGCGCATAGAATCTCTCTACGTCCCTGCAATGTCGTCTCCGGCCTATCTTTGGCGCCATACGTAGACTCGCAGACGACATAGTCAAAGCCGCTTGGGGCTAAAGGATCGGGCTGCAGCAGTTTGCCGGCCGGTCCAATGTCGCCTGAAAAAAGGATGCGTATGTTGCCCTGCCCCGCGCCCAGCTCCAGTTCGATCGAGGCAGAGCCCAACATGTGGCCCGCATTCCAGAAACGCGCACGCGCACCGAGTACGACTTCCAGCCATTCCTCGTATGCGATGGGGCGGAACTGAACCAGACACACAGTGGCATCCGCAGCCGTGTAGATGGGCACGACGTCGCTGCGCCCGCTGCGTTTGCCTCTGCGGCTTCGCCGATCAGCTTCGGCCTCTTGAATGTAGCCGGAGTCCGGCAACATGACGGAGCAGAGGTCGATGGTTGCCTTAGTCGCGTAGATTGGGCCGGTAAAGCCATCCTTGACCAATTTCGGCAGAAGGCCGCTGTGGTCAATGTGGGCATGGGTAAGGATGACTGCATCGATCGTCGACGGGGTGAACGGGAAATCCTGAGCGTTGAGTTCACGCTCGGAATTCGATCCCTGGAACAGACCGCAATCGACCAGAAACTGTTTCCCAGCCAACTTGATCAAAAAACATGACCCGGTCACACCGTGGGCGGCGCCGTGAAAGTGTAGTTCTGGGTTCATGGTATCCTTAAGGCTCCGACATGCGGGACGTGGATTTGCCTGAACAATAGGGGCACAGCGCGACCTGTATGTTGATACGGATCAAAACTGGATCCTTCCAATGCGTCATAATCCCTGCGACCCGAGGGAACATTGCGATGAAAACGTTCGGCACTCTGATATGGATTTGCATCTTGATCGGTTTGTTGCCGGCGCTGGCCGATGAAGCAAGGCCATCGTTCGGCGGCGACGAGTTCGCCGCTGGGCAGGTCTTTGCCGTTGCCGCGCCTGTTCAGCAGGACACGTTTGCCGTGGGCCACGAAGTTACCCTCTCAGGTGCCCTTTCGGGAGACGCGCATCTTGCCGGCTTCAACGTAGATGTCGGCGCCGATGTTGCGGGCTTTTTCAGTGCAAGCCACGACAGCCGTTGGGGCGATCTCACGGCCGGGGGAAACACCGTGACAGTGCGTTCGACCAGTCCGGTTTCGGACAATGTTCGATTGGCAGGCGGCACGGTCATTCTGGCGACGCCAGTTGCCGGATCGGCACTCGTCACCGCGAAGGATTTTATGCTCGACCAGGCCGTCGAGGGAGATTTCAGCTTCTATGGGGAGACCCCCACGTTCGGCCCTGCGGCCCGGGTATTCGGAATGCTGCCCTTCATCGGCTGGCTGCTGATTTTGGTACTGCTGGTCTTCGGCTTCGGTGCCTTGGCCATCATGATGAGCAGGCGATGGACATCCAGGAAAAGCAATCGCATTCCGGCGGCCACCCCATTGAGCGCCGGGGTCTGAAATGGAACAGAACGCCCGTCTTCTTTTCCTCTTGCCCGTCGCCACCTATCCCGATCCGACGACGAAACTGGGACTTGGGAGCGCCCTGGCCATGGCGTCCAGATTCGGCGCTGGCGTGACCGCCGTCGTACAAGAAGTCGACATTACTCCTATACACAGCGCAGTCGGCGAAGCAGTCCTGGGCGTATCGCGCCTGGCCGGCGAGGCCGAGGCCCGGAGCCGCGACAGGGTGAGAGAAATCCGGGAATGGATGCAGGACCGCGCAGATCGCTTGGCCGTGCCGATCGAATTACAGACGATCCGCTCCCGACCAGAAGGATTCGCGGACGACCTGTTTCCCGCTGCGCGCTGCCATGACCTGACGATCAGCATCCTCGATACCAGCGACCCACAGAGGCTTGCGGAAACTGAGGCACTTATCTTCGAGACAGGGGGTGCGGTCATGGTCATTCCGGCAACCGAGCCAGCGATACCTGTCGCCGAACAGCGGGCCATCCCGCTTATCGTTTTGGTGGCGTGGGATGGCGGGCGCGCGGCAGCCAGAAGCATCCGGGATGCTGTCCCGATCCTGAAGCAAGCCGACACGGTCCATCTGCTGACCGTGGACGACGACAAGCCGGTCTCGAATACGGACGGCATTCTCAAGTTTTTCGCTCGCCATGGCATCAAGGCCAAACACATCACTCGCCTGCGCGGAAAGTCTCCCATCGGCGACACGTTACAGGCTGTCGCAGCAAGCCTGGACGCCGATCTGCTGGTCATGGGCGCCTACGGCCACAACAGACTGCAGGAATTCGTCCTGGGCGGCGCCACACGCACGATCCTGCGCGGGCTTCGTCTGCCCGTACTGATGTCTCACTAGACCATGCCGCTTTCCGAAGGATGATCGCCATGCCGACCGACCATCAACTGCAGCTAGACGTGCTGGAACAGCTCGATTGTGATCCCTCGATCAACTCAAGTCACATCGGGGTTGCGGTTCGCGACGGCGTCGTGGTGCTGACAGGTCACGTCCAGAACTTCGGAGAGAAGGGCGCGGCGGACACGGCCGCTGGAATCGTTCACGGAGTGAGGGGCGTCGTCGACGAGATAACCGTCGATTGGCCCGGCCATCGCACCACCGGGGACGAAACTATTGCGGATCGCGTGTCCGTCCGACTCTCGACAAATCGATCCGTGCCGCTCGACCGAATTCATATCGTGCTGGAAGACGGGATCGTGACCCTCAGCGGTGATGTGGACTGGCACTATCAGTTGGACGCAATCGAGAGTGACATGATGGCGCTGGACTGCATAAGAGTGCTGCAGAACCGGATCAAGATCAGACCTCCGGTTAAAGTCGGCGCCGTAAGGAAACGTGTCCGGGACGCACTGTCACGGATTTCCCCACTCGACGCCGCAAAAGTGATTGTGAAGACCCAGGGAAGCAGCGTCCGGCTCAGCGGCTCCGTGAACTCATGGCACGAGAGGGAGATCGCGGAAACCGTAGCCCGGTCCGTATCCGGCGTGTCGACGGTCGATAACCAGATACTGGTTCCGTGAAAAAAATATGGGGCATGAACGTCGGAGGCGAGATGAAGCAGTATTTTTGTGTTTGGGTCGATCATACCGAAGCCAACATCCTCGGCGTCGGGATGGACACCACCAATGAAGGCATCGTGTCCAACCAGGGCGCGAAGGACCATGCTCATCGCTCTCCCGGTCATGGCCGGCACGGTCAGGCTCCCACAAGCCCTGACTTTCTGCATTCCATCGGCGAGGCGCTACTCCTGGCCGGCGGCATCATTATCGTGGGCCCGAGTCGGGCCAAGACCGATCTGATTGCCCACCTCAGGGAGCAGTTTCCGGCCGTTGCCAAGAAGATCTGGCCGGTGGCCGCTGTTGATCACCCGATCGATGGCGAACTTGTGGTCGCTGCGCGGCAGTTCTTCAAGACCGCGACACGCGTTCATAGCTAGGAGCGGCCATGTCCATCAACCGCGAATGGCACGCGACTCATAAGCTGGCCCGAGATGCGTCGATCGAGGAGCGGCTCCACTGGCATATCCAACATTCCGTGAACTGCGGGTGTCGGGAGATACCCACTTCGATCAAGCGCGAATTGGAAGCCCGCGGCATGACTTTGCCAACACCAAGAAGCCTAAAATAAGCACACCGCCGCATCGGCGGCTCTCCTCCCTCGGAAAATGGTCTCTCCTGTTCGCGGCCATACTGGCCGCCGTCAGGCAGAAAATCCACTCCTCCCCCTGTTCACATCTCCCGAGCCACCTCTCCCGCACCGTGCAGGCCTTGGAGCAGCGTCTTGCCATTAGGCGCTGCGGGGCGGCAGTCTGATCGAGGTCGACGCCGCTGGCCTGGTGCCGGGCGACCTCATAGTCCTTGCCGGCAGCAACCTCATACCCGCCGATGCCATCGTGATCGAATGCAAGGATCTGCATGTCGAGGAAGCGGCCCTCACCGGTGCGTGTTATCCTTCCATCATATTGGAACATCCATCCGGAGCGCTTCGGGGCTGGCCTTGGTCATCCAAACCGGCAATGACACCCAGTATCGAGCCATCGCCACGGCCCTTGCGCGGCAGGAGCCCGAACCAGCTTTGCCAAGGGCGTCCGTCGCTTCGGCCCGCTGATGACGCAGTTGTTGGTCATCGTGACAGAGGTCTTCGCAGCAAATGTGTTCCTAGGGCGGCCACTGATCGACTCCTTGCTGTTTGGGGCGGCTCTTGCAGTCGGCCTTTTCCCCCAGCTGCTGGCCGTAGTCACGGTTACCTTGGCACTAGCGGCAGGCAAGCTTGCCGAAGCCGGAGTGTTGGTGAAACGCTCGGTGGCAATCGAAAATCTCGGCGCCATGGAAGTCCTGTGCACCCACAAAACCGGCACGCTGACTGACGGCAAGGCGCACCTTGATCGCGCTTTGGACTTTTCGGGGAACTCGTTGGAGGCGACGATCATGTGGGCGGTGCTCAATGCCAAGCTGCAGACGGGCCTGTACGGCGCCCCTTCGGGCCTGCTGGAGAGCAGACTCGGCGAACTTCAATCTCTGCTGTCGCGCAGGAATGCCCGCGCGGTCTGACGTCACAGTTTTGCAGGAGAAATACCCAAGACCGAAAGCGGGACTGTAATACGCGTCGTCCACCCCAGGTCGGTGACTTGCCGTTCCGTCCGCCCCCGGAACTCCATCTCGATAAGACGCCTCATCAAGGTCATGCCGAACCCGGGTACCGACGGGGTAGCAGCCACGAACTGGATCGCCCGTTCCTGCCAGGTCAGTACCACCTGATCCTCGATCAATTCCCAAGTCACATCGACCCTGCCGTCGGAATGGCGAAAGGAGCCGTACTTGAGCGCGTTCGTTGACAGTTCGTGGAACACTAGTGCCAACACCTCTGCGGGTCGTGCTCCGACCACAAGGCAAGGCCCGGTCAGGGAAATCTTGTCGGCCTCAACACTCGTCCACATGAAAGGTGACAGCACGGCGCGCAGGACCTCTTCGATGGACAATGTCCCACCCGCCGGATCGGAAGGCGAACGGAGGGAAAGGTCGATCACGGAGGAAAGCGCGATGAGCCTGCCTCTCAGGCTTTCCTCCATCGCCTTGGGAGATGTCGCGCCACGAGCGCTCAGCGTAATCAACGCAGTGACCGTGGCCAGAAGATTCTTGACTCTGTGACCCATCTCCCGGGCCACGACCTGCTGATGCTTCAGTTCGTGGGCAAGCACCTCCTCATGGGCCTCGGAGGCCACGGCACGGGCCTGATCGCTTCGGTCCGAGACGATCGCCAGCACGAAGTCGCCTTCGAACGGCAGGGCGCGCAGACCCACCTCCACGGGGAAGATCGAACCATCCTTTCGCTGACCATGGAGAATTTCTCCGGCGCCCATGACGCGGGCGTGATGGTTCTCAACCAACCGTGACCGGTGGCCGATGTGGTCGCCTCGCAGCGGGCTGGGGATAAGAAGCTCGATGCGCTCACCCAGCAATTCGTCGGCGCGATAGCCGAACTGGTCAAGCAGTTCCTCGTTGAGCGCCGCAATTTCCCCCTGCCCGTCAACGGCGACGGCGCCAGCCGGTATCGCGTCGAGAAAATCCTGAAACGGCATGGAGGCTCTGGCGAGAACACCAACGGATACCTCCCTCTTGTGCATGCGATCGTTCGTCATGTTCGACGGCCCCGCCAATCAGGGATTGGGAACACTGTAGAGTGCGCCTGGGTGCAAGCATTGACGGGGATCAAGCCTGTGACAGAGACTATCGAGCCCTTTGAAGCGCTCGCTGGTCGCCTCGGCAAAACCGAGGCTGACTTGGTCCTTTTCCGAGCCTGTCAGATGCACGACAATATCCTTGATCATGCTCGGCCCTCCATGGGTATCAACCAATAGACCGGGCATGCGGCGAGTTGGATTGTCCGGTGTCCAAATGTACTGCGACGCGCCGTGCGGGATTTGACCTGCATCAATAATGGAAAGCACAGCGAGGCGTTCAATGCGGTCAAGGCGAAACGGCGGACGTTGCGCCCGACAAAGGAGACAGCGATGAACGACACCAAGCTACGCCAAGATATTCTGGACGAACTCGACTTCACCCCCGGCATCGACGCCAATGATGTCGGCGTGGCCGTCGAGAACGGCATCGTGACCATCACCGGCCATGTTGCGAATTACCCCCAAAAATCCACCGTCGAACGTGTGGTCAGCCGCATCAAGGGCGTGAGGGGCATTGCGGAAGAGCTCGAAGTCCGTTTTGCCGGCACCAATGGGAATGCAGACGACGAGATAGCCAGACGTGCTGTGGAATCCATGAAATGGAACGTCGTGGTTCCTGACGAAAACCTTCAGGTCAAGGTTCAGCGGGGCTGGGTCACACTCACCGGCACCGTCGACTGGAACTTCGAGAAGAATTCAGCTGAACACGCAGTTCGGGGCCTGCATGGCGTGCTGGGCGTGAGCAACATGATCCAAATTCGCGCTCGCGCCACGCCCGATAACGTCAAAAAGCGCATCGAGGATTCGCTCAAACGCAATGCCGAGCTCGAAGCCAGCGGCATCCGCGTCAACGTAATAGGCAGCAAGGTCACCCTCGAAGGCAAAGTCAAGGCCTGGTCCGAGCGCCGTCTCGTTGAAGATGCTGCCTGGGCGACACCCGGCGTTTCCTCCGTCGTCGACCACCTCGGAATCGCTTGAGCCTGATCTGACGGTCGATGATCCGTTGTCGACCGTCACCCATCAGCGACGGAAGCAATCTTAGAGAAGGCACGAATATTATGGCTCGCAGCGCACCGTTCACCGTCAACGGATCTTCAAATGTCCTCACATTCGCCCCACTTCGAGAACAGATTGAAATGCTGCTCAATGACATTGCGCGGGCTTTGCCAAGCCCAATTTCGAGTGAAGGAAGCTTCGAGTTTTTGCCTGCGCACGAAGTTCTCGATTCGCAAACCGAGATTTTGATCAATATCGAACTCGCTGGTGTCATGTTGAATGACGTTTCCGTTTCCTCGACCGCTAATTCAATAGTTGTCTCTGGGCAGAAACGCTCTAAAGTTAGAACGGAGGGCGATGATCACTACTTCTCAAATCGGGCGTTCGGCGCGTTTTCTCAGTCATTTACGTTGCCTGTGCCTGTCGACACCGATAGAGTTACCGCAGAATCAAATAATGGGGTGCTTTCCATAAGGGCACCTAAGTCGGCTGAGCTGGTGATGCCGACGCGGACAGTTCCGATCACCTCCTAAGCCAATCTAGAGCGCAGCGTCATGCGCCGACCGGAATGTCCGGTAGAAGGGAACTCAGGACCGCCAGCCCTTGGCTGCTCTCCTAGCGTTAAGGAGTGCCACGTGTCAGCGACATTGCTCGAGAACGTGAATACGCTTTGCTCAGACTGTCCCGTGAAGTCCACAACGCTTTGCGCTACTACAAATATCTTGGGTCATACCGAACTGTCCAAGATATCCCATGTGAAAACCGTGCCTTCCGGCGGAACCGTACTTGGGGACGATGCGGAGGCTTCGTTCGTCGCGACGGTTCTGCGGGGGGTAGTCCGTGTCACCAAGAGTATGCGCGACGGTCGCGAGCAGATCGTGGGTTTGGTCTACCCCGGCGAGTTCTTTGGACGCCTCTTTGCTGACCGCACTAGTTTCAGCTACGAGGCAGCTTCCGATCTCGTACTTTGCGTGATGGACCGGCACGGGTTCGAGGCGGTTCTGCAGCGTCATCCAGAGCTGGAACACGAAATCATGCTGCGCGGTTTCAATGATCTCGCAAGAGCGTATGAGCGCTCCATGCTACTCACGGCCCAAAGTACGCTTGAGCGCGTCTCGACATATCTTTTGGTAACATTGGATCGGCGCGAGCAACTGCTCGAACACATGTCGGTCGAATTGCATAAGCGCGTTTCAGTTTCGGTGCTGACGCGGAGGGATATGGCCAGCTACCTCGGCACCACTATCGAAACAATCAGTCGGCACGTGCACTATTTGGCCGCTCAAGGCGTCATCCGTATCATCGACGCCAGCCATTTCGAAGTGCTCAACCACATTCGACTGATGAGCATTTCCGGGTTGACGGGCAGCGATCTGGCTGTTCTTTCCGGGCGCCCTCCTTCTTCCACAACCTCCGCTATAAACTCTGGCTATAAATAGGCGTGTGGTTTGGGTGCCGATCGGCACGGTAAGTCATTGAAATTTCAATCACCTGCGAGGTCACATTATGGCGCCGCGTTACACCCAGCGCCCCGGCAATCGTCGTCGCAGTCTCTGGATAGTCACCTGTTATCATGATGACGCGGATACCTGCGCTCCTGCATTTAGCGATCGCTGCCTTGGCCTGAAAGTCGCGCAGGATCGTAGAGGCCGGTAAGAGCGATGAAAACCATCCCCCGCTCGCCATCGACCGCCGCCAGTCCGATGGCACCTGCCGCGGTCAACTCTCGGTTGGCGTCTGCCCATCTAGAGGTTGGCTCTGCTTGGCGACCACCTCGGACTCATCGGTCAGAGCTGCTTCCATGGCGGTCGGTGAGACGTCGCCTATTACTCTCGCGTCGGCAGCGACGAGATCGCCAGCGTCGAGCAACAGTGGACTTGCTTTGGAAAGGTGGAGAGTTCCCAATGAAGGACGAGGAACTTCCCGATGCAAAAGAGACGATTTACGAGAGAATTTGAAGCCGAAGCTGTTCGTCTGGTGCAGGCCAGTGGGCGCACGCAGCGCGAGGTTGCCGACGATTTGGGGATCGGGCTTTCGACGCTTGTGCGCTGGGTTGGTCGCAGTCGGGACCGTTTGATCGACGAGCCTGCCAAGCCCGGCTCGGAAGATGTGTTGGCCGCGCTGAAACGGCTTCGCCGGGAGAACGAAATTCTTCGGCAAGAACGCGAGCTTCTCAAGCGCGCCGCCGCTTTTTTCGCCAAGGAGGGAAGTCGATGAGGTTCTCGTTCATCGATGCGAAGAAGGCAGAGTTCCCCATCAACCGCATGTGCAAAGTGCTTGGCGTCAGCCCGAGCGGGTTCCATGCCTGGAAGGATCGACGCCTGGAAGGATCGACCGGCCTGTTCCAGGCAGCGTCAGGACATGGTTCTACTCGCCCATGTTCGATCGGCGTTCAAACTCTCGAATGGCACTTATGGGAGCCCGCGCACGACGCGGGAGTTGCAGGATGAGGCGCATGCCGTCGGGCGTCGCCGCACCGCCAGACTGATGCACGAGAATGGCTTGGTGGCGCGCCAGAAGCGCCGCTTCAAGCGCACCACCGACAGCGAGCATTCC
>NZ_LAPV01000133.1 GCF_000971275.1 Devosia psychrophila | reverse complement strand
CTCCCCACCGCCGCCTGAGCTGAAACCCGATGAACTGGCTTGCACTGGCTGCGCCGCCACCATGGCCGCAGTCATTCCGGCCGATGCTGCACTGATGGCGTTGGAAATATTGCCCGGCGAAAAATCAGAACGACCGGAATACCAGTAGGGTTGGTAGATCGAACCGGCTGCGACATCGCTGACTGCGTTGCGGGCTAATTCGCCTTCGAAGTGCTCGGACCAGGGCTTTTCCACGCCCAGCGCAATAGCATAGGGCAGGATGCGCTCGAAACGACCGACGGTCATCGGTGGTTCGTCGACAATGTTCAGCCGGTTCTTCTCGGCGGTATCGAGGTAAAGCTTGAAGCCCTCGATCTGGTCCATCACCTTGCGACCCTGAATGGTCGGCGCGCGCATCAGGATCGCGAATATCACCGTGATCAGCACGATTGATGATGCCGCCACGAAGGAGGTGTTAACGGACAGGTGGGTGAAGCCCTCAAGCCCGCTGCCGACCAAGTTGAAGCCGATGACGCCAATCCACAGCATGACGAAGAAGCGCCGGAAACCGCCGCCTTTCCACAGGGCATTGCCCACCGTGCCGACGATACCCAGCACAATGCCGACGATCACGCCAATGATCAGCCATTCGGGCTCCAGAGCCTCGAAAAACACCATGATCGCCAGCACGGCGAGCGCGATAAACAGGCCCAGCACTGCATAGCCAAAATTGTGGTTGAACCAGACGCTACGGTTTTCACTAGTGATCGCGCCATGCAACTCGTCGCGCTGCTTGGCGATTTCGGCGCCATTGCTGGTATCGACAGTGACCGTGCCCTTGGATTGCAAATAGGTAAACAGTTTCTGCTCGCCAGCCGGCAGCTTGCCCTCGGGGACTTTGCCGGTCACTTCCACCGTCAAGCCAGTTTTGGGATTGTCGATCTTGACCAGGCCCTTGACCCCAAGGTCGAACAGGGTCGCGGTGAAGGCGGTCCAGCCATGGAAACCCCATTTATCCACATAGTGCGTCAGCGCCGGAGAGAAATCCTTGGGCGGATGGAACAGAGGGATGATGGTGCCCTTGGCCGGGTCACGGCCGACTCTGTTCCAGGCGAGAATGTTGTAGCCAAGGACGAGAATAACGCCGAGGATCGGAAGGAAGACTTCCCGCATGTCCGACAGCCATTGAAAAAAAGCATCCGTGCCACTCAACGGCACCAGGATGCCCTTCTGAAACTTGACGGCAAAGCTCATGCCCTCTCCCGCGCCAAGTTGGCGGTCGGTGCGGAAGGAAGCAGTGTTGTCAGGGTTTCGGGTGACCGTGACGGCCTGCTCGGTAGACCCCACAGCGCCGGTATAGCCAGCAAGATCGGAAATCACCGCCCCGTCAGGCAGGGTAACGCGTGCCTCTGAGCGCACGATCGGGAAAATCCAGTAGTTGCCGGTGGCGTTCCAATACAGCTCGTCATGATCCTCGAAGCTGCGGGCCATGCGGTCCATGGTGTAGGTGATGACGTAGCGGTGCTTGCCGTCCGAAATGAACTGCTCGCTGTCACCGATCCAGATGCGCACGAAATTGCCCATCCGCTCCGTGCGGAATGGCTCGTCGGCGCCATCGCGCGTCACGCTCTCGACGTTGAGGTCGGACCTGATCTTTTGCCCGGACATCGACAGCTGTACTATCGGGATATCCCGATAGATGCCGCGCCTGATTTCGACGCCCTCGGCATTGACCTCGATAGCTTCGCTGACGCGCACCGAGCCATCGGTGCGCAGTGTCACATTGGACGCGAGGCTGGAAATCTCCTCGCGAGCCATCGACGGAACGGCAAGTAGCAGCCCCAGCAGCAGGGCGATGACGGCGCGGGCAAAGAGACGCATGCGACTAGTTGAACTTGACGGTGGGCACAGCCCGGTCGGCTTCGCTCTCGAGCTCGAAATACTGCGCCGTCTTGAAGCCGAATGGTCCCGCAATGAAGTTGGACGGCACTGACTCGACCATGACGTTCATGTTGCGCACCGAACCGTTGTAGTAGCGGCGGGCCATCTGGATTTCGTCTTCCACTGTCTGCAGTGCAGCCTGGAATTCAAGGAAGGTCGTGTTGGCCTTGAGGTCTGGGTAGGCCTCGGCGGTGGCGATCAGCCGGCCAAGAGCGCCTGAGAGCTGGCCTTCGGCCGCGGCGCGCTGTTCGGGGGTACCGCTGGACGCGCTGGTCGCTGCGGCACGGGCATTGGTCACCGCTTCGAGCGTTTCGCGCTCGTGGCTCATGTAGCCCTTCACGGTTTCCATCAGGTTGGGGATTAGATCGGTGCGGCGCTTGAGCTGCACGTCGATGCCCGACCAGCCCTCTTCGACCATCTGCCGGTTCTTGACGAGGCCGTTATAGAGCATGACGGCATAGGCCGCCGCCAAGACCACAAGGCCCAGGATAATCCAACCGAACATAGTGCTTATCTCCCGCAAGCAGTTGGCGGGACATTGGCATTCCGGCATCAGGCGCGCAATGGGATTGCGGGGCTTATTCCACGCCGCCGCCGGCCGTATGCAGCCAGGCATCGCCGCAGCTCTTGGCCAGTTCGCGAATGCGCAGGATATAACTCTGGCGCTCGGTCACCGAGATGACGCCGCGGGCGTCGAGCAGGTTGAAATTATGCGATGCCTTGATGACCTGCTCATAGGCGGGAATGGCCATAGTGTGGCGATTGCCTTGGGCGCTTTTGGCGAGAATGGCGCGGCATTCCTTTTCGGCATCGGCAAAGTGGCGGAACAGAATTTCGGTGTCGGCGACCTCAAAACCGTATTTCGAGGATTCCTGCTCGTTCTGCAGGAATACGTCGCCATAGGTTACCTTCTCGTCGCCTTCGCGGCCGTTGAAGTTGAGGTCATAGACGTTCTCGACCCCCTGCACATACATGGCCAGACGTTCAACACCGTAGGTGATCTCGCCCGGAACCGGCGAGCATTCAAAGCCGGCGACCTGCTGGAAGTAGGTAAACTGGCTGACTTCCATGCCGTCGCACCAGCATTCCCAGCCAAGGCCCCAGGCGCCCAGCGTCGGGCTTTCCCAATCGTCCTCGACAAAGCGGATGTCATGCAGGCCGGCATCGAGGCCGATGGCAGCCAGCGATTTCAGATAGAGCTCTTGGATGTCGGGAGGTGACGGCTTAAGGATCACCTGGAACTGGTAATAGTGTTGCAGCCGATTGGGATTTTCGCCATAGCGACCATCCTTGGGACGGCGGCTGGGCTGCACATAGGCAGCCTTCCATGGCTTGGGACCAAGCGCCCGCAATGTCGTCGCGGGATGGAAAGTACCGGCGCCGACCTGCATGTCATAGGGCTGCAAAATCACGCAGCCCTGCTCCGCCCAGAAATTCTGCAGCGTGAGGATCAGACCCTGAAAGGAATTTTTCGGGTCCATATGCGACGGGCGGTTGGTCATCTGGCAGTCCCTGCTAACTGGGACAAACCTCTAGTTTGGCCGCAACAGACGGTCAACGGCGTTTGTCGTCGTCGCCGGGGCGGAAGGTGCCGTCTTTGTCGCGCTTGAGGTCGATCACGCCGGGCTGGGCTCGTTCGCGCAGGTCGCGTTCGCGGCGCAGGCGCTGCGCTTCCTGGGCTTCGGATTTGAACTGGCCGCTCCAGTCGCGCCAGATCTTGCGGATTCCCAGATAGATGGCAAGGCCGATGACGGCAAAGATGATGACTTTCAACAGCATGCCGGTCAAGGCCCCCGCTTCGGCGTGGTCGTTTCGGCCATGCTCGATCCTTTTTGCTTCGCGCCAGATTTAGGATGGGTCGGCGACAATTACCAGACGAGGCGGGCTTCGCCGCGAAAGATTGCGTCGAATTCGGGGGCAAAGGCGCGCCCCTCCACATGCAGCACCCGGCTCGACAGCAGGGTCAGCGGCGCGCGCGACCCCTTGATGCCACGGATCAGCACGCGGGTGGTGGGTTCGCCCCGTCGTGGCGCCAGCGGCAGCACGGTGACGGCGCCAAAGCGCTGCTCGAAGCCGGACAATAGCGGCGACAGGCTGGTCGACGGATAAACGAAGATGATCTCGCCACCCGCCGCAGCCGAACTCGCCGCCGTCTTGATCCAGCGGTCCAGCGTTGCGGCATCCATGTGGCGGGCCTCGGCGCGGCCCTTGTCGGCGGCCAGCGTTCCCGCTCCGCCAGCAAAAAACGGCGGGTTGGCGATGACGCTATCATAGCCGTTGTCGAGCAGACCTCCGGCGCGGCGCTCGCTGCCCTTCGCGGTCACATCGACCTGAATGACGCGGCAGCGTTCAGCCAAGCCATTTGCTACAGCATTTTGAACCGCTAATGCCGCCATCTCAGAATTTTGTTCGGCCAGAGTTGCGCCAAGATCTGGCTGATGCGCCATGGCGACAAAGCCCGCCGTGCCGACGCCGCAGCCCAGATCGAGCAGGGTTTTGCGCCCCTGCCCTACGGCGGCGCCGAGCAGCACGCTATCCAATCCGGCTCTGAATCCGTGGCTTGGCTGCGACAGAGTCAGCCGACCACCCAAAAAGGCGTCGCGCGTAACGGTTTGGTGTTTTACAAAGCTTGGAGGCTGGTCTAGGGACATCGCACCCTTAAAGGCCGGTTTGGCGCGACCTTACATGCGTCCGTGTGGCAGGCTCAACCAGATTTGCCGGTGTGGCAAACGAGGACGGAAACAACAGTGTCAGTTCTGACGCAAATCAAACAAGCGCCCGCCGCCAACCCGATCGAGCGGCTATTGCTGGCCACCGAGGCCGATATGGCCAAGGTCAATGCGCTGATTCTGAGCCGCGCCGATTCACATGTCGAAATGGTGCCCGAGCTGGCCCGCTACCTCATCGAGAGCGGCGGCAAGCGCCTGCGCCCGATGCTGACGGTGGCCGCCGCCCAGCTTTTTGCCAACGGGACCGGTACGGCCGTCAATTTCGCCGCCGCAGTCGAATTCATGCACAACGCTACCCTGCTGCACGATGATGTCGTTGATGAGAGCGACATGCGCCGCGGCAAGCCTGCGGCTCGTATGGTGTGGGGCAACAAGGCATCCATCCTGGTCGGCGATTTCCTGCTCGGCCAGGCCTTTATGATGATGGTCGAGACCGGCAATATCGGCGCGCTCGGCGTGCTGTCCTCCGCGTCAGCCGTGATGGCCGAAGGCGAAGTTTTCCAGCTCGCCAAGACCGGCGACCTGACCACCACGGCCGCCGACTATGCCGAAGTAATTCGCGCCAAGACCGCCGTGCTGTTCCAGGCCGCCTGCGAAGTGGGCGCCATGTCTGGCGGCGCCGATGATGCCGGCCGCAAGGCTCTAGCGCAATATGGCCTTGAACTGGGCAACGCGTTCCAGCTGGTCGATGACGTGCTCGACTATGGCGGGCAGTCCGGCACGCTGGGCAAGAATGTCGGCGACGACCTGCGCGAAGGCAAGATGACCCTGCCGGTGATTCTGGCACTGGCCGAGGCCAGTTCGGAAGACCGCGAGACCATCACCGCCGCACTCGGCGATGCCGAAGCGACTGCAGATCAGGTCGCTGCCGTGGTCGCCATCATGGAGCGCCACAACACGCTGGCGCGCACCATGGAGCAGGCCCAGGCCCATGCCCGTTCTGCCAAGGCAGCGCTAGAAGCACTCCCCGGGTCCGAAATGCGCTCGCTACTGAGCGAAGTCGTGGAATTCAGCGTGGTTCGGGCTTACTAGGAGACCAACAGCGGCGCCGCCGCTACCCAGTGGTCCGGATGGCTGGCGCGCATCACCTGCGCGGCCTGATGCGCTTGCCCGGCCGATCCAAACAGTCCGAACACCGTAGCGCCAGACCCCGACATGCGGGCCAGAATACAGCCTTGCGTCCCTCCAAGTTCCTCGACGATCTCCCCGATCACCGGCACCAGCTTTACCGCCGGAGGCTGCAGGTCGTTGCGGGTTTCGGCCAGCCAGATGCCCAGTTGCGCGGGCCGCGTTAACGGCGATGGCAGTTCCGGCAGCGGATAGTTGTCATGCGCCCGCAGGCGGCGGAACACATCGGCCGTAGCCAGCGGGATCAGCGGGTTGACCAGAACGATGTGGCAGGAAGGGAATTCGGGCAGGCGCGTAAGCACCTCTCCAACTCCGCGCGCCACCAGAGGCGCCGAGACCAGACACGCCGGAACATCGGCCCCGAGCCGAGCCGCCATATCGGCGAGGTCGGCCAGCGCAACCGGAATATTGGATAGCGACGCCATTATCCGCAATGCCGCCGCAGCGTCGGCCGAACCCCCACCAATGCCCGCCGCAACGGGCAGGTTCTTGGTCAAGTGCATGGCAAGGCCCATCTCGACGGCGTTGGGCCAGCGGGCGCGAAACGCCGCGACCGCGCGTGATACCAAGTTGGTCTCACCTGTGCCCAGCCCCTTGCCGAATGGGCCGCCTATGGTCAGCGTATCCGCCGTCGCCGGTCTTGCCTCAAGCTCATCCGCGAGGTCGGCGAACACCACGAGGCTTTCGAGATCGTGGTAGCCATCCTCGCGACGACGGGTGACGTGCAGCGCAAGGTTGACCTTGGCCGGCGCCAGCTGGACGAAGGGTTCGACCATAAGGGCTATTCGGTCTTGTTGGCTTCGGTCAGCCCATCGGCAAGCTTGGGCGCGACGCGCGCCTTGACGTTGCCTTCCTGATCGACCGATGACGCGACATTCCACTGGAAGCGCGCCTCGAGCTTGCGTCCAGCTTTCCAATAAGCGTCGCCGAGGTGGTCATTGATTTCGGCGTCATTCGGAAGCAGCAATACGGCCTGCTCGAGCGTGGTTACGGCCTCGTCAAGGCGGCCCATCTTGTAAAAGGCCCAACCCAGCGAGTCGACGATATAGCCATCCTGCGGCTGGGCGGCGACGGCCTTTTCGATCATCTCCAGCGCCGGTTCCAGGTTCATGTCCTGGTCAATCCAGCTATAGCCGAGATAGTTGAGCACGGCCGGCTGGTCCGGACTGAGTTTAAGCGCCTTGAGAAAGTCCGCCTCGGCCTTGGGCCATTCCTTGGCGCGCTCATAGGCGATACCGCGCACATAGTAGAAGCGCCAGTCGGCAGGGCCCTCGCCGCCGGTCAGCTCTAGCGCCTTGGTATAGGCCGCGGCAGACTGAATATACTGCTCGTCATAGCGCAGCAGATCGCCATAGACGGAAATGGCATCCAGATCGCCGGGGCGGCTGGCGATGATGTTGCTCAGCCGGCGCAGGGCCTCGGCGCGATCGCCCTTGGCATCGAGATTGGCGGCGACACGGACCACCGCGGTCGGCTTCATCGCCGAGGTCGCCGGCACAGCCTCATAGATCAGGTTTGCCGCGTCACGCTGATTGGCAGTGTCGAGCAACTGCCCCAGTGCCAGCGAGATCACATCAGCCGAGGGATCGAGGTAAAGGCCGAGGCGCAGGAACACCAAAGACAGGTCGAGGCTCCCATCGCGCGACAAAGCCACGCCGATGCCGTGGAACATTTCGGCGGCGCCGATCTGCACATTGCTGGCAAAGATGCCCGGACGCTGCCCGGCAAGGATCTGCGCCTTGACGATGCTGATGACGGGATGGGTCATGCCTTGGTCTTCGAACTGGGCAATGGCTGCCAGCGCTTCATCGAAGCGCCCGGCATTGGCCAGGATGCGGGCATAGACTTCGACGATCCGCGGCACGTAGGGCTCGGCATCGAAGGCACGGCCAGCGAGTTCGATGGCGGTATCGGTCTCGCCAGCAGCTTCGGCCATCAGCGCCCGGTGAAACACAAGGAAGTCGTCGAGGCCGGTCTGGCCCAGCTTGTCGAGAACCGCATCGGCATCGTCCTTGCGATTGTCGCCGATCAGGGCCCAGCCCTGCAAAATGCCCGCGGTAATGCCAGTAAAGCTGTCTTGCCCAATGCCGCCAAGCAGTTTTTCGGCGGCGCCATAGCGACGCTCCTTCAGCGCCTCGGTGGCGACGACGAGCTCCGCAAGTTCGTTTTTGGGGTCGAGTTCAAGCAGGTGCTTGGCCGTCGATGCGGCTTGGCCGATCTGGCCATCTGCGGCCAAAGCGATAAAGGCGCGTTCGACCAGTATCGGGTTGTCCCAATTGGCTATCGCGGCCTCGTTGAAATAGCGCGCGGCCTCTTCGGTGCGCAGGTCCTGCAGGGCCTGTTGGCCAGCCATGTAGGAGCCGGTCACGCTGGGCTGGAACAGCGGCATCAGGTCGAACTGCGCAAGCGGATTGGATTGGGCAGTCTGCACCGATTCCACCGCATGAACCGGTATTAAAGCCGTAGCCGAGAGCAAGAATGAAACAAGCGCCGGACGGGCGAAGTGTTGCAGAAGCGATATCACGAGGCTTGAAACTCCCTTGGGCTGTTCGGCCCGTTGTGGCGGCGAAGATTGTCCGTTTTGGGACTGCTCCGCAAGGGCGCGCCACATAGCGTGATAGGCCCACCCTTAAATTCGCTGTTTCAGGTCAACGCCTGACGGATGCTTGGCTGGCGGCGCCAAAGAGGCTGTGACATAACAGGACATGGCTGAAGATCGACCGCTAAATCACGACGAAATGCTCGCCGTGCTCGATTGGTATCGGGCTGCGGGGGTGGATGTCGCCGTGGGCGAGGAGCCGATCGACCGCTTTGCCCAGCGCCCCCCACAACGGGCGACGCCAGTTCCGGCGGCGGCCAGTGGGGCAGTCACCGAGCGCCCTGCCGAACAACCGGTCATGCTCGGTGGCGATCCGACGGAGGCTCGCAGCCTCGCCGCCTCTGCGCAGTCACTCAACGAACTTCAGAACATTCTCGGTGCCTATGACGGCTGCGGGCTCAAGCTCCGCGCCACGCAACTGGTTTTCGGCGACGGCAATCCGGACACCGAAATCATGCTGATTGGTGAAGCGCCCGGCGCCGAAGAGGACAGGCAGGGTAAACCGTTTGTCGGCAAGTCCGGGCAATTGCTCGACCGCATGCTGGCCGCCATCGGGCTGGACCGAACCAAGGTCTACATCACCAATACCGTACCATGGCGGCCGCCGGGCAATCGCACGCCGACGCCCGAAGAAATGACGCTATGCTTGCCCTTCCTGCACCGTCAGGTCGAACTCGTCGCGCCCAAACTGGTGATGACGCTGGGCGGCCCCGCCATGCAGACAGTGTTCTCCAGCACCAATGGCATCATCAAGATGCGCGGCAAGTGGAGCACGCTGACCATCGGCAATCATCAGGTCGAGGCCATAGCGACACTGCATCCAGCCTATCTGCTGCGCAACCCCGCCGCCAAGCAGCAGGCCTGGATGGACATGCTGAGCCTCAAGCTCAAGATCGACGCACTGGGGCTTTAGGCCGACGAGACCATCAGTCGACATCCTCCACCGTTCGGGAGGGATCAAGGCTAGGGGTCGGCTGGCCCGAATATGCGGCTCTCCCACCGCCTTCCATCCGCCCCCCGTCATGGGGGAGGTGCCGCACGGTGCCGGCGGCACGATAGAAAAGCTCCACCACACCAATTTCACCCTGCCATTCTCGCTCTGCCGCGCTATCGTCACCGTTGCGTGATTTGCAACGTTCTTCCGATCCAGCACAGCCGAAAGCGTCATGGCCTCTGTAATCAAGATTTACGCCCTGTTCCTGGGGTCCGCCCTGTTGATGTTCGGCGGCGGCCTGCAAGGCCTGCTGCTGTCGGTACGTGGCGCCGAAGAGGGGTTTTCGCTGCTGTCGCTGGGCCTGATCGGCACTGGATGGTCGGTCGGCTTCGTCGCCGGCTCGATCTCGGTGCCGCTGATCGTGCGCAATGTCGGCCATATCCGCGCCTTCTCGGTGATGGCGGCCATCGGCACCGTGACCATTCTGCTCAACCTGCTGATGGTCAACGATATCAGCTGGATCCTGCTGCGCGCATTGTCGGGCTTCTGCTTTGCCGGGGCGGCGATGATCGTGGAGAGCTGGCTCAACGAAGTCGCCGAAAACAAGAGCCGCGGCACCATTTTTTCGATCTACGTTACGATCAACCTGACCGCTTCGACGCTGGGCCAGATCGCCATGTCGGTCACCGGTACCGCCGGCTACATTCCCTTCGTCATCGGCGCCATCAGCTTCATCTGCGCCGTGTTGCCCACCTCACTAACCTCCAGCCCGCAGCCCCGCCCGCTGGCTTCGGCCAAGCTCGATCTCGGCCTGTTGATCCGCACTTCCCCTGTGGCAGCGGCGGCTGCCTTTTGCTGCGGCATGGCCAACGGCTCGTTTGGTACGCTCGCGCCGGTCTATGGCTATGAACAGGGGCTCGACGCCAGCGGCATTGCCTACCTGTTCGCCATTGCCGCGATAGCTGGCGCAGTCGGCCAGATCCCGTTCGGTCGTCTGTCCGACCGCATCGATCGCCGCTGGGTCATGGTCGGCCTCGGGGCCGGTGCGGCCGTCACAGGCGCACTGATCGTCATCATCAATCCCAGTGCAGGCTGGTTGATGTATGTGCTATTCGCCCTCTACGGCCTCACCGCCAATCCCCTTTATCCGATCGCCGTGGCCCATGCGAACGACTTTGCCCGCGATGGCGAATTCGCCCGTGTCGCCGGTGGCATGCTGCTTATCCTGGGCGTCGGGCTGGCTATCGGGCCGACGATCGCCTCGCTGCTGATGGGCTCCATATCACCGGCGGCCCTGTTCATGGTCACCGCGGTGTTCCACGCCATCATCACCGCCTTTGCCTATTGGCGCATGAGCCAACGCAAGAGCCTGGACGCAGCGGACCGGACGCCGTTCCAGCCGATGGGCAATGACAAGCAGGTGACGCCGGAGACTATTGTGCTCGATCCGCGGACTGATAGTGATAGCCCGGAGATGGGACATGCCGAAGCGCCTGTTCCCGAAGAATTGGCTACCCAGAATGAGGACCGACGCGATGTTCAAAACGGCACGATTTGAAGATCGGGACTTCAAGCCCCTGTCCATTGCTGTCATCGCCGTCTCCGACACTCGGACGCTCGAGACCGATACCGGCGGCGCGTTGCTCAAGTCGCTGCTTGAAGCAGATGGTCACAGCTGCGCCCAACGCGTCGTGGTTCGGGACGAGATCCAGTTGGTTCGCGCTGCCGTGCAGAGCTTTGTCGCCGATCCCACGGTCGACGTTATCCTCACCACGGGCGGCACCGGCTTTTCGGGCCGCGACATCACTCCAGAAGCCGTGGAACCGCTGTTCGACAAGCGCATGGAAGGGTTTTCCGTGCTGTTCCACCAGTATTCGGCGACGACGGTCGGCACCAGCTCGATCCAGTCGCGCGCCACGGCAGGGCTGATCAGCACCACCTTCGTGTTCTGCCTTCCGGGATCGCGCGGCGCCTGCCGCGATGCCTGGGAAGGAATTCTGACGCACCAGCTCGACTACCGCCACAAGCCGTGCAACTTCGTTGAACTGATGCCGCGCCTCGACGAGCGCTAAAGCATCGCGCGAAAAAGTGGGAACCGGTTTTTCACAAAAGCGATACGACCCGGAAGCTAGCGCCGACGATTTGGTCCTTCCCAATCGCATGAGGCGCTACGCTGCCGGTGCGATCCGCAGCCCCGGCACATAGGAGTCGCCGGCATCGATCACGACCTGATTGCGACCCGCGGACTTCGCGGCATAAAGCGCGCGGTCGGCGCGTGCCAGCGCCTCATGCATCGAGTTTTCGCTCATTACCGGAGCTGCCACCCCAAGGCTCATGGTGATCTGGCGCTGGACGCCGACCGAACGCCAGTCGCTGGCCGAAAAATCGGCACGGATCGACTGGCCGAGCGCAGCGCCGCTAGCCAGCGGCATGTCCAGCAGGAACACCACGAATTCCTCGCCGCCGAAGCGGGCGACGAGCGCTGTGCTGGGCAAGCGTGATAGCAAAAGCGCGGCCAGACCTGCAAGCACCGCATCGCCCGAGGCGTGGCCAGAGCTGTCGTTGACCTGCTTGAAGTTGTCGATATCGCAGGTCATGACAATGCCGGCGACGCGCTGCGCCATGCTGAGGGAGGCTACGGCACTGTCAAAACCACGGCGGTTTAGCAGGCCAGTCAGCGGGTCCCGCTCGGCGGCATGGCGATAGGTCTCCAGCGTCGCGACAGTCACTGAACCAAGCCCGGCCATGGCAAAGGCGACGCTCAACACGCCAACGTTGACCTGCGCGTAATAGGTGTAGGACGAACCGGCAAAGTCAGCCAGTTCGGTGCTCATACCGTTCAGCCCGTTGAAAATGAACAACCGCACGAGGATATCGATGACAGCGATGGCCGCGACACCCACCAGCACGCGATCCATCAGCGACCTGGCACGCCAGATTACCAGCGCCAGCGGTCCGCCCAGCAACAGAGCCACCGCGACATCGCTCGTGGCGAGTTCAAGCGACCGGCTTTGGGCGCCGACGATTGCAACGATCAGCGAAGCATAAGCCAGTAGCGAAAAAATCAGGCGGACCGCAATGAGCCGTGGCGCCCCGAAATGGCGCAACAAGGCTTCGCCGTAGTAGAAGAATGACACCAGAATGGTCGCATTGCCAAACAGCGACTGCAGCATCACCGGCATAGGCAACACCGGCGCCACAAAGCTGGCTGCCCCGAAGATGAAGGCAACGCCCCAGGCACTTGCTGTCGATTCGGACAGCCCGCCGATCACCAGAAACACCAGCCCGAACAGGGTCATAGTGGTTGGCAGCAGGAAAGCAAAATTGCTGAAAGTATCCAAGGCTATCTCCGCTCCAGCACGGGGCCGGCAGATCGTGAGCCTTAGGGGCGGGCCGTTAACAAATTCTCGCCGGAATAGATTGGCTTTGCTTGCTTCCCCGCAAAAAACAACGGCGCCCAAGGCGCCGTTGCGAGCTTGATTTTAGCAGGTTCAGTGGCCGTGGCCCATGCCCGGCGCGCCGCCTTCCGGCTTTCGAATAAAGAACGCGGCCACGATGGCAAACAACGAGATCACCGCACCGACAAGGAATGCCGAGCGAATGCCGCCGGCCAAGGCCTCGACCGGCGCCAGGCCAGTCCCCGTGAGGTTTGCAGTCTGGATCGTCATGGTGGCGATGAACAGCGCGATGCCGGCCGCACCGGCCAGTTGCTGCACAGAACCGAGCACGGCGCTGGCGTGGGAATAGAGCTCCTTGCGCACCGAACCCATCGACGCGGTGAACACCGGCGTAAAAATCAGTGCAAGGCCGACGCTCAGCACCATATGCCCGGCAACCAGTGCCCAAATCGGGGTGCCCTGGCCAACCTGCGTGAGGCACCACAGCACCAGCGACACGAGGACCGTACCCGGCACCGCCAGGACCGTCGGTCCGAAGCGGTCATACAGGCGGCCAACCCAGGGGCTGAGCAGACCCATGGTGAGCCCACCTGGCAACAGCATCATGCCTGTCTGAAGGGCGCTGAGACCCAGGACGTTCTGCATATAGATCGGTAGCAGGATGACCGTACCGAACAGCGCCATCATGGCCACCAGCATCAGCGCCACCGAAACGGCATAGTTGCGCGACTGGAACACGCGCAGGTCGAGCAAGGCACGATCCTGCCTCTGGAGGCCGAGCTGCCGATGGACAAAGACCGCCATGGCCACGACGCCGACCAGCACCGGCCCCCAGGCCGGGATCATAGGCGCCTCACCGGAGTGTGCCGCGCTTTCGCCAAAGCTTGAGAGACCATAGATCAGGCCACCGAAAGCCAGGGCCGACAATACGACAGAGACCAGGTCGAGCGGCGCATAGCGAGGGGTCGAGACGTTCTGGATCTTGCGCCAGCCCAGCACCAAAGTGCCCAGGGCGATCGGCAGGACCAGCAGGAACATCCAGCGCCAATCAAGGTTGGACAGGATGAAACCGCCAATTGTCGGGCCAATGGCCGGCGCCACCGAGATGACGATGGAGATATTGCCCATGGTCTTGCCGCGGCTTTCCGGCGGCACCAGCGACATCACGGTGGTCATCAGCAGCGGCATCATTATGGCGGTGCCGACAGCCTGCACGATGCGGCCGACGATCAGCAGTTCAAGACCCGGCGAGATAGCGCAAATAAGCGTGCCGAGCGCAAAAACCGACATGGCGATCAGGAAAATAGGACGGGTGTTGAGGCGCTGCAGCATGAAGCCGGTAATCGGGATAACCACGGCCATTGTCAGCAGGAACGCCGTGGTCAGCCATTGGGCTGCGCTTGCGGTGACGCCAAGATCGACCATCAGGTGCGGTATGGCTACGCTCATGATGGTCTCGTTGAGAAACACCACGAAGGTCGAGACCAGAAGAAGTGCAATGACCAGCTTGTTGCGCGCCGCGTCTGCAAGAGGCGGCGTATCGACCGGCATGGCGTCAAAAGTCGTTGCGTCGGTGCTCATGATATTCCTCAACATTGAGTTGTCCTGTCGTCAGGACGACGGGCGGCGTCGGCGGCTTTCGACGTCACTGTGGAATTCTTGTGCGACAAAGGTTGTCAGCAGCGCTAATAGTTAAGCACTCACTTCAGCGCACTCCGCTTCCGGCGCGGCGTCAATACTAAATCATTCGCTTAAGCTACATCCGCAAACTCGCGCGGAGGCTGGGTATGGTTGTGTAGTCACCGAGGCGGGGACCGTCTACCCACTCCATCGCAATTCTGCGATGCATGTTCCTGCAGCGCTTCTTCCAACGCGGCCGGACAACACCCATATGTGCCGTGGCAGCAGAACACCCGGCCGAATAAACACTACCTGTTCTTGTTTCGTTCTACAGAAACTGGTACGTCTCAAAACGCGCCAGCGAGTCACGATTCGACTGTGGCGCGTCCGGCAGGAGATGTCTCATGGCGCTTTATCAGGCCCCCTCTTTCGAAGCTCTGGAAAAACTCAGCCGCAGCCGCGACGCCGATCTGGCGCGGCGCGAACTGCTCGATCCGGACCGCATCCGGGGTCGTGGGGCGCAATCCAATATCAGCGGACGCTTTGAAAAGCACACCCGCGAGCGGACCGATGACGGCTGGGACAATGTCGAACCGCTGTCGATCTTTGAGACCGTGGAACACGTCGAGCGCGCCAAGACCATCATCACCAGCAATGACAGCCCGGACATCGGTTTCGAGCGCTCGATCAATGCCTATCGCGGCTGCGAGCACGGCTGTTCATATTGCTTTGCCAGGCCGACGCATGCCTTCCTCGGCCACTCGGCGGGCGTGGAATTCGAGCGCGACATCTATGTGAAGGTCAATGCGGTCGAAGCGCTGCGGGCCGAGTTCGGCGCCAAGAACTACAAGGTCAAGCCCATCGCCATGGGCACCAATACCGACCCGTATCAGCCGGCCGAGCGCAAGCACAAACTGACGCGCGGCATTCTCGAAGTAATGCTGGAAACCAAACACCCGGTGATGATCACCACCAAATCGGCGCTGATCATCCGCGATCTCGACCTGCTGACCGAACTGGCCAAGATGGGCCTCGTCAAGGTCGCCATCTCGATGACGTCGATGGATCACAAGCTCAGCCGCAAGATGGAGCCCCGCACTTCGTCGCCGGCCCGACGGCTGGAAGCCATTCGCCTGCTTAGCGAAGCGGGCGTGCCCGTGGCGGTGTTTGCCTCGCCAATGATCCCCGCGATCAACGACATGGAACTGGAGCGCATTCTGGATGCCGCCAAGGCTCAAGGCGCGGTCAGCGCCTCGATGATCCTGCTGCGGCTGCCCGGCGAAGTGCGCGACATCTTCCGCGAATGGCTGCTGCGCCATTTCCCCGACCGGGTGCGTCATGTGCTGGCCCTGGTCCGCGATACGCGCGGCGGCAAGGACTACGACTCGCGCTGGGGAACCCGCATGACCGGCGAAGGCCCCTATGCCACGCTGTTGCGCCAGCGCTTCGACAAAGCGCGAGAACGCTACGGCCTCGAAGTCAAACTCCCCGGCCTGCGCAACGACCTGTTCATCGCGCCACGGCTTGAGGACAGGCAAATGAGCCTGTTCTAGGCCTGGCTGATCCGTGCCTCGATGAAGCTGCGCAACTCCGGCTCGTCATAGCCGTCCACAGACATGGCTGCGCCGGCAGCGATCATGTCTTCATGCAGCAGGCTGGTGCGGATACCCACTGTAACAATGCCCGCGGCAGTCGCGGAGGCAATGCCAGTGCGAGAGTCCTCGAACGCCACCGAGCTTGCCGCATCGGCACCCAGCAGGCGCAGGCCTTCGAGATAGGGTAGTGGATGCGGTTTGCCGTGCGCCAGTTCCTCGCCGATGACCACGGCCTTGAACCGAGCCCGAACGCCCAGGCCATCGAGGATCAGATCGGCATTGGCGCGCGGCGCATTGGTAACCGCTGCCATGGGCAGACCGATTCCATCCGCCAGATCCATCAGCTCGAACAGGCCGGGCACGGCGTGGATCGATGTTCTCGCGAGATCGCGAAAAATCGCCTCCTTGCCGCGCAATACCTCCATGCCCTCGTCAGGCGACAGATGCGGCACGAAACGAGCCGCAATGGCGGCATTGGCCAGCCCCTGCAGCTCCAGCGCAAACCGCGCCTCGTCGAAATGATGCCCATAGGGCTCGAAGGTGCGGTTGAAGGCTTGCAGATGCAGCGGGTCGGTATCGGCCAGCGTGCCGTCGATATCGAACAGCAGGGCGGCGCCTGGCTTGAGGATCATATTAAATTCCAGCGGCAGATCAGTATTGCGCGACCCTGCGGGCATAGGTGGCCATGAAGTCAAGCGACGCCGCCACGCCGCGCAACGAAAGTCGGACATTCTTGGTGGATATAGCGCCGGTCAGCGGCACGGTCATAAACATTGCATTACGGACTTTCAGGCGCTCGATTAGCTCGGCCTTCAGCGCCGGATCGACCACATAGAACTGGTTGACGGTATTGTAGCGGGTTTCGAGATCGTTGACGAAATCGAGGCTCACCGGCGCTTCGCCGCCAAAGGCCAGCACGATCTTGCCGCTGGTGTCTGTCTCGACATTGTCGGCCGCGACGGTGATGGCGATATCGAGGTCGCCGCTCAGCCTGTTGCGCATCAGCGTCAGCTTGTAGGCCGGCAGGTTGGCGCTGTTTAGCTCCTGGCTTCCGGTGCTGGCAAAGCAGGAAACGCCATAATAATCAGTGGCATCTTCGTGGATGGCATTGGGGCATGATGCCAGCCAGTCGCGCTGATACTCGCGCCATTCGCCGCTGGAATGCTCGAATGGATCGGCCAGGACCGGCGCCACCAGCAGCGACAGCGTTGCGAATATAGTCCCAAGTCTGGATATCATGATGCCGGTTCTCGCTGCTGCCCCCAGCAAGCCACCATAGCAGAGCCAATGTGGCGCAACAGTGCAGGACGCTGTGAACAAAGAAGAATTCGGCAGGCTGGTTACCGCAAAAGGGGACGGGCTGGCGCCGCCGTGATCGCTACGCCGTTGACTTGAAGCGCCGCAGGATGATGCTGGCGCCATGTTGTTCGATTCGATCCTGCAGACTGAACCCGATTACAGCCACGAGCTGGCGCTGCACGCCCGTGGTGCGCGCACCATCGCCGGCGTGGATGAAGCTGGCCGCGGGCCCCTGGCCGGTCCAGTTGTCGTCTCGGCAGTTGTATTAGACCCAAATGCCATTCCGGCGGGTCTCAATGATAGCAAGAAGCTGACCGAAGAGCAGCGCGAGCTGCTGTTTGCGCAGGTGATGGCAACCGCCCTCGCCGTGTCGGTCGTGCTGGCTCCTCCCTCGATCATCCTCAGCCATAATATCCGCGGCGCGACGTTGTGGGCCATGGCGCAAGCCGCCTGCAGCCTCGGTATCACACCCGACCGGGTACTGATCGATGGTCGCGATATTCCGCTGGGCCTGCCCTGCGAGGGCATTGCGCTGATCGGAGGCGACGGCCGCAGCGTCTCTATCGCTGCCGCGTCAATCGTCGCCAAGGTCACCCGTGACCGAATGTGCCGCATCATGGATTGCGACGCGCCCAAGTTCGGCTTTGCCGGCCACAAGGGCTATTCCACGGCTGCCCATATGCGAGCCTTGGTGGAACACGGCCCCTGCCGCCACCACCGCGAGGAATTTGCCCCGGTGCGCGAAGCCTGGGCGCGGGTCCGGCTGCTGGTCGCCTGAGGTTAACGCCTCGCTAACCCTCTGATAAAACGCTCTATTAACCCTGGCGGGCTATAACCGTCTTATTAGTACTGCGTTAGGGTTAAGTGTATGTTGCGTACCGCGCTTAAGGCTGTTCAGGCCGATGCGGAAGAGGCGTCACGCCTCCCGATCGATACTATTCTGGTGGGCGATTGCATCGACCACATGAATGCCCTGCCGGCCGGCTCCGTCGATCTTATCTTCGCCGACCCGCCTTACAATCTGCAGCTTGAGCAGAGCCTCACCCGTCCCGACCAGAGCAAGGTCGATGCGGTGGATGATGCCTGGGACAAGTTCGACAGCTTTGCCCATTACGACAAGTTCACGCGCGCATGGCTCGCCGCCGCGCGCCGGGTGCTGAAACCCGATGGCGCCCTGTGGGTCATCGGCAGCTACCACAATATTTTCCGCGTCGGCTCGGCTTTGCAGGATCTCGATTTCTGGATGCTGAACGACGTGATCTGGCGCAAGGCCAATCCGATGCCGAATTTTCGGGGCACCCGCTTCACCAATGCGCACGAAACCCTGATCTGGGCCGCCAAGAGCCAGAAAAGCCGCGTCACCTTCAATTATGAAGCGATGAAGCTGGCCAACGACGATACGCAGATGCGCAGCGATTGGCTGTTCCCGATCTGCACCGGCGCCGAACGCCTCAAGAATGACGACGATGAAAAAGTCCATCCGACCCAAAAGCCGGAAGCCCTGCTGTTCCGCATCCTGAATGCTACCACCAAGCCTGGCGATATCGTGCTCGACCCATTTTTTGGCACCGGCACCACTGGCGCCGTGGCGCGCAAGCTAGGCCGCCGCTTCATCGGCATCGAGCGCGAGGAAAGCTATATCAACGCCGCGCTCAAACGCATTTCCGCCATTCGCCCCGGCGTGTTCGAAGCCCTGCAATCGGTAACGCCGAAGCGCAAGGAAACCCGCATTCCGTTCGGTTCGCTGATAGAGCAAGGGCTAATCGAGCCGGGAACGCAACTTTTCGACTTAACGAAACGTTACTTCGCCATGGTTCGTGCAGATGGCTCACTGGTCTCCGGCACCCATCAAGGCTCGATCCACAAGGTTGGTGCTTTGGTTCAAGGTTCCGAAGCATGCAACGGTTGGACTTTCTGGCATCACGATCAAGGCGGGCTCTCCCTGCCCATCGACGATCTTCGCACGGGAATTCGTGCGCAACTTGATTTGCTTTCTGCCTGATTCTGACCTCCAATCGCTCAGGCTCTTACTTCGGCCGCCGGTTTGCCCCGGCGGCCTTTTTGTTTTGCCGAGCGTGAGTCATGCTCGACCAAAAGCGAGCAGAACGTGGAGATTGCGGCGTGCGACGCAACCGCCCGCCCATTGCCTCTTACAATTTCAGGAACATGATGATGGCGAAAACAGCGCTGGCAGTTGGTGCAAGCGGGCTTTCGGAGGTGCCATCTCCTCTCTTTTGGTTCAGCGGGGCTGGCAGGTACATGGTCTGGCACGAAGGCCAGTTCGCCAGGCCGGCGTTGTACCTGTGGCGGCCGATCTGCAGGACGCCGCAGCAACAACCGTGGCGCTGAAAGGCGTCAACCCCGACGCCGTTTTCATCACCACTTGGCTTCGCCAGGATAGCGAAAAAGAGAACATTCGCGTCAATTCCACCATGGTGCGTAACCTTCTCGAGGGCGTGCTCCGGGCCACCTCCACCCGGCACGTCGCTCTTGTGACTGGCCTCAAGCCTTACCTCGGACCATTCGAATCCTACGGTCAGGGCGTGCTTCCGCGACGTCTTCAGTTGGAGCTGGATGTGGAGCCGGATAGCAGGTTGGTTCGACCTTATCCCGGCGCCGTTTGACGGCATCGTACGCCCACTGGCAGCGCAGATGGCGCATGATGCCCCGATCTGGCGCGATCTTGTGGCACGCGAGACGTTGGTTGAGTCCGATCTTGTCCGTCTTTCCTCCCCATGGCACACCGACGCCGACCTTGGCAGGCCCATTGAGGTGATTACCGATATATCCAAAAGCCGACGACTGGGCTTTAGGGAATACAAACCCACGGACGACGCGTTTTTCGACCTGTTTTCGCGACTTAGAGCCGAGCGACTGATCCCCTGAGTCTTGAGCGCCCCGGCGGGCTTTTTGTTTGTGATTGGCGCCAGCATCAAGCCAGCTTGCCAATCAGGCTTTGTGAGATCAATCTCCGCTTGAAAATATGGGTCCGTTTTAGTCTGCGGGGATGCTCAATGATCAGTAGTGATGATGCTGTTTTCGATGCGGGTGAGATGGACGCGGTGGTTCCGCAGGGGCATCTCACCCGCAGGTCATTCCTCGTCGGCGCTGCCGCCCTCGGAACGATTGGGCTTGCCGGTTGCGCAACCGGGGGCATGAGCCTCGCAGACGCGGAGCGCATATACGGTCCGCTTCCCAACGAACGCTTTCCGGTTCCCGCTGTAAATATCGGCAAGATCGATCCGAAATATCGTCGTCGCACAGTGCGTTACGACTCCGCTGAAGCGGTCGGCACGATCATCATCGATCCACGCCATTTCTACGTTTACCGCATCGAAGGCGGCGGAAATGCCACCCGATATGGCGCCAATGTTGGCCGCGCCGGGTTCCTGTGGAGTGGTGACGCCTATATCGGCCGCAAGGCGGAATGGCCGGTTTGGACGCCGCCTCGGGAAATGATCCTGCGCCAGCCAGAGGCCGCTCCTTATGCCAACGGCATGCCGCCGGGACTGGGCAATCCGCTCGGTGCGCGGACACTCTATCTCTATCAGAACGGCAGCTACACGCTCTACACGATCTACAGCACCATCATGCCTGAGACGATCGGCAAGGGCGTTTCGAGCGGCTGCGTCGGCCTGCTCACACAGGACATGGTCGACCTCTACAGCAAGACGCCCGTCGTTACGAAGGTGGTGGTCCTGCCGGCCTAGCAATTTTTGCCGGGGCAGCTACTCAAGCCCCACGGCCGCCAGAACTTTCCTGAACAACGTCGGCAATGCCTCGCCTTTAAGATCCATGCGCTCCGACCACCATCCGCCATCAAGGCCGTCTGCCGGCACCACGGCAGACCACACTTCCAGCTCAAGCCTGAAATGGGTGAAAATGTGGACAATCTGGCCACGGTGTTTCCAGTCACCTTTGGCCGGGTAATGCGAGACCGGAAGCGTCGCTGCCCAGTCCGAACCGGGCACTTCCGTCATGCCGCCGAGCAGGCCTTTGGGCGGACGGCTTTGCAGGTAGACGTCGCCGTCGCTGTCCAGCATCACATAGGCATGGCCCTTGCGGGTCGGGCGTTCGGCCTTGACAGGCTTGATCGGATAGAGCGTCGGATCCCCGGTTTTGGTGGCGACGCAGCCTGGCTGGATCGGACACAGCATGCAGACCGCCGTGCGAGGGGCGCAGATAGTGGCGCCCAAATCCATCATGGCCTGGGCAAAATCCCCTGCCCGGCTGGGCACCGAGGCCTGCAGCGCAGCGCGCAGTTCTTCCTTGGCCTCGCGCACCGGTACGGGCAACGCATAATAGCGGGCGAGGACCCGGTCGAGATTGCCATCGAGTACTGCCGTCTGTTCGTCAAAGCAGATCGCGGCGATGGCGGCGCTGGTATAGGCGCCGACGCCGGGCAGTGTTTGCAGGCCTACTGAAGTCTGGGGGAATTCGCCGCCATGCTCGTTCAGCACCGCCTGCGCACAAGCATGCAGGTTTCGCGCCCGGGCATAATAGCCAAGCCCCGCCCATTCTTTGAGCACACTATCGAGCGGTGCAGAAGCAAGGTCGAACACGGTTGGCCACAGGCCGGTGAAGCGCAGGAAGTAACTCCTTACCGCCGCAACGGTGGTCTGCTGCAGCATCACCTCGCTGAGCCAAACCCGATACGGATCCGGCCTGATGCCCCGCGCCCGATCACCCGGCGCAACCCGCCACGGCAGGTCACGCGCATGCCGGTCATACCAGGCCAGCACGGCCGGCGCGTCGATGGGAGCAGGATCGGTGAGATACATCGCCATCGGATACAACCGGGTCGATCCTCCTCGCAAGGGGGGAGTAAGTCACATCGGGTTCAGCCACCGCATAGTGGCACACTTGCCGGATGCATGGCGTAGCGGTACTCCCTGACTCATGGCCAAGGACGACCTTCCCGAACCGAAACGCCGCAATCGGACGATGAATATCGCCGATGTGCTGGCTGGCGCGCTCGATCCGGTGCTTAAGAAGCGTGGCTTTGCCAGCCGGGATATCATCGCGCATTGGTCGGTGATGGCGCCCAAGCCTTATGGCGAGGTGGCGATTCCCGACAAGCTGAACTGGCCGCGGGGCGAGCGCAGCGAAGAAGGGGCCACGCTGGTGCTGCGCTGCATTCCTGGCCATGCTCTGGCCATTGCCCACGATGGGCCCAAGATTGCCGCGGCGGTGAACCGCTATTTCGGTTTTGTGCTGGTGAGTACTGTGCGACTCTCGGCAGAGGCATTCACCCCTGGTTCAGGGGAAAAGTCGCCCAAGTCAATTCAACCGAGCCAGAGCGTTGCCGCAAAGGTCGGGGCCCAGGTGGCCGAAATTGCCGACGATGATCTGCGGGAGGCGCTTCGGACATTGGGTCACGCGCTTTCCAGCAGATCGGAGCGAAAGGGCGGATAGCGCGTTCACCCAGCAGTGATGAATCTGCCTACTTGCCCACACAATTCCCCCGTGTAGTGTCGCGCACATGAAAACAGGAGCGTTAGAAGTGAAATTTACCCGCCGTGAAACCCTAATTCTGGCCGCTGCCGCCTCGGCTCTGAGCCTGTGCGGGGTCGCCACCGCCAGCGCTGCTGAAGGTGACATGATCGACGTGGCAAAGCTGATGGCGCCCGCTGGCGGCATTGCCGATCACGTTCAGGGCAGCGAAGACGCGCCGGTCACCGTGATCGAATATGCTTCGCCGACTTGCCCGCATTGCGCGGACTTCTCTAACAACGTGCTGCCGAGTTTTGTCGAAGCCTATGTCAACACTGGCAAGGTCAGGCTGATCAGCCGCCCGTTCGTGCGCAATGTGCTCGACGCGGCCGTGTTCATGCTAGCCGAGGCTTCCGGCCCGACCAACTATCACAATGTCGTCGCCACCTATTTCAAGACGCAGAACACCTGGGCTGCTTCGCAGACCCCGCGCGATGCGATCCTCGAAATTGCCAAGCAGTTGGGCTTTACCCAGGAAACTTTCGACGCCGCATTGACGAATCAGGCCCTGTTCACCGGGATGGAAGCCGTGCGCGAACAAGCGCTCGGCGAATTTGGTCTGGCAGGCACCCCGACATTCTATGTCAATGGCAAGACCCTCAGCGGTGACAAGACGCTCGAACAGCTCGCTGCTGAAATCGATCCGCTGGTGCCTGCCGATTTTGTGGCCAGCACTCCCGCAGCGCCTGTCGCTCCCGCTGCTGTCCCTGCCGCCGAAACACCTGCAGCCACCGCGCCGGCTCCGGCGACCGACGTCGCTCCGCCCGCAGGTGGCGCAATGGCTCCAGCTGCGCCTGCTGGCGGTGCTATGGCTCCAGCTGCGCCTGCTGGCGGTGCTATGGCTCCCGCTACGCCGTAAGTTCAGCGAACCCGATCTGCACCTCCCCCTCGACGGGGGAGGTTGGGAGGGTGCGCGCGAGCCACGATCGACATCGTGCCCAAACGTCCCCCTCCCCGTCCCTACCCCCAAGGGGGAGGGTGTTGCCCGGCGTGTGAGGCAACCCCGATGAAATTCTCCCGTCTGAGGCTCCACGGCTTCAAATCCTTCTCCGATGAGATGACGCTGGTAATGGAGCCGGGCCTAACCGGCATCGTCGGCCCCAACGGTTGCGGCAAATCAAATCTGGTTGAAGCGATGCGCTGGGTAATGGGTGAAAGCTCATATAAAGCCATGCGCGCTTCGGGCATGGACGACGTGATTTTCTCCGGCTCGGGCACTCGCCCGGCCCGCAATTCGGCCGAAGTCACCCTGGTCCTCGACAACTCCGACCGCACCGCGCCTGCCGCGCTCAACAATGCCGATGTGCTCGAAGTCACCCGCCGCATCGAGCGCGAGTCTGGTTCGGTCTATCGCGTCAACGGCAAGGAAGTGCGCGCCCGCGACGTGCAACTGTTGTTTGCCGATGCCTCCACCGGTGCCCATTCGCCCGCCATGGTGCGACAGGGCCAGATTGGCGAGCTGATTTCCGCCAAACCAACTGCCCGCCGCGCCCTGCTCGAAGAAGCCGCCGGTATTTCGGGGCTACATTCCCGCCGCCACGAGGCCGAGCTTCGCTTGCGCGGCGCCGAGAGCAATCTCGAGCGCGTCGACGATATCATCGCCCAGGTCGATACCCAGCTCGAAACGCTGAAGCGCCAGGCGCGGCTTGCCACGCGCTATCGTTCTCTGAGCGGCGACATCCGCCGCGCCGAGGCGACGCTTTATCATATCCGCTGGGTCGCCGCCCGTTTCGCCGAAAAGGAGACCGAGGCGCAGCAGGGCGTTTCGGTAAGGGCGCTGGCCGATGCGACCCATCTCGAATTCGAGGCGCAGAAAAAGCTCGAAACCGCTGATGCGGCGCTGCAGCCGTTGCGCGACCGCGAGGCGGTGACAGGCGCAGTGCTGCAGCGCTACACCATTCTCTCTGAGCAACTGGCCGAGGAATCCCGCCGTGCCGGCCAGCGTCGGGCTGAGCTGGAAGACCGCATTCGCCAGCTTATCGCCGACGGTGAGCGCGAGCGCGAACTGGTGGCTGAAGCGGAAACGACGCTGGAGGCCTATGTCGAGGAGCAGGAACACCTGGCTGACGAAGGCGAAGCGGCGCAGGGCGAATTCGACCGCGCCCGCAGCGAAGCCGATACGGCGCGCGAAGCCGTAGATGCGGCCGAAACCGAGGCCCGCACAGCGTCTGATGCACTGGCGCAAGTCCGTGCCCGCCGCGCGCAGGCGACCCGTTCGAGCGAGGATGCCGCTGCCCGCATCCACCGGCTGACGCAGCAGATTGCCGAAGTCGAGCAGGAGGCCCGCACGGTCACAGATCGCCTCGATGCCGACGAAACGCTCAGCCTGCGTCGTGCGGCCCTCGAGACAGCACAAGTCATGACCGCCGAGGCGGAAAGCACTGCCCTGTTTGCCGAAGAGACCGCGCTGGCAGCGCAGGACAAGCTCGATGCCACCCGGCCTCGGCTTGCCGAAATCGAAGCTGCATTGAACCGTCTCGAAGCCGAGGCGTCGACGCTGGGCAAGATGCTCAATGTCGGCGCCAGCCTGTGGCCCGCCATCGTCGATCAACTCAAGGTAACGCCCGGCTATGAGACGGCACTTGGCGCAGCGCTGGGCGACGATCTCGAAGCCAGTTCCGACGCCGGCGCGCCGCTGCATTGGTCGGTTCCTGTCGATCACACCGACGATGCCGCCTTGCCCCAGGCGGCGGAACCGCTGTCGCGTTACGTCACCGGCAGCCCGCTTTTGAAACGCCGGCTCGACCAGATCGGCTTGATCCATGCTGTCGATGGCCCCGGCCTGATGCATGCGCTCAAACCCGGCCAGCGCCTGGTCACGCTCGACGGCGCGCTGTGGCGCTGGGATGGATTCATTGCCGCCGCAGATGCGCCAAGCGCCGCCGCGCAACGCCTCGCCCAGCGCAATCGACTAGCCGAGCTCGACGAAGAAATTGGCCGCAGCAAGGGTGAGCGCAATGGCTGGAAGCGCGATGTCGAGGCGTTGTCCGCTGCGCTCGATGCCGCACGCCAGAGCGAACGCGGCGCTCGCGATGCCTGGCGCGCCGCACAGCATTCCATCGGCTCTGCCCAGTCGGAAGTCGACAAGGCCCAGCGCGCCATTGGCGATTTGACAACACGGCAATCAGCCCTCGAAGAAGCCCGCGCGCGCCTCGCGACAAGCCTTGCCGAAGCCGATGCGGCTCGCACCGAGGCCGAGCGCGCCTTGGCGGAGGCAGGCACCGAGGACGATGCTGCTTTGGTCGCCGAGTCCAAGCAGCTAGTCCTCACCACCGCCCGCGACCGCGCCGATCAGGCCCGGCTCAAGCTGGGTAATTTCGAGACTTCGGCCCGGATGCGCGACAGCCGGCTGGCCCAACTCGCCCGCGATCGCCAGAGCTGGCAGCGCCGCCGCGATGGGGCGCTTGCCCAGCTTGCGACGCTCGACAAGCGCAGCGCCGAGGTCACTGCGCAACTCGCCAGCGTCAACCAGGCACCCGACGGTTTTGCCGCCCGCCGCGCCCAGCTCGATGACCAGATTGAAACTGCCAAGATCGAACACAAGGCCTCGAGCGACAGTCTCAGCGTCGCCCAGACCGGCTGGCGCGATGCCGATCGCGCGCTCAAAATCGCCAGCGACGCTCTGGCCGATGCCCGCATCGAGCTGACTCGAATCGAGGAGCGCGCCAAGGGCTTCATCGCCCAGCGCCAGCAGATCGAGCGCCAGATCGAGGAAACGCTGGATATTGTTGCCAGCAAGACGCTCGAAGCCTCGGGCATTCGCCCTGAAGAAGCGCTACCCGCCGAGGCTGCCACTGAACAGAAGGTAGATCGCCTCAAGGCCGAGCGCGAGCGGCTGGGCGGGGTCAACCTTTCCGCCGAAAAGGAAGCCATAGAGGTGCAGGAAAAGCTCGACCTGATGGTCAACGACAAGAACGATCTGGTCGAAGCCATCGCCAAGCTCCGCACCGGCATTTCGTCGCTCAACCGCGAGGGCCGCGCCCGGCTCAACGAGGCCTTCGTCAAGGTCAACGCGCATTTCCAGGAGCTGTTCACTACCCTGTTTGGCGGTGGCACGGCCGAGCTCAGCTTCGTCGAAAGCGACGATCCGCTGGAAGCCGGGCTCGAAATCATCGCCCGTCCGCCCGGCAAGAAGCCTCAGACCATGACGCTGCTATCAGGCGGCGAACAGGCGCTCACCGCCATGAGCCTGATCTTTGCAGTGTTCCTCACCAATCCGGCGCCGATCTGCGTGCTCGACGAAGTCGATGCACCGCTCGACGACGCCAATGTCGAACGCTTCTGCAACCTGCTCGACAGCATGCGCCAGCGCACCAATACGCGTTTCATGGTGATCACCCACAATCCGATCACCATGAGCCGCGTCGATCGCCTGTTCGGCGTCACCATGGCCGAACGCGGCGTCAGCCAGCTGGTTTCCGTGGACCTGACCACGGCAGCGAGCTTTCGCGAAGCGGTGTGATTGTGCCGTAGCACACCGGTCAAAACAACTTATCCCCGCCCGCCAAACCTACCCATACTTGGCCCATCTTTCCGGGACACGGGTGGTACTGCAGCGGCCACTATCCGGGAGACGGCCGGGGGAGTGGGGGTCGGGTTCTGTTCCGGGATACGCACACGCGGTTTTGGCAGGCGCAAGGGCACACGCTGGATCGTGATAACGCCTTCCGAGCAAAGGCCCGGCACTTCGAGGCGGCAATCATCTTCTCTATTCTATTGTTCGCAGGCGAACGCCGTTTTGGGGGCCACCTGATTTAAACCGCGAGGCTATGGCCGGGCGGCGCTTGGTCATGGCCCAAATTGCCAGAATCTCCTCGCCTTTGCCCAGACTTCGCCATCATCGCCGATGGACAGCATGCCGCACCCCTGCGACAAGCTGTTTTCACATTTAAAAGCAATGGGTTACGAGGCTTAAGGTTGTCTTGACACTATCCGACCCCACCACTATGTTGCGCGCGACTTAAAAGGTGTCCCGGAAACTTCCGGGCGAAAGCCGGCCGAGGGGAGCGAGCGGATGTCGAAACCGCTAGATACCGATGGTCGGCCAGAAAGCGCCAAAGGGGTGACTCGCGATCTTGCATCGCGTATCGCTTCGGCCAAGCGGGAACGCGATATCGAGGACTACAAAGCCTCGGGCGAAGCTTCCCCGGAGATGAGCGGTATGGCGCGCGGCATGCGCATCGGTACCGAATTCATCGCCGCGATCCTTGTGGGTGCCGTCATCGGCTACCTCATCGATCTTGGCCTGGGGTCCAGCCCCTGGGGACTGCTCATCATGTTGATGGTGGGCTTTGCCGCTGGAATACTCAATGTCACCCGTGTGGTGGCGCAAATGAATGCAGCCTCGCCTCCTCCGCCAGGATCCGATATGGGTCCAGACGTGGAAGACGAGGCGGACAAATGATGACGCTTAGAGGGCTCTATCTTGGCCGGTACTGATCCGATCCACCAGTTTGTCATCCAGGACATGTTCCCGCTATTCACCGTTGGTGGTGATGGCACCGAGGGATCTGGCCTGCATTTCGCTTTCACCAATTCGTCGCTGTTCATGGTGGCGACGGTAGCGATCATTTCGCTTTACCTGATCCTGTCGACCGGCGCGAAGCGCGTCGTTCCGGGCCGGGCCCAGCTCGTCAGCGAGCTATTGTATGAATTCGTTGCCAACATGGTCAGAAGTGCCGCCGGCACCCAGGGGATGAAGTTCTTTCCGCTGGTGTTCTGCCTGTTCGCCTTCATCCTGACGGCCAACATGCTCGGCATGGTGCCTTACTTCTTCACCGTCACCAGCCACATCATCGTCACGTTCGCGCTGTCGATGCTGGTGTTCCTGACCGTGATTATCTACGGCTTCTACAAGAACGGCCCGAAATTCCTCAAGCTGTTCGTGCCAGCCGGCGTGCCCGGCTACATTCTTCCCATCGTGGCGCCAATCGAGTTCATCTCGTTCATGAGCCGCCCGATCTCGCTTTCCGTGCGTCTGTTCGGCAACGTGCTTGCCGGTCACATCACGCTCAAAGTCTTCACCGGCTTCATCGTCACCATGAGCTCGCTGGGTTTCCTCGGCATTCTTGGTTCGGCGCTGCCGCTGATCATGGCCATTGCACTGACTGGCCTCGAATTTCTCGTCGGTGCGGTTCAGGCCTACGTTTTCGCTGTCCTGACCTGCATGTATCTCAACGACGCGATCCACCCGTCTCACTAATCTCGAAGTCACGGCGGGCTGTTCCGCCAGAACCCCCGCTTAAAGTCGCTTGAAAGGACTAAAAAATGGAAGCTGAAGCCGCAAAGTTCATCGGTGCCGGTATTGCTTGTTTCGGTATGGCTGGCGCCGCTATTGGCGTGGCCAACATCTTCGGTAGCTTCCTGACGGGCGCCTTGCGCAATCCGTCGGCTGCTCCGAGCCAGTTCTCGAACCTGATCTTCGGCTTCGCCGTGACCGAAGCTCTGGGCATTTTCTCGTTCCTGGTTGCTCTGATCCTGCTGTTTGTCGCCTAATACTGGCGCGATCGCATAGTTTTCGCAGCCGGGACATTCCCGGCTGCGTGCATATTTCCGGCCCTCGGCCGGCTGACCGGATTTAACGGGACCGCACCTGATGGTAACGCAAGCTTTCGCTCAAGAGGCGGTAACGCCGACCGAGGAAAACCTCGACAACGCGATCGACGCCACTCACGGCGAGCCGGTTGTAGGCGCGACGGGTCACGACAACCCAACCGCCGGCACCCATGCTACGACCGCAGCTTCCGAAGAGCATGGGTCGGGCGTTTTCCCACCCTTCGATCCGGCGACTTTCCCCAGCCAGTTGCTGTGGCTCACCATTACCTTCGCATTGCTCTATCTGCTGATGAGCCGTGTGGCCCTGCCCCGCATTGGCGGTATCCTCGAGAACCGCAAGGCGCTCATCGATGCCGATCTCGCGGCGGCCGACGCCTCGCGCCAGAAGACCGACGCCGCCATTGCCGCCTATGAGGCTGCGCTGGCTGAAGCCAAGTCAAAGGCTCAGGGCATTGCCAATACGAGCCGCGAATCGATCCAGGCGGACCTCGCTGCCAAGCGCAGTGCCGTCGAGGCCGATCTGACCTCTAAGGTCACCGCCGCCGAGGCCCGCATTTCGGCTACCAAGACCGAAGCCCTCACCCATGTCGACGAAATCGCTGCCGACACCGCCCAGACGGTGGTGACCCAGCTTATCGGCGACATTCCGACCGACAGCATCCGCGCTGCCGTCGCCAAGGCATCGAAGGAGTAAGCCGTCATGGAATGGATGGACAATAGCTTTTACGCCTTCGCAGCCCTCGTCATCTTCCTGGCAATCGCGCTGTATTTCGGCATCCCCAAGATCGTCGGCAAGATGCTCGACGGCCAGATCCAGAAGATCGCCGACGACCTGGCCCAGGCCAAGAAGCTGCGCGAAGAGGCTGCCGCCCTGCTGGTCGAATATGAGCAGAAGCGCGTCGCCGCCGAGAGCGAAGCCGAAGGCATCATCGCCGCCGCCAAGGAAGAGGCCGTTCGCCTCACCGCCGAGGCCCAGGCATCGCTCGCCGAACTGGTGACCCGCCGCACCAAGGCCGTCGAAGACAAGATCGCCCAGGCTGAGGCCCAGGCCATCTCCGAAGTTCGCGCCCGCTCCGCCGACGTCGCCATCGAAGCCGCCCGCCTCGTCCTCACCGACGAAATGGGCAAAAAAGGCGGCACCGTCGTCGACAAGGCCATCGCCGACGTGAGCAACCGCCTGAACTGAGGCGTGCAGCAAATCTGAATTCAAAGGCGGGCATTATGCCCGCCTTTTTGTTTGTGGCAGGCGCTTTGTTCTTAGCGGGTACCCCCACCTAACCTCCCCCTGATAGGGGGAGGGACTTGGCCGATGTCGGTATACGATATCGCCAAATCCCCGATAGTGTTCCTCCCCATTTGTATGTTTGCTTTGAGGCTGTGATTGACGATGATCGGCCTTGGGGCATCGTGTTTTGCGATGCTCCGGGTCAGATAGCGTGTGTCCCCTTAGAGCCAAGCGAGCTCGTCCCTGAGCAGAGGCGTC
>NZ_LAPV01000132.1 GCF_000971275.1 Devosia psychrophila | reverse complement strand
TGGGCGGCGTCCCCCGTCGCGGCATCTTCGACAACATGAAGACTGCGGTCGATCGGATCGGCTCCGGCAAAGCCCGGCAGGTCAACGCCCGGTTCGCGGCGATGGCCAGCCATTATCTGTTCGAACCAGAGTTCTGCAATCCGGCATCAGGATGGGAGAAAGGGCAGATCGAGAAGAATGTGCAGGATGCCCGCCGGCGCCTGTGGCAGCCACTGCCCAACTTCCCCGACCTCGATGGCTTGAACGCCTGGCTCGAAGAGCGGTGCATCGCACAATGGGGCCAGATCGTGCATGGCAACCTTCCAGGCAGCGTGGCCGATGCGCATGCCGGGGAGATCTCCAGTCTGATGGCCGTGGGGCGACCCTTTGACGGCTTTGTCGAACAGACCAAGCGCGTAACCCCGACGTGCCTGGTGCACTTCGATCGCAACCGATACAGCGTGCCCGCTTCGTTCGCGAACCGCCCAGTGAGCCTGCGGATCTATCCTGGGAGGATCGTCGTGGTGGCTGAAGGCCAGATCCTATGCGAGCACGCTCGGATCATCGATCTCTCACACCACCAGCCGGGGCGCACGGTCTATGACTGGCGGCACTATCTGGCAGTGATCCAGCGCAAGCCTGGTGCCCTGCGCAATGGGGCGCCGTTCCTGGATCTGCCAGAGGCGTTCCGGCGGTTGCAGGGGCTCCTGCTCAAGCGCCCAGGTGGCGACCGGGAGATGGTTGAGATCCTGGCGCTTGTCCTGCACCACGACGAGCAGGCGGTCCTGTGTGCCGTGGAGGTCGCGCTCGAGGCGGGCGTTCCCACCAAGACCCATATCCTCAATCTTCTGCATCGTCTGGTCGATGGCAAAGAGACTGAGGTTACGTTGATCGATGCGCCCCAGGCGCTGACCTTGCGCCAGGAACCAAAAGCCAACGTCGCGCGCTACGACACGCTGCGTGGCAAGGATGTGCGCCAGGCGTCATGATCCTGCCAGTGCCGCCGTTGTGGTCATGCTCCGCAGCCTCAAGATGTATGGCATGGCCCAGGCCGTGGACGAGCTGATCGAACAGGGTGCTCCTGCCTTTGATACTGCCGTGCCGATCCTGTCCCAACTGCTCAAGGCCGAACTTGCCGAGCGGGAGGTCAGGTCTATCGCCTATCACCTCAAAGGCGCCCGCTTCCCAGCCTACAAGGATCTGACCGGCTTCGACTTCGCCTCCAGTGAGATCAATGAGGCCTCAGTCCAGCAACTGCACCGCGGCAACTTTATCGAAGGCGCCGACAATGTGGTACTGATCGGTGGTCCTGGCACCGGCAAGACCCATGTTGCCACAGCGCTGGGCATCCAGGCGGTCCGCCACCACCACAAGAAGGTCCGCTTCTTCCCCACCGTCGACCTGGTCAATGCACTTGAGCAGGAAAAGGCCGCCAACAAGGCGGGCCAGCTTGCCGAGCGCCTGCTGCGCCTCGATCTCATCATCCTCGATGAACTGGGTTATCTGCCGTTCAGCCCGTCAGGCGGGGCGCTGTTGTTCCACCTGCTCAGCAAACTCTACGAGCAGACCAGCGTCATCATCACCACCAACCTGAGCTTCAGCGAATGGGCCGGCGTGTTCGGCGACGCCAAGATGACCACGGCTCTGCTCGATCGGCTCACCCATCACTGCCATATCCTGGAAACCGGCAATGACAGCTTCCGCTTCCGGGCAAGCGCCGCGGCACCCAAAACACGAAAGGAAAAACCCGCCACTTGACCATCCCCGCATCGCGGGAAACTATCGTCCAACCGGGTCACTTCTCAATGACAATCCCGGGTCAGATCCAAACGGCAATCAACACCTCGTCACGTGACGCAGAACTATCGCCGTTTTCATCGACGCTCCTCCCAGCATCAGAGCACAACTTTCATGTTACTCCGAAGCTCTTGTGACGAGAGTGGCGATGTTGGTGTCTTTCGCACCGGCGAGTAGACCACCCTCCCAATGACCTGGGATGGCCCGGTCGTCAGCCTCGGCAAGACGCACACGGATGGAGACCATATCGAGGATTGTCCTTGCCCGCTCGGCTCTGAGCACCTTTGGCTCTGCCCGGTCCGCATCTACTATCAGCCAATGGGCAGCCACCGCACTTCTGCAGCAACCAAGACTGCAAATTGGTGTTTGATCAAATGCTCAAAATAGCCTAAACCCCGTCGTTATCAACTTTGTGCCCGCGCCCCGTCACGCGACTTCGGCCCCGGCGACCACAACGAATACGAGATTCTGCATGTCACGCTTTGCCAGACGCATTACCCAGACTTCGGAAAAGAACTACGGCATGTTCCAGAAGGCGTCGGCCAAGTCGGCGACTGGGGCTGATCTGATCCATCTTGAGCTGGGACGTCCGTGCCATGACACGCCGGACCATATTAAGCAGGCGACCATCAAGGCGTTGCTCGCCGGAAAGGTTCACTACAGCGATCTGCAGGGTGAATTGGCGCTGCGGCAGGCGTTGCAGAAAAAGCTCGCTGAATATAACAATATCGACGCGACGGCCGGGGAAATTCTTATTACCAACGGGCTGACCCAAGCGTCCTATGCTGCCTTCATGGCCCTGCTGGATGAGGGTGACGAGGCCATTCTGCTTGAACCTTTTTATCCCCAGCACGTCAACAAAATCGAGATGACAGGCGCCAAGGTGGTTCTGGCGCCGCTTGATCGTGACGCGGGCTTCAGCATCCGCAAGGACCTGATCGAAGCCAAGATCACCAAGAACACGCGCATGATCGTGCTGGTCAATCCGTGCAACCCGACCGGCCGGGTATATTCGCGCGATGAATTGCAGGATCTCGCCGATCTCGCCATCAAGCATGACCTGATCATCGTTTCGGACGAGGTCTATGAACAAATCCTGTTCTCAGGCGCCGAGCACATCAGCATCGCCTCGCTGCCGGGCATGAAGGAGCGGACCATCACCATGTTTGCCTTCACCAAGGCCTATGCGATGGATGGCTGGCGGCTGGGCTATCTGGCGGCCGATGCGGCTTTGATGCCTGGATTGATGAAGATCACCATGAACGAGGTGACCCATGTCAACACGTTCATCCAGGATGGCGCGCTGGCGGCCGTGACCGGCCCTGCATCGGTGCTGCAGGACATGGTGGACGATGACCAGAAGAAGCGCGATCTGGTGGTACGCCGCCTCAACCAGATGCCAGGCGTAACCTGCGCCATGCCAGAAGGCACAATCTACGCCTTCCCCGATATCAGTGCCACTGGGCTAACCTCGCAGCAGGCGGCAGACGCCCTGCTTGACAAGGCCAATGTCGTGGTCGAGGCCGGCGGCTTTTACGGTCCGTTGGGCGACAGCCATATTCGTGTGTGTTTCGGGTCGCAGAGCTACGAGCGCATTGAAGAGGGCATGGACCGCATGGCTGGCTTCTTCAACGCGCTGTAAAAACCGTTGGGCCTTCTGCCTCGGCAGAATACAACGCAACTCAAACTTGGCGGCACCGCTGCAATGGGGTTGCCGCTGCAGGGAGCTGCGTCCATGTCCATAGTTGGTAAACTGGCCCCGATATCCTCGCGGATGACCATTGCTGACGGCGTCTACCAGCAATTGCGCGACGCATTGATGGTCGGCAGGTTCGACCCGGGGCAGACACTGACCATCTCGTCGCTGGCCACCACTTTTGGCACAAGCCACATGCCGGTTCGCGAAGCGTTGCGGCGCCTGGCTGCTGAAAACGCGCTTGAAGTCTCGTCGGGCGGATCGGCGGGCGTGCCGGCGGTGTCAGTAGAACGACTGGACGATCTGTGTCGCGCCCGCGTTGTAGTTGAAGGGCTGGCAACCGAGCTGGCTACGGAGCGGATGACCACCGCCGCGCTGATCGAGCTTGAGACGATCGTGGCTGAGCATGAGGCGCTGAGTGACGAGAAGCACGTCTATGACATGCTGGACCGCAACCGCGCATTTCACTTTGCGATCTATCGGCAGTCGGGTTCCGAAGTGCTGCTTCAGATCATCGACAGCCTCTGGCTGCGGTATGGGCCGTATATGCGAATGCTCTCGACCCATATCGCGCCGCAGCTAGAAACCGGCCTGCATGAGCCGTTTACGCATCACCATCACCTGATCATCGGGGCCATGCGGCAAGGCGATGCCGCGACAGCCAAGAGAGAAATGGTCGCCGATATCGACGGTACGCTTGGCCTGTTGCGCCAGCTCTGCGAGAGCAGCGCCCGGCGGTGATTTAGACCATGGAGAAAACTTTAGGTCTTGACTATTTGGGCAGGCGATTTAGTTTACATCTAAACTAATGTCGCTTTCCTGAAGGATTTCGGTTCATGCGCATCGTCTGCATCGGCGGCGGCCCCGCAGGGCTCTATTTCGCGCTCTTGATGAAGAAGAACCATCCCGAGCACAGCGTTACGGTGGTCGAGCGCAACAAGCCCTACGACACATTTGGCTGGGGCGTGGTTTTCTCGGATGCCACCATGTCGGCCATGGTCGAGTGGGATCCCGAGAGCGCAACCGAAATCCAGGATGCCTTCAACCATTGGGACGATATCGAAGTCCTGTTCAAGGGCACACGCCAGCGCACGTCGGGCCACGGCTTTGTCGGCATTGGCCGCAAGAAGCTGCTCAACATCCTGCAGCAGCGCTGCGAGGCACTAGGCGTCGAACTGGTGTTTGAAACCGACGCAAGCGGCGATCTCGACTACGCGGATGCGGACCTCGTCATTGCCTCGGACGGGTTCAACTCCAAAATCCGCAATGCCTATCAGGACGTGTTTCAGCCCGATCTGGCGGTGCGGCCGAACCGCTATATATGGCTCGGCACGAACAAGCTGTTTGACGCCTTCACCTTCGATTTCCGCAAGACCGATCACGGTTGGTTCCAGGCTCATATCTACAAGTTCGATGAGAACACCTCGACTTTCATCATCGAGACGACCGAAGAGACCTATCTGGCCCATGGCCTCGACCAGATCGAGCAGCAGGGCTCCATCGACTTTTGCGAGAACCTGTTTGCCGAAGTGCTGGAGGGCCAGCCTCTGATGACCAACGCACGACACGTGCGCGGTTCGGCTTGGCTCAATTTCAATCGCCTGATCTGCGGCAAGTGGAGCCATTTCAATGGCAATTCCCATGTCGTGCTGATGGGCGACGCGGCCCACACGGCGCACTTTGCAATCGGCTCGGGCACCAAGCTTGCCCTTGAGGACGCTATCGAGCTGACGCGTCAGTTCAACCTGCATGGCCACGACAAAACTGCAATTCCGGCCGTCCTGCAGGACTACGAAGACATTCGCCGGGTCGATGTTGCGCGCATCCAGAATGCGGCGCGCAATGCTATGGAGTGGTTTGAGGTGGTTGGCGCACGTTATGCCGACCAGCTTGAGCCCGAGCAGTTCATGTATTCCATGCTGACCCGCTCGCAACGCATCAGCCACGAGAACCTGCGCCTGCGCGATGCGAACTGGCTTGAGGGCTATGAGCGCTGGTTTGCGGCGGATGCCGGCGTGAATGTCGAGCTTGGCAAGCGTAGTGTTCCGCCAATGCTGACGCCTTTCACGGTGCGTGGCGTTACGTTGCAGAACCGCATCGTTGTGTCGCCAATGGCCATGTATTCGGCGGCAGACGGGTTGATCGACGATTTCCATCTGGTCCATCTGGGCGCCCGCGCCATGGGTGGTGCAGCGCTGGTTTTTGCCGAGATGACCTGCGTGTCGCCCGATGCGCGCATTACCCCCGGATGCCTTGGCCTTTGGAACGATGAGCAGACAGTCGGCTGGAAGCGGTTGGCGGATTTCGTTCACAGCAATAGTGGCGCGAAGCTGGCCATCCAGATCGGCCACGCCGGTCGCAAGGGCTCGACCAAGCTGGCTTGGGAGGGAATCGACCAACCACTCGACGAGGGTGCCTGGCCGCTGATCTCGGCGTCACCGCTGCCCTACCTCAAGCACAGCCCGGTGCCCAAGGCGATGGACCGCGCCGACATGGACCGGGTGCGCGACGACCATGTCGCGGCAACGCGGCGAGCGGCCGAGGCTGGTGTCGATTGGCTGGAGCTGCATTGTGCCCACGGCTACCTGCTGTCGAGCTTTTTGAGCCCTCTGACCAATCAGCGTGACGACGAATATGGTGGCAGTCACGAGAACATGGCACGCTTTCCGCTCGAAGTTTTTGCCGCGGTGCGTGCCTTATGGCCAGAGGACAAGCCGATCTCGGTGCGCCTCTCCTGCAATGACTGGTTCGAGGGTGGCAATACACCCGACGATGCGGCCATCTACGCACAGATGTTTAAACAGGCTGGTGCCGACGTGATCGACTGTTCATCGGGACAGGTGTGGAAGGACGAAAAACCAGTGTATGGCCGCCTGTTCCAGACGCCGTTCTCCGACAAGATCCGCAACGAAGTGGGCATCCCCACCATCGCCGTCGGGGCTATTTCCGAGGCTGACCAAGCCAATTCGATTATTGCGGCGGGTCGTGCCGACCTCTGCGCGATAGCACGTCCGCATCTGGCCGATCCAAGCTGGCTGTTGCATGAAGCGGCAAAAATCGGCATCAAATCGGTGGCTTGGCCAAAGCAGTATTATGCAGCGAAGTCGCAGTATGAAAACAACCTGGCGCGGGCGGGTCGATGAGTTCAGACACTAGGCTGTCCGGTCGCCATGCCTTGGTGACCGGGGCTTCGGGCGGGATCGGCCAGGCAGTGGTGCGCAAGCTGGTGGGCGAAGGCGCATCCGTGACCCTTGCGGGGCGGCAGCGCGAGCGTCTGGAAGCTTTTGCGACCAGCCTGCCGCCCGCACAGGTCAAGATCGTCGACGACTTCGACATTACCGACGCGGACAAGATCACAGCCGGTGTCGAGGCTGCCCATCAGGGGTTCGGCGCGGTCGACATCCTGATCAACAATGCCGGCGAAGCGCCCAGCGCGCCGTTCGACAAGATGACGCCAGACTTCTGGAACAAGGTCATCGCCACCGATCTTACCGGGGTGTTCCTCGTCACGCAGGCATTGCTGGGTGACATCAAGGCCTATGGTGCAGGTGGCCGGATTATCAATATCGCCTCCACGGCAGGACTGATCGGCTATCGCTATGTGAGCGCCTATGCGGCGGCAAAACATGGGGTGATAGGGCTCACCCGCTCGCTGGCTCTGGAGCTGGCCCGCACTGGCATTACCGTCAATGCGGTGTGCCCCGGCTTTACCGACACGCCGCTGATTGCACGGGCGGTCGAGGCGATCGTTGGCAAGACCGGACGTAGCGAGATGGAAACGCGGGCCGAACTGGCGAAGGCCAATCCGCAAGGTCGGCTGGTCGATCCCGAAGAGGTTGCAGACACTGTGCTCTGGCTGGCTTTGCCGGGCGCATCATCGATTACCGGCCAGGCCATCGCCGTGGCCGGCGGCGAAGTTATGACCGGCTGAAGAGCGGAGTTTTTATGCCATTTACCCAATCCAAGCCGTTGCGTTTCGGCGACTGCGACCTGACCGGCATCGCCTATCATCCAGCCTATTTTTCCATGCTGGTCGATGTGAACGAGGCGATGTTCGCGTCATTCGGCGTCACCTGGAAAGAGCTGATGTATGAGCGCAAGATGGGCTTGCCGACGGTGACGATGAACGTCGAGTTCAAGCGCCCGTCTACCTATGGCGACGTGCTCGATTTTGCGGTGCATGTTCGCGCCATCGGTCGTGCGTCTCTCGACCTTGAAACCGTGGTGACGGTCCGCGACGACGTGATCTGGACCATCAAGCAACGCATCGTCGCGACCTCGACGGTCGATCACAAATCGCACCCCTGGCCGGACGACGTCCGCGCGGGTCTCACGCGCTATCTGGAGCCAGTTCAATGACCCATCAGATCATCCAGCCCGAAGGTTGGGCCAGGCCCATCGGCTATTCCAACGGTATGGTAGCGCGCGGCCGCATCGTGCAAGTCGGCGGCCAGGTTGGCTGGGATGCCAATTGCGAATTCCAGTCAGACGACTTCATCGACCAGGTGCGCCAGACGCTCAAGAACGTTGTGGACGTTTTGGCTGCGGCCGACGCTGGCCCTGAGCACATCATCCAGATGACCTGGTATTTCACGGATCGTCACGCTTACAAGTCGCGCATGAAAGAAGTTGGTGCAGCCTATCGTGAGACGATCGGCCGGCACTTCCCGCCAATGGCGGCGGTTCAGGTCGTCGCCCTCATGGAAGATCGCGCCAAGATTGAAATCCAGGTGCTTGCCGTCGTTCCGGACTGATTATTCGTCCAGCGCGCGGCGGACCGAGGTCTTCATCTTCTGAAGCAATGCGAGAAGCGCCTTCACGTCCGCCGGGGCAAGATCCTTGGTCAGATTGCGAACCCACTCTTCGTTGGATGCGGCCATCTGGATAAACTTCTCGCGGCCAAGCGTCGTCATCTGCACGATGTTCTCGCGTCGATCGTTCGGATTTTGGTTCCGGACGATCATGCCATCGTCCATCAGGCGCTTGATAACCGAGGTAATATTGCCCGGCGACACCATGAGCCGCTGGGACAATTCCCCCAGGATTAGGCCATCAGGCACACGATAAAGCTGGGACAGAATATCGAAGCGGGGGAAGGTGACGTCGAACTCGTTCTGCAGGCGGCTGCGAACGTCGTTCTCCATCAGCCGGGTGACACTGAACAGACGCAGCCATAGCCGCAACTCATCGTGGTGGTCGCCCGGCGCGTCGGCTATCTTGGTCTCGGCGTCGATCCAGACCCTGGAATGTTCGGTCACGGCATGGTCTCCCCAGCACTCTCTGTTAAGCCAGCGCGATGGGCGCCGCAAGCCGGGCAAATTACTTGACACCTAAAATAAAACACTCAATATCGAGGTCCGGCGGTACAAGGTCCGTCGCAGCATTTTGGAGGAGCTCATGACCGCAGAAGTCAAAGCCGTCGTCACTCGTAAAGGCCAGGAACATACAGGCACCGGACAGTCCGGCGGATGCGTGCGCGTGACAGGTGTTGGACCCGAAATTACCCCGGCGACCAAGCTTTGGTTCGGCAAGGTGAGCAATGATCCTGGCTATCGCTCCTTGCCGCATCACCACGGTGAAGCCGAGACAGGTGGCTATGTACTCAAGGGCTTTGGCCGCATCTATTTCGGCGAGAATTACAGCGAATATCTCGACATGGAAGAGGGCGACTTCGTCTTCGTGCCGCCTAACTGGCCGCATGTCGAGGTCAACATGTCGACGACCGAAGAGCTAGTCTGGCTGACCACGCGAACGCCCGACAATATCGTGGTCAACCTGCCCGATGTCGAAGATGCGACTCTAACCGGCTTCCGACGGGCATAGACAATGAAACTTCTTCGCCATGGCCCAAAGGGCTCCGAAAAGCCTGCCCTGCTCGATGCGCTCGACCATGTGGAGGGCTATTGCGTCGTCAATGATGTGTCGGAGCGCAGTTTCCAGTCCGAGCGTGGCGGCCAATGGACCAAGGGCAAGAGCCACGACACGTTCGGGCCGATCGGGCCTTGGCTGGTAACGCGCGATGAAGTGGCCGATCCGCAAAATGTCGGGCTTTGGCTCGATGTTGACGGGGTTCGCCGTCAGACCGGTAATACCAATACCATGATCTTCAGCGTGGCATTTCTCGTGAGCTACATCAGCCAGTTCATGACCCTTGAGCCGGGCGATGTGATCGCGACCGGCACCCCGCCGGGCGTCGGCATGGGCATCAAGCCCGAGCCGGTTTTCCTGCGAGTGGGCCAGATCATCACGCTTGGCATTGATGGGTTGGGCAGCCAGCGCCAGACAACGATAGCGGCAGGGGAATGAGCATGAGCAAGCTGGAAGGCAAGGTTGCCATCGTCACCGGCGGTGCGCGCGGGCAAGGCGAAGCAGAAGCGCGGCTGCTGGCCCTATCGGGTGCGGCCGTCGTCATCGCCGACGTGCTTGAAGCGGAAGGCGTAGCGCTGGCGAAGGCGCTCACGGACGACGGCCTTGCGGCGAAATTCGTCCTGCTCGACGTCACGAGCGAAGAGAGCTGGGCCCAAACACTCGAGCTTGCACGCAGCTGGAAGGGCCGGCTCGACATACTGGTCAACAATGCGGGCATCATCAACCGCACGACCGTCGAAACCACCAAGCTCGATGCCTGGGAGCGCGTGCTCAAGGTCAACCTGACCGGAGCCTTTCTGGGCATCCAGGCGGTCAGTGCATTGATGGCCGAAAGCGGTGGCGGCGCCATCGTCAATATCTCGTCCAATAGCGCATTTTCTGGCCATTACGACCCGGCCTACACCGCCAGCAAGTGGGGCCTGCGCGGGTTGACGCGTAGCGCGGCGATGGAACTGGTCAGCAAGGGCATTCGCGTCAATGCGATCTGCCCCGGGCTGGTGGTTACCGGTCTTAATGCCAATAGCCCGCATCTCAAGCCGATGATCGATATCACCCCGATGCGCCGCAGCGGCAAGCCGGAAGAGATCGCCGAGCTAGTGCTATTCCTCGTCTCGGACACGTCGAGCTTCATTACCGGCGAAGACTTCGTGATCGACGGAGGCTTTACCGCAGGCGCAGCCTATCGGCACGTCGCTAGCGAAACGGGCATTTATCAGGATTGATGCCTGGCGGCGTGGCGGAGAGTTTCGTTACGCCGCCAGCCAACTCGTGCCGACGACTGGCAGCGGAATGGCGTCGATCAGCGCCCTCGTATAGGCATGCTGCGGCGCAGCGAACACGCTTTCGCAAGACCCTTCCTCCACTACGACGCCACCATTGAGCACATAGACCCGGTGGCATAGCGCGCGGATGACCGACAGGTCGTGGCTGATGAAGGCCAGCGCCATGCCAATTTCAGCGCAGAGTTCTTTGAGCAGTACGAGAACGCGGGCCTGGGTGGAAACGTCCTGCCCCGAGACAATCTCGTCGGCGAGGACAAAGCGCGGCCGCAGCATCACGGCACGGGCAATGCCGATCCGCTGACGCTGCCCGCCGGAAAGTTCGTGGGGATAGCGCGCCAGCACGGTAAGAGGCAGGCCGACGCGTTCAAGCACGGCAGCAGCCGAAGCAGCCGCCGCGGCCTGATCAAGCGCGATGCCATGGAGCAGAATAGGACGCGTCAGGATGGTGCGGATGGTGTGCCGCGGGTTGAGCGAACTCATCGGATCCTGAAAGATCATCTGCATATGGCGCCGCAAGGCCAGGGCCCCGTCGGGCTGGGCATCGAGCGGATGACCGGCAAACAGCACCTGTCCTTCAGTCGCTGGAACAAGGCCCAGCAGCGCGCGGCCGAGAGTGGATTTGCCCGAACCAGACTCCCCGACAATGCCGACTATCTCGCCTGCATCTATCCGAATATCGACGCCGCGCAGCACTCGCGTGGATGCGTTGGCGGGCCCCCATAGCGAACGACGGGCAGCATAGTCGACCGTCAGGCCACGCGTTTCGACCAAGGGCTCAGCCATGCTGGACTCCATCGAATTGCTGGATTTGGGCATAGCAGGCGGCGATGACTGCATCGTCGATTGGATTAAGGCCAGCCGCGGGATTGTCATAGCGCGGGCTCGCTGCGAGCAAGGCGCGGGTATAGGCGTGGCGCGGCGCATTGAAAATCGTAGCTGCCGTGCCCTGCTCCATCACCTTGCCCTGAAAAAGCAGGGTAACGTCGTCACAGATCTGGGCAACAACACCAAGATCATGGGTGACGAAGACGACCGAAGTGCCGTGCTCGGCCTGCAGGCGCTTCAGCAGTTGCAGCACCTGTTTTTGCACAGTGGCATCGAGTGCCGTCGTGGGCTCGTCGGCAATCAGCAGCTTGGGCTCGATGGCGAAGGCTGCGGCGATCAACACGCGCTGGCGCATTCCCCCAGACAGATGATGCGGGAATTGATCCATGACGCGAGCGGGGTCGCGAATGGCAACGTGATCGAGCAGTTCGAGGGCGCGAGCCCAGGCCGCCTTGCGATTGAAACCCTTCCACATGCGCAGGCTATCGGTGAGCTGATCGCCAATGTGCCGCCCGGGATTGAGCGCAGTCAGCGGATCCTGCGGGATCAGCGCAAGCTGGGAGCCGATCAGGATGCGCTTGTCGCGCTCAGGAATCTGCACCAGATCTTTACCGTCCAGCATGACGCGGCCGGCTGTAACGACGACGCCGCCCGAGACAATACCGAGGACGATCTTGCTGATCGTGGATTTGCCGGCGCCGCTCTCGCCTACCAAACCATGAATGGTGCCGCTTTCGACCTGAAGCGATACGTCGCGCAGGATGGGCTTGCCGTCGCGCCGGGAAACCGCGCTGAGATTTTCGATGGATAGAAGCGCGCTCATCGCTGCATCACCGGATCAAGGCTGCGACGCAGTCCGGCGCCAAGCTGGTTGAAGGCAAGCACTGTGGCCAGCAGCCCGGCCAGCGGCAGGGCGAAGACCCACCATGCCTGGTAAATGATGCCCCGGCCTTGGGCGATCATGCCGCCCCAGGTAGGCGTGTCCGAGGAGACCGAAAGGCCGACGAAGGACAAAATAGCCTCGATGACGACGGCTAGCCCCAGCTCAAGGGTGAAGAGTCCGAGGACGACCCAAAGCACATTGGGCAAAATTTCCCCGGCGAGAATGCCAAGGCGCGAGAAACCGAGGACCGTGCTTGCGGTGACATAGTCGGCCTGTCGTTGAGCCATAGTCTCGGCACGCACGACGCGCGCAAAGCGCGTCCAGTCAATGATGGCAATCGCGATGATCACGGAATGCATGCCGGAGCCCAGGATGGCGACAATGAGGATCGAAAGCAGCACGGCAGGAAAAGCCATCCAGATTTCGATGAGACGGGACACGACGACGTCGATCCAGCCACCGAAATAGCCGGCGAGCAGGCCGACCACCGTACCGACCGTAGCTGCAATGGTTGCGGCAACAAAGGCGACTGTCAGTGCGATGCGCGTGCCATGAATGAAGCGGGAGAGGACATCGCGGCCCAGATCGTCAGTGCCCAGCCAGTAGCCCGGCTCGGTGCCGGCCATGCCCACCGGGGGGAGCGAACCAAGCATCAGATCTTGCGCCAGCGGATCATGCGGCGCGATCAGGTCGGCCCCCAAGGCCAGAATGATTAGCAGGAGAATAAAGCCACCGCCGACGGCGACCTTTGGATCGCTAAACGCTGCTGCTACAATCGGCTTCCAGTTTTGGTGAGAAGCGGCCGTGATGGTCACATCAACCATGACGAAGCCTCGGGTTGAAGGCCACCACGGCAAAATCGACGAGCAGATTGATGAGAATAAAGATGACGCCGAACATCAATACAAGGCCCTGAATAAGGGGGAAATCACGGTTGACCACGGCGTCAATCGCCATGTTGCCCAGACCGGGATAAGAGAAAATCTTTTCGACGATGACCGTGCCGCCGATAAGGAAAGTAAATTGCACACCGGTCAGCGCTAGCGTTGGTCCGATCGCATTGCGCATGGCTTCGAAGAGGATGAGGCGCAGCTCGCTCATGCCCTTGACCCGGGCCAGGGTCACATAGTCCTGCATCATGGCTTCGCTCAACGCCTCGCGTAGCACCCGCGCAATGATACCAGCCAGCGGCAGCGCCAAGGCGAGCACCGGCATTGTCATATGCCGGGCCAGATCGGCAGCGAGGTCAAAACGGAATATAAGTAACGATTCCAGCAAACTGAAACCAGTGCGAAAATCGGTTGTTAGAGACGGGTTAATCCGGCCGGACAGAGGCAGAACGGGAAACGCCACGCCGAGTGCGAGTACCAGTGCCAGAGCCCAGACAAATTCAGGAATTGCGAGCAGCACGCCATTGACGCCGTCGATGGCTCCGGAGGCCCAGTGTCGCCGCCAGAGTGTGCCGATAATTGCGATAAAACCACCCAGGACCATGGAAACCAGCAGCGCCATCAAGGCCAGTTCGATGGTTGCCGGCAATCGCTCGAGCAAGAGCTGGCCGACATCGATGCGGCGGGAAATCGAGGTACCGAAATCACCCTGCAGCAAGCTGCCTAGCCAAATCCAGAACTGATTGATGAGGGGTTGGTCCAAACCGTAGCTGGCGCGAAGGCGCAGAATGTCGTCAGCCGTCGCGCCAGGGCCGATCATCATTGCGATAGGATCGCCCGGTGCTACACGCAACAGCCCGAAGACCACCACGGCGACGCCAAACAGGGTTACGGCGGCCATGCCGGCTCTTTTAGTAATCAGCCCGATCATGGTCTTTCCTCCGGTGCAACGCGGCATGGCCAATGGCCACGCCCCGCTGCAACCATCATGCCTTAGAGATTAGCGACGGCTGCAATGCCCCGGATGTGTTGGGGATGACGACAAGCGTCGACTTGAACAGGATAGGCTGCACATACTGCAAAAGCGGGATCACATAACCCTCTTCGGCGATGTATTTGTCGACTGCTTTCCAGCCAGAAATTCGCGCTGCCTCGTCTTTTTCCGTCCACAGCGGACCGATCATCGCATCGAGGTCCTCCGTGTCCCAAACCGAGTGCGGCGTCGGGCCAAACATAGCAAAGCCGGTCGAAGCGGAAGCATCCCCAATAGCATCGCCCCAGTTGTAGAATGCAGCGGGAGCCAGCTGATCGGCAGCACGCAGTTCGTAGTGCTTGGCGATCTCGTAAACCTCGATCTCGGCCTCGATGCCCACCTTGCGCCACATGCCGACGATCGCCTGGATCATCTCATAATCCTTGGGCTTGAGCCCGCGGGTGGTCTGGATCGGGAAGCGAACCGGATTGGCCGTCGAGAAGCCGCTAGCCGCCAATAGTTTAATGGCCCTGGCTTCATCGAAGCCAACCTTGATCGATGCGTCATAGGCTTCGTATTCGGGCGTTTGCAGAGTATCGATCGGAATGCCGTAGCCGTGCAGCAGACGATCGATGATGGCCTGCTTGTTGATCGCATGGTGAGCGGCCAAGCGAACATTCTTGTCGAGCATCGGCCCGATATTATTAAGGAAGATCATGCCGATATCGGAAATCGGCACGGCAACGCCGTCCAGACCTTCGGTTTCGCGCAGGCGATCATAGTCTTCGTAGGAAACTTCGAGCGTTACATCGGATGCGCCGCTCTCGATTTCGGCGGTGCGGCTCGTGGCGTCTGTCACGAACTTGAAGATCACCGTTTCGAAGTTGGGCTTTGCGCCCCAATAGTTCGGATTGGCCTTGAGGCGCAGGAAGGCATTGCTTTCGAAAACGTCGACCATGTAGGGCCCAGTGCCGATCGGCGCCTGGTTGAACGCCTCGGCGCCCACCTTTTCGAAATAGGCCTTGGGCAGGACGTAGCCGGTAAGGAAGGCCATCCATTTGAAGATGGTGGGATCGAAGGCGACTACGTCACCGTCGATGCGGTTGCCATCAACCGTGAAGTTGCCGATCGAAGCCCAGACACCCGATACCGGGTTGCCATTGGCAGGGTCGCCGGCGCGCTGCAGCGACCAGACGACGTCTTCGGGCGTCAGCGGCGTGCCGTCATGCCAGACAACGCCTTCGCGAACGGTCATCGAGACCTTGGTCTTGTCGTCGTTGAAGCCCCATTCGGTAAGCAGGCCGGGCTCGAAGGCCAGGTCGGGGCCCTGACCGATATATTGATCGAAGACCGTGCAGTAGATTGCCTGGATCGTTGGATTGACCGCCGACCCACCGGTGGTGGGGTCGAAGCTGGGCAGATTGACGTTGAAGGCAATTGTTAGCGTATCAGCATCCTGCCCAAGGGCCGGAAGAGTGCCCGCCAAAGCGGCGGCGACGATGCCGGCTGAGCCGGCGGCCAGAAACGTGCGACGTTTAAGCATGGTAACGATGTCCCTCTCTGCGTTCCCACTAACGTCCCGCGAGCTCCATTCCCGCAACTGAGACGCTAATAGTTGATACCTAAACATATTGCTTAGCATGTAACTAGAGGGATTTTTGCGCGCCGCTTTAACGCGCTGCATGCTCAAACATTGTGCATCCAGTACATAGACTTAGCACTAAGCCACGCCTTACGTTCAAGTGTCGTTAGGCGCACGACAACCCTTCAAGACGCGCTAATTACCAGATATTTGATGGCCGTTTGACAGCGCCTAACTTTTGGATAAATATGCAAATGCATATATATTGGCGACTAATTCAGTCATGTTTCGCTGGATCGTCGCACTGGTTGGGAGAGCCGCATGGCCGAACGCTCATTTGCCCGCGAAGTGGAAGATCTCAAACTGGGCGCTGGCGAGGTGTTCCGCGGAGAAGGAATCCTGGCGATCACCAAGGCATTGCTACAGTCTGGCGTTGCCTACGTCGGCGGCTACCAGGGCTCGCCTATCTCCCACCTGATGGACGTGCTGGCCGATGCCAAGCCGGTGCTCGATGAACTGGGCGTTCACTTTGAATCCTCGGCCTCGGAAGCAACCGCTGCTGCCATGCTGGCGGCCTCGGTCAATTATCCGCTGCGCGGCGCGGTCACCTGGAAGTCTACCGCCGGTACCAATGTCGCCTCGGACGCATTGACCAATCTGGCCTCGAGCGGCGTCAAGGGTGGCGCGCTGATCATTCTCGGTGAAGATTACGGCGAAGGCTCGTCGATCCCGCAGGAACGCAGCCATGCCTTTGCGATGAAATCGCAAATGTGGCTGATCGATCCGCGGCCGAACCTGGAATCAATCGTCAAGTCTGTGGAGGACGGCTTTGCGCTTTCCGAAGCGTCCAATACGCCGGTCATGTTGACGGTTCGCATTCGCGCCTGCCACGTGCATGGCCAGTTCATTGCCAAGGACAACAAACGCCCGGCTTATTCGATGAAGGAAGCGTTGGAAAACCCGATTCGCGACCTGAGCCGGATTGTGTTGCCGCCGATGTCGATCACGGTGCATGACAAGGAAAAGCTGACGCAGCGCTGGCCTGCCGCGGTGAACTTCATCCGCGACCAGAAGCTCAACGAGTTCTTTGGCCCGGACGAAGGCCCCGTCGGCATCGTGCTGCAGGGCGGCATGTATAATTCGGTGATCCGCGGCCTGCAGTTGCTGGGTCTGGCCGATAGCTATGGCGGTACATCTATCCCGCTCTATGTGCTCAACGTCACCTATCCACTGGTTGACGATGAGCTGGCGCGCTTCTGCCAGGGCAAGAGCGCCGTGCTGATGGTTGAAGAAGGCCATCCGGACTATATCGAGCAGGCGGTCAATACCTCGCTGCGCCGTCGCGATATTCAGACGCGGGTGGCGGGCAAGGATCGGCTGCCCATGGGCGGCGATTATACCGCTGCGGTCATGATGAAGGGCATTGAATCCTTCCTGACGGAATTTGCGCCGCCGCTGCTGGGCAATCGCCCGCCCATTCCAAGCGCCGACTTGGTTTTGGCGAGTCCCGAAGTGAAATCGCTGGCCGACGTGGTGCCCGCGCGCCCGGCAGGCTTTTGCACCGGCTGCCCCGAGCGACCAATCTTTGCTGCCATGAAGCTGGTCGAAAAAGAGATGGGGACGCACCATATCTCGGCCGATATCGGCTGCCACCTGTTTTCGACCCTGCCACCGTTCAATATCGGTGGCAGCACGATGGGCTATGGCCTCGGCCCGGCCTCCGCTTCAGCCTTTAACGTCGATGCCGACAAGCGCCCCATCTCGGTAATGGGTGACGGCGGCTTCTGGCACAACGGCCTGTCGTCCAGCGTCGGCAACGCCGTCTTCAACAAGCATAACGGCGTCATCATGATCGTCGATAACCATTATGCGGCGGCGACCGGCGGGCAGGACATTTTGTCCTCGCGGGCCAATAATCCGCTGCGCTCGACCAACAATTCCATCACCAAGGCAGTCAAGGGGATCGGTGCAAAGTGGGTGCGCCAGATCGATCGCACCTATGATGTCGGCAAGATGCGCGACACGCTCAGGGCGGCACTGACCTCGACCGAGGAAGGCCCGAAGGTCATCGTCGCCTCGTCCGAATGCATGCTGAACAAGCAGCGCCGTGAAAAGCCGCTGTTCTCCAAATCCGTCAAGGACGGCAAGCGCATGGTGCGCGAGCGGTTCGGCGTTGACGAGGACACCTGCACCGGCGATCACGCCTGTATCCGGCTGTCCGGCTGCCCTTCGCTGTCGCTCAAGCATCTCGACGATCCGTTACGTGACGATCCTGTGGCGGCGATCGACAATTCCTGCGTCGGTTGCGGCAATTGCGGCGAGGTTTCGGAAGCGGCCGTGCTGTGCCCGTCGTTCTATCGCGCCGACATCATCTACAATCCGTCGCGTACTGACCGCATCGTGGCTCGTGTCCGCTCTGCCGTGATCGGCTTCTTTCAGCAGCGTCGCCGGGTGCGCCGCGTGAGCTTTGTCTGAAATAGCCATGAACACATATGAACGTCCGATAACATTGGCCATTCTCGCGATGGGCGGCCAGGGCGGCGGCGTCCTGGCCGACTGGGTCGTATCAATGGCAGAGGCGCAAGGCTGGGTCGCCCAATCGACGTCGGTGCCGGGTGTAGCGCAGCGCACCGGGGCGACGATCTATTACGTCGAAATGCTGAAGCCCAGTGACGGTCGATCGCCGGTGCTGTCACTGATGCCGACACCGGGCGATGTCGATATCGTGCTGGCGGCAGAATTCATGGAAGCTGGTCGCTCTATGCTGCGCGGTCTCGTAACACCCGACCGTACGACGCTAATTGCTTCGACCCACCGTTCCTATGCCGTGGGTGAAAAAGAAGTGCCCGGCGACGGCATCGGCGATCCGCTGGTGGTGGTTGCAGCGGCGGGAATTGCGGCCAAGCATACGATTGCCTTCGACATGCAAACCCTGGCCGAAAAGAACGGCAGTGTGATTTCTTCGGCACTGTTTGGTGCCTTGGCCGGCGCGGCCGTGCTGCCCTTTGAGCGCAGTGCGTTCGAAGACGCAGTGCGCTCCGGCGGTAAAGGCGTCGATGCCAGCCTGCGGGCCTTTGGTGCTGCCTTTGAGCGGGCCCGGAGCGGCGCCACCGAGCCTGTTGTTCGACGCGTTGAAAGCAAGATGGAAATGCCGCCCCGGTCGGTCGGCCAGCAACAGTTGGACGCTCTCCTTGAGCGCCTGCATGCCAACCTGCCCGAGAATTTGCGGCCCATGGCCTATGCCGGTTTGAGCAAGGTGGTAGACTGGCAGGACGCACGCTACGGCAATGAGTATCTGGATCGACTGGAGGCGCTGCATGCGCTCGATGTGGAAGCCGGTGGCGCCGCACATGGCTTTGCCTTTACCGATACTGCTTCCAAATACCTTGCCAACGCCATGGCCTACGACGACGTCGTGCGGGTTGCCGACCTCAAGACGCGCGCCAGCCGGTTCGATCGAGTCCGCCGTGAGGTCGGCGCGCGCGAAGAACAACTCGTCTACACCACCGAATACATGCATCCGCGCATGGAAGAAGTTGTGGGCAGCATGCCCAAGAGCATGGGCAACTGGCTGATCGCCAACAGGCGCCTGTATGACGGTATGGGCCGGTTCGTAAACAAGGGCCGCCGCGTCCGCACCGGAACCGTGTTCTGGTTCATGGCGCTTTACATGGTCTCGGCGCTCAAGCCCATGCGCCGCGGCATGCTGCGTCATAGCATCGAGATGGAGCATGTCGCCCATTGGCTCGATGTCGCCAAGGGTCAGTTGCCGTCCAATTATCCTCTTGCGGTGCAGGCACTCGCGACACGCCGGCTGGTCAAGGGTTACTCCGACACCCATAGCCGAGGCGAAGCAAAATTCGATCGGGTGCTTTCAGCTGTGCCTATGCTCGCAGGGCGCACCGATGGTGGCGAGTGGCTTGCTAGACTGGTACTGGCGGCCTTGGCAGATGAGGCTGGCAAGGCACTTGAAGGTGCGCTCTCCACCGTGCGGAGCCTCAGCGACTAGCAACACTCAGTCGGCCGGCACTTCGTCCGCCGTCGTGTCGCCTTCGAGACGCCGGTGCATATTGCGTAGCACTTTGTGCATGGTGTCGATGAATCGATCGTATTCTTCAGCATCGACACCCTCGAATAAATCGGCGTATAGGCTGTAAAGCAGGGGCCAAGACTCCGCGAAGGCCGCCCGGCCCAAGTCGGTGATGTAGAGTTCGCGTACCCGCATATCATCGCTGCGCGACTGTCGGCGGACATACCCCTGCCCTTCAAGCGCATCGAGCGTACGGCTCATGGTGGATTGCTCGACCACGGCGAGATAGGCAAGTTCATTCACCGTGAGGCTTGGCGAAATTGTCAATATCGACAGCGCGCGCATCTTGGCAGTCGTCATGCCATTGCTTTTGAGCACATCCTGGAGATGGGCATTGTAGCTGGCCGATAGGCGGTTGATCAGATAGGGGGCGAACTGGTTGAGACCGATCTCGCCCAGGCTAGGCAAGCGACCATCGCCGGTCTGACGCAACGAGCCCATAAAGTACTTAGCCACCGAGCAAGACCTCTTTTAATGCATTGAGCTGGGCTAGGCCTTAGCCCAGCGCCTTGCCGACTAAATAACCCGAGCCGCCGCCCAGGCCGGGACCAGGATGACTGGCCGCGCCGATGTGGTAGAGGCCGCGGACATGAGTAGTGTGGTTGACGGAGCTCTTCAAGGGCCGCCAGATGAAGAACTGGTCGACGCCGCAAAAGCCGCCATACGGGTCGCCACCCACCAAATTGACGTTCATGCGCTCAAGATCGGCTGGCGAGAAAGCCGCCCGCTTGATGACGGCAGTGTCGAAATTGGCAATGTGCTGGCGCAGGATGGCATCGATTCGGTTGGCGTAAGCTTCGCGGATATCTTCGGTCCAGCGCCCGTCGGCGCCAATGGCAATTTCGCCGGCCGCATCACCCTTGATATGGCGGGGCGCTTCGGGGAGTTGCAGCCACAAGATCGCGTGCCCGTCCGGTGCCCGGCTGGGGTCAAGCGCCGTCGGTTGGCCGACGCAGATAGTGGGGACGGCTGGCAGCAGGCCGCGTTCGGCCTCATTGGAGGCGCGCGACACTCCATCGAGACCGGGGGTCAGGTGGATCAGCGCGACGTTTTCGAGACCCGGAGCAATCCACTGCGGCGCTTCGCGCAACGCGTAGTGGATCTGCATGTCGCCCTTGCCGTAGCGAAAATTGGCGACGCTTTCGGTGACTTCGGCTGGCTTTGGCTGGCCCGCCAGCAGCCGATCATAAAGCTGGGATGGCGCGACGGAGCAGATAACACCCTTGCTCGCCGTGAGTGTCGTACCATCGACAAGAGTCACGCCGGATGCTGCCCCCTTGCTATCGAGGATAATGGACGCGACATCGGAATTGGTGCGTATCTGGCCGCCCTGCTCGGCAACCAATCCGGCAAAGGCGTTGACTGCATTGACCGCTCCACCCTTGACGATGGGAGCCCCAGCCGCTTCCAGCGCAAAGCCGATGACCTTCAGCATCTGGCCCGAATAGGCGCTTTCGGGGTTGAGCCCGCAATGCAGCACCCATGGTGCAAACAGCGCCCGGACCGCTTCAGAGCGATAGCGCGTCTCAAGATATCCGCGGGCGGGAACCAGTGCCTCGCCAGCGAAATTGGCCAATCCGCGTGCGCCGCGCTTCCAGAGTTCCTTGCCGATCATGCGGAGCGTGTCGAGCGACCAGAGACAGCCACCTAACAGGCCAAAAACAAATCCTGTATCGCCGCCAAAGCGATCCATCTCGCGCTGAAATGCTGGGGCATCGGCAGCATCGGCAGCGGCAAAAGCCGCGAGGTTTCGCGCACGATCGGTAGTGAGCACGAGGCTCGAATTGTCCGGCCGTACCACGGCAGTCGGGGTATCGGTATGACAAAATTCAAGACCGTGGCGGGCCAGATCGGACGCCAAGGCCGCATATGCGGGCGAGGTAATGAACAGCACAAAGGTCGTCGCCATGATGTCATGGCGGAAACCCGGGACTGTCACTTCCTCGGTGAGCAGACAGCCGCCGGCCACCGCCTCGCGCTCAAGGATCAGGACGCGATTGTTTTTCTTGCCTAGCATGGCGGCCGCGACCAGCGCGTTGATGCCGCTCCCAACGATGATGTAATCAGCGTCCGCCATGATAGGTCCCGAAATTAGCCGCGTGGCACGATAGCGAAAGCGCGGACTGGACTGCCGGTGCCACCGACGATCTTGAGTGGAGCGATGACCAGCATCGCGCCAGTTGGGGGCAGCTTGTCGAGATTGGTAAGGCTGGCCAAGCCATAGCGGCCAGCGCCCAGCAGCAGGTTGTGTGCGGGGAAAGGTGGATTGAAGGTAGCTGCGTTGCCGGCATCGGTACCGACGCATTCACTGCCGAAGCCCAATGCGCCCTTTTCGACAAGATACTCGACGCAATCGACGCTCGGCCCCGGGGTATGCGAGCCGTTTTCGTCAGCATTGAGGAAGGCTTCCGTGCTGGTATTGCGGTGATACCAGTCAGAGCGCAGCACGACCCATGTGCCCGGCTTGATCTCGCCGTGCTCGGCTTCCCATGCCTTGACGCGTTCTGCGGTCAGCAGGAAATCGGGGTCGCCGGCGACTTCGGTGGAACAGTCGATGACAGCGATGGGCGCGACAAAGTTCTTCACCGGCACGGTATCGGTGGTGTTTTGCGGCAGATCCTTGCCAGAGATCCAGTGCGAAGGCGCATCGAAATGGGTGCCGGTATGTTCCCCGAGTTCCATCCAGCCCCAGGCCCACCATGGGCCGTTCTGGTCGTAGGCCGAGATCTCGTGCATCTTGAACTTGGGCGTGTTCTTGGCAAAGTCCGGCGGCAGATAAAGCAGGGGGGTATCGGGACCCAGCGGGGCAGTCAGGTCAACGACCTCGATGCTGCCATCGACCAGGGCAAGGGCCAGACCAGCCAGTGTTTGTTGCGCGCTCATCATCGTCTCCTACACACGTTTTTCGTTGCGGTATTTGGCTTGCCGCCATGCCACTCAGGCTCGAAGGTTACGGCAACTGCATGGACATGCAAGAGCGAAAGTCCCCGAAATGGAGCGGTTAGGCAGATATTTTAGGTTCGAAATATTGGCAGTTGCATATTCTTGAACGACTATGCGTCAACGCGTTTCCGAGGAGCTGACATGTCCGAATATGATGCAATCGTGGTGGGTGCCGGCGTTAACGGATTGGCCGCCGCGGTCCATCTTAGCCAACGCGGCTGGCGGGTGCTGGTGCTTGAGAAGTCCGCCAAGCCGGGCGGCGCAGTACGCACCGAGGAAATCACCCTGCCCGGCTATCGCCACGACCTTTATGCGATGAACCTTTCGATGTTTGCCGGCTCCGCTTTCTATGCCGAGCACAAGGCATCGCTCGATGCACAAGGCTTGGCATTCGTGCCGGCCAGCGACAGTTTTGCCAGCCCTTTCCCCAATGGGTCGTGGCTGGGTGTCAGCACCGATCTCGATACGACGGCTGCCCGCATTGCGGCGATCTCGCCGGCCGATGCAGCTACGTGGCGGCGGATGGCCGCCGACTTCGCGACCGAGGCGCCATTCATCGGCGGGATCATGGGACAGCCCATGCCCTCGCTAGGGGCCGTACGCCTGCTGGTGAAGGCTTGGCGCGAAAAGGGTCTCGACTGGGTGCGCGACATGGTTCGCCTGCTGCTGTCCTCGCCCCGCAACTATCTCGACCCGCGCTTTGAGAGCGCCGAGGTGCGCGCCTTGATGGCGGCCTGGGGCCTGCATCTCGATTTCGGACCCGATGTGGCCGGCGGCGCGGTGTTTCCATACCTCGAGTCCATGGCCAACCAGAACTTCGGCATGGTGATCGGCCAGGGCGGCGCCGATACGATCATCAAGGCGATGGTCGGCGTCATCGAGGCGGCGGGCGGCACGCTGCGCTGCAGTGCGGAAGTCGCGCAGGTCACGCGAAGCAATGGCCGCGCGTCGGGCGTCACATTGAGCGACGGCACCCAGTTAGCTGCAAAGCGCGCGGTTATCGCCAATACTCACCCATCGCTACTGGCAAATAAGCTGGTTCCCGGCATCGACAAACGCTTCGCCAAGGCTGCGCGAGATTTCCGCGCGGGCCCGGGCGCGATGATGATCCATCTGGCGCTCGATAGCCTGCCGGACTGGTCGGCCGGAGAAGAGTTGAAGCGCTTCGCCTATGTTCACCTGGCTCCCAGCTATGACATGATGAGCGCGGTTTATCATGAGGCAATGTCAGGTCTTTTGCCCCGCGAGCCGGTGCTGGTCGTGGGCCAACCAACTGCGCTCGATCCGGCGCGGGCCCCCGATGGCAAGCACATCCTTTGGGTGCAGGTGCGCGTCGTGCCATACGACATCGTCGGCGATGCGGAAGGCGTGATCACTGCGCGGGATTGGGACGCAGCCAAGGGGCCATATAGCGAACGCGTGCTGGACCTGATCGAGCGCTATGCGCCCGGCTTGCGCAGCAAAATCCTCTCGTCCACGGTGATCTCCCCGCTCGATCTGGAACGCTCCAATCCCAATCTGGTGCGTGGCGACTCCCTGTCGGGCAGCCACCATCTCGACCAGAATTTCCTATTCCGGCCGGCTGGTGGCTGGTCGCGTTACCGTACCCCGGTCAAGGACCTCTACATGGTGGGTGCCAGCACCTGGCCCGGCGCCGGCACTGGCGTCGGATCAGGCTACATGCTGGGCAAGATGCTGGCGCGCTAGCTGTGCTGCAGGATGGCGCCCAGCGCGTCATTCAGTTGCGAGATCTCCTTGTGCGTATTGTAGTGCACGAGGGAAATGCGCACGGCGCCGCTTGCCATGGTGAGGCCCAACCGCGCCATCAATCGCGGGGCGAACATATGACCGTCGCGCACGCCGATATCGCGATCAGCCAGCTTCTGTGCAAGTTCGCCGGGAGCCATGGCAGCAAAGTTGAAACTGACCGTGGGCACCCGGCCCTGACCGCCTTTGGTAATTCCGTAAACGGTAGCGCCATGGCGATGCAGCACGTCCAGCAAGGACTGGGACAGACCAATCTCATACTGCTGGATTGCCGTCATGGCTTTGGCGATGGCGGCTCGGCGTGACAGCGTCACCCCGTCATTGAGGTCCTGCCCGAGCTGCTCCAGATATCGCACCGCGCCATCCATGCCGGCGACGTTCTCGTAGACGAAAGTGCCGACCTCGATCTTGTGCGGCGGCTCGTTGGGGATGAAGTCTTCCTTGAAGGTCGGTAGTGCCCGCAGCAGGTCAAGCCGGCCCCAGAGAAAACCCATATGCGGCGAGAATGTCTTGTAGCCCGAGCACACGAGATAATCGCAATCCCACGCCTGCACATCGACCAGGGCATGGGGTGTGTAATGTACGCAATCGACGAAAAGCTCAGCGCCGGCCTCATGGGCCAGTTCGCTGACTGCCGCGATGTCCACCAGGGTTCCCAGAGCATGGGACGCGGCGGCGCAAGCTACAAGGCGCGTGCGTTCGTTCAGCAATGGCACCAAGTCTTCGACATGCAGCGTGCCATCATCGCGCATATGCCAGAACACGCATTTGGCGCCCAATGGCTCAAGGGCCAGCCAGGTGGACACATTGGCGTCGTGATCGAGATCCGTGACGATGATCTCGGTCCGCTCACCCAGAGTCTGGCCGATGCCGAGACTGACCAGGCGAATGAACGAGGTAGCATTCATGCCGAAGGAAATTTCGGCAGGATCATAGGCATTGACCAGCAGCGCCACGCTTTGCCGTGCGTCCGCGATCCCCGCATCGACTGAACGGCTGAGGCCATATTTTGCGCCGCGCTGGACGTTATGGGTGAGCAGGTGGTCGTGTACCGCCGTCAACGCCAGGTCGGGCAGTTGAGCGCCTGCAGCGTTGTCGAAATACAGGTGGTCCCGGTTGTAGGCGAGCGCGGGAAAGCGATCCCGAACCGCTTGGATCGGGAACAGTTTGTCTTGTGCCAAGATAAAAAAATCCTAGTGGATGAGCTGGCTGAGAAAGACGCGGGCGCGTTCGTTCTGGGGTGACTTGAAGAACTCTTCGGGCGGCGCCGTCTCACAAATCTCGCCGTGATCCATGAAGATGACGCGATCGGCCACCTTGCGCGCAAAGCCCATTTCATGGGTCACGACCAGCATGGTCATGCCATCGCGCGCCAGCGACACCATGGTTTCGAGCACTTCGTGGACCATTTCCGGATCAAGGGCAGAGGTCGGCTCGTCGAACAGCATCAAATTGGGCTGCATGCACAATGAGCGGGCGATGGCGACACGCTGCTGCTGGCCGCCAGAAAGCTGGCTCGGAAATTTGTGCGCCTGCTCAGCAATATGAATGCGGGAAAGGTAATGCATGGCCATTTCCTCGGCCTGCTTGCGGGGCACGTTGCGCACACTCATCGGTGCGATGACACAGTTTTCCAGCACACTTAGATGGGGAAACAGATTGAAGTGCTGGAACACCATGCCGACGTCCTGACGGATGGTGTTGAGTTGCTTGAGGTCGCCTGTCAGGGTCACGCCGTTGACTGCGATGGTGCCGCTGTCGTGCTTTTCGAGCTGGTTGATGCATCGGATCATGGTGGATTTGCCCGAGCCCGAGGGTCCGCACACCACGATGCGCTCGCCCCGCGCCACTTCGAGATTGATCGAGCGGAGCGCGTGGTAATCATTGTACCACTTGTTGACGTCGGACATTTGCGCGGCCAGCGGGGCCGGAGACGAGGTCATAACAGAGCCTTTTGCTAGCGGGCTACGGCGCGCTGGTTGCGTGCTTCGAGATATCCGACGAGGCGTACCAGCGGCCACAGAATGGCAAGGTAGATCAGCGCGGCGCCGATCAGCGGGGTCGGATTGGCCATCATGGCCTGCGCGTCATTGGCCTGCTTGAGCAGATCCGGCATGGCAACCACCGAAGCCAGAGCGGTATCCTTGAACACCGAAATGGAATTGCTGGTCAGTGGTGGAATGATGACGCGAATGGCCTGTGGCAGAATGATCTTGCGCATCGACTTCCAGAACGGCATGCCGAGGCTGGCCGCGGCCTCGAACTGTCCCTTGGGCACGTTCTGAATGCCGGCGCGACATACTTCGGCAGTGAAAGCCGCCAGCACCATCGACAGCGCCATCGTCGCCGAGGTGAATGAATCGAGGCGAATGCCAACAAAGGGCAATGCGTAATAGACGAGGATCAGCAGCACGAGGATTGGCAGCGCGCGGAACACGTCGATGTAGAGGATGGCCAATAGCTGGATCGGACGAACTGCATAGAGCCGTACCAAGCACAGCAGCAGGCCAGCAATCGTGCCGATGACGATGGTGACGCAACCCAGCAGGACGGTATTGCCAAGGCCCCGCAGCAGGATCGGGAAGGCGCGAACCATCACGTCCCAGTTGAAGAAGGTATTGATTAGTTCCATGGCAGCGGCCCAGCCCCAGTGCGCGCCATCAGACGGCGCACTCAATGTTCGAAAAAGGTTCGGCGACGCCGTCGCCGAACCTTGGAATGATTATTCGGCAACCGGCAGCGGCATCACAGTGACCGTGCTGGTACCTTCGTCGGCGGCAACGCTAAACCACTTTTCGTGGATGGCGGCCAGGGTTCCGTCTTCCTTCATAGCCGAGATGGCGTCGTTGATCTCGCCGAGGACCGGCAGGTCCTTCTTGGCCATCATGGCGAAACGTTCACCGGTCGGAATGCGAACAAGGATCGACAGCGTCGGGATCTTGCTGATGGCATACTGGAAGCCGGCCAGTTCGCCCGCGCCGCCTTCGATACGGCCGTTCTGCACGTCGAGCAGCAGATCCTGCTGGGCAGCATAGCTGCGCACTTCGGCAATGCCGAGCGCTTCGGCGTTTTCATTGGCCCAAGCTTCGCCAGTGGTGGCAGCCACGACGCCGATGACCTTGCCCTTGAGATCTTCCAGCGTCTTGACCGACGACGAAGCCAAGCCAACGATGGTGCCGTCGCTGTCATAGTAAGGCTGGGTGAAAGACTGGCTCTGCAGGCGCTCGTTGTTGATCGAGATCGAGGAGATGGCAAAATCGATGCGACCCGAGCTGGTGGCAGCGAACAGTGCCTGGAAGCCGAGCTCCTGGAATTCGACTTCGCGGCCGATGCGCTTGGCAGCTTCAGTGGCGACGTCGACTTCAAAACCCTCGAAGACCCCGGCGTCGTTCTTGAATTCCCATGGCGGATTGGCGGCATAGGCGCCGACCACGATCTTGTCCTGTGCCCAAGCGGGCGTCGCGAAAGCCGCGACGGCGGCAAGCGCCAGCATTGCGATGTGCTTCTTCACGTCTGTTCTCCTTGTTATGCCTTGGGCATAGTCCCTGACGACACGTCTAGCCCGATACGGGCCGCAACCGGCTCACGCCGGAATAAAAGTTGATCCAGTGCCTGGCACAGCCGGGCGACGTCGCCGCTGTCGGTCACGGCACCAGGCGACAGGCGCAGCGTGGTCCCGCGCGCGTCACAATAGAGCTGGCGGCTACGTAGCTCATTGATTATCTCGTCGGCCACAACGCTGCCGGGGAGTCCGATCATGACGCTGCCGCCACGCTGTGCCGCTGCCTCGGGCGAGGCTAGGCGCAGGCCACGGTCCCTGCCCCAACCAATCAATTGTTCGCCCATTGCGCGGTTTTGCGCGGCAATGGCTTCTACGCCGGTTTGCTCGACCCACAGAAGGCCGGGCAACGAGGCAATGCTGGCGAGGATGGCGGGTGTGCCGTGATCGAAACGGCGCGCATCCGGTGCATAGGCAAATGCATCGAGGTCCCAGGAAAACGGATTGGGCTGGCTGAACCAGCCACGCAATTCTGGAGTGCACTGACCAAGCAGGGCTGGCTTGACGTACAAAATGCCAGCGCCCGAGGTGCCACAGAGCCACTTGAGTGAGGTAGAAACGACAAAATCAGGATCAAGCTTTGCCACGGAAAACGGCACGACGCCGACGCCCTGGGTAATATCGACGCCCACCAGCGACCCCATCGACCGGCCATGCGCAATGAGGCGTTCTAGGTCGCAACGATAGGAGGCCGTCGAGGTGACCTGGGTGAGTAGCGTCAGCGCCACATCGGCTTGCCAGCGGGCGATCACATCTTCGTCGCGCACCCAGGTTTCGCCGGCCCGCAGCGGCACGGTTTCCAAAGTGAAATCAAAGCGCTCGGCCAGACCAGCAAGCAAGAAATGCAGGCTCGGAAAGCAGTCGCCAGCAACCAGCACACGGCGCGCCGCCAGTGTTCCTTCAGGCAGCGCACCCAGCATGGTGTAGAGGCCGCTTGTGACATTCTCGGTCGTGGTCAGTGATCCTGCCGGCGCAGCAATCAAGCGTTCCCAAGCCGAGATAAAGGCCTGACGCAGTTGCAAAGCCGCCGGCCACTGTCCGTCATTCTCGGCCGACCAGACCTCGGCAAAGGAGCTCAATTCCTGCGAGACGGCCTTAGCCTTGCCGGGGAACGTGCCGATCGAATGGTAGAGAAAATAGCCGCCCATCTGCGTTAACTGCCAGTCCTTGGGATTTTGAGACGCCTGCGCCCGCCGCAATTAGTTTAGACTTAAACCTACCACGCTCAAAGACAAGCGCGATTTGATCAAATCCCACAAAAATGCCGAAATGTAAGGCAGGTTCAGTTTCTGCCGTCAAATCGAACAGATAGTTTATTTATATATTTCAATGTGTTGAGCCGAAACTACGTACTCGCTTCGCATTGCATCGAAATTTCCTGTTGGCAAAGTCAAAGTTTTGATCACACCTTCGCTGGCGATTGTGGGTGCTCCCCTGCTGCGAAAGTAAGCCGGTACGCGAGGCGATTGGGAACGAAATGCAAAGATCGACCAGCCTGGACCCGTCGGAAAGCCGGGCCAAGATTCAGGACAATGTCTACAGCGGCCTGCGTGAATCCCTGATCGAAGGGCGTTTCGATGCTGGCCAAGTCCTGACCATGGCAGCCTTGGCTAATGTCTACGGTACTAGCCTGATGCCGGTGCGAGAGGCTTTGCAGCGTCTGGTTGCCGAGCAGGCGCTGATCGTGTTGCCCAACGGGTCCGCGGTCGTTCCACACATCAATATCGAGCGCCTTGACGATATCTGCCGGGCACGGGTGATCCTGGAACGCAGTGCGGTGGAAATTGCTGCGCCAAATATGACCAGCGACAATATAAGCGACCTTGAGAATATTGCGGCCCAGCATCGTGAGATCGGGGGCCTTGAGGGTGCCTATACCATGCTGTCGATGAACCGGCGGTTTCACTTTCAGCTTTATAGCTATGCCGGTTCGAGCTCGCTGCTGCAGTTGATCGAAACCCTGTGGCTGAGCATGGGCCCGTACATGCGCTTGATGTCACGCAATATCGAAGCGCAGATCATGGGCGGCGACCCGATTTATGCCGGCACCCACGACGATATCGTTGATGCGCTACGAGCGCACGACACCCTGCGCGCCGGAGACGCCATCACCGCTGACATTCGAGCCACGCAGGCACTGCTTCACACCATACTCGCCAAATCGACGCACGAGCGTTGAAGTCCGGAACGGGCGATCCTGGCTCCTCAATGGTAGTGGATGACTTGGCGTGCCAATTGTCTTGAGCACGGGCCGTCTAGGCTGGGTAGCTCACTAACTATGCCACTTTTGGCTAAACCAGAGTCAATGATTTACGCGTCCGCCTTTGTCATTGGATGCAGGCTGGCGGCGTCGGAAGCAACATGTCGAAACACAGAAGCCAGCGCTAGGTTAGACGAAAATGATGACGTTGGGCCTCTTTTGATATCTGACAATATTTAAATTCATACCAGCGCAACCCCTACACCGGCTGAGGATTAGGGCCTAGCCACGCACGCACGATCCGTGACGCGCCCCGGCAGGAATCCTTACATGCGCGGATATCCAGCTGACGATCAGATCGTCTCGCAGATCGAGACGGTACGTACAGCTTTGCCCACTTGGGTAATCAGTACGGTCGAATTGGTTGAGCTTGCAGAAAATGCTGAACGTGCGGCGGTCCACATCAATGTGGAGACGGCAGACCGCTCGCGCAAACTCATAGTCGAGGTTGCAGAATGGCAGCAAAAGCTCAGCGAGTGGCAAGGTCTTGTATTATCACCACGGCTCAAAGCGGAGCTACGCATTCTCAAGGCAACTTTAGATGCTTCGATGGATGAGGCAAATGCTGCCGCAGCAGAGCTGAAGCTATTCGAACAGAGGATACGATGATGAGCGAAAAGAAACCAATCGAGAAAACTTCCGCTCCTGACCTCAAGGATATTGAACCAGGCAGCGACGCTGAGGCAACGCCAGTTCCTGAAGTTGGAAAGACAACGGCCGACCCCAAGAAAAAGAAGCCAGATTGACTGGTGGTCAACTTCGGCTAGGTTGGAGTGGACCCCATTTTACCTGACAGTTCGGCGGTTGGGTTTAAGCACTGAGGCGGATGAACTGGCGGGGCGATTTGAACTTCAGTCCCGAGTGCGGGTGGGATTGACAATAGTCCTCCATCCATTCCGGCAAAGACCAGGATGGTATCGGTGTCGGGCAGGATATGGGTCGAGGCGTAATCGCGTTTGAGGGTTTCGACCAAAGACTCGGACATG
>NZ_LAPV01000131.1 GCF_000971275.1 Devosia psychrophila | reverse complement strand
GGCCGAAGCTGGGAGGTGGTGGGGCTGTGAAGCCGGGGAGGGTTTCGGCGCCACCTGTCGAGGGCAGCACGATGTGGATTGTGTCGAGATCGACGTCCACAGGGGTGTCGAGGAAGTAAGTCACCAGTTGCGGGAAGGCGATCAGCAGTCCGACGAGGATCAACTGCAATACCAGCCACGGAATGGCGCCCATATAAATGTCGGTGGTCTTGACCTTGTCTCGGGGGACGATGCCACGCAGGTAGAATAGTGCGAAGCCGAACGGCGGGTGCATGAAACTGGTCTGCATATTGGCGCAGATCATCACGCCGAACCAGACCAGGTTGATGCCCATGCTCTCGGCGACCGGCGCCAGCAGCGGGATGACGATGAAGGCGATCTCGAAGAAATCGAGGAAGAACGCCAGGATGAAAACGAAAATATTGACGAAGATCAGGAAGCCGACGACGCCGCCCGGAAGGTTGGACAACAACTCCTCGATCCAGTGACCGCCGCCGACGCCCTGGAATACCAGGGTGAAAACGCGGGCGCCGAGCAGGATGAACACCACCATTGCGGTGAGCCGCATGGTCGACAGCATGCCGCCCCAGGTCACAGCCCAGGTCAGCCGCCCATTCATCCAGGCCAGCAACAACGCCCCGACCACGCCCATGGCGCCAGCTTCCGTTGGCGTGACGAGGCCCAGAAGGATTGTGCCCAGCACGATGAAGATCAGCGCCAGGCTCGGCACCGTGCCGCGAATGATCACCTTCCACAAAGCCCAGCCGCGGAGCGTCCGCGCCTCGGGCGGCAATGCCGGCACGTCCTGCGGGCGGATGATCGACAGGACGAACACCCAGCCCATGAACAGCAGGACCTGCACGATCGATGCACCCGTCGCGCCGATATACATTTCGCCCGGTGAGCGCTGCAGCTGATCGGCCAGCACGATCAGCACCAGCGAGGGCGGAATGAGCTGGGTAATGGTTCCCGAGGCGGCAATCACGCCGGTGGCATGCCGGATATTGTAGCCATAGCGCATCATCACCGGCAGCGAGATCAGGCCCATCGCGATGACCGAGGCGGCGACCGTGCCGGTGATGGCGCCGAGGATCGCGCCGACAATGATCACCGCATAGGACAGGCCACCGCGTACGCCGCCGAACAACTGGCCGAAGCCCTCGAGCAGGTCCTCGGCCATGCCGCTTTTCTCGAGGATCACCCCCATCAGGGTAAAAAACGGAATGGCCAGCAACAGCTCGTTGGAAAGCACGCCATAGAGTTGATAGGTCAGGTTACCGAGGAACTGCGGACCGATCAGCCCCAGCTCGATTGCGGCGAGGCCGCCAAATAGCCCCACCGCCGCCAGCGAGAAAGCCGCCGGGTAACCGATAAGCAGGAACAGCACCAGGCCACCAAACAGGATCGGCGCCATGTTCTCGCGAATAAAATCAATCATTGAGCCGGTTTTTCATAGGCGAATTCGCGGACGTAACTGGTGGTCAAAGCGAGGATGCATTTGATGATCTCGGCGATCCCTTGCAGCATCAGCACGCCGAAGCCGAGAGGCAGCATCAGCCGCACCGGCCAGCGCGGCAGGCCCCCGGCGGCGTTGGAATAGATGTTTTGCGTCCAGGCCTGCATGAACCACGGCCAGGTGAAATAGATCAGCAGGATGCACAGCGGCATCAGGAAGAACAGCCCGCCCAACAGGTCGATCCAGGTGCGGGTGCGCTCGCTGACCGCGCCATAGACCAGGTCGACGCGGACATGCTCGTTCATCTTGAGCGTCCAAGCGCCGCCGAGCATCACCATGCCGCCAAACATGTACCAGACCGATTCCGACAGCACGTTGGAATAGTGGGTGTAGATATAGACCATGCCGCCGAACACGCCGCCGCCGATCGAGCGCTCTAGCGACAGCATCGCCGCGACGGAATACCGGAACAGGGCATTGAAGGCGCTGGTCAGCGCCGAGAACAGCACCAGCCAGACGGCGACAAGTCCGACCCGACGGCTGATTTCGTCGATCACGCGCGTAATGCGCAAGGCTATCGACACCTTCGACCTCCCCGTCGTGTGCGTCTCGTTACTTCATGGCACGCCATTGGATTTTTGCAAATCAAGGTTTGCGCTTCCCCCAATGTGGCTTTCTTTGCCGGAGCGAGGATTATTTCCCGAGAGGCGGTGTTGAGTTTACTGAGGGCCGCTATGGCGGTCCCGCAACCTGGAGGAACACTCATGCAGTTTCGTTCGCTTCTCGCCGGTGCCGCCGCACTGGCTCTTTTCGCCATGCCCGCCTTCGCTGCCGACTATCTTGGCGGCGCCGTCAAATCCACCGATATCGGCGGCAAGATGGTGCTGACCGATGCCAATGGCATGGCACTTTATACCTTCGACAAGGACACCAATGGCGACGGCAAGAGCGTCTGCAACGGCGAGTGCGCCGTGAAGTGGCCGCCGTTGATGGCCGATGCCGCGACCGCTGCCGAGGGCGACTTCACCGTGACCACTCGCGACGATGGCGCCACCATGTGGGCCCATAAGGGCTGGCCGCTGTATTACTGGTACGAAGACATGGCCGCTGGCGACATCAAGGGTGACGGCGTCGGCGGCGTCTGGCATCTTGCCGTCGAGTAAAGTCTAGGCATTCCGTGGACCATTTCCTCGACCAGGTTGAAGCCTGCGTTCCAGCTCTCCGGCGCTATGCCCGGGCGCTGACGCGCAATGTCGACCTGGCCGATGACCTGGTACAGGATTGCCTCGAACGCGCCATTGCCAAGCGCGGGCTGTTCCGGCCCACCGGACCGGTCCGCGCCTGGCTTTTTACCATCCTGCTGAACCTTTATCGCAACGCGCTTCGTTCCTACCATCGGCGGGGCGAGCAGGTCGATATCGACTCCGTACCCGAATTTGCAACGCCGGCGCCGCAACCAGGGCATCTTGCCCTGGCGGAAATGGCCCGCGCCATCGAAACCCTGCCGCTTGAGCAGAAGGAGGCCCTGCTGCTGGTTGCCCTTGAAGGCCTGCCCTATCAGGAGGCTGCCGACATTCTGCAGGTGCCAATCGGCACGCTGATGAGCCGATTGGGCCGGGCCCGCGCTGCATTGCGCGTAATCACCGGCACGCCCGCCGAACCGCATTTGAGGACCGTCAAATGACGCAGATTTCTCGCGACATGCTGATGGCTTATTGCGACGGGCAATTGCCCGATGGCGACCGCCTTGCCGTCGAAGTTTATCTGGCTGCCAACCCCGAAGCCGCCGTCGAAGCAGCGCTGGTCCAGCGCCAGAATGACGCTATTCGCACCATGTTTGCGCCTGCGGGTGCTGAGCCGGTGCCGGCCCGGTTGCGCCCAAGGCGCCTTGCTGCAGAGATCGAGCGACGCCGGAGCCGTGGCTGGGCCTGGGCTGCTGCCGCCATGGTGCTGGTTGGCCTCGGGCTCGCGGCTGGCTGGTTCGTCCGCCCGCTTCTCGATGCACGGCCGGCCAGCGCCATGCTGATCGCCGACGCGGTCAATGCCCACACGGTCTATGTCGCCGAAAACCGCCATGCCGTCGAAGTCGGCAGCGATGACAGCGAGCACCTTAGCACCTGGCTTTCCAACCGGCTCGAGACCACGTTGGGCATGCCCAACCTCGACGCGCAGGGCTTCGCCTTGGTCGGCGGGCGCCTGCTGCCGGGCGAACCCGATGCCGGCGGACGCGCGGCGCAGCTGATGTATGAGGATGCCGCCAAGCAGCGCGTCACCATCTATGTCACCGCCGCCCTGCCAGGCCGCGAACCGGCTTACAAGTTCACTTCATATGAGGGCACCGAGGCGTTTTATTGGGCCAATGCCCGCATCACCTGCACCGTGGTTGGCACCCTTCCCGAAGATCGGATGAAGGCGGTGGCGGGCGCGGTTTACTCGCAGTTGACCGAAGGCGATGTCAGTTCAGGTCGTCCGTATCGAGGATAGTATCTTGCCTCGCCCGGTGGCGGTAGAGGTCGAGCCGCCTTCGGGTCGAGTGAGGGCCTTCCTGCACCTGATACCTGCATCTGACACCATGCGGGCCACCCACCCTTTCTCTCTTGGGCTCGACCCAGGGCAACCCATCGCACGGTGCGATCCGAAGCCCGCACCACAGGCGGCGCTTCGGCGCGTCGCATTGACGACTAACATGTTAGTTGTTAGGGCAGGGAAAGTCCCCGGAGTTTTCAAGGCATGGCCGCGCTCGACAAGATTCTCACCGTCGATGAAATGAAGACCAAGGCGCGCCGCAGCGTGCCGAAAATGTTCTTCGAATACGCCGACAGCGGCAGCTATACCGAGGGCACCTACCGCGACAACGAGACCGATTTCAACAGGATCAAGCTCAAGCAAAAGGTCGCGGTCAATCTCGAAGGCCGCAACCTTAAGACGACGATGCTGGGCAAGGAAATCACCATGCCGGTGGCGATCGCCCCGGCCGCGACTGGCGGCATGCAGATTGCCGATGGCGAGATCAAAGCTGCCAAGGCCGCGGAGAAATACGGCGTCCCCTTCACGCTTTCGACAATGGCCGTCTGCTCGATCGAGGACATTGCCGAAAACACCACCGCGCCATTCTGGTTCCAGCTCTACGTTATGCGCGACCGCGGCTTCATCGAGCGCCTGATCGACCGCGCCAAGGCGGCAAAATGCTCGGCGCTGGTCCTGACCATGGACTTGCAGATTCTCGGCCAGCGCCACAAGGACATCCACAATGGCCTTTCGACGCCGCCCAAGTTCAACGCCTATTCGATCTGGCAGATGATGCAGCACCCACTGTGGTGCGCCCGCATGCTGGGCACCAGGCGCCACACCTTCCGCAACATCGTCGGCCATGTCGGCGGCGACCACGACTTGGCCTCGCTCTCGTCCTGGACGGCCAGCCAGTTCGACCCCACGCTCAGCTGGAGCGATGTGCGCTGGATTAAGCAGCGCTTTGGCGGTCCGGTCATCGTCAAGGGCGTGCTCGATCCCGACGATGCGCAGGCAGCGATCGACAATGGCGCCGATGCCATCATCGTCTCCAATCACGGCGGCCGCCAGCTGGATGGCGCACCCTCGACCATTCGCGTGCTGCCCGAGATCATCGATCGCGTCGGCCACAAGACCGAGGTCTATCTCGATAGCGGCATCCGCTCCGGCCAGGACGTGCTCAAAGCGCTGGCCTATGGGGCCAAGGGCACTTTCATCGGGCGGCCCATGCTCTATGGCCTCGGCGCCGGTGGCGAAGCCGGCGTCACCCGCGTGCTCGACATCATCGCCAAGGAACTCGATACCACCATGGCCCTGTGCGGCGAACGCGACATTCTCAACGTCGGCCTGCACAATATCTATTCCAACGACATACCGCCCCGCAACGCACCGCTCGTGAAATGATTGCGCCATTGTGGAGTGGCCCTCGGCGGCGCGAGGCCATTAACCACGAGTTCGGTATTGCCACCGCCCTACGCTTCCCTTCAAATGCGCCGCAAAACCGGGAGGAACGGCATGGCTATCGGCGGCGAAGCGCTCGAGATTATCGACAGGAAATTCAGTGATCTGACCATCGGCAATGCGCCGCTCGAGGTGCTGTACGACCAATGCCTCTGGGCCGAGGGGCCGGTGTGGTTCGGCGACGGAAATTACCTGGTCTGGAGCGACATTCCTAACAATCGCATGCTGAAATGGGTGCCCGAACTCGGCGTCGCTCCGTTCCGCACGCCGTCCAATTTCGTCAATGGCAATACCCGCGACCTGCAGGGGCGATTGATCTCCTGCTCGCATGGCGCACGCGCCGTATTGCGCACTGAATGGGATGGCAGCATCACGACGCTGGTCGATCGCTATCAGGGCAAGCGGCTGAACTCACCCAATGACGTGGTGGTCAAATCCGACGGCACGATCTGGTTCACCGACCCGAGCTACGGCATTATCAGCGACTACGAGGGCTATAAATCCGACCAGGAACAGGACGGCTGTTTCGTCTATCGCTTCGATCCGGCCGATGGCTCGTTGATGGTGGTGGCCGATGACTTCGCCAAGCCCAATGGCCTCGCCTTCTCGCCCGATGAATCGTTGCTTTATGTGTCTGACACCGGTCAGAGCCACGACCCGGATTGGCCGGCACAAATCCGCCAGTTTGATGTCAGCGGGTCGAAGCTAAACAATCCGAGGGTGTTCGCTGACATAGATTGCGGGCTCTCTGACGGGTTCCGGCTCGACACCGAGGGTAATATCTGGACCAGCGCAGGGCTTGGAGTGAATGTCTACAACCCCGGTGGCGCGCTACTCGGCCGCATCAAGACCGGGGCCAAGACGTCGAACGTTGTGTTCGGCGGACCGCGGCGAAACCGGCTTTTCATCACCTGCAGCCAGTATTTGATGAGCACTTATGTGAGCGCCACGGGATTGCAACGCCCTTGAGCCAAAGCCCGGCAGCGTTCATCCGCGCCAATCTCAAGCTGGAGCCGGTGCCATCGCTACCGGGCGTGGTCCTCTACACCGCCCATCCCGGCAGCCGGCTGTCGCGGCTGATAACGCCGGACGATGCGGCGCCCTATTGGGCGTATCAATGGGCCGGCGGGTTGGCCTTGAGCCAGCATATATTGACCCATAGAGAGGAAGTGAGAGGCAAGCGCGTGCTCGACCTCGGAGCCGGTTCGGGATTGGTGGGCATCATCGCGGCGAAACTGGGAGCCCAAGCCAGCGCCGCAGAAATCGACCTGAATGGTCGCGCCGCAATCACGCTCAACGCAGCAGCAAACGGCATCACCCTGCCGCTGGTAGATGTGGATATCGAGGGCGACGCCCTAACCCACATCGACCTCATCCTAGGCGGCGACGTATTCTATCTCGAAAACGTTGCCCGGCGCATGCTGCCGTTTCTGCAGCGGTGCGCCGCAGCGGGCATCGAAGTGCTGATCGGCGACCCCGGACGCAGAGACCTGCCCATCGACCGGCTGACTGCGATAGCGACCTACCCGGTGGGTGACGTCGGCGATGCACGCGACACCAAGCATCGCGTGGGGACTGTGTATCGGCTATACGCATGAACCGACCTATGCGCGACTATCCAGTTACCCGATGCGCTGCCGAAAGGTGCAGAACTGGAATTTCTGCACGCTGCCCCAGGGGGTAGTATGGTCGTGACGCCGTTGTGCTATAAGCGCGAAATCATCGCCCATTACATTGGAGAGGCTCTCGCTGTCATGGCGGGCAACAGCGAGACCGCTGCATTTTTCCGGGCCATCGGGCGCAAAAGTCCCAATGATGGCCACGCCGCCGGGTTGGAGAGCCCGCTTAAGAACCTCGACATAGGCGGCCTGATCTGCCGGCTCGGTCAGGAAATGGAAAGCGGCCCGGTCATGCCAATAGTCGTAGTGACGCTCAGGTTGCCATGCGGTAACGTCGGCCACGATCCAGTCCGCCGATGCGTCAGGCAGCAGACGGCTCCGCGCGGTATTGAGCGCTGCCTGTGACAGGTCGAGGACGCTGACCCACTGCTGGCCAACGGCCACCAGTGCATCGACCAGCCGCGAGGCGCCACCGCCGACATCCACCACGGCATGCTGCGATACAAGCCCCGCCTCAGCGAGTAGCGCCAGGGACAGGTCCGGGCTCTCCTCGAACCAACTGACGTTATCCTCCGCTTTTGTGGTGTAAACGCCCTGCCAATGACTTTCCCGGTCCGCCATTACATCACCGCCCCGACCTGCCACGGCACAAACTCATTGTCGCCATAGCCGAGGTCTTCCGATTTGGTATGCTTGCCCGAGGCGATGTCGAGCAACATGTCGAAGATCTGCTGGCCCTTGTCCTCGATGGAAACCCCCTCGACGATGTCACCGCAGTTGATGTCCATGTCGTCGGTCATGCGCGCATAGACTTCCGAGTTGGTCGCCAGCTTCATCGACGGCACCGGCTTGCAGCCATAGGCCGAGCCGCGACCGGTGGTGAAAGCGAGGAGGTTCGCGCCGCCTGCAACCTGGCCTGTTGCCGAAACCGGATCGAAACCGGGCGTGTCCATGAACACAAAGCCCTTTTCGGTGACCGGCTCGGCATATTCGTAGACCGCGGTCAGCGGCGTCGTGCCGCCCTTGGCCGCGGCGCCGAGCGATTTTTCGAGAATGGTGGTGAGCCCGCCCAGCTTGTTGCCTGGCGAGGGATTGTTGTTCATCTCGCCATGGTTGCGGCGCGTATAGTCCTCCCACCAGTGAATCCGGCTGATCAGCTTTTCGCCGACGTCGCGATTAATGGCGCGGCGGGTCAGCAGATGCTCGGCGCCGTAGATTTCCGGTGTTTCGCTGAGAATTGCCGTGCCGCCGTTGCGCACCAGGATATCGGCCGCATAGCCCAGCGCCGGATTGGCGGTGATGCCGGAGTAGCCGTCGGAGCCACCGCATTGCAGGGCGAGGATTAGGTGCGATGCATCCATGGTTTCGCGCCGGGCGGCGGCTGCGATGGGCAGCATTTCCTTGACCTTCTCGACGCCCCACTCGATCATTTTCTTGGTGCCGCCGCGCTCTTGGATGGTCATCGACTGGAAGGTGTCGCCCTCCTCGAGGCCGTACATTTCCTTCATGCGGCCGATCTGGAACACTTCGCAGCCGAGACCGACCAGCAAAGCCGCGCCGAGGTTAGGATTGGAGGTGTAGCCCCACTGCGTGCGCTTGAGGATATCGAAGCCCTCGCCGCGGCTTTCCATGCCGCAGCCGGTACCATGCACGAAGGGCACGACACCGTCGATTTCGGGATAATCTTCGAGCAGCCCCGAGCGATTGATAGCCTCGGCGACGAATTTGGCGACCGTCGCCGAGCAGTTCACCGAGGTGAGAATGCCGACGTAGTTGCGCGTGCCGACCTTGCCATTGGCGCGGCGATAACCCTCGAAGGTGGCGCGCTGGTCGAGCAGCAGCATCTCGGGGGCAATGGCGCCTTGGGAAAAGGCGTAGTCGTGCTGAAGCGTGCCGTCGGCGCCGCCCATGCCGCAATTATGCTCATGCACCCAGTCGCCTGGGATGATCGCTTCGCTGGCAAAGCCTATGATCTGGCCAAACTTCAGCACCGGCTCGCCGGCCGTGATGAACCGGGTGGCAAACTTGTGACCGCGCGGCACACGGCGCACGATGCTGACGCCTTGAGGAGTCGCGGTGCCGACATCGAGATTGGCAAGAGCCACCGCAATATTGTCGGATGGATTGAGCACCAACGTGGTCGGGCGTGGGCGGATCATGGTTTCGGACATGGCGGCACTTTCAGGGACGGTCTCAACTTCGCTTTACGCCGGCCCGGTTTGCCGCCAGAGTGATCCAGCAGCATCGGCCATTGTAAGGCACCTTGCTTCTAACTAACATGTTAGCATGAACAGCCATACAAGTTCCTACTCCTTTCTGACCAGACCAGCGACGCTGACGCGCGGTAGCGTGACGGCTGACGTCACCCATGCCATTCGTACGGCCATCGTGACGCTGGCGCTGCCGCCAGGCAGCCTGATCGACAAGACGCTGATCTGCGCCGAGCTGGGGGTATCGCGTTTTCCTGTGAGCGAAGCGCTGGCGCGGCTGCAGATCGAGGGGCTGGTCGATATCGCCCCACAGCGTGGCTCGACCGTATCACTAGTGCGCATCGCCGACGTTCGCGAATACATGCTGATCCGCAAGGGGCTGGAATCGGAGGCTTTGCGCGTGCTGATCGGCAGCCATGACGCCAGCTTAATCGATGAACTGCACGCCAATCTGGCCGCGCAACGCCTAGCGGCAAACCACGACGATGCCGAGGCGTTTCATCAGATCGACATCGAATTCCACGACATCATCTTTTCGTCGATGAAGTTTACCCGCATCAAATCCATCATCGATTCGGCGCGCGCCAATCTCGACCGGGCGCGACGGCTGATCATCACGCCCCGGCGGCTAGCACTGACAATTGCCGAGCATCAGGCAATTTTTGACGGCATTCTTGCCGCCGATGCAGTGCTGGCCTCGAAAGCCATGCGCGCCCATATCGACGCGGTGATGGTCGAGCTCTTCGCCTTTGCCCGCGAGCATCCCGCCGTTTTTGCCGATGGCGAGACGCTAGGCAGCGACAGCGACAGTTTTCCCTTCGGATAATTTGGTCCCAGGAGGCCTACCAATGCTCAAGAATATTCCACCGATTCTCGGACCCGACCTGCTCGGCATATTGCGCGCCATGGGGCATGGCGACGAAATCGCCATCGTCGATGCGAACTATCCCGGCGACTCCGCCGGGCCGCTGCTGGTCCGCATGGACGGCATTAGCGTCACCGACGTGCTCGATGCCGTGCTGACCGTGATGCCGCTCGACGACTTCGTCGACGAAGCCGCCATCTGCATGCAGGTCGTTGGTAGCGCCGCACAGCGCGAGCCGGTGATGAAAGAGATGGATTCCATCGTCAAACGCCACGAGCCCAAGATGGCGCTGAGCTCGATGGAGCGCTTTGCCTTCTACGAGCGGGTCTCGAAGGGCTACGCCATCATCCAGTCCGGCGAGCGCCGGCTGTATGGCAATATCCTGCTCAAGAAGGGCGTCATTCGTCCCGGCGAATAGGCCCCGAGGCGAACCGATTGAACCAAGGTCGCCCTCGACAAAATAACAAGTGGGCGGCTATGGCTCATTTCAGATATAATGGGAGTATTGATCCATGAAGCTATTGCGCGTCGGCGCCAAGGGCTCTGAAAAACCCGCAATCCTCGCCGAAGACGGCTCCATCCGCGATCTCTCCGGCATCGTCGGCGATATCGGCGGCCAGACGCTGACACCCGAAGGGCTGGCAAAAATCCGCGCCGTGGATATCGGCGTACTGCCCATTCTCGATGCCGGCCAGCGCATCGGCCCCTGCGTAGGTGGCGTCGGCAAGTTTATCTGCATCGGCCTCAACTATGCCGACCATGCAGCGGAAACCGGCGCTGCCATCCCGGCCGAACCGATCATCTTCATGAAGGCCACCAGTGCCATCATCGGCGCCAATGACGATGTCATCATCCCCAAGAACTCGATCAAGCCTGACTGGGAAGTCGAACTCGGCGTCGTTATCGGCAAGGAAGCGCGTTACGTCGATGAGGCCGATGCGATGGATCATGTCGCCGGCTACTGCGTCGTCAACGACGTCTCCGAGCGCCATTTCCAGACCGAACGCGGCGGCACCTGGGACAAGGGCAAGGGCAGCGACACCTTTGGCCCGATCGGCCCTTGGCTGGTGACCAAGGACGAAGTTAATGATCCCCAGCAGCTGGGCATGTGGCTCGAAGTCGATGGCCACCGCTACCAGAACGGCTCGACCAAGACGATGATCTTCGGCGTCGCCCATGTGGTGGCCTATGTCAGCCAGTTCATGAGCCTGCAGCCGGGCGACATCATTTCAACCGGCACCCCGCCCGGCGTCGGCATGGGCATCAAGCCCAACCCGGTCTGGTTAAAGCATGGCAATGTTATGCGCCTGGGTATCGAAGGCCTGGGCGAACAGCAGCAGAATGTGAAGGCTTATTCGGCCTAGCGTCGAGGCCACTGCGCTGTACCTCCCCCCCGCAAGGGGGAGGGTGTCGACTGCGACACTGGAGAAGAGTTTTACGGCCGCTTGGCGACCAAGTCGATTTCGACCAAAGCGCCCACCGCCAGCGCCGTCACCCCTACAGTGGTTCTTGCCGGCAATTTCCCCACTTCGAAAAACTCCGGCCATAGGATGTTGAGCGCGGCATAGTCGCGTTCGAAATGCGTCAGGTAGATGCGGACCATGGTGACATGCTCAAGCCCAAGCCCGATGCCGCCTAACACCAGCTTGAGATTTTCGACCACGCGCCGAATCTGCGCCTCGATGCCGTCGGGCAAAGGCGCGTCTGGGACTGCGGGGTTGGTCGGCATCTGGCCGGTGACGAATATCCAGCCGTCTGCCTCGACGGCATGGGAGAAAGGAGCGACCGGCCGAGGGCCGGACGCAATTATGTGATGCAGAAGCTGACTCATGACTGACATTCCTATGCGATAGTGCTTGAGCGGCAAAGCCCGGACGGCCATATAGTCATTGGTCGCCAGGTAGCTATCCCGCAAAGGCGTCCAGAGTCGCAACCATCAATGTTCGATATCTTCCATACAGTTTCCGCCTATCTCGAGAGTTTTCTCGATGCGATCTCGGGCAATTTCTGGTTGACCTTCTGGTTCATCTTCGCGGTGGCAATTGGTGAAGCCGTCTTCGTCCTCGGGCTGTTTGTACCCTCGACGCCAATCCTGCTGATGGCTGGCGGCATTATTGCCGAGGGCCGTTTGCCGTTTTGGGAAGTGTATTTTGCTGCAGTGATCGGCGCCATCATCGGCGACGCCATCTCCTACACCATCGGTCATTTCCTCAAGGATTCCATCAAGGAAATCTGGCCCTTCCGCAACCACCGCCCGCTGATCACCAAGGGTGAGGAGTTCTTTGCGCGGCATGGCGGCAAGGCAGTGTTCATTGGTCGTTTCATACCCGGCGTGAAAGCCGTGATCCCCGGCGTGGCCGGCATCATGGGCATGCGATACGGCCATTTCACCATCATCAACGTCACCTCGGCCTTTGTCTGGGCGGCCGCGCACATCTTGCCAGGCATGCTGCTGACCGGCTGGCTAAAATCCATGGGCCTGTCGCTCGAACTGGTCATCGTAGTGGGAACGCTGATCCTCGCCGCGCTGTTCATGCTGTTGCACTCCTATCGCCGCATCCTGCTGTTTTTCGCACCCTGGCTGGGCGGTTTCGGCCGCTCGATCCAGGCGCGCTGGGCGACAGGGGACAGCTCTCACTAAGGGATATTTGCCATGACCGAACCCGAACTGATCGTTCAGCGGGAAGACGGCGCCACCAGAGGCCGATATCGCATTCACCTGGCGCCGGGTGTCGAGGCAGAGATGACCTTCCGCAAGGACGAGAACGGCACCATCACGATCGACCATACCGGCGTGCCACCGGAATATGAGGGTCGCGGCATTGCGGCCAAGCTGGTCAGCAAGGCGGTGTCAGATGCCCGGGAGCAGGGCTTCAAGATCACGCCGGTCTGCTCGTATGTCGTGGCACAGTTCCGCCGCCATCCCGAATGGGCCGACCTGCGCGCCTAGTGCCCCGAGGCACTCCGCTGCCGGAAAATCTCCATCAGTCGCGCTAGGGCCACGAGGTGGATATGCTCCGGCGTCGTCGGCTCTTTCATGCAGATCACGTCGGTGACAACTGTAAAGACACAGCCGTTTCGTTCGCCCGACGCAGTGAACTCAAGACGTCGTTTTTCGGGCCGGTATCGCGACTGGGTGACCTTGAACTGCATCAGAGACCGAAGCGGATCGCTTCTTGCGTGTGCGCCTTGATGGTGTCCAACATGTCCCCAGGAATGGTGATCGTCGGGGCGCAATCGAAACTGGCGGCACGGGCCGGCAACGTAGCGATTGGCAGCCACAGAGCTGGGATTACAAGGCGGGGCAGCAGCATTGTCGGTCCTCGAACGGGGACCTAGAGGCTGGCAGGCGCTCGCCGCCGCGTCAATCGCCCAATGGGCCAAGACCATGGCGCGCCGCATCCTAAGTCGCTGTATTGCGCGGACGCAGCCTGGGAATGGCATCGAGATCGAAGGTGACGACGCGATTTCGTCCAGCATCCTTGGCCATGTAAAGGGCAGCATCGGCCATTTCGGTGACCGTCTCGATACTGTCGCCGGCTTCCGCGAGGCAGGCGCCAATGCTGACCGTTACCAACACTTCGTCACCCCCCGGCAGTGCGACGGGCCGCTCGTTGATCGCGGCGATGACGCCATAGGCGGCTGCCCGGATCAATTGCGGTGCCGTGTTTTGCAGCAGGACGATATATTCGTCGCCGCCCCAGCGCGCGCAAATATTATCAGCGCCTATCGAGGCAGCGATGCGACGGGCCACTTCGGCGATCACCGCGTCGCCTGCGGTGTGCCCGAACGTATCGTTGATCGACTTGAAGTGGTCGATATCGACCAACAGAAGGCCTCTTCGCTGCGCCGGCTCGCTTTCGTCAAAGACGGAGAGGAAACCGCGACGATTGGCAATGCCAGTCTGGCCATCGCGAAACGCCAGGGCTTCGAGCTCCTCAGTCCGTTGCCGCACGCGGCTTTCCAGCTGTTGGGTGTGACTGCTGACCGCCAGCGCCATTTCGGTGAATGCGCCGGATAGCCGGCCGATTTCGTCCTGCGTCCCAGCACTCATCGCCAGCGCTGGACCGTAATTGCCGTTTCGGGCCTCAAGAACGACGAGTTGCAGCCCCCGGATCCTGTCGAGCACCTGCTGCTTGAACACCAGCACCATAACCACTGCCACGAGCCCCATGACAGCGGCGAGCAGCAGTCCGATCGGCAGGAACAGCCGCTTGTCGATGATGGCGTCGATGTCCATCAAGGTGACATTGAACCAACCGAGCTTGTCGAGATAGCCGACGCCAACCAGCGTCTCCTTGCCATCCACCATCATGAAGCGCGATTGCGCCACGGCCTTGCCAGCGGCAACCGTTTCCATCAACTCGCGCAGCGCCTGCTGGTCAGCCGGACGGTCGATCAGCGAAAACACGGTCCGCTTGGCGCTCATCTCCGCCGTAAGGCTGCGTAGATCGACCATGTTCTGATCGCGATGCGCCTGCACCGCACCCTGGCGATCGACGAACATCGAGGTGATGCCGACCTGCGGGACATTGACCACTTCCTGGATGAAGCTGGTCAGGTCGATGCCGGTGCCCAGTACGCCCAGCACGCGTCGCCCCTCGCGGATGACGCAATTCATCCAGACCTTGGTAACGCGCAGATTGGCATCGTTATCGACATTGAGGTGGCATCCCTCGCCCAGCGCCACCGTGGAATAATACCAATTGTCGCGCGGGTTGTCGGGGCTCACCGTGTAGCGATACTGCCCACCGGCATAGGCATTGGCCGCATCGTTAAAATAGTAGTTGCCGGAATCGTTGATGACGAAAAAGTAGCTTTTGTCGGCAAAGGACTGCCGGAAATGCTCAAGCTCGGCAATGCCGCGGCGACGCAGCGCAGCGTCATCCTCATCATTGGCCCAATCGCGGATCGACTGCGACCCGGCGAGAGTTTCGGCCAGCGTGACCTCGCGCATCAAAGCGTCGAGGCCCCGATAGCGGTCGTAGAGCACCTGTTTTTCGGCAAACAACGTGCCCAGTTGGATCACCGTCGAGGCGACGATCCAGTTGAATGCGCCATAGGCAGGCACCGCCACCGCGGCAAATCCCAGCAACACCAGGATCAGCACGCGGCCACGCAGACTGCTGGCTATGGTCTCTCTGAGGCCGATGGAACTGCCCTCGCCCATGCACGTTGCGACCAAAAGGCCATGGGGCATTTCTAAGGGATAGCTCTCTAGCTTTCGTTAAGGCTTTTCTGTTCGGCCGAAACTTCAAAGCGCTTCGGTAAAAGCCTTGGTCTCGCGCAGCTCGTCCTGTCGCAGCTCGTGCCCGCCTGGATGCCAGAACAGCTTGGTATCGGCGCCATTGCCAGCGAAATAATCGCTTAGCACCTGCGTGGCGGCGGCTGGGGCGATGGGGTCGCGCTGACCGGCAGTGATCAGCACGCGCTTGCCGGAAAGATCCACCTTCGGCGGCGTGAACGGGATCAGCGGATGCATCAGCACCGTGGCGTCAAACAGGCCGGGCGAGGCAAATTGCACTGCGGCAAGGATATTGGCGCCGTTGGAATAGCCCAGCCCGATGACCTTGCGGGGAGTACTTTCGACCTGCCTCGCGATGACGAAGTCCACCATCTGCGCGGTGCGCGAACGAAGGTCGTCCATGTCATAGACGCCTTCGGCGGTGCGCCGGAAATAACGCAGGGCACCGCCTTCGCTGACATCGCCACGCGGGGCGACAATGCGCGCGCCAGGCAACAGCTCGCCGGCCAGCTCGAAAAACTGGTTTTCGTCGCCGCCGGTGCCATGAAAGACCAAGAACAACGGCGCAGTCGCATCTGCACCCTTGTCTTCGCGATAGTGATACTCGGCCATACCCGTCTCCTGAACCTGTTTGTACGCTATATTGGCCGCGCTGCTTGCAAGGGCAACCGTCCGCCTTGGCCACGCACTGTCCCATAAAGTGGAACAATGCTGAACCAAAACGGCCATGCCTGCGTAAAAAGCCCCGGAGACCGAAATCGATGACCCACGAAATGCAGTCATTTCCACCCGGCGGACTGGCTCTGGTCATCGGCGCCAGCGGTGGCATCGGCCAGGCCATGCGGCAGGAACTCGAGACCTCCGGCGGTTTCGAACAGGTGCTGGGACTATCGCGCAGCGCCGATGACCTGGACCTGACCGACGAAGCCTCCATCGCCAGGGCCGCCGCTGCTGTTGCCGCGACAGGCCGGGCGGTGCGCCTCGTCGTCGTCGCCACCGGCCTACTGCATGACGGCACAATGCAGCCGGAAAAAAGCTGGCGTCAGCTGGATTATGATGGGCTGGCCCGCAGCTTTGCCGTCAACGCCATCGGGCCGGCGCTGGTGGGCAAGCATTTCCTGCCCCTGCTGCCCCGGGAGGGCAAGGCGGTGTTCGCCGCGCTGTCGGCCAAGGTCGGCAGTATCGGCGACAATCATCTCGGTGGCTGGTACGGCTATCGCGCCGCCAAAGCCGCTCTCAACCAGCTCGTCCATACCGCGTCCATCGAATTGCGGCGCACCCGCCCCGATGCCATTTGCGTCACGCTGCATCCGGGCACGGTGGCGACGTCCCTGTCGGCCCCCTTTGGTGCCGCGGGCCATGAGCCGGTCGAACCGGCTGCGGCGGCGCGACGCCTGCTCGGCATAATAGACGAATTGCGGCCCATCCAAAGCGGGCTGCTGCTGGACCACACAGGCCTGCCCTTGCCCTGGTAGGCCTTTGCACCCCGCACGACTTTCGTGCAGAGTGCGGCGATGTTCCTCTCCATTTTCGACGTGTTCAAGATCGGCATCGGACCATCCAGCTCCCACACCATGGGACCGATGACTGCGGCGCTGCGCTTTCTCGATGAACTCAAGTCCGGCGACTGGCCCCGCGCCAAGAACGCCAAACCTGCAGCACTCACCGCGAGCCTGCATGGATCGCTGGCCTTTACCGGCATCGGCCATGGCAGCGGCCGTGCTGTGATCCTCGGCCTTTGCGGCCAGGATCCCAAGACCGTCGATCCGGACGGCATGGATGCCATTGTCTCGACGGTGGAAAATTCCGGCGTGGTGCAACCGCCCGGCCATGCCCAATATCGTTTTCGGCCAGCGGTCGACCTGGTGTTTGACAAGCGCAACGCCCTGCCCGGCCATCCCAACGGGTTGCAATTTGCCGCCTATGACACCGACGGCCAGTTGCTGCTGCGCCGCGCCTATTATTCCATCGGCGGCGGCTTCGTGGTCAGCGCCGAAGAACTCGACGCGTTCAAGCACGCATCGCCCGCGCGGGCCGACGTGCCCTACCCCTTTGCCAACGCCAAGGACATGCTGGCCATGGCGGCCGCATCGGGCCTGTCCATTGCCGGAATGAAGCGCGCCAACGAGGAGGCCAGCCGTGGACGGGTGACGCTCGACCGCGGCATGGATGAAATCTGGGGGGTGATGAGCACCTGCATCGATCGCGGCATCGCCCAGGATGGCGTCCTGCCCGGCGGGCTCAACGTCAAGCGCCGGGCGCGCGGCATCTTCAACCAGCTCGACGCCCAGTGGCAGCGCAATGAAATCACCCCGTTGATGGCCAATGACTGGCTGAGCCTTTATGCCATGGCGGTCAACGAGGAGAATGCCGGCGGCGGTCGCGTCGTCACGGCGCCCACCAATGGCGCTGCCGGGGTGATACCGGCCGTGATGCGCTTCTATCTAAAGTTCAACGCCGCGGCCGGTCCGCAATCGGTGCGCGACTACTTGCTCACTGCTTCAGCCATCGGCGGCATCATCAAACACAACGCCTCCATCTCGGGCGCCGAAGTCGGCTGCCAGGGAGAAGTCGGCTCGGCCTCTGCAATGGCCGCTGCCGGACTTTGCGCCATCATGGGCGGCACCCCCGAACAGGTGGAAAACGCCGCCGAAATAGCGCTGGAACACCATCTCGGCATGACCTGCGATCCGGTGGCTGGCCTTGTCCAAATCCCCTGCATCGAGCGCAACGCCTTCGGCGCCGTCAAGGCAGTCACCGCCGCCTCCCTTGCGCTCAAGGGCGACGGCACCCACGCCGTGCCGCTGGACGCCTGTATCGAAACCATGCGCCAGACTGGCCTGGACATGAGCGAGAACTACAAGGAAACAAGTTTGGCGGGCCTGGCGGTGAATGTGGTGGCCTGCTGATCGCAGATTTGCGCTAGCCGCTGACCGGTCGGCGCTACTTGTTCCCCAATCTGGCATGCGCTAGGCCTGCAGCCATCGTTTCGGAGCCTGTCCTTGCGCCTCAATTTTGCCAGTGCCCTCCTCGTCATCGCCGTCGCTGCGACCATCCTGCCACCGGGCTACCCGGCCTATATCGGCAGCTATATTGCGCTGATTGCCGCGATCCTCGGTTTGCTGGTGTATGGCTGGCGCGAACGAGCAAGTTTCCGGCACCCGACGGCACTGGCAATCATGGCGGCGATAGCGCTCGTCGCCGCAGCCGTGCCCTTCGTCTATCGCGGCGAACAAGACATCCTGGCGCCCGTACTTATTCTGCCCATGCTCTCGACTATAGCGCTTGGCCTGCTGGCGCGCCCGGCCAAGTGGGTGCCCAGCCCGACGGTGTTTGCAATGATTTGCCTTTTGGCCGTGTTCATCGCACTCGTCGGCGGCGCACACGAACGCTTTGTTCTTGGTGCCTATCGGCCTGGCATGGGTAACAACCCTATCCACTACGGATCGCTGGCGGCAATGGCCGGCTGCCTTGCCATGGTAGGGGTCGTCTCGGGCAAGTCACCGTGGCGTTATCTGTTCCTGCTGGGGCCCGTGCTTGGCCTCGGTTGCGCCGTAATTGCGGATTCGCGCGGGCCAATGCTGGGTGCCATGGTCATGTCGGTCACTGGCATCGCCGTGCTGTCGATCTTTCTCTGGCGCGAAAAGCTCTATCCCATTGCCGCCCTGATCACTGTCGCCGTAGCGATAGGGGCCGTCGCCTATCTGGTCGGCAGCGGCAATGAGCGCGCAACCAGCATTTTCCAGAGTGGGCTGAACATTTTCCACTTCACCGGTGGCAGCGACGATATTCGTGCAGCGCTCTATGCATCGGCGGTCGAGATTTTGAAGAATTCGCCCATTGTTGGCATTGGCCTCGGGCAGATCATGGTTACCGCACAGACGCTGTTTCCGCAGCAGGGCGAGGTTTTTACGCTCGAAAACCTGCATGCCGACTGGGCCAATTTCGCTGCAATGGCGGGTGGACTGGGTCTGTTGGCGTGGCTGCTGTTGCTGGCCGCGCCGCTTTTTTTGCTGCTCGATCCCAGGGCGCGGCTGGATCAACCGGTCGTTCTTGGGGCTTTGCTGTTGAGTACCGGCCAACTGGCGCTCGGCATCAGCAATGCCACTTTCGGCATCCTGCCCCAGACCATGCTCTATGCCGTAGCTCTCGGTTACTTCCTTGTCCGCGCACGGCGACTGGGACAGGGCGCAGCCCAGCAGAGTGGCCACTAAGGCCACAGTTAAGATGGCGCCGGGATCGGATGGGTTACCAAAACCCAGATTAAGCAGCAGCGATATCAGGGGCAGGTGGATAGCGATGAAGCAGACCCAAACAGACGTCCCATCGACAAGCTCTCACCAGTTTGGTTCAACAGGGCGGTAGCTGACGGCACGGTCTTGGGGAGGTTCTGTCTGATAGCACTGCTGTCGCTGCACACGTTTGCGTGCTTCGCTAAGTCCGATTGCCTGCGCGGTCCAGGTCTTTGCGGGTCGTTAGATCATAAATGTACCGTGTTTGGATCAGTGCTGATTTGTAAGATTGCGTCATTTGAAGGCATTGGGCCAGAATTGCGGTGCAAAGTTATCTCCAGTCGCCTGTTGGAGGCGGTACGATGTCTGTCGATTGAGAGCTCGACCAGTGCGCCTTTCACAGAGTCACGTTTCGAGACCCGACGTCAGATGATTTTTGCTAAGGCGCTTTTAAGGTGATCGGTAAATCCCCTGACTTTCGCCGGGACGTATTGTGACATGGGAAAGACTGCATGCACGTCGAGTGGTGCGTATTGGTAGACTGGCATGATTTGTACCAATTTTCCGGCGGCGAGTTCGTCCTGTATCTGGGGAAGCTGCGCGCCGCCCAAGCCAAGTCCGCCGACGAGTGCCTTGGTGAGCACGAAGGTGTTGTTGGCGAGAAAGCTGGTCTCCACCACTACCAAAAGCGACCCCGCCGGACCGATCAACGGCATGGTGTCGTCTGTTGCGGCCCAACTGAACCGGACCTGCCGGTGAGTCGACAACTCTTCAGGCGTTTCAGGTATGCCGTGCTGGTCAAGGTAATCTGGTGCGGCAACCAGGATCCGTCGAAGCGTGCCGAGTCGGCGCGCAATGAGGCCGGAGGACCGCAGGGTGCCAAAGCGAATTGCAAGGTCGACCGCCTGTTCGGTCAGGTCCACATAGCGGTCGTCCAGCATCAATTCGGTGGTCAGCCCAGGGTGCTTCAACTGAAACGCGATTGCTATGTCAGCGAGGTACATCTGGCCGAAGCCAGTGGGCGCCTGAATGCGGAGGTGGCCAGTCAACTCGCTGCTGGCAACCAGTTCAGCCGCCTCGATAACTGCAGCGAGAACTGGCTTGGCCCGCGAATAGTAAGTCTGACCCGCCTCGGTCAGCGACAATTGACGAGTGGTCCGGTTGACGAGCCGCACGCCCAGATGCTGCTCGAGCGCGTTGACTTTCTGGCTCACGGCTGGCTGGGACAGCTTCAGGTCTCGGCCTGCCGCAGACAGGCTGCCCAGTTCAGCGACGCGGACGAACACCTTCATTGCAGCCAACACATCCAAAATTTCACCCAACGATTTACTTATAACTGATCTAACATTTAGGGGCCTGCTCCGCGCTTGGCAAATGAATGATGGTGCGTCATCGCCCACTATGGGCACAAGGAGCACAGCATGTCCGAACCACGAAAGACCGCTTTAGTCGTCGGCGCCAATGGCGTGATTGGCGGCAATCTCATCGATCATCTGCTGACATTGGATGATTGGGATACTGTCGGACTGTCACGCCGCGGTGGTGTATCGACCGACCGCGTAGGCTATATCGCTGTCGATCTGCTCGACCGCGATGCCACCGATCACGCCCTCGCTGAACTGTCCGGGGTCACTCATATCTTTTATGCCGCCTACCAGGATCGCCCCAGCTGGGCCGAGCTGGTGCCACCAAATCTGGCGATGCTGGTCAACGTAGTCGACGCGATCGAGCCCGTTGCCAAGGGCTTACAGCACATCAGCCTGATGCAGGGCTACAAGGTCTATGGCGCCCACCTGGGGCCTTTCAAGACACCAGCGCGGGAGAGTGATGCCAATCACATGCCGCCTGAATTCAATATCGACCAGCAGGCGTTTCTCGAACGACGGCAGATCGACCAGAGCTGGACGTGGTCCGCCTTACGCCCTTCGGTGGTTATCGGTTTTGGGTTGGGCAATCCGATGAACCTCGCCATGGTCATCGCCATTTACGCGAGCATGTCGAAAGAACTCGGTTTGCCACTTCGTTTCCCCGGCAAGCCGGGCGCTTATGACAGCCTGTTGGAAATGACGGACGCCGGGCTGCTGGCGCGGGCCACCGTCTGGGCGGCCACTACCCCGGCCTGTGCAAATCAGGCTCTCAACATCACAAATGGCGATCTGTTTCGCTGGAGTGAAATGTGGCCCAGGATAGCGGCCTATTTCAAAATGGAAGTGGCGCCGCCGCTACCAATGAACCTCTCGACCATCATGGCCGACAAGGAGCCGCTTTGGGCAGACATGGTGGCTCGCCACGGGCTGGCGAACGTCAGCTATCTAGATGTGTCGTCCTGGCCTTTCGGTGATGCTGTCTTTGGTTGGAACTACGATTTTTTCGCCGACGGATCTAAAGCCCGGCGCTTGGGCTTTCACCAACATGTCGACACGGCAACAATGTTCTTTTCGGTGTTCGACGATCTGCGTGCGCGCAAGATCATTGGGTAGCAGAACGTCTGCTGGAGGGGGCGACTACCGGCCACCCTGAACTGTGGTCTCGTTAGACGTTGCTCACTTACACCCCGCCAGCTTCGCGAGGCTCGATTATGCAGCGGCAAGAGCTTTCCGCAGTCCCGCAGCGTCAAGTCGCACACAGTATGCGGGTGTGTTGGCCTGAAAACGCCAGCCTTCGGACAGCTGGCCTACATCTACGACGTTGAACCCGATCTGCTCGACAAGACCGGCAATCACCGCTTTGGCGGCGGCGTCATCGCCGGCAATGGGATGGGCGCGCCGGTCGGCTGATCCAGACGGCCTGCCGTCTGTTTCGATATCCCTGGCAACGATGGCGTTGAATGCCTTGACCACTTTCGATTGCATCAGGTGGTCGGCCAGCAACTGGCTGGTCGTGGTCTCCTGGCTATCCAGTTCCGCGATATGGCCATCGCGCTGCGGGTAATAGTTGTTGGCATCGACGACGACCTTGCCGGCGAGCAGATCGGCCGACAGGGAGCGATAAGCCCTCGATGGAATGGCGACGACGACGATGTTGCCGAAGGCGGCGGCTTCCTCGACCGTGCCGAGCTTGACACCCAGGGTGCCGACCAGGCTGAACAGCGTATCGGGGCCACCCGAATTGCTGACCATGACATCGTGCCCTAGTTTAACGGCGACCGTGGCGAGGGCGCGCCCCATAAAGCTTGCACCGATAAGTCAATTTTCGTTTTATCCGACTCCAGGGATGGCAGGCCTTTTGGCTTGCCATGTTCTCCTCAACCCCAAATCGGCCAGACTGCAAAATGCACAAGAACCGACTTTTTTGTCGGGTACACACCGAAAGGTAAGCTCACCATGCCCTCTAGATTGGAGTGCGACATCGTCCACCGGACGCTGTGCGGCGACAACATGGAGACAGTTCTCGCCAGCCTGGAAGGTCGCTGGAAGATGAAGATACTGGCGCATTTGCTGGGCGGTTCAACGCTCAGATTTCGGAGCTGGAGCGCGCAATCACCAAAATCTCGCAAAAAATGCTAAATGAGACGACGCCTGTCCTCTATCAAATCCACGAGGGCGGCTAGCTTGGTGTCGGCCGCATATCCTCGCTTCCACCAATGCCGGATGTAATCGCACTCAGCTTGGGTGTGTACAATAGGCTCTGGCTATCTGGAGGGAGGGGGTACTGTTGCATCGGCCGCAACTTCGGCCTTCGAGCCAATCTCATTTTCCATTTGGCTTCCCTAAATGTTGCCCGTATCGGATCATATGTCGCATGGAATTGACGGGAGCGTACGCGACCGACCGAAATGCTTGGGATCGTATTCCAGCACGCGACGTGACAGAACCGAACAACTCGGCACCCAAATGGGCAAAGCCGTCAGTGTCTGCCGATGCCGCGGAATGGTCTGCTCGCGACCTGCCCGGCTATCGAGCTGAACGGAACTAGGTCGGAGTAACTCTGAACCTTGTGCCGTGACGCAGCACCCGCTTGACGAGATGCTCACAAATCCGGACACGGTGCGGACACGACTTTCACACCAGTAAAGCTGAAAAGGGAAAAGCCCAGCGAACTCATTGAGTTTACTGGGCTTCTTTGGTTGCGGGAGCAGGATTTGAACCTGCGACCTTCAGGTTATGAGCCTGACGAGCTACCGGGCTGCTCCATCCCGCGACAAGGATGTTTGATAACAATGCCGGGTGGGTTGTCATCGATCACGACCGTTGGCCGCGACGTGATGGGTATATAGGGGGTGATCGCCGATTGCTCAACCCCTAAAGAGCTATTGCGTGACAGTTTTTTGACGGTACGATTTTTGGGCAGCAAGCCTGTCATTTTTGGCGGGTTCGGCTAGGGTGTGCAGGCTTCCATACCACTTGTCGAGATTATCTTATGAAACTGAAGCCGCTTGGCCGCACCGACCTGCTCGTTACCGAACTGTGCCTTGGAACGATGACCTGGGGCAGCCAGAATACCGAGGCCGAGGGCCATGCCCAGATCGACATGGCTCTCGAAGCTGGGCTCAATTTCATGGACACGGCAGAAATCTACGCGGTGCCGCGCAGCCCCGAAACTTCGGGACGCACCGAGGAGATTATCGGCAACTGGTTCAAGAAAACCGGCAAGCGCGACCAGTGGGTGCTCGCAACCAAGGTCATAGGCGGTCCGGTCGACTTTATCCGCAACAATACTGGCACCAGCGGCAAGACCCTGCGCGAAGCGTTCGAGGCAAGCCTTCGGCGCCTGCAGACCGATTATATCGATCTCTATCAGATCCATTGGGCCGGTCGCGGTAGCTACAATTTCGAGGGATACTGGACCTACGAGCCGCACAAGCAGGACACGGCAGACGTGCTCGCCAATATCGAGGACATGCTCGAAACGCTTGGTGCGCTGGTCAAGGAAGGCAAGCTGGGCCATGTCGGCGTCTCCAACGAGACCACCTGGGGCATTGCCCAATGGCTGCGCATCGCCGAGGCTAAAGGCTTCCCGCGGCTGGTTTCCGTGCAGAACGAGTACAGCTTGCTGCGCCGAATTTTCGACCACGACATGGCCGAGCTGAGCCATCATGAGAATGTGGGCCTGCTCGCCTATTCACCGCTGGCCGGCGGATTGATCACAGGCAAATATTTCGACGGCCAGATTCCGGCTGGCAGCCGCGGCGATTATCAGAAGGGTTTCTGGCGGCTGAATGAGCATTCCGAGGCTGCCGGCAAGGAATATATTGCGCTGGCCAAGCGCCATGGGCTCGACGTTTCGCAGATGGCCATCGCCTTCGCCATGACCCGCCCGTTCACGACATCTGTCATCATCGGCGCTACCAGCACCGAGCAACTCGCCAATGATATCGGAGCTAAAGACTTAGTATTATCGCCGGAATTGCTGGTCGAAATCGATGCGCTGCACCGCCGCTATCCGCGGCCGATCTGATAGCAATCGGTCAACAGACTGTTAGCGTTGAGCACCGCCCAAGCGCTATAAACGTGGACATTCCGCAGATTTGGGGGCGACCTTGTCGACGACGCTGATTTCGACGTTTTTTCCGCTGCTCTGCTACTTCGCCTACAACATCATCGTGCCGCAGCTGGAAAAGCTGCGGCCGTCGCTGTCGGTGATCATGAACATGCAGCGCCGTCGCTGGGTGGCCAATGCCGCGCTACGGGAATCGCCGTTCGATGCGATCCTGTCCGGCAATATCATGGGCTCGGTCAGCTTCCTCGCATCCACCGCCGTGCTGCTGATCCTTGCCATCTTCGCGGTGTTCGGCCAATTGCCCGCACTTATGGCGGCGCTCAATTCGGCGTCGCTGCACCGGGTCTATTCGGTGACGGAGGTGCAACTGCATTTGGTGGTGATGCTGACGATGTTCGTGTTGGCGTTTTTCGCCTTCACGCTGTCGCTGCGCCAGTTCAACCACTTCTGCATCATGCTCGGGGCCATCGATCATTCCTCGCCAATTTCGGACGAAGAGATCGACGCCATTACGCGGATGAATGCGCTAGGCGCCAAAAATTTCAACAGCGGCATTCGGGCCTATTATTTCTCGGTCGCCACGGTCGCCTGGTTCGTCTCGGAATGGCTGCCGATCGCTACCTGTGTCGCCACCATCCTGATTTTGGCGCATAGAGAGTTCTTTTCGTCGCCGCACCGGACGGCCGCTTCGGCCGCAATCATCGCAGCGCGTCGGCAGCAGGAAAGAAAACTCTAAAGATACTGGCGCAAGAACGCGGCAACGTCGGCCAGCACCGGCGCGATGCGGCGGGCGGGACGGCCCAGCGCCATCAGCGGCCCCGGATGCCCCAGCGTCGGATAGTGTTTTTCGACCACCGTCACGCCCGCTTCGCGCAGCTTCTTGGCCAAGGCCATGCTGTTGCGCGGATAGACCAGGGTATCCTTGTCGCCCGAGCCCAGAAATGTCGGCGGCGCGTCGGCCGACACGTGGTTGATTGGCTGCGTGCCCAACGGCTCGCGCACTGCGCCAAAGGTGCGTAGTGTTATCGGGCCATCGAACGGAAAAAAATCATAGGGCCCGGACAGCCCCACCATGCAGCGCACCCGGTCACGCAGGCCCAGCCGTGTGAGGTAGTCGCGATCCAGCCCCAGCATCAGCGCATTGTAGGCGCCGGCCGAATGCCCCATCAGCGCCAGGCGGTTTGGGTCGCCACCATACTCGGCAATATGCTCGACCACCCAGGAAAATGCCGCCGCGCCATCATCGAGAAAGCCGGGATATTCGACCTCGGGCAGCACCCTATAATCTGCAATGACAGCAACATAACCCAGAGCCGCCAGCGCTCGACCGGCGAAGGTATAGTGATGACGGCTGCCGTCCATCCAGGAGCCACCATAGACGAAGAATATCACGGGAAGAGGTCCGTCGGCTTTCTTGGGTGCATAGACATCGAGCTTCTGCCGCGCCGACGCGCCATAGGGCACATCACTCGCGACCCTGGTAGCACCCGCATCCTTGGGACTGAGGGCATTGATGATACTGAGGATAGAGATAGTCATGACCGCCCCGTTTCGTGCAACCAAGATACGAGCGAGAGGCTAACAATGTTTCGCTAAGACACGATGATTGCTGCAAAGTTCATCCGGCTTTAAGGAGCGCCGGGCCAGATTGCGCCTTCGGGAGCAGATGGAGACCACAGCGTGAGCTACGGCGCGCGACCCAGCATCGAAACCACGCCTGCCGCCACTGCACCTTCCGAGGCCGCGATGGCGCAGATCGGTCGTTTCGATCACGTCACCCGCCTGCCCAATCGCCTACAGTTCATCGAACGCTTCGCTGACCTCGCCCATCCCCACCGGCCCACGATGCTGGTACTGGTGACCCTGGCTGAGGCCAAGCATTACAACGAAATCCTGCGTGCCCTCGGCATGGCGTTTGCCGATGACTTTGTCCGCGCCGGCGCCAGCATGCTGGCGTCGCTGCTGCCGCCCGACGCGGCTATTTTTCACGTCAGCGTGCTAAGCATCGCCACTGCCATTCCGGTCGACTACCCAGCCCAGGCGCCGACCTTGGCGACCATCATCGCGGCCGCTTTCGCTGGCGCCATCGAAGTCAACGCCATTCCGATCAAGACCAAGGTCGGCGTTGGCCTGCTGCCGCTCGACAGCACGCAGGGGGCTGCGGAATCGCTGCGCGCCGCGTTGGTCGCGGCACAGGACAGCCGCCGCATCGACAGCGGCTACACCTTCTATGATCACAGCTCCGACGCCGCCCACCTGCGCGCATTCCGTATTCTGGCAGACCTGCCCGCAGCACTCGCCGCGCCGGACCAGCTGACGCTGCACTACCAGCCACGCATCACGATGAGTTCCGGCGCCTGCCACGCCGTCGAGGCCCTGCTGCGCTGGACCCATCCCGAACTGGGCCCCATATCGCCAGCAGAATTTGTGCCGCTGGCCGAACAGACCGCGCTGATCACACCACTGACAGATTGGGTGATGACTACGGCGCTGCAGCAGAACCGGCTGTTCCGCGACCTGGGATACGACCTGCGCGTGTCGATCAACGCCTCGCCGGTCAACCTGTCCGAGGCCGGCTTTGACGACGTGCTGCTGCATCGGCTCGAAGCGCTGGAGCTTGAGCCTCAGCATGTCGAACTCGAATTCACCGAAGGCACGCTGGCGACCAATTCGCAGCGCACCGTGCAGCAACTGACGCGCTTGCGCAGAGCGGGCGTCACCGTGGCGCTCGACGACTTCGGCTCTGGATATTCCAACCTGAGCTACCTCTCGCGCATCCCGGCCGATGTCCTCAAGATCGATCAGTCGTTCGTGCGCCCGCTGATCGACGCCAGCCACGACGACTTCCTGCTGCGCCAGATCATCGCCATGGCCAATGGGTTGGGTTTCCGGGTCTGCGCCGAAGGCATCGAAACCGCCTACGCCTATGACCATCTCCGTAGCCTGGGCGTCGAGGAAGGCCAGGGCTTTCACATGGCGCGGCCCATGCCAGCAGACCTGCTGCAACAATGGTTGGAAGCGCGTCCCCACACCTGATCCTGCCTCGGGCAATTCAAATCTGACATTGACATTCACCTAATGGAGTCGCTTTATGCGGCCAGCAAGCTCCATCAAGACCAGTCGCACCAATATGCTCGTATGTCAGTGCAATATGATCACCAGCAGCGAGGTCGAGAACATCGTTCTCGACCTGCTTAAAGCCGATCCCTGGCAACTAGTCGTGCCGGCCAAGGTCTATGGTGAGCTGAATCGCCGCGCCAAATGCAGCGGTTGCGTACCGAATGTGGTGGACATTATTGTCCGCGTCACCGAAAACTACCACTCGCAGCAAGCCCTGGAGGCCGGCGAAGTCGTTTCGCTTCCATCTGGGTTAGACAAGCTTAAAAAGCAACAGAGTGGAGTACGGCGTGAAAGGCGAAGCACAAGTCATCGAGCGGCTTAACGAGGCCCTCTTTCTCGAACTCGGTGCGGTCAACCAGTATTGGGTCCATTTTCGTCTGCTCGACGACTGGGGCTTTAAGAAGCTGGCTGCCAAGGAACGCGCCGAATCCATTGAAGAAATGCATCATGCCGATCGTCTGATCGAGCGCATCATCTTCCTCGAAGGTCACCCGAACCTGCAGCGCGTTGCGCCTTTGCGAATCGGCCAGACCATCAAGGAAGTGCTAGAGGCCGATCTCGCCGGCGAATACGAAGCCCGCGCCGCCTATAAGGCCAGCCGCGAGCTCTGCGAAAGCATTGGTGACTATGTCTCCAAGAACCTGTTTGAAGCCCTGCTGACGGACGAGGAAGGTCATATTGACTTCCTGGAGACCCAGCTCGACCTGCTCGAAAAGATCGGCGTCGAAAAATACGGCCAGCTCAATTCTTCCCCGGCCAACGAAGCCGAATAATCCAGTTCAGATTTCAAGCCGCCCGGAACCAGTTCCGGGCGGTTTTGCTTTGTACCAGTTTATGGAGAATATCATGACCTGGCACTTCGGCCGACTTGTCGACCATATCCACCTGCGGGCGCGGAACTTTGCAGATACGCGCCTGTTCTATGAAAAAGTTTTGGCTACACTAGGCCACACCATCCAAATGCAGGGCGAGGGCTGGTTCCAGGTCGACGAGTTGTTCGTTGATGGGGCGGATGCCAAAACCACGCCGAGCCACATCCACCTGGCTTTCCAGGCGAGCGATCGCGCCACGGTCGACGCTTTCTATGAGGCCGCGCTGGCGGCCGGCGGCAGCGACAATGGCAAGCCGGGCGAACGGCACTACCACCCTGGCTACTACGGTGCCTTCGTGCTCGATCCGGACGGAAACAATATCGAGGCGGTGTTCCACGGAGAGAACCAGCGCTCGGCGGCGTCCGTGGAGATTGAGTCCACGCGGTAAAGATTACCTTCGCTCTGGCAGGCACTGCACGTCACCCTCGGGCTCGACCCGAGGGCTCTGTACTTCACCGGCCGCTCGGCAAGTGAAGGGCCCTCGGGTCAAGCCCGAGGGTGACGGCCGGTTGATGACGCCCGGTGAATGCGGCGCCTTCGTGCCATTCGGCCATAGGCCTCATGGCCTAGTCTGCTTAAATCGCACCACTGGCGCGATTTGTCCCTGCGGGCGCTGCCTAGTTCTCGATCGGCTGGAACATAGAATTCATCTGTTCAACGATCTGGTCCATCGGCGCAATGGCTTCGGGCAGGTCTTCGGGGGCGTTGGGCGCCACGGCGACATAAGGCACACCGCTGGGGAAGGCGCCGAACATCTGGAAGAAGGTGACCATGTCGTCGAGCACCGGCATGCGCCAGCGCCACATGGCGCCGAGCGCCAGCACCGTCTCCATGTGGCCGAAGCCCTCATAATAGCGGGTTGTGACCCAGACGCCGCTGTCCTTGAGTTTCTGGGCGAAGCGCTCGGTATTTTGCACCCGCACAATGGGATCAGTCGTGCCGGAAGCCAGGTACATCGGCGGCATATCGCTGGTCACCAAATTGATCGGTTGCGTGCCCTGCGGGTTCGGCGCCTTGCCGAAGGCCTCGCGCACCTCGCCATATTCGAACGGATAGAAATCGAACGGCCCGGAGAGCGCCGCGACGCCGAGGATAGGCATGGTCACGCCATATTCGCGCAGGAACGACGGATCGAGCGCCAGCATGGTGGCATTATAGGCACCAGCCGAGTGACCGGCGAGGAAGAGGCGATTTGTATCGCCACCGTAGGAGGTAATGTTGTCCTGTACCCAGGCCAGCGCATTGGCACTGTCCTCGAGGAATGCCGGATAGGTAACCTCAGGCACCAGCCGATAGTCTGCGATGACCACGACGAAGCCGCGCGACGCCAGGGCCTGGCCGACGAACTGGTATTCGTAGCGCTCGCCCCGGCTCCAGCCGCCGCCATAAATGAAGAATACCACCGGCGCCAGCGAACCGCGTGCTGCAGGGGCATAGACATCGAGCTTGTGGCGCGGCCCATCGGCATAGGCGATGCCGTCGCCGACCTTGACTGTGCCGCCATCCATGGCCGCCGGCAGGTTGAACGGATCCATGATTGACAGGGCGAAGGCCGGGCTGGGCAGCGCAACGCTCACCAGCAGCAGGCCGATGAGGGTACGGCGGGATAGGGAATAGGGCTTAGACATGGCTACAACGCGCAAATTGGGAGAGCCGCCACATAGCGGCAAATACCGGGAATATTGTGGCCATCCCGGAGGCCTCGCATAATGGGCGAGGGCAGGCGCCTCGAATGAATGGAGACTGCCTGCCCTCTACTTAAGCCCGCTTAGGGTGCCCCCAAAGGGTTAACGATAGGTTAACGCTTGAGCCTATCGAGCAATCTGCCAGAAATGTGTCCGTCGGCAGGAATGCCCGCGCGCTGCTGATAGGCAATCACCGCAGCGCGCGTCTTGGGACCGAGCACGCCATCGGGTGAACCCACATTGTAGCCGACCCGGCCAAGCAGCGTCTGCAGCTCGCCGCGCTGCGCCTTGCTGAGGGCATAGTCATTGGCCGGCCACGGCGTGGCAAAGTCGCCGCCACCAATAATGCGATCTGCCAGGTGCCCCACGGCGAGCGCATAGCTGTCGGAATTATTGTAGCGCTTGATCACATCGAAGTTCGGCAGCAGCAGGAACGTCGGCCCTGAGGCGCCCGCCGGCATGTAAAGGCGCCCGATATCGCTGCCACGTGGAAACGGCTTGCCCGAAACGCGCTGGATGCCCATGGCCTGCCACTGGGCCAGCGGCGCCCGTTCCAGTTGGCGCGCCCCCGCATAATCGAAGCCACTCGGCAGATTGACCTCATAACCCCAGGTTTCGCCCTCGCGCCAGCCGAAGCTGTGCAGGTAATTCGCCGTGGAGCCCAGCGCGTCCTGCACCGAGTTCCAAATGTCCTTCTTGCCGTCGCCATTGTAATCGACCGCATAGCGCATGAAGCTTGAGGGCATGAACTGGGTGTGGCCCATGGCGCCGGCCCATGAGCCCAACATGTTATCGGCGCTCACATGGCCATCGGAAATGATGCGCAGGGCTGTCAGCAACTCTTCGCGGAAAAAGTCCGGGCGATAGCCGCCCTCGGTCAGCGTTGCCAGCGCGTGAATGGTTTGTTCGCCGCCCATGAAGCCACCGAAGTTGGTCTCCATGCCCCAGATGGCCAGCACGAATTCCGGCTGCACGCCCCAGCGCTGCTTGCTCCCGGTCAGCGTCTGGTTCCACTCGGACCGCATTGCGCGGCCCTTGTTGGCCTGGGCATTGGTGACGCGGCGCTCGATATAGTCCTGCACCGTGCGGGTGAATTCGGGTTGCGACTTGGTATGCTCCATCAGCTTGGCCGAGAAGCTGTAGCCCGCAAAGGCCGCCTGGAATGCGGAGCGGCTGACGCCGCGCGCCTCTGCCTGGGGCCACAGGCTACGCACGAAATCGGCGCTATTGGCCAAAGCGGGCGCCACGGCGCTCAAGCTCAGGGCAGCAGCGATTGCCAATGCGGAAAGCCCGCGCAGGGCAAGGATGGATTTGCCGGTCGAGTGGAACATGACGAGCCTCGTGATACGCGTGACAAAAAACACGATTGCGCCGGCTGTGCCGCAACGGGCGCGTGTATCACTATTTTAACCCATCAAATTAAGATCGGTTTAAGGCAAGGCCCAGTGGCGCTTAGCCCGATCACGAATGCGCCAACTTTATTGAGCGGGCTCGCTTCCGGGAGGGGGCAATTGTCCCGCGGTGCGGTAGGTCACGGTCTGGCTCGGCGTTTTGATGCCGCGATCTTCAAACAGGCGCATCACCAACTCGCTATACAGCCGGCCGGCGCCCCACTGCTTGCCGGCCACCGTCTTGATGCGGGTGCGTAGGCTCATCGAGGCAGGCGTGATGGCAATCAGCCCCTGCAGGTCGAGATCATCGAGGATGACGTCGCGGTGCTCGGGAATTTCCATCACCTGCACAAAGGCATCACGCAGCGCCTGTTTGACCTCCTCGATAGTGCTGTCGCGCGCCACTTCGAACTCCGCCACATAGAACGAGAAACCGCGAACCATATTGGAGACCTGGTCCACCGAGGAAAACGGGATCAGATGCACCGTTCCGCTCATGTCACGGATCGTCACCGACCGAATTGTGAGCTTTTCAACGACGCCCGAGCGGCCAGCCGCCTCCACCACGTCACCCTCGTTCATCACATTTTCAAACTGGATGAAAATGCCGGTAATGATATCCTGCACCAGTTTTTGTGCGCCAAAACCGATGGCCAGGCCGATCACCCCGGCGCCCGCCAGCAGTGGCGCGATATTGACCCCGATCTGCGCCAGCGCCAGCATCAGCCCAAACACCACCAGCGCGATGGTGAAAGCGTTCTTGAACAAGCCGAGCAGCGTCTTCTCGCGCGGCGTCGGTGTTTTGCCGATGCTGGTGTTGAGTCGGTATTCTATCCACGATGCCACCACCACATGCAGCACGACGCAGGCGAGGATGATCAGTGCAGCGGAAATAACCGAGCCGGCAACCTGCTGGCCATGATCGCTGCCTATCCAGCCGACGAAATCGAACAGCGCCCAAGCCTGGGCTATGGCAAGCAGCACCGCCACGATAGCCACCCAGCGCACTACCTGCATCACAGTCGGCACGAAGGCCCGCAGTCGCGTTTCCAGCAGCGGCAAGCGCTGTTTGATATCAGGCGGCAGGCTAAGTCCCGCATTGACGAAGCGCGAAATAAAACTGACGATGACGATACCGACAAGAATTGCCACGATCGACTGCACTGTCGCCCCGAGCATGAAGGGCAGCGCCTGATCCGGATTGGCGAACCACACCACCAGCAGCGTCACCAGATAGACGATGGCCACCACATGCCAGTGCTGGCCGAGCAGCGATAGCAACTGCCCGGTGCCGTCATGCCCACGCCGCTCGGCAATGCCGGACAGCCAGATCCGCACTTCGTCCTTGTTCTGCAGCACGATGATGATGCCGATAGTGACGGCCGTCGCCATTACCAGAACCTGCACCGCCGAGGCAGCGCCGATTGAAATATTGGAAGCCAGTAATGGGGAGACAAATAGGAAAGTGTAGCCGACCAGCGAAATGATCCGCGCCAGCCAAAACGACCAGTAAGCCGCGTTACCGTCACCCACGGGTAACAACCGCACGGCCTCGTAGCGCGGCGCCAGCAAAGCTCGCGCCACCATCTTGGTCATCTCCACCAGGAGGAAAGCATTGAGCAACAGCGACTGGTTGATGCCCATGCGTCCTGTCGTACCATCGACCAGAGTAATCGCCACGATATAGCCGATGGCCCAGGCCAGCAGCACCGAGCCAAGATCGACCAGTAGCGCCCCGATGGTGCCGGCAACGCGCGATATCCAGCCACGGCCGGCAACCCGCCGCGCAATCATCCGCAGCGCCCAATGCACCACCAGCCGCAGCACCCAGAAACTGCCGAACAGCCCCGCAGCCACCAGCAGCACGCTGATCGACACATCGCGAAAGCTCTCAAGATCGGCGTTCAGCGTACCGCTTAACCCCTGCTGCAGATCGACGAACACCGCGCCCAACGAACGCAGGGTGGTCGACGTGCCCTCGGCCGCGGCCCGGGTATATTCGGCCAGCTGTCGCACGATGCTCAGATCGTGAGGCGTCTCCGCAGGGACAGGGGCGCCGGCACCGGTCTGCTGCAGCCGCTCGATCAGCAACGCGCGGGTCTGATCATTTTCAAGGATGCGCACCAGTTCGTCGATGCTGGCGTCGCTGCCGGGCTCCGTGCGGGCCTCTGGCGCGGGCGTAAGGCCCGGCACCTGCGCCATGACGGCGACGGGCGATAGAACCAGCATGAGCAGCAGAAGCAGGGTGCGCATTGAAATATCCGCTATACTCGACAAGGATTGGCGATCGCACGCCTTGGTGCCTGCCGAATGTGGATACGCTGAGGCGGCGACAAGGTTCAACCGCCTGCGCATTGTTCTGCCGTGAATGGAGCACGAAATGGACCAGCACAACATCCCCGCCGACTGGTTGGCGCGTCTCGCTACGTTATGGACCGCTGTCGACGCCACGCCACCGGCTAAGTTTCTCGAGGCTATGTCGACGTTGATGGCCGAACTGCCGGAGCAACACTCACGGGCACCGTTCGAGCTGGCTTCGGCCAATGATTCAATCGGCAACGAGGCCGCCGCCGCGCCGCTATATCAGGCTGCTCTAGGCAAGGGGCTTGATAGCGACCTGCACCGCCGGGCCACAATTCAGCTGGCCAGCAAGCTGCGCGATCTCGGACGTCCTGATGAGGGACTGGCCCTGCTCATCGCCGAGCGCCAGCGCAGCAGCGACGACCTCAATGACGCCGTGGCCATATTCGAAGCGCTGACGCTGGCCGACCTTGGGCTCGAACGAGATGCGTTAGCCGGAGTTCTGACGAGGCTCGCCGCCCGCCTGCCGCGCTATCGTCGCTCGGTTACCAGTCATGCCGCATCCCTGCCTTCGGCGCCTTTTCGCGACGATGTCCTTGTGATCTTCGAACGTGACGGAACGCCGCCGCTACCGACGCCGGAGCGGGCGGACCACGTCGAGCACTGCGGCGCCCGCATCTGGTACGCCGACGTCGGTAAAGGTCCGGCCGTTATCCTGCTGCATGGCGGCCTTGGCCACAGCGGCAACTGAGCACATCAGATTCCTTCCCTTCTGGGCTCGGGCCATAGGGTTATCGTGATCAATAGTCGAGGCCATGGCCGGAGCACGCGGGATCTGGAGAGGTGGCTCGGGAAATCTGGACAGCGGGATAAGTGGATTTTGTGCCTGATGGCAGAGGTGGCTCGGTTTGTCTGAACAGCCTGCGGGGCTTGGCTAATACCAACGGGGATTATTTGTGACTCGTTTTGGATTCCTTCTTCAGGGAATTACTGATTCCATGGGGCGAAGGAAATTCGCCCATGACAGTCTCGGTTCGGATCAGGCAGGATTATTCGTCGCAAGAGCTTCGGCGCCTGGCATCACGGAGCAAAGACGCCAATCAAAGC
>NZ_LAPV01000130.1 GCF_000971275.1 Devosia psychrophila | reverse complement strand
CGTAACAGCAATGGTTGAGCTCGAAGATTTCAGTGATGCTGTGACGAATAGCGAGGTATTTGTCTGCCACCTTCACACGGGCTCGATGGTAAAAGTACGAACTTCGTGCCAGCTCCAACTGGGCAAGCAGCTCTGGCAGCCGATAGAGATCTTTGAGGGCGCCAACCAGCGGTGTCTTCTCCCGATTGCTCAGGAGCTGCAGATCAACGCCCAGGCCTTTTTTAGGAGTTCATTGGCCTTCTTCAAGAGATCCCGCTCGATCTGCAGTTGCCGGATGTCGCGTTGCAGGGAGTCGAGCTGACGCTCCAACTCCTCTCGCTCTGGCGCTGCCGATGAGGCGGTATTGCGTTTCATGGTTGAGGGAGCCTCAGTGCCGAGTAGCTGGTTTTTCCAATTATACAATGTCGGCCTGCATACGCCGAATTTTTCAGCAACGGCCTGCGCACTTTCTTGTCGACTGCAAAGCCCAATAACGCCCGCCTGTTTCAATGCCTCGGGATAACTTGGGCGCCCAGCTACACCAACTATGACTTTCTTGGCCTCAGGAAACGCCTCGCGAACCCATGCGGTCAGCGTTCCACGACCGGGATAGCCCAACGCTCGCATCGTTGCAGAGATGCAGCGATCATGAGTGAGGTAGTGCTCAACAGCCGACTCCTTCTGTGCCTGAGTGTATTTCGGGCCTCGGACCGCAAAGCCCGCTGGCAAATCGAGGCCTTTCTCGTATTCGCGGTGCCAGCCCTTCAAGGCATTCGTGGTCGGGTAACCCAGCTGCAGAATGGTCGCCCTGACACGCTTGCCGAGCCTGATATAGAGCTCGACCGCTCGGATCCTATCTTCGTATGAATACATGAACTACCTCCGGGGTAGTCCAAGTTTTCGTCCGCATCCCCTATCGACTATGTCGGGGACTGGAGACTGCCAATACCCCCCGGGGCCTGGACAGAGCGCGTCCCCGCCTGGATGGCGGCGGCGAGGCAGTCGGCGAACGCGGCGCCGTTCAGCCAGGAGTGAAGAAAGCCGGCGTTGAAGGCATCGCCGGCGCCGGTGGTGTCGATAACTTCGACCTTCCGGCTGGGCAGAGCAAGCGTCTGGCCGGCCGCCGCCAGCATGGCACCCTCCCCGCCGCATTTTAGCACCACGATGGGGAATTTCGACGCCAGTTGAGCCAAGGCCGCCGCGGGATCGGCCAAGCCGCTCAGCGCTTCGGCTTCTTCGAGATTGGGCAGGAAGATATCGGTGCCGGCGGCATGCGCCAAGAATGCCGGCTCGCGGATCAGGGTGTCATCCCAGCTGGGGTCGAGCGAGACGGTGAGGCCATGGCGCTTGGCGGCACTGATGGCATCGGTCATTTCATGCAGCGTGGCATATTCGGCAATGTGGAGGTGCGTGGCCGCGCTCCAGGCCAGGGCTCTTTCAAAGCTGGCCGGACGGGCGTGGCCGGCGCGACGCGACAGGAAGGCGCGCTCGCCGTTCTGCACCATGACGACCGTGAGCTGCGGCCCGGCAGTTGGGTGCCGGTCGAGAAACTGCAGGTCAAGACCCAGTTGCTTGATCTGTTCGCCAAGGGCGCTGGACAGCTCGTCGGTACCAAAGCGAGCCAGCAAGGCGGCCGGCCGACCGAGCGCGGCCAGGTGCGCGGCGGTGATGAGAGCGCCGCCCCCGGGGGTCAGGGTAAACTCCTCGGCAAACACTTCGCGGCCCAGTTGCGGCATGCCGTCGAGGCCTCGGAACACCAGGTCGCAATAGATGCGTCCGAGGCTCAAGACAGCCCCGGTTTTGGACTGCGATGTCATGCGCGACCCAAGGCCTTTTCGCTCGCTGCATCAAAGAGATACAGCGAGTTGGCCTCGGCCTTGAGCGACACGGTGCTGCCGATGGGAGGCACGACCCGGCCCGGAGCGGTGGCAATGATCTGGCTGGCTCCGAGCTTGACATGCACCAGCGTTTCGGAGCCGAGCGGCTCCACCGCTTCGACTTCGCCGCGCGCGCTCAGCCCGGCGCCGTCGACGTCATCGGTTACCATCAGGTCATGCGGCCGCACGCCAACCAGGACCTTGCCCTGATGCGCCGGCAGGGTCAGGCCCTCCACCTGCGCGCCGTCGGTGCTGAGGACGCCTGAGGCGATCGTGCCGTCCACCATGTTCATCGACGGGCTGCCGATAAAGCGGGCGGTAAAGACGTCCCTGGGATTTTCGTAGAGGTCGGTCGGCGTGCCAACCTGTAGGATATGGCCATCGCGCATCACCACGATCCTGTCGGCCATGGTCATGGCTTCGACTTGGTCATGCGTCACATAGACGATGGTAGTGCCGAGGCGACGATGCAGGCTCTTGATCTCCATGCGCATCTGCGACCGCAACTGGGCATCGAGATTGGACAGGGGCTCGTCGAAGAGGAAGGCCACGGGATCGCGCACCATGGCGCGGCCGATGGCGACGCGCTGGCGCTGGCCACCCGAAAGGGCCGCCGGCCGCCGGTCGAGCAGCTTTTCGAGGCCCAGGATCTGTCCTGTTTCCTCGATCCGTTTCTTTTTTTCCGCCTTCGACAGCTTGGCAGTATAAAGCCCGAAGCCGATATTTTGTCCGACGGTCATGTGCGGGTAGATGGCGTAATTCTGGAACACCATGGCGATATTGCGCTGCTTGGGCTCGCGCTGGTTGACGACTTCGTCGGCGATCAGCAGCTTGCCATCCGATATGTCCTCGAGCCCGGCGATCATCCGCAGCGTGGTTGACTTGCCGCAGCCCGAGGGTCCGACGAACACGACGAACTCACCATCTTTGATCGTGAGATCGATGCCATGGACAGCCCGGGTCTTGCCATAGTCCTTGACCAAGCCCTGCAATTCGATCTTAGCCATCAGGCGTTTCCCTTTACTGCGCCGAAGCGCTCGTTGAGCATGCGCGCGGCATCAGCCTGGCGTCGCAAAATGATCTGGTGCTGTTCGGCAAAGCGGCTGGCATCCTGGCGGTAGCCAGTGATCGCGGCATTGAGGGGAGCCGGTGCCGGACCGCCATAGCGCGTGCGAACCGCTACGAAATATTCGGGCGACACGATCTCGGCAAAGGCGGCTTCGTCCAGCGTGCTCTGGCGCCCAACGGCCTTGCCGAAGGCGTCCGAGAAAGGCGCGTAACCATCGCTCACCAGATCCCCATCCATCGCGACGACCGCCCTTGCCACCGCCGCCGCGATTTCGTGCCCTTCGCGGAAGGACAGTCCTTCGCGCCGAACAAGGCTGTCGGCCAGTTCGGTGATGGTGATGCAGGATCGGCTGATATTGGCTCGGACGCGCAGCGGATTGATCTTGACCTGCGCCACCAGTGCAGCAAGCAGATCCAGCACCCGGTTGGCGCTGTCAAAGGCGCCGTAGCCCATCGCCTGCGTCTCGCCCTCACTGTCGTTCATGTCGGTGAACGGCGTGTTGTGCATGACAGTCAGCATCGACTGGGCGCGCCCGAACGTCTGGCTTGCTAGGTGCCGCAGGTGTTCGATCGGCACCGGATTGCGCTTTTGCGGCATGATCGAGGAAATCTGCACCAGCGAATTGGGGACGTAGATTTGTCCCACCTCAAAGCTCGTCCAGACCTGGAAGTCCTGGATCGGACGGCCGAGATGGAGAAACATCAACCCGATCGCGCTATAGGTTGCGGTGATGTAGTCCACGCCGGCGATGCAGGAATAGCTATTTTGTAGCGGCTCCGAAAATCCGAGAAGCTCGGCGACCCTGGCCCGATCAATGGGAAAACCGCTCGTCGTAATCGCTGCCGCCCCCATGGGTGACAGATCAACGATCCGGTAGGCATCGAACAGCCGCTCGATGTCACGCCTGACAAATTCAATGATCGCCGAAAGGTAATGCCCGAAGGTCGTCGGCTGGGCCGGCTGCCCATGCGTATAGGCCACGATCAGCGTCGTCTTCTCGCGCTCCGCCGCCGCGATGAGGGCTGCATGAAGCTTCAGCGCCTTGTCGATTAGCAGGTTGAGCCGCTCACGCAGGCCGAGCTTGAACAGGGTGTGGTCGATGTCGTTGCGCGAACGCGCGGTATGCAGGCGGCCGCCAAGGTCGGGCCCGACGCGCTCCTTGAGCTCCTTCTCGGTAAGAAAGAAGAAGTCTTCAACTTCGCCGGTATAGACCAGTGCGGATGGATTGACCTCGTTCTCGATGCTCTCGAGCGCCTGGGCGATACCCCTGGCCTGCTCTGCATCAAGAATCCCGGTCTCGGCCAACATCACTAAATGGGCTCTGTCGATGGCGCGGAAGCCCGCGACATGGTGGTTCTTTGCGCCGTCGAACAGCGGCCGTAGCACCGTTTCCTTGTAGATCGGATCTGGAAAAACCGAGACATCGGCCAAGCGGGGATCGGTCATTGCTTAACCCTTGAGGCCAGCCAGCATGACGCCACGGACGATATAGCGTTGCAGCAGCAGGAAGACGAGGAGCGTGGGAATGGTGCCGATCGCAGCGCCGGTCATGATTAGCTCCCACTGGATCGAGGACTCCGCCGAAAAGCTCGAAATGCCGACGGGCAGCGTATAGAGCTCGCGCGATGTCGTGACGATCAGTGGCCAGAAGAATGCGGTCCAGTTTCCCAGGAAGCTGAAGATGGCGAGGGCCGAAATGGCCGGCACTACCATGGGCATAGCGATCTTCCACCAGATGGTGAACTCGTTGAGCCCGTCGATCCGTGCCGCCTCAAGGAAGTCGTTAGGTACGCCCTCAAAGAACTGCTTCATGAGGAACACGCCGAATGCGGTCATCATGCCCGGAAACATGATGCCCCAGTAGCTGTCGATCCAGCCGAGTTGGCTCGACATCAGATACCAGGGGATCACCAGCATTTCGGTCGGGATCATGAGGGTCGACAAGATGGCCAGGAAAATGAAATAGCGGCCCCGGAACTCGAATTTTGCCAGCGTGTAGCCCACCAGGCTGTCGAAAAAGACATTGGAGAGCGTGACCGTCAGCGCAATGAAGGTTGAGTTCAGGAACCAGCGCATGAAGCGGCCATCTCCCAGCACCCGCAGGTAGTTGTCGAATGTCGGCGCGGCCGGGATCAGCCGCAGGTCATAGACCTGGCCCGATGTCTTGAGCGACGTTGAAAACATGAAGAGCAGCGGCGTAATCATTATGATCCCGCCTATCAGCAGCAGCGTCCAGATGATGATGCGGCCGGGGCGAATATCGCGACTATTGGCTGTCAGTTCGCTGGCCGGGGCGGAAGTGGCGGTCATTTCTTTTCCCTAAGCACATAGAGCTGGAGCAGCGACACGAAGAGCAGGATGGTAAACAGCACGACGGTCTGCGCAGCGGCGTAGCCCATCTGGTAGGATGAGAAGGCGGTCTGGTAGATCATCAGCACCAGCGGCTTGGTCGCGTTGAGCGGACCACCCGGATCGTTGCTGGTCATGTTGTATACTTGATCGAAAATGCGCAGGAACCCGATCGAGGAGAAGACGACGAGGAACACTGTGGTCGGCTTCAGAAGCGGCACGGTGATCTTGCGCAGGATCGCCCAGTCGCCCAGCCCGTCGATGCGGGCAGCCTCGTAGAACGTACCTGGGATGGCTCGCAGCCCTGCCATGAAGATGATGATCTGGAAGCCGAGCCCCGCCCAGATGGCCGGTATCAGGATGGAAATCAGCGCCTGGTCGACCGAGCGCAGGAACGGCTGCTGTGCGATGCCGAGAGTGCTGAGAAAACCGTTGATCACGCCGATCGGGACCGGCTGGTAGAACCAGCGCCAAACCCAGCCCATGGCAGCGGCGGTGGTCAGGAACGGCAGGAAGTACAGCGCCCTGATGAAGCTGTGCAGGAACCGGACGCGATCGAGGTAATAGGCAATCAGGAACGAGATCGCGAGGCTCACCGGCGTGCCGATGATGAGGTACAGGAAGGTGTTGTTGAACACTTTCCAAAACACCGGATCGGCAAACATCGTCTGGTAGTTGGCAAAACCGATGAACCGGGGTGGGCTCAGCAGGTCCCAGTCGGTCATCGACAGCCAGAAGGCCTGGAAGGTGGGATAAAAGCGGATGCCGGCGTAAAACGCGATGGGCACGGCCAGGAAGGCCCACGCCCAGATGACGCGCTTGGTACCGATATTCAGCCGATCCCAGAAGCGTACCGGCCTAGCCTGGGGAACTGCATTCACCGACGCCATGTTGGCTCCTGCGCAAAAGTCAGGGCGTGATCGCCCCCAAAAACGTGGCGCGCCCACAAAAAGTCACCCCGGCTTTCGCCGGAATGACAGTGGTGGGGTAGCCTCTCGTTGCCGTCGGGCCGGGCCTATTGGCGCCCGGCGTCGATGATGGCCTGCTCGGCGGTTGCAGCGGCAGTGATCGAATCCTCGATCGACTGGCCTTCAAGCAGCACGCGGTTGACCATGTCGATGGCGGTCTGGCGCTGCGCCGCTTCATCATAAAACTGCGTGGTATGGGCGTAGTCGAGACCCTTGAGGAACGGCCCCAGGATCGGGTCGGCCAGATTGGCCTTGGTCAGCGCCACGTCGCGGCGGGCTGGCAGTTCGCCCACCACGTCGAGCCAGATTTCCATCGCCTCGGGAGAGGAAATGTACTGCAGGAACTTCTGCGCGGCGACCAGTTCTTCGCCTTCCGCCGTCGCGCCGATGGCGTTGGCAAAGTAGCTGGAATAGTTCGAGCGCATGCCGTTGGCATCGGCGGGCAGCTCGACCACGCCCCATTCGAACGGATTGGCTTCGAAGGCACCGAGGCGGAACGTGCCGTCAATGGTCATGGCCGCCAGGCCGGCGCGGAAAGCGGCCTGCCCTTCGTCCATGAAGCCAACCTGGCCAACCTTCTGCTCGGTCTGAAGATCGGTGTAGAACTTGAGGGCGGCAGCACCAGACTCGCTGTCATAGGCGACATTGCCTTCGGCGTCGTAAGGCTCGCCGCCGTTCTGGCGGATCAGCACTTCGCGCCACCAGTGGTGGTCCTGGCCGGCCATGTCCATGGTGATGCCGGCAGAGATGATATTGCCACCGCCATCACGCTTGGTGGTCGCCTCGGCTGCCGCAAGCAATTCATCGAGATTGGTTGGCGCTTCAAGACCGGCCTCTGCAAACAGCGCCTTGTTGTAGAACAGGGCCAGCGACCGAACGGCAGTTGGCAGGCCATAATAGCTGTCGCCGCGCTTCATTGCCGAAACGATGGGGAAAAAATCGGCTTCGATGGCGTCATAAGGGAAAACCTCCGGATCGAGCGGCTGGATCAGCCCGCCCTTCACGAACTGGTCGGTCCATCCGTAGAACAGTTGCACGACATCGGGACCCTCGCCCGCGACCTTGGCCGCGACGACACGCGTCTGGTAGTCGGCATAGGGGAAGGTGGTGTGCTTGACGGTGATGTCCGGATTGGCTTCCTGGAAAGCGGCAATCAGCTGGTCCATCGCCTGGACGCGGCTGTCAAACACATACTGCCAATATTCGATTTCGACGGCCTGAGCGGATCCCATCGCCAGCAGGCTGACACCGGCCGCAAGCCCTGCCAATTTCGCTTTAATAAGCATTTTCGGTCCTCCATAAAGCCATCGACCCACCGACGGCCCTCTCCAGATTTCAGGACGGAATTGCCGCCCAGTGAGGCCAAACGTCCGCCAAATGACCGGAGCTTGTCAATAAAATAATCTACTTGAGTTATTATTGTGAGCGGCTAGTTTTGGGCTGGTGGGAGAACCTCGGGAGGCCAGACTTGCACGATCGCAGCAAGGCAGATTTGCGTCAGCGTGTGGCAATCGGCTCCAATCCCGAACGCAACCGCGCGCACAACCGCCGCGTCGTTCTTGAAGTGATCCGGATGCACGAACATCTTGGCCGCACCGAAATAGCGCGCCGCGCCCAACTGACCGCCCAAGCGGTCGCCAATATCGTAGAAGAATTGCTCGAGGAAGGGCTGCTCATCCAACTCGGACGCCTCCGCTCGGGCCGCGGCCAGCCCCCGATCCAGTTTGCCGTCAATCCCGACGGCCCTCTTACCGCGGGGGTCGAGATCGCGGCTGACCATATGGTCAGCGTCCTCGTTGACCTTTCGGGCGGCATAAGAGGCCAGTCGATCGTTCAGCTCGACGCTGTCGGCCCTGATACCGTGCCCGCCCGCGTTGCCGAGGAAGTCGCCCGCCTGCAGACGTCCCTGGGGGCCGACCAGAGCAAGCTCCTCGGCCTTGGCGTCGTCATGCCGGGTCCGTTCGAAGTCGAAGGCATGAGTTCGGTTGGTCCGGCCACCCTGCCCGGCTGGGCCGGCACCGACCCCAGGGCGCTGTTCGCCAAGGCGACCGGCCAGCATGTCGTGGTGGACAACGACGCCACTGCCGCTGCCGTCGGCGAGCGCCTCTATGGGGCCGGCCGCCACGTCGGCAGCTTCTGCTATCTCTATTTCGGCGTCGGGCTGGGCCTCGGAGTCATCCAGAACGGCCGCCCGCTCCGCGGCGCCTTTGGCAATGCCGGGGAGATCGGCCATATCGGGCTCGTGCCCCGCACCGGCACCAGCCGCCGCGGCCCATCGGCGGCGCTCGAGCGGTTCGTCTCAGTCTTTGCCCTGCGCGAACGCTTGGCCATGTCCGGCGTCTATGCGGCCACCGTCGAGGACATCCAGAAGCTGCACGACGAGAATTACCCCACGCTCCTCGAGTGGATTTCCATGGCCGCGGACTATCTCGCGCCCACGGTCGCCATGCTCGAAAACATCTTTGATCCGGAAACCGTGATCTTTGGCGGCGGCCTGCCCAATTCGGTGCTGGAAGCCATGATCCGGGCGCTTGATCCATTGCCGGTCTCCGTTTCCACCCGCAACAAGCGCACGCTGCCGCGCGTGGTTCGCGGTCAGACCGGACAGCTCACCGCCGCCCTGGGCGCGGCCGCCCTGCCCTTGCTCGATACCGTCTCCCCTCATCTCAGCGTCGCCGACCCTGCCAGCTGACCGACCAAACTGGACTTATCCCATGCTGACCGACACAGACCGCCTGCGCCGTCGCGCGGCCACGCCACGCTTTGTTGAACTGCACCGCGCGCTCGGGCGCCTGCGCTCTTGCGTCACGGTGATGAATACCGGCGCCCACCCCGACGACGAACACAATGGCATGCTTGCCACCCTGCGCCACCAGCATGGCACGCGCATTGTCGTCGCCTGCTCGACGCGCGGTGAGGGAGGACAGAACACGCTCGGCCCCGAGCGTCTCGGCGCCCTGGGCGTGCTGCGTTCACGCGAAATGGAGGAAGCGGCCCGCGTCATCGATGCCGATATCGCCTGGCTCGGTCACGGTCCCGATGATCCGGTCCACGATTTTGGTTTTTCCAAGTCTGGTCCCGACACCCTCGCACGTTGGGGCAAGGACCTGATCATCGAGCGCCTGGTGCGCGCCTATCGTACCTTCCGACCCGATATCGTCATCCCTACATTTCTCGACGTGCCCGGCCAGCACGGCCACCACCGCGCCATGACCGAGGCGGCCGAAACCGCGCTCGCTCTGGCAGCCGATCCGGCCTACGCGACCGCCACCCTGGCACCGTGGCGTGTGACCAAATTCTACCTGCCGGCTTGGTCGGGCGGCGGTGATACCTATGACGACGAGGTGCCGCCCCCGCCCGCGACCACGCATATCCATGCCGAGGACGTCGATGCCGCCACCGGCATGAGCTACGATCGCCTCGGGGAGGTCTCCCGCGCCTTTCACGCCAGCCAGGGCATGGGCTTCTGGCAGCATCCGGCGCAGACCACGTGGTCGCTGCATCTGGTCGGCGGCGCTACCGAAGCCAGCATTCTTGACGACCTCCCCGCAAGTCTTGCCCAACTTGGCGCTTCCCCGCACCTTGCCACCGCCGATGCTGCCATGGAACGCGCGCGGTCCTCCTTCCCCGATTGCGAGGCGGTTGCTCAAGCCCTCATCGAAGCTCGTCAGGGCATTGCCAGTGCGCTTAGCGATATTGGTGCCGAGCATGCGCACCGGCTCGAGCGCAAAGTCCGAGAGATCGATGCCGCTATTATTCTGGCCGCCGGCATCGATATTTCTGTCGCACTTTCTTCCCCCAGCGTCGTCCCCGGCGGCAGTGTCGATCTCATCATCGAGGCGGAGCACGGCATCGCCATTGCGCTGGCGCTGACCCCAGTGACCAGTTTCGCCTTCGGAGACGTCGAGCGCGTACCAACCTCGGATAGTCAGGCCACCATCTCGCTCGAGGCCAAACCGGACGCGGCGATCACCAATGCTTTTGCGGTTGACTGGCAGAGCCTCGGGGGGAACGGCAATGTCTCGTTGAACGCCGAAGCGATCGTCCTTGGAGAAACTATAACCTTCGCCGTCGACACCGAGGAGCAACTGCAGCTGGCGCCCGGCCACACCCTGGCCTTGACGCCCGATGCCTTGATAATTCCGCTTGCAGCCCCTTCTCCGCACACCATCGCTTTCAAGCTCAATATCGCCACTGGTCGGATCACGATTGTTCCCCCGCCAGGCATCACCGTTTCGACGCAACCCGGAACACTGACGATTACTCCCGACGCGAACCTGCAACCGGGCCGTCACCGCCTGCCGATCCAAGTCGATGGCATGCCCGCCTACGCTGTGACACCGATCAGCTATCCCCACATTGGCCGCACGCGCTTTGTCCAGCCGCTGGCGCTGGACATCCTCGCGCTCGACCTTGAGGTCCCCACGACCCGGATCGGCTATATCGGCGGCGGGGCCGACCGCGTCGGCCTCTGGCTGGAGCGTATGGGGGCGAACGTGACCATGCTCGATGCCGAGACGCTGGCCGGTGACCTTTCCGGTTTTGACACCATCGTTGTCGGCATCTTTGCCTTCGGCACCCGCCCCGACCTCGCCGCCGCGACGGCAAGGCTCCACGCCTGGACTGGCGTCGGCGGGCATCTGGTGACCCTCTATCACCGCCCCAGCGACGGCTGGATTCCCCAGACCACGCCGCCGCTGCCGGTCACCATCGGCAGCCCCTCGCTGCGCTGGCGCGTCACCAATCCCACAGCGGACGTCACGATCCTTGCCCCCGATCATCCACTCTTGGTCGGCCCCAATCGCATCACCGAGGCGGATTTCGACATGTGGGACAAGGAACGCGGCCTTTATTTCGCCTCCGCCTGGGACGACGCCTACCAGCCTCTGCTGTCCATAAGCGATGAAGGCGAATCCCCCCTATCAGGCTCGCTGCTGTCGGCACGCTTCGGCAAGGGGCGCCACACTCACACTAGCCTCGTTCTTCATCACCAGATGGACCAGTTGGTGCCCGGTGCTTTCCGGCTCATGGCGAACCTTTTGCAAGCAGGCTGACATGCGTCCGCCCTAGGGGGTAGCCTGGCTGCTCGGTGACATGTTTCTGGTCACCGTGACCACCGTCTTGGTCAAGCTGGGCGGCGCCACTTTGACCGCCGTGCAGATGGTCTTCATCCGCTCGCTGATCGGCCTTGTAACCGTCCTGCCCCTCGCCTGGCGTCACCGCCACGCCTTGCGGCAGACGCGGCAATGGGGTCGGAACAGCTTCCGTGTTCTCTGTAGTACGCTGGCGCTCAGTGCCAATTTCGCGGCCCTCACCGCGCTGCCACTGGCGCTGGTCAATGCCATAGGCTTCATGCGCCCGCTCGTGGTCCTGGCCCTCGCCACCTGGCTCCTCGGCAAACGGTCGGGACCCTGGCGCTGGATCGGTGCAGCAGTGGGCTTTGCCGGCGTCATCGTCATGGTCGGCCCCAGCCAGGTCGCCTGGAACCTTGACCTCGCCGCCGCCCTTGCCATGGTCGTCTTCGGTTCGCTGGCCACCGTCCAGACTAGGGCGCCTGCTGGCGAAAACACCACGGTGCTCATGGTCTTTTATACCGTGGGGCTCACCTTCTTCACCGCCGTGCCTGCGCTGTTCGTCTGGCAACCCGTCGCCAGCGCCGACTGGCCGCTGCTGCTTGCCATCTGCGTGCTCGTACCAGATCGGTCAGTATTGCTTTCTGAGGGCACACCAGAGCAGTCGCGCCAATCTCCTCGGACCCTTCAGCTATCTGTCCATCGCCCTTGCCAGCCTTGCGGGCTTCGTTGCCTTCGGCGAAGTGCCTGCCTGGACCACCTTTGCCGGCATCGCCATCATCCTGGCGCTCTGGTGCTCACAGCGCGTCTCGACCGCAGCACGTGAACCAATAAAAAACCTCCAGCCCCGGCGGGGCTGGAGGTTCTGCCGCACGCAAAATGCGGCAGCTGCGGTTCGCGCCAGGGAGGCCGCGCGAACCGTGTCGGCTCAGCCCGGCCGCTTGGCTGGCTGGATGAGATTTGCCATGAGACGGAAGGCGCCCGGCGTCAGCTTGTCGAGCTGATGATGGAGCACCAGGCTGGTATGGGTATGCCGCCCTTCTCCAATCTCGGCGGAGAGCAGCGAGCCGGTCAGCGGCTCTTCGCCGGCATCACTCATGGCCAGGAGCGGCACATAGACCTCGTCCCACTCCGAAGCGAAATAAAGCCCGCGCTCCTTGTCCCAGTTCGCCCAATCCGTCTCGGTGATGGTGTTGGGGTAGTTGAGCAGGGGATGGTCGGGCTCGAGCACGTTGACAACGGCGTGGGCATCGGTGACACGATAGCGGATCGAGGGCGAGCCGATGGTGAGCGGCGCCAGCGGCACCGTCGCGACGTCCCAGCCATCGGACGGACGATGGTAGAGCGTCACCAGATGCCCGCCATTGCGCACCCATTCATGCACACCAGGCAAGGCCGCCACGAGGTCGGGGCGACGGCCGAACGAGAAGATTCCCACAACCAGCGTGTCGAGATCGCGATAGGCGCCCGATTCCATATCGGACGGCGTTAGTTCGGCCAGCTCGACGCCGAGCCTGACCAGCCAGGTCGCCACATTGTCATTGCCACCGCCGATATAGCCGATCCTGCCTTCCGGGATCACCGCACCCACCGATTGCACCGGCACCGCCACCTCCGTCGGCACCACTGACCGCCCGATATGGGGATAGGTGAAAACGTTGATGGCATAGGCCTGCTTTTCCAGCAGTTTGGGCGCGATGGTGATACGGGTGGTGCCCAGATCAGCCGGGGGCGCCAGCTCGAAGGTGCCTGCCTCACTGCCGGTGTCGCCGGTCGCGGTGATGGTCCATCCTTCCGGCAGCTGGAAATCGAGATCGGCCGTCGTCGCGCCCGAAACCACTGCCGTCATCTTGACCGGGACAATCTCGGTTTCAGTATTGAACACAACCGCATCGGGCTTGAGCTCCAGCGAGGCCTCTGGCAGCACGCGCAATGCGTCTTCGAGGTCGATGTCGAGAACGACCTTGTGCCCGTCGATCGTTGCCGTCAGGCGCAGGAAGGCATCGCCATTGCCACCCAGCGGGTCGAACTGCCCGGTAAGGGGGTTGGTCAGCGCCGCATCGCCATCGACACTGACGGAAATACCGTCCTCACCATTGGCTCCGCCACTGATCCCGTCGCGAGCGATGACTTCGACGCTGTCCACGGCAATGCCTTGCGGACCATCAACGATCGTCTTGACGAGGATGTCCGCGCCCGGACGAAGGTCTGCACCTTCGGTGAAGGCCCGGATGTTCAGGCCGGCGGCCGTGGCCAAGGCCAGGTCGGTTTCCTTGATCTTGCGATCGAGGCGGTGCGCGGCATTGTTTTTGAGTTCGGCGGGCAACTGCGCACGCGCCTCGCCCAGTGCCTTGGCAATTTCGACCAGCTTTGCCTTGACGCTGACCGGATCGCCGTAGTCGGCCACGGCCTCATCGATCAGACCCTGCGCGGTGCGCAGCGCTTCGGCGCCTCTTGCCGGCATGCCGTCCAGTTCGGCGATCTGGCCCAGCGTGGCCAGGACACCATCACGGATATCGCTTTCCTGACGCCCCCCCTGCCCATCGGCAGTCCAGCTCAGGTTGATCGGCCATTCCGTCTGCGGATCCGGACGCCAGCGGCCCATGCCCTGCGTCAGGTGGCATGAGCGCGACCACTCGCCCATCTGCGGGAAAGTGGCGCCCGAAATCGGGTCGCGCTCGGGCGCCTTGATCACCAAAGTCGTGGGCGGCGGTGGAGTTTCGTCATCATAGACGCCGCCGCCGCCACCCCAGGCCGGCTGATAGATCTTGGGCACGGTCCAGGGTTGCAGCCCAGCCGCGATTTGTTCGGGGAATTCCGCTTCGTTGCCGGAGAGTTCCGCCACGATAAAGGTGGCGACGTTTGCCGCGCGGTGGTGACCATGCTGGCCACCCACATCGAGAAAACAGTTCATGATCACGTCGGGCTTGTACTGGCGCACCGCCCAGGTCATCCGCTCGATGACCCGATCCCGCCCCCAGCGGTCGATAGTGGCATTCGGGTCCTTGGAAAATCCGAAATCATGCATGTGGTCGTTGTGACCCTGGCTGCCGAAGGCCAGTGAGGCGTCGAGCGCGCGGGAGGCTTCGGTCATTTCCCGGGTCCGCAACACACCCAGGACCGAACCGCGCTCAGGGCCGATGGCGTTCTGTCCGCCTTCGCCGCGCGTGATGCAATAGAGTACTGGATGAATGCCGTAGACGTGGCGCAAGGCGGCCAGCATGCCGCTCGGTTCGTCGTCAGGATGGGCGCCGGTCGTCATCAGCGTCATGGTGGAGGTCAGACGTTCGAGCTGGCGGTATAGCTTCACGATGGCGGGCTCGCCCTTTTGCGAAGCGATCAGTTCGAGATCTGAGGCTGGTGCCGCCCAGGCCGGAACCTGCGTCGCTGCGAGCAGCGGCGGCACCCACGCTATGAAGGTTCGCCGGGTCAAACGTGTCATGGTTGTTCCTCTCCTTGCCCGCCAAAAAATCTGTCCCCTGCGGCCAGATTGCTGACGGTCCTGCGCAACTATGAGAACCCGATTAACTCAACTCAAGTATGTTAATCGAAGTTTTTTCGGCGGAGTTTTATCGAATCTCTGTAAAAGAAAACAGTTTTGCTATGTTCCGTATTTTTGAAGCATGCTATGCTAAATATCCTTGGTCTTAAGGTATATCATGCCCTATAATTCCTTTTTTAGAGAATGGAGATTGGCTGCCATCAAGATAATGGACGCTGATGGGCAACGCTCGGCCGATTCTCACATGATCCCCTTGTCGCTTCCGGGATTTCCGGGGATTGATATCTATCTCAAGGACGAATCCAGCCACCCCACAGGCAGCCTGAAGCATCGCCTTGCCCGCTCACTGATCCTTTATGGCATCTGCAATGGTCTGATAGGGCCGCGGACCGTGTTGGTTGAGGCGTCGTCCGGCTCTACGGCTGTGAGTGAAGCCTATTTCGCCCGCATGTTGGGCCTCAAGTTCATCGCCGTGCTGCCGCGCACCACCAGCATGAGCAAAATCGAGGCGATCCGTTCGCAAGGTGCATCTTGCCACTTCGTGGAAGAGCCGGCCAAGGTGTACGAGGAGGCGGATCGCTTGGCGCAGTGTGAGAACGGCCATTATCTCGACCAGTTCACCTTCGCCGAGCGCGCGACCGACTGGCGCGGCAACAACAACATCGCAGAGTCGATCTTTCAACAACTCTCTCTTGAGCGTCACAGCATTCCCAAGTGGATTTCAATGAGCGCGGGGACAGGAGGAACTTCTGCTACGATCGGGCGCTACATCTTTTACAAAGGCATTGATACCCGGCTCTGCGTGCCTGACCCTGAGCATTCCGTATTTTATGCCGGCTGGACCCAGGATAACATCGAGGTCACCTGCTCTCGCGGCTCCGGCATCGAGGGCATCGGCCGACCCCGAGTCGAGAAGTCGTTTGTTCCCGGCGTGATCGACGCCATGATTAAAGTCCCGGATACAGCATCGATTGCCGCTTCACGGGTGCTTTCTAGAGTTTTGTCCCGTCGGGTCGGCGCATCAACAGGCACCAACCTCATGGGTGTATTGTGGGCCGCCGCGGCCATGCGCAAGGCCAGGGAGCAAGGCTCGCTTGTTACCCTCATCTGTGACAGCGGTGAGCGATATGTCGACACTTATTTTAGCGACAGCTGGTTGTGTCTTCAGGGCATCGATATCAAGTCTGCTATTGAAATGGTCGAGCACGCCTTCGCCTACGGAGAACTGGCGCCCGACTTGGTCCTAGATCAGACCATGCGTGCCAGATCCTGAGGTGTGGATGGCCCGGGCTGCTTCACGCCCTAAGCTATGTGGCGGCCCAAACGCTATCGACTACTGCAGTTGCTTGAGCGCCCCTCGGTTCGGCAGAGCGAGCAAAGGCTGTGTAGACTAGTGCTCTCCAATTCGCAGTATGCCCAAGCGGCAATGCCGCCCCGACCTCACCATCAATTAGCTCGTTCAGCATCGACTTTGATCCGGCACGACCTCGGGACCCCACCCGCTATCGACGTTTCAATGACTTATCATGCCGATTGGCGTCCAAACCCTGCGCTGTTTCACACTCTGGCTGTCGATCATCCCCGGCCGAGGGGGACGCCTCGCGACCTTCGAGCTCACGGGCGGTCGTCTCCAGATGGTGGTTGATGGTGGCGAGCAGGCCACTGTCACGCCAGTCATAGAAGTAGCGCTGCACTGTCGATGGCGGTGGAAAATCCTGGGGCAGTAGCGACCATTGGCAGCCGCTTGAGGCCATGTAGAGAACCGCGTCCACCACCGCCCGCAAATCTGTCGTTCTGGGGCGCCCAGTCGGCCGGGCCGATGGTAGAAACGGATGGACCAGTGCCCACTCATCGTCCGTCAGATCACTTGAATAGCGACGCCCGCATCGCGCATACTTGCGCCGGGCAGTTTCGGTCCAGGCCATCGTGGTCTCCGTTCAGTCTCACAACCGAACTGAATCACAACCTGCTGAAACTGCTCAACTCTTTTTGGGTTGGGCTCTTAGATATCCGCTTGGTGTTTGCAGACATCGATATGCCCGGTTCCATGGACGGGCTCAAGCTCGCTGCCGCCGTTCGAAAGCGGTGGCCGCCTGTGAAAATCATCGTGACCTCCGGCACCCGCATGGTCGGGATCGCAAACCTTCCGGAGGGCAGCATGTTTTTCAGCAAGCCCTACGACCCTACTGCCCTGTTGGGATCGATGCGGGAGCTTCTAGACTTGGCTCGTTGCATGTCTTCTCTAAGCAACGTACGATACTTCGCTACGTTGGCATCCGCTGCCCATGGGTTTTTGTCCATCCATCTCATCGGATGTTCCTGTTCAGACGAGCCCCCTCCATTGTAGAGCGGCCGCGCGAAGGAGAGCCGACCTGCACGAAGTTTCGCACTTCAATATCCATTTCGGGACCGATCGCCATGACTGAGTTCCGTATCATTGATCTCCAGACCGAAACTATAGATCCGAACCCCAAGACCATTGTTGCGTCATCTCCCGAGCGTGCCGCTGAGCTCGCGTTGGGAGTGTTGCTGGTCCGCAGCGGGGCAAAGCGAGACCTTCGGGCCCGTGTTTATTCGCAAATGCCAGGCCAGCCCGTGAACATGGTGAGACTCTACATAAAGGTGGCTGACCGCAGTACTGGTGAGAGCGCACACGTCCGATAACGGCGCGGTTGGCCTCACCGTGGTGAGCGAGGAAGGGCGCGGCAGTCCTGCCAAACCGCACATTCCCGACGTCTGCCAGGCTGCAAACGTTGAGTGCATGCGCCTGATCAGCGTCATCCGCGCGCAGGCTTGGATTATCGGCTAAGGGAGTTCGGGTCCGAAAGCGATCAGGCAGCTTCGACCAATGACGGGTCGACTGATTCCGGCGTATTTGGGGCCGCTAGCTGTTAGTCCGGTTTAGCTGAACGCAGCGATAGCTGGCATTGCTCAAAGTTCAGTCCTGTAGCCGTCGGCTCAAAGCACTGCCAATCGAAGGCGGCGACAAATGCCTCCGTCCGATCTTGGTCTTAATCTACAGATGGGGGCCTGCTTTTTGTGGTGGCAACGTAGCTTTTCTTAGCAACCATGTCCCTCTACTTAGCGTCGAGCGACCGGAGTGAGCGATCAGATCATACCGACGAAATCGCTGTGCTAGGCAGCAACCAGCTATCTCTGAGGCGCCCAATCAGTTGGTTTAATGGCTCTGGTTGATGCATTAGAAAGCCCTGACCAAACTTGATCCCCATGCCGCAGAGAATGTCGATTACTTCGGCACTTTCGATCTTCTCCGCCACAACATCACAGCCAAGATTGTCGGCAATCTTGCTGATAGCTCCAACGATTTCGCGATCAAATTGCTGAGTTGCAAGGTTCTGAATGAAAGCGCCGTCTATCTTGATGCAATCGACAGGAAATCTGCGGAGATATTCAAATGAGCTCAGCCCGGTGCCAAAATCATCAAGGCTAACGCGGCAACCGCTGGCCCGGGCGCTGCGGACAAACCGCTCCGCTGCTTCGAAATTGGTGAATGCCGCCGTCTCGGTAATCTCGAACACTACGTTTGACGGCGCAACGCCCGTATCGACAAGCGTCGCGGCGATCACGTCCCACAGCGCCGGGTCACTCAAGGTCTGCGCCGACAGATTGAACGCCAATGATATGCGCCCGGTTCGTTGCATGTCATGGCCAAATTGGCGCAGTGCGGTCCCGATAATCCATCGATCCAGCAGCGCGGCCATGCCGAAACGCTCTGCTGCAGGAATGAATTCGTCCGGACTGATCAGCCGGCCATCTTTGGCAAACAGGCGCGCCAAAACTTCAATATCGCCAGACGGATTCCAGGGATCGGAAAGGGTGCGAATCTCTTGGCCATAGAGTTGCAGCCTGCCGTCGGTTTTCGCCTCGGCGATATCGGCGACAATTCGCGCTGCGGTAAACCCCGACGACAGGGTCACCCCCGCTACCGAAAAGAACGCAAATTGGTTGCGGCCCAATGATTTGGCGCGATAGCATGCGTCATCGGCAAAGGCTAGGGCATCGCTGGGTAGTATCTGATTGTCATGGATCAGCGCCACACCGATGCTGGCGCCCAGCCGTCGATAGCCCGCGGGCGTCCATATATCTACGTTCCGAACGGTGTCGAGGATCTGCGTGGCAATGACGACGGCATCTTCTGTTTCCCGCGCGCCGAAAACAACGGCAAATTCATCGCCCCCCAGCCGGGCAATGGTGGCCTGCTCGGGCAAGCTCCTTCGCAGGGCATGGCTAATGGCCCTCAAGGCGGCATCACCGGCTGCGTGGCCCGCAAAGTCGTTCAAACCCTTGAAATAGTCCAGGTCCACGTAATAGACCGCGATGGGCTCGGTACTGGCCCGCAGGATGTACTCGCCCAGATCGGCATCGAAGGCATTTCGGTTGAGCAGCCCGGTCAGCGGATCATGCCGCGCGGCGTGCGACAGTTCCCGCTGCCGCACTTGCGCCTCCGTGACATCCCGCAACGTAAACACAGTGCCGAGGCATACTCCATTGGCGGCCCGTATCACATTGGAGGTCCATTGCAGAAACAGCGCGCCCTCCCCAATTTCGGCGAGGGCCGTCGTCTCGGTTTGGCCGCTAGCACCCAGAATGCTGGCAAGCGATACGTCGGTGCCGACAATGAAACTGTCACGCAGTGCCGAGCCCGTGAGCTCAGCCTCCAACTTGCCCACCAGCATCGCGGCTGCCGAATTTGCAAAGATGATCGAGCCGCCGATATCGACACTAACCACCGCGTCGCTGATCGAACGCAAGGTGACGCGCAGTTTTTCCTTCTCGGTCTTGATGGTCTCGGCCGCCAGAACCTCATCGGTAACGTCGCGAATGGTGCCGACAATGCTACCCGAATTTTGAATATCGGGAACATAGACCGCTAGTGTTTCAACGTGCCGAACCTGACCATCCTTGAGAATGATGCGATATCGAATTTTGGAGGTCTGGCCGGCAACAGGTTTAAGCTCATGCGCCCGCTCCGCCCTCTCCTTGTCATCGGGGTGCAAAAACGAATGCCAGGCATTTTTTTCAAGTTCGATCGGGTTTGGTTGCAGGCCGAACATATTCCGCGTCCGATCGTCCCAATGGCTCTGGCCGCTGGCGAGATCGAAGTGCCAGATGCCGGTAGCGCTGGCTTCCAGCACCAGATCATAGCGGCCGTTCACCTGACTGAGCCGGTTCTCTGCTTCCTTGAGCGACGAAATATCGGTTTGCACGCCGACCACGCGCAACGGTTTGCCGTTCGCGTCGCGCTCGATCACCCCGCCGCGGTCCAGCACCCAGACCCAGTGCCCGTCCTTGTGTTTCAGCCGGAGTTCGGTTTCGATTGCATCGGTTTCACCGGCAATATGCCGGTCACCGCTTGCCACCGCACGATCCCGATCGTCCGGATGCGAAATGCGAAGCCACAGATCGCTGTCCTGCTTCAGCTCGCCAGGGCGATAGCCAAGCATTTCGAACCAGCTGTCGGAATAGACGCAGTCGCCGGTCTGTAGGTTCCAGTCCCACACGCCAAGTCGCGCCCGACCCAAAGCGTGCTTCCACACTTGATCTTGAGCGGCACTGACGAAATCTTGAAGCGGAAGCATTGATAAAAATCCGAGCGGAGGTGCTTCAATGTTATCACTCTCTTTGAAACGGCTGGTTAACTTCGGGCGTTGCGAACGCCAGCTCGATCAACACTCGCCTATGCGCAAACTGCTAGTGGAACGGTCGGTGCACTGCCGGCGACAGTAACTGCTCGCTTGATGTTGTAGGCCAAGACCGCCAGGCTAATTTCGATGGCGATGTTCTTTAGGCCTCCAGACGGGCTTTGTAGTCGCCGAACTCCTGATCCCGCCTTGTCGCGACATCGACCCCAGAGTTGGTCGAAAGCTTTTTGGGCGTCGGCAATGGACATCCCGGTGACCTCCAAATCGGTGCGCTCGTGCCGATCGATTCGCTGTTGGGCGTCTGCCACCTGCTCGTAGTATTCACCTTCGGGATCGCGACGGCGCGGGCAGGAATCTTGCCGCGCTGGCCTGCTCTTTTCTTGGCTTTCGCGGAGGCGGTCACGCCGGCAGCGGCACTGTTGCCCCATGAGACGCGATCCCTATGTGAGCCACATTTGCCTGGCTCGGCTACGCCCCCCTTTGCAGCGCCGCATCCACGGGATTAAAGTCACAGACAGCGAGCAGTATCACCGGGTTTACTGGCAGTGCCTATTCACCGGTCGAGCTGATCCGTCCGTAGGAAACCACCTCATGCGCGCACGAATTTCTGAGCTCCCGTTGTCGCTTTGATGTCCGGGTTTAGGGTGGAGACTGCGCCTGGCACACGATTGGAATTAGGCGCACACCGGCTGCGCAAGCAGCAGCAAGAGCCTCAGCTTAGGCCTTGCATTCAGATAGTGACAATGCCGTATCAACATCTACATGGCGCGCTTTTCAGTGGACCACAACGCCCGCATCTACGAGAGTAAAGTTGCGTTCCACCGGCCGTCTCGGCGTAGATTTGTCGGGACTAAGGTCAATGCCAGGCCGATTAGTTCGTCGTCTGGACAAGAGTGAGGATAATCATTGACCCAGTTCACTGATGACGACCTGAATGCCTTTTCCAGCGACGGTCCTGTGCCCTTGCCACCAAGTGGCACTTACATCCGTTGTGGGGGGGTAAAAGTGTGGTTCGGCGAATATGGGGCTGGACCTGCCGTTGTCTTGGCCCATGGCGGGATGGGGAACGCCGGCAATTTCGGGCACCAGGTCCCTGCCCTCGTAGATGCCGGCTATCGAGTTATCGCCATAGACAGTCGTGGGCACGGGCGCAGCGGGTGGGACGGAACACCGTTCTCTTATGTCCAATTTGCGGAGGATGTCCTTGCGGTGCTTGACCAGTTGAGGATTGAAAGGGCGGCGGTAGTGGGTTGGAGCGATGGCGCATGCACTGGCCTGGCGTTAGCCAGGGCGCATCCGGAACGGGTGGCTGGCGTTTTCTTTTTTGCGTGCAATGTAGATGCAAGTGGCGCCTGGCCGTTCGAAATGACCGAAGTGATCGGCAATTGCCTAAAACGCCACCGGAAGGATTATGCCATGCTCTCGCCCGCGCCTGAGCGTTTCGACATGATGAGCGCAGCGCTGCAGGAGATGCAGGGTAGCCAGCCAAATTATTCGCCAGCGGACCTGGGTGCTATTAGCGTGCCCGTCACTGTAGCATGGGCGGCAAGTGACGAGTTTATCCGCCCCCATCATGCGCGCTATATTGCAGAAGCCATTCCCGATGCACGGCTGGTGGAACTGCCGGGCGTCACCCATTTTGCGCCGGTGCAGCGGCCGGCGGATTTCAATGCAGCGGTGTTGGAATTTTTGGAGGCAAATAAACCTCGAGCATCGTCATGGCGGTCGCCCCCGACTGAAGTGTGCTGAGGTCCGCAGGAGTGACAGCTTTCGGGACAGCATCGAGGCTGCTTGAACGACCGGAATGGTGAAGGGTTTGGGATGCCGCTTGGCGTAACAAGGCATCTCATGCAGGAACCCGCGGTCCGCACACGTTGCGCTATGGGTATTTCTGTTTGGGGCCGCTCGCGTGCCTTCCGCCAGTGGCGGGGCATGTTGCGATGAGCGTCTTGAGGCGACCGCTTCCGAGCGGGACCTGGGTGCGTGCGGTGGAGATTGGGACGCGTTGTACTTGCATGCTGAGGGTCGCCGCGGCACTGGGCGTAACCGATCCGGTGCCGGGTAGCACGGCCGTGCGGACAGGCGGTTCATGCCGGGTACGGTCTCCCGGTTCGAGGGCTTCGCCGCAGGTGATTCACGAGGCTGGCACCACGGGGCGAAGGTCTCGAGGATTACCAACCGCATCCCAGATTTACGGCTAACGGCGCAAGGCGATCGCAACCGGATCGGTACGGCGCCGGGATGAATTAGCCTCACCCTCTGGATCTGGTCACGGCGCGCCAGCTGCGGACCATGTCGAGATCAGCATCGGCGGTGTGATGCTGCGCGGTACGCTCGGCATGATCCCGGCCGGGGTGAAGGTATTTTTGGCCAGCCATCCAGTGGACTTCCGCAAAGGTCCCGATGGGCTGATGGCGCTGGTGCGCGATGCCGGTGCTGATCCGTTCAGCGGGGCGCTTTGCATGTTCCGCGCCAAGCGGGCGGATCGGATCAAGATCGCCTGGTGGGACGGCACGGGACTTTGTCACTACGCCAAGCGGCTGGAGAAGGCGTCGTTCTGCTGGCCGCGGATCGGCCACAGCCGGGTCGACCCATCGCCTGATCCTGGACAGCATGGCTCCTCCCTCCCGCCGGATGTCCCCGCGCTTGCGTCAGGGATGGACGCCCGTCAGGGCGAAGACCCGATCTCGGGGCTTCGGCTCTGCCGACAGCCCGGCTCCGCCAGGAGGACGCCCCAATACCCGCCAGCACGTCAACGTGGCGCCATCATCCAGTCATGTGCAACGCCGCTGTCTTCATCGGGGGCAATCATGCCGAGTCCGAGAAAATGCGACAATCTTCGGACAGGATTCCAACCTGCGGGTGTTTGATGCCGCTGCAGTTCAAAGTGGCGCGCATCGTCAGTTTGAGGTTCCGGGCAAGGCTTGCGCCTAGCTGTTGATGGTTCCCTGGAACTTCTCAATCGTGGAAAAGATGTCATCGAATGACGGCGGGGTGTCGTCGAACATCATCGGCGCCATCGCGCGATAGTCGGCTCTGAGAGCCTTGATCCGCGCCTCGCTGGGTATCAACTGCAAAGTGCCTGGGCGGGCCGCATCGTAGTTGGCCCAACCCGAGCGAAAGAAGGTGGTTTTGTGCTTTGCCACCGTTGCCAGAAGCTCAAGATCAGTGGCGGCGGCCTTGCCCTCGTCTGAGTCGAGCAGCATGGCGAGATCATAGTAGTGGCGCGAGAAATACTGCGGGGGCGCCGAGTCCGCCGGGCGATTGGCCTCGGCGTGCAATGCCGTGGCCTTTTCCCAGAAGGTGCGCCGTGCCGATAGCACCGTAACAGTCGTATCCGGATCCTCGAAGAAATCGGGAAAATCCTCAGCCGCGTAAGGGCGGATGATCTTCGTCTCGGCGGGCCAGGGATCGCCGCGTGCACCGAGCTCGAGCTTCACCCGCGGCGTGATATAGGCCATGCCTTGATATTCGGCCGCCGGAAGCGCGACCGGGTAGTGGAAATTCAACGTCTGCGCATCGGCGTCATCGACCGCAAGCGACCACTCGTCGTGTTCCGGTTCGCCGAGTTCTTGGACGATCACGACCCGAAGGGCAGGAAGCAGTCTTTCGGCGATATGCTTTTCGACATCCCCCACAAGGTCCTCAATGAGCTGCCCGGCCTTCTTCCGGCTGATACCCTGATTTTCCGGGTCGCGATCTCCTGTGTAGCCGAGATCAGTCCGGTCGAAGGACAAGTCGATGTCCTCGGAGAAGCGGCGGATGATGCCGAATGCTTTCGAGAGAGACGTTCCGCCCTTGAAAACCAGGCTGGCAGCGGTGTTCTCCGGAAGAGTGAACAGTCGCTTCAAGGTCCAGCAGACCCAGAAGTCTTTCTCGATGATCGTGTTGGCGACGCCGCGGCCAGCGCCGGTTTCGCCAAACAGCGCTGCCCGGTCGCTCGCCGGAAGAACAGCGACCTTATCCATTCACTACGTCCGACGCTGTGTTGCCGATCGAGATCAGCGTGGGTCGCATCCAGGCCGGAGCCTTGACTGCGTTGGATACGAGTAGCTTCTTGTCGCTGGCCGACAGCCGACGCGAGGCAACCTGGACCACGTCGGCGGCCCGCGCAGGTCCAACGTGGCGAAGGGCCTGCACAACCGTCCCGGCAGGACTGCCCGGCGCGATCAGATGCTTGGGCGCAGCGTGACGCAGATCGACCACGCGCCTGCCCAGCACGATCCGGCGTGAAGGGCCGTCCGTTAGGTAGACGCTCTTTGCTGGAACCTGCGTCGAGAGGCCGAGTGCATTGGCGGCGTACGCACCGGCGATCTGCGCCTGCGAGCCAGTCTCCCGTGCAAGCGCGCGCGCAACGTCGTCAGGAGCCGGTGAAAGCGCCCCCAGCTTCGGATGGACCTTTGGATAATCATAGAGGCCACGCGCCAAGCGACGCAGCTTGCCGCTCTTGACCAAGCGGGAAAGAGACTGGTCAACGGCGGCGCGCGCTGCCACATCGAGGAAGTCAGTGGGCGTGAAGACGCCTCCGCGCCCGCCGGCGCGGGCACGTCGCATGATCTGATCAGGAGCTGATGTCATCGCCGTATTCATATGTCAGAAAATAGCCTATTTTTTTCTGACATTCAAGGTGCTGGCTGACCTTGTTGCGAAGAGGGTCTCGAGGGACGCAATCCCTTACTCATCCCTTGGTGAACAAGCAGGAAGTGTCTTGCTGGACTTCGACGTAAAAGCTCAGTTGTCGGCCGCACGCAGCCGTTCCAGACCGCATAATATGCGAATCCTATGTCGTTCGGTTTCGTGTAAAAAGCAGATCTCCCACAACAAAGAATACCGACTACTACGCAGTGGTGGGTGGCGCTTCTTGGCCCGGTTGGCCGCGCGGTACTTATGCCAGCCGGGAGAATTCAAAGATCCCCTCGAAGGTCGGCCGCAGGAGCCGCAGTAGTCAGACGTTCGCCCGGTTGCGGCGGTTCCACCCCAAGCGGCGCTCGACACGGTGGGCGCTTTCGCGGACCATGGCGATCAGGTCCGGGTCTTTTTGATGCACTTTGTGTTCCGGCACCACAATGGACATGGTGACGTGGCAACGGCCTGACTGGTCCAGTATCGGCGCGGCAATGCACGCCACGGCGAAGTCGGATTCGCCCGCCTGAATCGACAGCCCTTCCGCTAGCGCCTCATGGGCGTTGTCGGCCAACACCTGCGGATCGGTCTCGGCACGCCCGGTGGGGGATACCCGGGCGGAGCGGGCGAAGATGGCCAGCAGGTCGGGCAGCGGCAGGTGCCCGACCAGCAGGCGGCCCGAGGCCGTCCAGTTGAGCGGGCTGCGGGAGCCGACGCGTGAGCTGACGTTGAACTGGCCGGTTCCGTCTTCCATGGCCAGCACCACCATCATGTCCTGATCGCGCCCGCAGACCTGCACGGTCTCGCCGGACTGCCGAGCCAGTTCGTGCATTTCCTGGGTCGCGGCGCTCAGCAGGTCGAGGCTTCGCGCATAGCTCAATCCATAGTGATAGAGCCGTGGCCCCAGCCAGATCAACCCATTGGCATCGCGGTCGAGCAGGTCTTTTTCCACCAGGTCGTCGATGATCGCATAAATGGTCGAAAGCGGAGCGCCGACGGCGCGGGCGATCTCATAGGCCGTCGTCGCCTGCTCGACGCGCTGCAGATGGTCGAAAATCTGCAGCGCCCTATCGATACCGCTGGTGCGGGTCCGACGAGCCGGCTCGGTCTGGCTTTCACTATCGGTCACCTTACTCGCTCCGACCCTTCGCCTACATGATGGTTCGTCTACGCTGTCAATCGAGCCACTTCAATATGGCGGCTTCCTGTGCCAGCCAACGCTCGGCCAGCGGCGTGAAGATCACCTCGTTGGAGCGCAGGGCCCGGTCCAGTTCTTCGATCAACCGCTCGGCGACGATGGCTTCTTCGTCAGGATGCAGATTGCAGGGATCGAGGAAGAAATGGCCATGCTCGGCTTCGTGATCGCGCACGATCACCGGCCTGTCGCCGGCGGCGAGGGCACTGGCCATATCCCATGCGGTGATGCGCGCGGTCTCGGGATCGATATCGACCTTGAGCCGGTCGAGCGGGTTGTCGGTCGGATCGGGGACGATGGTGGCGGAAACACCCGGACGGCCTTGCAGCGCTTCGACCCAGAGATCGAGCGCCTTGCGTTCGCGGGCGCGGATGCCGTCGTGGTCGCGCAACTTCCAGCCTTCGAGTGCCGCGATGACGCCGACAATGCCTTCCTTGCCGATCTTCATGCCACGGCCGATGCCGCGGTTCTGCAGGTAGATGTTGCGCACGAATTCCTTGTCGCCCGCGCAGATGCCTGAGGTCGGGCCGCCGAGAAACTTGTGGCCGGAATAGAGCACCACATCGGCACCATCGGCGAGGAACTTGCGCAGATCATATTCGGAAGCCGCATCGACGATCACCTTGACGCCGCGCGCATGGCAGACCTCGGCAAAGGTCTTGAGCGGAATCTGGGCATAGTCGACGACATGGTGGGAGACAACGAAGACGGCGGCGACGGTGCGCTCGGTGATGGCGCCGGCCAGCTGATAGGCATAGGCGCTGGTCGCCTGCCCCACCGGCACGACCTTGCCGCCGGCCATGCGGATGGCCTGCTCCACCGGAGCGCCATAGCTGACCATGTGGCCACTCTGGATCAGCACTTCGTTCTTGAGGCTGCCGGTATCGGGCAGTTGTTCGATGGCCCAGAGGTTATCCCCGGTGATCGCGGCCGCCACGGCGAGGCTGATCGCGGCGGAGCAAGACGCCGTGATGAAACCGGCTTCGGCGCCGGTCAGTTCGGCAATGGCGGTGCTGGCGCGGCGGTGCAATGCGCCCATTTCGACGAACTGGCTCAGCACGCGGGTGATGGCATCGACGGCCTCGGGCACCACGATGGAGGCACCAAGCGACGTCATGGTGCCGGAGACGTTGATTACCGGGCGGAGGCCCAACTGGGTGCGAATATCCTGGGTCATGCTTTCACTCTCGATTGGCAGTGCAGTTGGGCGTCTGGTTGGCAGGCAAGCCTAGTCAAAGGCCACCACGGCTTCGATCTCGACGGTGATCTGGTTGGGCAGCGAGCTGAACCCCACCGCCGAGCGCGCGTGGATGCCGCGCTCGCCGAAAACCTCGTTCATCAGGTCCGAGCAGCCGTTGATGACGGCCGGGTGGTCGGCGAATTCCGGCGTGGCGTTGACCATGCCGAGGAGCTTGACCACGCGCCGCACCCGGCCGAGATCGCCCAGGGCCGCCTGGATCACGGCGATCAGGTTGATCCCCGTCAGCCGGGCATGGGCATAGGCGTCCTGCACCGACACCTCGGCGCCGACCTTGCCGGTATGCAGCGTGCCATCGGCTTCCGACGGGCCCTGCCCCGACAGGAACAGCAGCTTGCCCTCGATCACATGGGTGACGAAGTTAGCGATCGGCGACGGGGCAGCGGGCAGGACGATGCCCATTGCCGACAGCCGGTCGTAAGGGGACGCATCCGGCCGCTTGGCAAGCTCGGAAATGCTCATAGATAGAACTCCACTAAGACTAAAGCTCGCCGTGACGAATGCAGGCGACGTGATGGTTGCCGCCGAGATGCTCGACGGGCGGGATGACCTGGGCGCAGGCCTCGATCGCCATCGGGCAGCGCGTCCGGAAGACGCAGCCGGACGGCGGATTGATCGGGGATGGAATATCGCCCTGAAGGGGCACATGGGTGCGCTTGCGCGTCGGATCGGGCACCGGCGCGGTGGCAAGGAGGGCCCTGGTATAGGGATGACGCGGCTGGGCGTAGACCTGGCGCGAGGGGCCCCGCTCCATCACCCGACCGAGATACATCACCACCACTTCGTCGCAGAGATATTCGACGACGCTGAGATCATGGGCGATGAACAGCATGGTCAGGCCGAGATTCTGCTGCAGCTCGCCGAGCAGGTTGAGCACCTGCGCCTGCACCGAGACGTCGAGCGCCGAGACCGGCTCATCAGCGACGATGAAATCGGGCTCGACCGCCAAGGCGCGGGCAATGCCGATACGCTGGCGCTGGCCGCCGGAGAATTCGTGCGGAAACCGCCGCGAATAGTCGGGCGACAGCCCCACAAGGGTCAGTAGTTCAGCAATCCGCTCGCGCCGCCTGGCGCCGCGGGGGTAGCCGCGGGCATCGAGCGCTTCGCCGATGATGGCCTCGATGCGCAGGCGCGGGTTCAGGCTCGAATAGGGGTCCTGGAAGACGATCTGCAGGCGCTTGCGCCAGTGCTGCATCTCGCCGGGCTTGAGCGCGAAGATATCTGTGCCATCAAAGATCGCCTGGCCGGAACTCGGCTCGACGAGGCGCAGGATGGAGCGGCCGGCCGTGGTCTTGCCCGAGCCGCTTTCGCCGACGAGGCCGACAGTGGTGCCGCGCCTTATGTCAAAGCTCACATCCTCGACGGCATGCACGATCTGGCCGCCGCGACCGGTAAAATGCTTGGTCAGCCCGCGCACGCTCAGCAGCGGGGTATCATCGCTTGGCTGGGTCATAGCTCATGGGTCCTGATGCAGCGCGAGAAGGTTTCGGGGCCAGCGGGGATCAGCGGCGGAAAGGCGATGCGACAGGCCTCGATGGCCATCGAGCAGCGCGGCTCGAAGGCGCAACCGGGCGGCAGGTTGGTGATCGGCGGAACCGAGCCGGGGATGGAATAGAGCGCCCGGCGCGCACCGTCGGTACCCAGGTCACGCGTTGCGTCGGGCGTGCAGGCCAGCAGCCCCTTGGTATAGGGGTGCTTCTGGTGGGCGAAGAGCGAATTGACCGGCGCCTGCTCGACCACGCGGCCGCCATACATCACCACGACATCATGGGCGACCTCGGCCACCACGCCGAGATTATGGGTGATGAACAGGATCGACATGCCGAACTGTGCCTGCAGGCGCTGCAGCAGGTCGAGGATCTGCGCCTGGATGGTCACGTCGAGCGCAGTGGTCGGCTCATCGGCGATCAGCAGCGAGGGATTGCAGCTCAGGGCCATGGCGATCATGACACGCTGGCGCATGCCGCCCGACATCTGGTGCGGATAGTCGTCCAGCCGTCGTGCCGCATCGGGGATTTCGACATGCTTGAGCATTTCGAGCGCCCTTGCGCGGGCCTCGCCGCGGCCCAGCTCGGTATGCAGCGAAATCATCTCGCCTATCTGGTCGCCCACCGTATAGAGCGGGTTGAGCGAGGTCATCGGCTCCTGAAAGATCATGGCGATCTCGCGGCCACGGATGGCGCGGAACTGCTTGGGCTCGAACTGTGCGAGGTCATGCACCTGCTCGTTGCGGTCGCGAAACAGGATTTCGCCGCCGGCAATGCGGCCGGGCTTGGCCAGCAGCCCCATGATCGACAGGCTGGTGACCGACTTGCCGGACCCCGACTCCCCGACCACGGCCAGCGTCTTGCCGCGCTTGAGATCGAAGGTCACGCCATCGACCGCCTTGGTGGTGGCGCGCTTGCTGACGAACCAGGTCTTGAGGTCGCGGACCGATAGAATGGTCTCGGCTGGTAGGGGTGCCGTCATGCGGTCCACCCGCAGCTGGGGCATTTGTGGCCGGGATCGCCAGCAGCAATCGGCTGATGCCGGTGGGCGGTGACTGCCTCGGCGCCCAGGATGGCGTAGCGCGGCTCGAAGGTCTGGTGCAGCGTGCTTTTCGCCCCCTGGCTATCGGTGACCACGAGATCGCCGTCGACCAGGTCGAACAGGGTGAATTCGGCCGGCTTGCCCTTGACCAGCAGGTTGTCGGCCGGCTTGCCGATGGCGCGCTTGGGGGCGGTGGAAGAGGCGACAATCACATCCTCCATGCCCATGCCGAGCGATAGCAGCTTGCTCATCGTCGTCGCCAGATCCCACACCGAGGTGTCGAGCGAGCGATTGTGCAGGTCGGTGGAAATGGTGTTGGGCTTGAGCCCGCGCTCCAGCGCCGCCTTGCCGACATCGAAGGAGAACGAGGCGCCACCATGACCGACATCGAGGATGATGCCGCGCTTGGCCGCGTCTTCGGCGAGCTTGTAGAGATCGTCGTCCTCGATGATCGAGCCGCCCTGCTTGCCGTTGAAGCAATGGGTGACGATGTCGCCCTCGGTCAGCAGGCCCAGCACGTCGTCATAGAGCGGCGGCGGTTCGCCAACATGGACCATGACCGGCAGGTCGAGCACGCGGCTGAGCTTTTTGGCGAGCTTGAGCGGCACCAGGTCCCAGCCGCCTGAAATCACCGCGCTGGCGCGCACCTTGAGGCCGACGATGACGTCCCGGTTTGCCTTGATCACCGCAATGGTACGGTCGATGTCGATCGAGCGCATGTCCTGCAGCTCGCTCACCCGGTTGCAGGCGACAAGGCCGATCGAGCCCAGATTGAGGAAGGCGTAGATGTTCTCGCGCGCCGGCTCGATGATGAATTCGCGCAACCCGCGGAAATTGGCTTCGCCGGCCGATCCGGCATCGACGATGGTGGTGACGCCGCGCGCCGCCCCGCCCTGCTCCGGGCGGATCGAGATATCGGTGCCGCCATACCAGACATGGGCATGCAGGTCGGTCCAGCCGGGCGAAATGAACGCGCCCTTGGCCTCGACGAGGTTCGCATTGTCAGCGGCGATATTGGCGCCGACATCGAGGATTGCGCCATCGGCGGCCACCAGCACGTCGAGGACCGGCGGCAGGCCGGCTTGGGCGAAGCCGATGGGCTTGGCGCCCTTGATCAGCAGGTTCTGGGCTTGCGGTTTAAAACGGTTATCGAACATCAGACATCCTTGGCGAGGCGCGGATCGAGGAAATCGCGCAGGCCGTCGCCTACAAGTTGCAGAGAAAGCACGGTGATGATGATGGCCCCCCCGGGGAACCACATGATCCAGGGTGCCTGGTCGAGATATTGTCGGCCGACCGAAATCATGGTGCCCCAGGTGGGAATATCGGGCGAAATGCCGACGCCGAGGAAGGACAGGCCCGCTTCGGCGAGGATCGCGTTGGCGAAGATGAAGGTGGCCTGCACCAGCAGCGGCGAGGTGAGGTTACGCAGCACGTGCCGCACGAGGATTATCGGGGTCGGCACGCCGAGCGCCCGCGCTGCTTCCACATAGGGCAGCTCGCGGATCACCAGCGTCGAGGCGCGCACCACTCGGGCCAGCCGTGGCGCATAGACCACGCCGAGCGCGATCACTACATTGGTAGCCGAGGCCCCCAAAGCCGCCACCAGCGCGATGGCCAGCAGGATATCGGGGAACGCCATCATGGCATCGATCAGGCGCGATACCGGGGCATCGAGGCGGCGGAAGAAGCCGGCCATGAGGCCGAGAAAGACGCCGATGATCGAGGCGAAGATCACCACGGCAAAGCCAACGGTGATCGAGGTGCGGCCCGAATAGAGCACGCGGGTGAAGACGTCGCGACCCAGGTCGTCGGTGCCGAACAGGTTTTGCCAGCTGGGCGGCAGCAGGCGGTTGCGCACTGCCAGCTGGGCCGGATCGTAGGGCGAGATCACCGGCGCCAGCAGCGCCAGCGCGATCATGACGATGATGATTACCAGTCCCGCCATGGCGGTGGGTCGGCTGGCCATCTTCATCAGCAGATTGGGTTCGCGGAACCCGCCTTGAGCAATAGCGGCCATCAGTAACGCACCCGGGGATCGACGACGAGATAGAGCATGTCGATGATGAAATTGACGAGGACGTAGAGCCCCGCGACTACTAGCAGCGCCCCCTGGATCAGGGGATAGTCGCGGCGCAGCACGGCGGAGACGATGAGACTGCCGACGCCGGGCAGGCCAAATACGGTTTCGGTGACGATGGCGCCCGAAATCAGCAGCGCGGCGGTGAGGCCGACCACCGTCAGGATGGGGATCAGCGCATTCTTGAGCGCATGCTTGACCACCACGCGCCACTCGCTCATCCCCTTGGATCGGGCGGTGCGGACGTAGTCGTCATTGAGCACGTCGAGCATCGAGGCGCGGGTGAAGCGGGTGATCAGCGCCGAGCTGATCAGGCCCAGCGTTACCGCCGGCAGCACCAGATGGTGCATGCGCGTGCCAAAGCTGGCGCCGGGACCGCCATAGCCGGAGGTATCGAACCAGCCGAGCTTAACCGCAAAGAACTGCATGAAGATCAGCCCGAGCCAGAAGCTGGGGATCGAGGCGGCGAACATGGCCAGTGTCGTCGCGGCCTGGTCGAAGATCGAGCCGCGCCAATAAGCCGAGAGCACGCCTACCGGCAGCGCGATCAGCGTGGCGATGCCCAGCGAAAAGACAGTGAGGAAAAAGGTCGGCTCGGCACGCTGCCACAGCGCATCGGTCACCGGCATGTTGAGAAAGATCGACTGGCCGAAATCGCCGCGCAGCACGCCGCCGACATAGCTGATGAATTGCTCCGGGATCGAGGCGTTGAGCCCGAGCCGTTCGCGAAGGCTCGCGATGTCGGCGGCCGTCGCGTCGGGACCCAGCATCACGGCGGCCGGATCGCCCGGGGTGACGCGCACGATCACGAAGACGATGGTGACCACCAGCGCCATCACGATCGCCATGCCGAAGATGCGGTTGAGTGCGGAACGAAGCATATGTCGGCCGGACCTCTGTTTGGAACAGGTTCAGTATCAGGCCCCGTCGCGGCCGAAGCCGCGACGGGAGGTTTGGCGAGAAGCCTACTCGGTGAGGTAGGCGTTCCAGAAGTAGGGCCACGGTGCCGGGGTCACGCCATCGAGGGCGGGGTTCTGGGCGGCCAAGGCGTTGAAGTTGCCGACCTTGAAGCCGGGAACTTCGTCATAGATGACCTTCTGGACCTCGACGAACAGTTCGGCGCGCTTGGCCGGATCGCTTTCGGCGTTGAAGGCTTCGACGGCCGCATGCTTGGCATCGGTTGCCCACCAGCCGGGCGAGGTATCCGACATGATGCCCATCAGCGAGGGTTCCGGCAGGAACGGGCTATGGGTGATGTAGATGTCCCAGAGCGCCGGATCGGCACGATTTGTGGTGAGCGTCGCCCATTCCACCACGTCCATCTGCACCTTGAAGCCGGCGGCTTCGAGGTAAGCCTGGGCCACCAGCGCCATCTTGTAATGGAACTCATACTGACGGCTGGTCAGGATGCGCAGCGGCTTGCTGCCATCATAGCCGGCCTCAGCCAGCAGGGCCTTGGCAGCTTCGGTGTCGCCGAGGGGCTTGTAGGCCTCGGTGCCGACTTCGGAATGCCAGGAGAAGCTGTCCGGGTACCAGGCAGCGTCGATCGAGAAGAAGTCTTCCGAGCCGAATGCGGCCAGCATCATGTCTTCGGGAGCCAGGGCAGCCTGGATCGCCTTGCGGATACGGATGTCTGAGTTGAGGCCTTCCTTGGTGTTCATCATGAACACCGGCCAGCCAAACGGGGCCAGCACGACCGGCTCGGTCGCACCATCGGTGATCTGCTGCATGGATTCGACCGGCAGCTGATCGACATAGTCGTACTCGCCAGCCATGGCCGCGCCGATACGGGTATTGGGATCGGGGACCGGCACGAATCGGATTTCGTCGAGATACTGTTTGCGGGCACCGCCGTAACCGTCGATCTCGCCGCCGAGCGACTGGTAGCCGTCGAAGCGCACGAGCTGGATATACTGGTCCGGCACGCGCTCCTGCAGCTTGTAAGGGCCGGTGCCTATGAAGCTGGTCAGCGGATCCTGTGCGGCATTGGCGGCCGGGATGATGATCGCGGCCGCGTTGTTGAGCGATAGGAGGGCCAGCAGCGGCGCATAGGGCTTGGACAGCGTGATGGTGACGGTCGCTTCATCGGTGGCCGCAATAGCCGTGATGACTTCGGCCGCCTGTTTGCCGCGGGTGGCGATCTTGATCCAGCGCTCTAGCGAAGCCACGACGTCGGCAGAGGTCATGACGCTGTCATCGTGGAACTTGATGCCGGTGCGGAGCGGGATGGTGACGGTCAGGCCATCCGCCGAAATTTCCGGCAGCGCCGCGGCCAGCAGCGGGGTGGCACCCCACTTGGCGTCGAACGTGTAGAGCGTTTCGAACATGTGCTGGGTAACGATGCCGACGAGGTCGGCAGTCGAAGCCATCGGATCGAGGGTTGGCGGCTCACCAATGGTCGCAACATCGATGATGCCGCCCTTGGTCTGAGCGTAGGCAAGTCCGTTCACCGACATCAGTGCAACGGCCGTAGTGGCAACTGCCAGCGCAATGCGCTTCATCCAAATTCCTCCTGGTTATTCCCTAATATCGGAATATATGCCCTTGTTACGGAAAGAGCTTACACTACGTTCGTCATGCGTCAAGCCGCCAGTAAAAACCGCGCCGATGGTCTCACCACGCGGCCGATTTCGGCTTGGGGCATGGAGCGCACCCCATTTTGACCGGACAGTCGGCCTAGCCGATAAGGCATAGGCCTACGCCTATGAGTACGACTATGTCCAAAGCCTCTGACGTCCCGTTCAGCCGTGTCGAAGTCATTACTTCCGTGCAACGCCGCCGCCGCTGGTCGGTGGCAGAGAAGGTCAGCCTGGTTGAAGAAGCCATGCAGCCCGGCATGGGTGTTTCCTACGTTGCCCGACGCGCAGGCATCTCTCCCTCCCAGCTGTTTGCCTGGAAGCGCCGCATGCTGGAAGGCGGTCATGCCGCCGTGGAGGCCGACGAAGATGTCGTCGCCGCTTCCAGAGTCCGGGAGTTGGAGAAGCGCGTCCGCGATCTCGAGCGGGTGCTGGGCCGCAAGACCATGGAGAATGAGATCCTCAAGGAAGCCCTTGAAGTCGCTCGCCCAAAAAAACACAGCTTGCCCTTGGTGTCCTGGAACGCTGCCGAGGACGGTTCCCGATGAGCGCTATAGCCAGAACCCTGGGCGTCGCCCGGTCCAACCTGATCGAGCGCGCCGCGACGCCCGTTGTCCCGCGTGGTCCTTATCGCAAACCAGACGATGCCGACCTGCTGGTCGAGATGCGACCGATCATCGACAAGCGCCCGACCTATGGCTATCGCCGCGTCACCGCGTTGATCAACCGGCAGCGCCGGCTCGAAGGCAAACCGGTCGTCAACGCCAAGCGGGTGTTGCGGGTCATG
>NZ_LAPV01000013.1 GCF_000971275.1 Devosia psychrophila | reverse complement strand
GTCGGACACGATCCCGGCGATCCCGACCGTCGGCGAGCGCTGCGCCGAGCTTGCGGAAATTGACCGCGTCCACGGCTCAGCCGCAGCACGGCAAAAGAGTGCGCCAACGCACCACACTATCCAAGCCTGATCCAATACCAAAGGAGGAGACTGTGATTTCAAATACGTTCTCAAAGCCCCGCAGTAAGTTGCTGGCGCTGGCGCTTGCCGTAGCGCTGGGCGGCACCATGTTGAGTGGCGCCGTGACGCCCGCCTGGGCCCAGCAGATGACAGATGTCGGCACGCCGCGCGCTGAGACGCTGATCGTTGATATGCTCAATGCCCGGGTCGGTAACCCTGAAAACATGAACATGTACCAGCAGGGCGTGACCATCAATCACGGCTATCACCAGATGGCCGGCGCGCTGCTTTATGACATCGATACCGCCAAGGGAATGCAGATCCCGGATCTGGCGGCCGAGATGCCTGTGCCCAACGCCGATTTCACAGTGTTTACCGTCGCGCTCCGCCAGGGCCTGACCTGGAGCGATGGCCAGCCATTCAGTGCCGACGACGTGCTTTTTACCGACCAGATGATCCGCAACACGCCCGCGCTTGCCTATAGCTCGGCCTATGCGGCCCAGATCGCCTCAATCACCAAGGTCGACGCCAATACGGTCGAGATTACCACCACCAAGCCGACGCCACGGCTGTCGATCGTTTTGGGTTCAGTGATTTACGGCAATCCGTTCCACATCGTGCCCAAGCATATCTGGGAAAAGGAAGACCCGGCGACGTTCTCCAATTTCCCGCCGGTGACGATCAGTGCTTATAAATACAAGGACCATGATCCGAACGGCACTTGGTTCCTGTGGGAGAAGCGCGAAGACTGGCAGAATTCCGATGTCGGCCAGATGATCGGCGAGCCCGCGGCCAAGTATGTGCTCTTCCGCAGCTATGGCACCGAAGAGCGCCGTGTGCTGGCGATGGCGGCAAATGACGTGGATATTTTGACCGATATTTCCCCAGAAAGCCTCGATATCCTACGCAACCAGAACCCCAAGGTGCATGCCTGGTTCAACGAATTCCCCTATGCCAATCTCGACGATCCCTGTGAGCGCGGCATCCATTTCAACACGTCTAAGGCACCTTATGACGACGCCAAGACACGTTGGGCGCTAGCGCTTGCGATCAATGCTGAACAGGCGAGCATCGCAACGTTTTCGGGCATGATGCGGGCGTCGCCGCTGGCCATACCGCCGACCACGGTGCTGATGGATACCTATCATCAGCCGATGGCGCAGTGGCTGGCCGAGTTCACTATGGAGGATGGCTACAAGCCATTCGATCCCGACTATGCCGTACGACTGGGCGAACGCTTGCGCTCCGAAGGCATCGAGGGCATTCCCGAAGACCCTGACGCTTTGCGCGAACTGCTGGGCGTCGGCTGGTGGAAGCATGATCCGGCACAGGCGACCAAACTGCTGACCGAAGCTGGCTTCACCAACAATGGCGGACAGTGGCTTAAGCCCGATGGCACGCCGTTCACCATCAATATCCTGGCGCCCGCCGATTTCGAGGTGCAATCGCAGCGGCTGGCATTTGCGGTGGCCAATGAATGGACCCAGTTCGGCATTCCGGCCCAGGTGCAGCAGATGCAGGCCGGCGCGTTCTTTACTGCCGAAAATACCGGTGATTACGAAGTAGGATCCTATTGGGGAACATCCTGCGCCATCACGCCCGATCTCTTCGTGCGCATGGAGGGCTGGCACAAGGATTACGTGCGCGACAATGGCGTGCCCGCCTCGTCCAACCAGGGCCGCTATGTTGATGACGAGTTGAGCGCCTTGATCGATACGCTGCGCACCATTCCAGCCGATGATCCGCAGATCGTGCCGCTTGGGACCGATATCCTCAAGGAACTGGTAAAAGGCCTTCCGGTGATCGAAATGTTCGGCACGTCCAAGTTTGTGCCGGTCAACGAGACTTATTGGACTAATTATCCCGCGGCCGACAATTACTACGAGGGCCCGTGGTGGTGGTGGAGCAACTTTAAGTTCATTGCTGCCCAGCTCAAGCC
>NZ_LAPV01000129.1 GCF_000971275.1 Devosia psychrophila | reverse complement strand
TGGGCGGCGTCCCCCGTCGCGGCATCTTCGACAACATGAAGACTGCGGTCGATCGGATCGGCTCCGGCAAAGCCCGGCAGGTCAACGCCCGGTTCGCGGCGATGGCCAGCCATTATCTGTTCGAACCCGAGTTCTGCAATCCGGCATGTCGCTGTCGCCCATCATGATCGGAAGCCCGGTTCGCACGGTTTGACTCGGCCGCACGATGGTCCGTGGCAGGCTGCCAGCCTTTGCAAGCACCTTTTCACAGGCAATCTTGGCCTGGCTGCAGGGCAAGTGAGGATTGACCGCCGGCGTCTGCTCGGTGATCACGAAGTGGCGGGCCGGTTTACAATTGCGTCTGCTTCATGAGGATCGGGCTGTTCCAATACCAGCGCCTGGGACGCACCCGTGACTTTTACGCTTAGATTTTTTGTTCCTCCTCAAAAAACCAAAGCTGAGTTGCCTTAGCTAGTCTCCCCTGCCTGCCGTGCTGTCGCGCACGATCAGTTCGGGATCGATCATGGTCACACGCGGCTTGGGCAGGCCATCTGGCGCAGCTATCAACTGCAGCAGGCGCTCCACCGCCAGCTCGGTCACCATCTCGACTTCGTATTTAACCGATGAGATCGGCGTCGCCGCATGCTCGGCAAACTCGATATTGTCGAAGCCAATGATGGCAACGTCCTTGGGTACGCGCAGATTGTTTTTCTGAGTCCAGCGCAAGGCGCCAATGGCCAGGGAATCGTTGGCTGCAAATACCGCCGTTGGCCGAACCGGCATGCTCATCAGGCGATCCATCGCCCAATATCCTCGAATAACCGAATTGCCGAGCGGATCTGCCAGCAATTCCATGTCGACCAAAATGCCGGCCTCCTGATGCGCCTGAGTATAGCCGTCGCGCTTTTCGAGATTTCCCTTGGCATTGGAGGTGTCGATGATGCCGATCCGACTATGGCCAATATCGATGAGATGACGCACCGCTCGATAGGCGCCTCGCCGTTCATCCACACAGACCGCGTCAATGCCGGCATCTGGGTCCCCCACCAGCAGCACAACGGGGTAACCCGCTTGCCGCAGCCGGCGGATATGGGCCAGTTCGCGGTGACTGCGAGGATAGATCAGCATTCCGTCCACCTGTCGGGAGCGAAACACTTCGATAACGCGCTTTTCCTCTTCGAGGTCATTATTGGAGGTGGCAAAAAGCGTGGAATAGCCACGCGTCGATAATGCCATCTCGATGGCTTGTGCCACCTGTGTCAGGGCCGGATTGGTAATGTCGGTCAACACCAACCCGATGGTCTTGGTCTCGCGGTTAACCAGCGACTTGGCGACATGGTTGGGCAGATAGTTGAGCGCTTCCGCTGCTTCGCGAATGCGCAACGAGGTCTCTTCGGGGATGCGCGGACTTTGTCGCAGTGCCAATGACACCGTATTGACGGAAAAACCGGTCCGGTCCGCGATGTCCTTCAAACGAATGGGGGATTTGCCCATGACTTCAACCTATCCGAAAACCCTGTTAACGGCACAGGCTGCCCAATATGCCGATTCACTCGGCAAGCAAGACCAGATCAAAGTCATGGGCGATAATACAAGCTGGAACCGGCAGCAGACTAGACGCCTTCAGCGTGTAGCCGCTTGATTGCCTGATACTGCAGGCAATCGGGGTGCATCTCCATCAGTTCGATCCGGTTCCCATCCGGATCTTCAAGCCAGGCTTGGCGGTTGCCATCGAGGCCCTTGCTAGGTTCGGACAGCAGCGTGATGCCGGTCGACTTTATGCGCGCCACCGTCGCGTCCAGGTCATCGATCGTCCAGCACATGTGGGTCATGCCATTGGTGTGCCAACTGGCCGGTGCCCGGTCGTTTTCAGCGCCTGGGAAGATCTCGAGATACTGCTCGTCGGTGATGCGCAAATAGACCAGCCACGTTTCGCCGTCGTCGCGCTTGAGCCGCAGCATTTCGGGAAAGCCGAGCTTGTTTACGTAGTAATCGAGCGACTTTTCGAGGTCGATCACGTTAATCGCGACGTGCCCGAGACTGGTAATGCCCTTCATATGATTTTCTCCGGCCGACATTGCGGCATAGCTGATTACTATCTGCCCGCAGGCGCGGGCAGACCGCTCCGATATGTCAACAAGGGTGACCTTGTAGGAACGTTAATATGACAAGCTATCATCTCAATAAACGACCTTGTCAACGGGGCTCGAAAAAGTTCAATCCCAGTCGGGACCCCACTCCGGGTCAATGACTCGCTGGCCGCGATCCACCGTTTCGATGGCGCTGATGTCTTGCTCGGACAACGTCAATTTCGTTGCCAGAAAATTGCTGCAGATGCGCTCGGCTTTGCTGGAGGTTGGAATGGCGATGTAGCCTTTGGCGAACTCGAAGGCCAAGGCCACCTGCTCTGGCGTGGCATCGTGACGTGCGGCGATTTCGGCGATGGCGGGAACGTCACCCAGGATACCGCGGGCAATCGGCAGATAACATGTAACGGAGATTCCTGTGTTTTTACAATAACTTGCTAGATTTTTGTTCTGCATTAACGGGTTGAGTTCGAACTGATTATTAGCGATCGGCAGGTCGCCGAGGATAGTTTGGGCCTCTTTGAGCAGGGCGATAGTAAAGTTGGAAACTCCGACCATGCGAGTCAGGCCCATGGCATGTGCCTCGGCCAGTTGCTCGATATACACCGGCAGCGCGATTGCGTTATTGGGCGATGGCCAATGGATCAGCGTCAGATCCAACTGATCGATCTGCAGGTTATCAAGGCTTTCCCGCAGCGATGGGATCAGAGCGCCCTTGCCAAGGCTGCCGTTAGCAATTTTGGTGGTGAGGAACACATCGTCACGGTCCAGGCCCGAACGCTGCACAGCCTGACCAACTTCTTTTTCGGTTCCGTAGTCTTGGGCGGTGTCGAGATGGCGATAGCCCGTTTCGAGCGCCACCAGAATAGCGGAAATTCCGGCCTCGCCTTTTCGGTCATAGGTGCCGAACCCCATTTTGGGGATATTATCCTGATTTAGCTTCATATTTTGTCCTCCCACGCAGTCACGCATCGCAGTCCACCAGCAGCCAACGGTTAAAACATCCAATCACCAAGCTAAAATCTATTGACGGATGGAACGGCATAAATCAAGTTTAACGATAATACGGCTCGCAAGGGGTCGTCACGACGAAGAGCGGATCAATCCGCCGCGACGTGTAAGGGAGGACGTGCATGACCTTTCGGTGGAGCCGATGGTCACCCCAACTGGCATTGCTGCCGGCTGGACTGGTGACGCTGGTAGCCTTCATTGGTGCCATCCTGTGGACCGTCTATCTGTCGCTGACCCGCAGCCGCCGGCTGCCGGATTACGCTATCGACTGGTCTGAATGGGGCCGGCAGTATCAGCGCCTGTTCAACGACGACGCCTGGCTGATTTCGCTGCAAAACCTGATTGTCTTGGGTCTTGGCAGTGCGCTCGCCATCGTCTTCGGCTTTATTCTCGCCGCCATGATCGACCGCGAGAAGCGCGGGGAGAGCATTTTCCGCACGGTATTTCTTTATCCCCTCGCCATTTCGCTGATCGTGACCGGCGCCGCCTGGCGCTGGATCTTCAATCCCGAACTGGGCGCCGAGCATTTCATCCATTCCATCGGCCTGACCTGGGTCAATGCCAGCTGGCTCGCCCGGCCCGAGACCGCGATGTATGGCGTCATTCTAGCCTCGGTCTGGCAGAGTGCCGGCTTCTATATGGCGCTGATGCTGGCAGGTCTTAAATCCATCAATTCGGAAATCTGGAGCGCCGCGCGGCTCGATGGCGTCGGCCTGTTCAGGCTCTATACCGAAATCATCATCCCGATGATGAAGTTCACTTTCGTCACCTGTGCCATCCTGCTCTCGCTCGGCGTCATCAAGGCCTACGACGTCATCGTCGCCATGACCAATGGTGGTCCCGGCCAGTCAACTTATGTACCGGCCTATTTCACCATCCAGGCGCTGTCGGCCAAGGGTAATCTCGGATTTGCCTCGGCAGCAGCCGTGCTGATGCTGCTGATCACCGCCGTAATTTTCCTGCCGTTGGTGATGTTGACGGCTTGGCAGCAGCAACGCCATGGAGCAGCCAAATGAACGACTTGACCATGGCCCAGAGAGCCCTCGGCGCCGATATCGCCGTCCGCAGCGCACCGTATTTCCCGCGCAAGAAGAAGGCCATTACCGGCCGTTCCGTCGCCGTCATTGTTTTCCTCTCCATCTGCGCCCTGTTCTTCTGCATCCCGCTCTATGTAGTGGTGGTCACCTCGTTCAAAACGATGGACCAGATTCGCGAAGGCACCATGTTCGCGCTGCCCAATATCTGGACGCTGGAGGCTTGGGACCATGCCTGGAACTCGGCCTGTTCGGGCACGCGCTGCGAGGGGCTCAAGGTCGGGTTTTGGAATTCGGTCTTTATCCTTGTTCCCTCGCTGATCCTGTCGATCGGGCTGTCCATCGTCACCGGCTATGCGCTGGCGCTGTGGAACGTCAAATGGGCCGGGCCATTCCTGTTCATCCTCTTCATCTGCGCCTTCGTGCCGTTCCAGATCATCATGTTCCCGCTGATCTCGATGACCGCCACGCTCAAGGTCTATGGCAGCATCTGGGGCGTGGCGATTATCCATGCGGTGCTGGCCATGCCGGTGCTGACGCTGATCTTCCGGAATTACTACAAGGATATTCCGCAGGAGATCATGAGCGCTGCCGTCATGGATAGCGGATCGTTCTGGAAGATCTTCTTCGAGATCGTCCTGCCCATGAGCGGCAATATCCTGATCGTGGTGCTGATCCTGCAAATCACCTCTATCTGGAACGATTACCTGATCGGCGTGACCTTTGGCGGCATGGGCGCCCAGCCAATGACGGTGAACCTGGCCAACCTCATCACCATTTCGACCGGCACGGTCCGCTACAACGACAACATGGCCGCGGCCCTGCTTACCGCCATTCCACCCCTCGTCATCTATTTCTTCGTCGGCAAGCTCTTCGTCCAGGGCATTACCGCCGGCGCCATCAAGGGTTGATCGATATGCCACGCGTCAGCTTTGAGCACATCACCAAGAACTACGGCTTGATGAAGGTCCTCGATGACCTCAACCTCAGCATAGACGACGGCGACTTTCTCGTCCTGCTCGGCCCCTCCGGTTGCGGCAAGACCACGCTGCTCAACCTTTTGGCTGGCCTGCTCGACGTCACCGACGGCCGCATCATGATCGGCGAGCGCGACGTGACCGATCTCGATCCCAAGGATCGCGGCCTCGCCATGGTGTTCCAGTCCTACGCGCTCTATCCGACCAAGACGGTGCACGGAAATCTCAAGTTCGGGCTGTCGGCCAGCAAGCTGCCACGTGACGAGATCGAACAGCGCATCACCTGGGCGGCGAAACTTCTCCAGATCGAGCCGCTGCTGCACCGCAAGCCCGGCCAGCTCTCGGGCGGCCAGCGCCAGCGCGTCGCCATCGGCCGGGCCCTGGTCAAGAATGTCGGCGTGTTCCTGTTCGACGAACCGCTTTCAAATCTCGATGCCAAGCTGCGCACCGAGATGCGGCTCGAAATCAAGAAGCTACATGATCAGCTTAAATCCACCATCGTCTACGTCACCCACGACCAGATCGAAGCCATGACCATGGCCACCAAGATTGCGGTGATGAATGGCGGCGTAATCCAGCAGTTCGGCACCCCCGACGAAATCTACGAACGCCCGGCCAATCTGTTCGTCGCCGGTTTCATCGGCTCGCCGGCCATGAATCTGCGCAAGGCCAGGCTCAGCCTCGCTGGCGCCAAGGTCGAGGCAGTGTTCGGCTCAGGCGTTCGCTTCGACGTGTCCGATTATCCGTTCATCACGCCGCCGCAAGAGGGCGCCGAAGTCATCGCCGGATTGCGACCGGAACACTTCGTGCTCACGGCCAATGGTCCGTTCGCCGCCACCTTCACCGTGCCGGTGCAATACGCCGAGCGCACCGGCCCCGATGCCAGCGCCTATTTCACCTTCGAAAACGATCTGCTTGCCCTGCGCGTCGAGCCTGACGCCGCAGCGAAGCTGACGCCCGGGCAATCCATGACCGTCAGCTATCTCAAGGGCAAGGCCAACCTATTCGACGCCCGTACCGGGCAGAGAATGTAAGAACAACAAGGGAGAGAGAACGATGTCTACCAAAAGACTTGCCGGCTTGGTCGCCGGCCTGTTGCTCAGCACCGCCTCGTTTGGTGCCATGGCGACCGATCTGGTCATCTACCACAGCTGGTCTGCGCCGCCTGAAATTGCAGCCCTCAACGTTATCAAGGCCGGCCTTGAAGCGAAGGGCCATACCTGGACCGACATCGCCATCCCGCATGATACCGGCTCCAACGTCAACCTGATGAGCCTGATCACCGGCGGTCAACCACCCAACGTCTTCATGGAATCCAATCCCGGCGTCTATCGCGACATTGCCGGCATGGGACTTGGATTTCCGCTGACGCAGTGGTTCAACGAACAGGGCATCGTCGACAAGCTCCCTGCAGCCGTCGCTGCCTCAATCTCGGTCGATGGCGAAATCGTCAAGGTGCCGCAGGCGCTCCATATCGACGGCATGGTCTATTACAACATGGAAGTCGCCAAGGCGGCCGGAGTGGATCCCACGGCCTGGACATCTGTCGATGCGATGTTCGCCGATTTCCAGAAAATCCGCGACGCCGGCTATGCCCCGCTTGCAGTCGGCAGCCAGCCATTTCAGGTCGGCTACCTGACCCATGCGCTGGTCGCGGCCGTCGCCGGCCCCGACATCTACAAACGGATCTACGGCGAGGAAGTCGATCCCACGGCGCTCGATGATCCAGCTTTTGCCAAGACCCTCGAAACACTGCGCCTGTTTGCCAATGAGGCGGGTCCCGAGGCGCAGAACCGCCCCTGGAACGAGACCACCAACGAGGTCATCACCGGCAAGGCGCTGATGCAAATTCATGGTGACTGGATGAAGGGCGAATGGCTTGGCGCCAAAAAGGTCGCCGGCACCGATTTCGGCTGTATCGAAATCCCCGGTGCGCAGGCCGTCGTCGTCACGGTCGACGCCTGGGGCCTGCTCGGCGGCACTGCCGATGACGTCAAGACAGCTGAACTCGACTTCGCCGCCGAAGTGCTCGATCCGGGTGAACAAGCCAAGTTCGCTGCAGCCAAGGGCTCGACCCCGGTCCGCTTGGACGCGCCGGCCGAAAGCCTGGATGCCTGCTCGACTAAGGTGCTTTCCATTCTCGAAGACCCCGCTCAGCAGGTGCAGAACCCGCACAATACTGCCGACGCCGATTGGCAGGATTCGATCTGGAATGTGGTTTTCAACTTCTGGAGCGATCCCAACATGAGCGTCGAAGACGCCATCGCCCAGATGCATGAAAATTACGACACCATCCTGGGCTGATTACGAGTCCCTCCCTGGGCCGGCGACTCGTCTGGGCCGCCGGCCTCCCTCACAGCAAAGGACCGAAAAAATGGACAAGCGCCTGCTTGATGAAGACGAAGTGATGCAGATCTGCTTTGTCACCGACGACGTCGTCAAATCCGCCGAGTGGTTTTCCGACCTGACCGGCAAGCCGATGCCGACCGAAGGCCGGGCTGCCGAACCTGAAGAAGCCAAGGCGATCTACAATGGCCAGCCGGCTGACGTGGGCTGCCGCATCATGATGTTCAAGTTCGGCAATATCGATGTCGAGTTTTTGCAGCCTGGCCCGGAAAAAAGCGCCTGGCGCGACCTGCTCGAACAAAAGGGCCCCGGCTGCCACCACATCGCCTTCCGCACCCGAAACCTCACCAAGCGCGATGCCTATCTCGAATCCAAGGGCCACAAGCTGCTGCAACGCGGCGAATTCGACGGCAGCCACGGCCGCTATGCCTATTACGACACGGTCAAGGACCTCGGCGTGATGGTGGAACTGCTCGAGTTCGACAAGGACAAGGAAGCCCAGCCTTAAAAGACGTCCGAATTCACAGGCCTGATCATGACTTACCCCGTCGCCTACCAGCTCTACTCCTCACGCAATTTCCCGCCGCTGGCAGCGCAATTGCCAGTGCTCAAGGCGATGGGCTACGACGCCATCGAGCCATGGTTGCCGGCTTACGAGGCTAATCCAAAACTGTTCCGGCGCCAGCTAGATGACGCTGGCCTGGCTTGTTATGGTTTTCATATGCCGCTGGCCGGGCTGGTGCAGGAGCCGAACCGCTTCATCGACATTGCCCTGACCCTGGGCGCCAAGGTGATGATACCGCCCTATGTCACGGCAGAGGAGCGCAGCAATACATCCGACTATTGGCAAGAACTGGGACGCAAGCTGGGGCAAGGCGCGGCGTTGGCAGCCCCGCACGGGCTCAAGGTCGCGTGGCATAACCACGACTTCGAATATGTCCCGCTGCCCGATGGTACCCGGCCCATCGACCATATCTTCGAGGCTGGCGGTCCGGATGTGTGGTTCGAAATCGACTGCGGCTGGATCACCCGGGCTTGTGCCGACCCGGCCGCTGAACTGCAGCGCTACGCCGAACGCATCATTGCCATCCAGACCAAGGACACGGCGCCCAAAGGCACCACGGTCGACGATGGCTGGACCGCGACCGGCGACGGCATCATCGACTGGTCCGCCCTGGTGCCGCTGTTCCACCGGACCAAGGCTGATCACATCGTGACCGAACACGACAATCCCGGCGACTGGCAGCGTTTTGCACAGCGCTCGATCGACCACCTCAAGGCCTTGGGGGTCTAGTCATGATGACGCCGAGCCTGGCCGATCTCGAACGTGAACAGGAGCGGCTGCAACTGACGGGCTTCGACTATGCGACAGCGTGGGCCCTAGGGCTCAGGATGCAGCTCGAGGCGAGTGCGCGTTCATTGCCGGTCGCCATCGAAGTCAGCCACGTCAATACCGTGGTGTTTTTCGCCCTGCTGCCAGGCGCCACGCCGGACAATCCGGATTGGACGCGGCGAAAGCGGGCCGTTGCGCTTCGTTTCCATCGCAGCTCGCTCTACATGCGCCTGCAATGCGAGCAGCATGGCTGGAACTTCCATGACCGCTTTCGCCTGCCCGGCGCCGACTTCGCGGCCAGCGGCGGGGCCGTGCCCATAGTGGTGCGGGGTGTCGGGGTCGTTGGAGCAGCCGCGGTGAGTGGCTTGCCCGATGTTGAGGACCACGATCTCGTGGTCAGCGCCATCGAGAGCCTGATGTTGCCTGACCCGGGAGTGAAATAGGATGACGACCAGCAAAACCGAGCAATTCTGGTCCAAGCCGAATGGTATGATCCCGAACAGCCGCTATCCGCTGCTGGTGCACCGCCTGGCCATTCCGGCGGGAGGCGAAGAGCGTGTCGTCTCGCGGTTTCGGGAAAATGGCTGGCTGAACAACTGGCACTACCCTGGCGTCTATACCTACCGGCATTTCCACTCCACTACCCATGAGTGTCTTGGGGTTGCTCGGGGCTGGATGGATGTGGAAATCTTTGGTGGTGGCGGCCCTATCCTGCGCGTCAGTACCGGGGACATTATCGTGATGCCGGCCGGTGTGTCGCACATGATGGTCGGTCACTCCGATGACGTCAGTATGGCCGGCGGGTATCCCGAGGGCCGCGACTGGGACAACATGCGCCATGACCACCTGACCGAAGACCTGCGCCGCGATGCCGTCAAACGCATCATGATGCTCCCAATTCCAGCCCGTGATCCCGCAACCGGAACTGCTATGAAGCACTGGCTAGATGCACCGTCTTCGGTTGACGCCGATCTAAATGCCTTCCGGGATGGCCTGGAAGTCAGTGCGGCAACGGTTAGTAACGGTAGTCCGCATTCTAATTAGCTAAGGCAAGACGCCGGCCATAACGCCGAGCACACTAGCAGCCCGGTCCCTAATGGCAGCTTTGAGGGGATGAATCTGGCGAGATGAATGTCTGAAACGGGGTGGGGTGGATTGCAGACAGTCAGCTTTTCGCCATCGGCGAGCCAAATCGGACATAGCCGGCTCAACAATGTTCTGCTTTCAGACCCGAGATTGGCGTTTCGGGGTCCGCTTGGCCGGCATCTAGCCCACACCTGGCCTAGACCGGGTCAAGCCCATCCCTGAAATCGTTCAGTCCCGCATCGACCGATGATGGTGCGTCGATCCATTCGCGCATGACCTGCCCGGTGACAGGATCGCGGGCTGGGATTGGCAGCATCATGATCCGCTTGGCGGCGTCGCGGCGCAGCGCTTCATTGATGTGGTCCTCGCGCATGGTGTCCCAGTCGCGTCCTTCGGGGTAGCCGCCGACCACCATGATGTCTTCGGATTGATCGACCATGCTATGCGACACGCCGGCCGGCAGGACGATGACATCGCCCGCTGAAACCTTGTGGCGCGTGCCGCCGTGGCCGAATAATTCCACGTCCATCCAGCCTATCGCGACGCCGAGGCACTCATGGCTTGTCGAGTGGAAATGGCGATAGGTGTAGATGCCGGGATAGCGCCAGTTATTGAGCCAGCCGTTGGACTGGAACCGCTCCATCACTGCTGTCTCGCCGCCGCCTGCAATACCGCCGCGATGGATCAATAGTGGAAACCGGCTGTTTGGCAGCATGCCATTGGGCTTGGACCAGAGCTGCTCGGGCGTTGTAGTGCTCATCGGTTTCCTCCTGTGCCAAAAAGAAGGGCGCCCCGTGAGGGACGCCCCATTGCTCGGTTACTTGCCGCCCCAGGCAGCAGGGTAGTTTGCCATGCCTTCGCAACCGCACAGAGCGTAGTGCAGCGGGGGCATATCGGTATTGATGAAGCTATCCAGCGTGGCCTGGGTGATCGCCGGCTGCGGCAGGATCCATTCCGGGCTCGGAACGGCCTCACCCTTGAGGGTGCGCACAGCGGCAATGATCGGGGTGCGCCACTGATAGGACGGATAGGCTGGCGCGATGGCGGTCAGGCCCAGCTCCTTCCACTTCTGCAGGAAGTCCTGCTGGTCTTCGCCAACAAACACCGGCATGTCGTAGCCACCATCTTCGAAGGCTTCCACAGCGGCGACGGCGGTCGCGCCGGCATCCATCCAGATCGCGTCGATCTTGCCGCGCGCCAGATAGTCTTCGACGATCGACTTGGTCTTGGCATTGTCGCCATCGGTGAATTCGGCACCGACGATGTTGAGACCGGCATCTTCAAGCACATGCTTGCCACCCGAATAGCGGGTTTCCAGCACGTCGACGCCGGGCAGGATGCGCAGCATCAGCACGTTGCCGCCTGCCTTCACGTTATCGGCGATGAACTGGGCGCCCTGGATGCCGAAGCCATAGCCACCGACTGGGTGGATGAAGGTGACGGGGCAATCGGTGTTGACGCCACGGTCGAAAATGATGACCGGCAGCACGGCGCAGGCTTTTTCGACGGCCGGGGTCAGCGCCGCGGTCGTATTGGGCGAAACGATCAGGACCGAGCACTTGCCGCCCGCCAGCAGGTCGTCGATATCGGCGATCTGCTTGTCGTCGGAGCCTTCTGCGTCGACATGGATCAGCTCACCGATTTCGGGGTGGAGCTTTACTTCTTCCTGCATGTTGGTCCAGCCGACCACGCGCCACGGGTTGTTCACGCCGGCATTGGAGAAGCAGACGGTATAGGGGCCGTTCTTCTTGAACGCAGCCGTGTCCTTCATCGTCTCGACCAGATATTGCTCCCACGGCATGCCCTCAGGGCCCATCGGCGTTGCCGTTAGGAATTCCTTCTGGCGCGCAAATTCCGCCGGATCATCGAAATTGGGGGCCTGGGCAAAGGTGCCCCCGGTCAGTGCAAGGCCTGCGGCGAGCGCCAGGGCCAGTATCTTCTTCATAGTCATCCTCCCTTAGGGTTCATCTTCGTCGTTCGCGCAAGATTTCCTCCCTGTGCGCGAATGTCGTTGCCGAGCGTCACCGCCCGGTATGCTTGCGCCGCTGCACGGCAATGGCCACGGCGGCAATCAGGATGAGCCCCTGCACGATCTGGCGCACCGGCTGTGGCAGCCCCAGAAAGTTCAGCAGCGTGAAAATGGCAGAAAGCGTCAGGGCTCCGGCGATGGTGGCCGGCACCGAACCGCGCCCGCCGAGCAATAACGCCCCGCCCAGCACGGCTGCGGTGATCGCCTGCAACTCGTAACCGATGCCCACATCGGTCGAGACACCGGCAAAGCCGCCCAGCATGATGCCGGCCGCGACGGCGCTCAGCGACGAGACGATAAAGGCGATGATGCGGACCCGGTTGATCGGCACACCCGCGAGATTTGCCGCACGCGGATTATCGCCGATGGCATGGATCATGCGGCCCAGATTGGTGCGATGCATCAGCCAATACAGCGCATAGCCGAGCACCAGCAGCACGATGACGGCCACCGGCAGGATGCGGATCACAGGCAGGTCGGTGAAATTATACCGTCCAAAAAACCGGAAGCTGTCGGCGAGATAACCGCGCGGTGCGCCGCCCGACCACATGAAGGCGACGCCATTGAGCGTGATCATCATGCCCAGGGTGGCAATTAGCGACGGCACCTTAAGATAGCAGACGACCAGCCCGTTGATCAGCCCGACACCGATGCCGATGCCGAACATCACCGCGATCACCCACCACGTCGCATTGGGATCATTGTTGAGCAGCATCGACGAGCCCACGACGACCAGCGTGATCACTGAGCCCACCGACAGGTCGAAGCCGCCAGAGACGATCACATAGACTTGCCCCGCCGCGAGGATCGCCAGTGGCGCCGCGCGCTTCAGGAAGTTCATGTAGCCGGTCGGCTCCACGAAGGCAGGGTTCTGCAGTATGATGGCGACGATCAGCGCCGCCAGCACGAAATACACCGGATTGACCTGCGGCAGCTGCCGCTTCTGTCGATCTGCCTGTGGCAAGGTATTGTCGGTCATGCCGCCAACCTCTTGGAACGCACCGTGTAAAAGGCGACGGCCGCGACGATGATGATGCCGCGCAGCACCTGCTTGGCGAAGGCGTCCACGCCGGCAAGATTGAAGATCGAGTCGATGAGCGAGAAGATCATCACGCCCGCCATGGTGCCCCAGATACCGCCGCGACCGCCCGCCAGAACGGTGCCGCCGATGACGACCACGGCGATGGATTCAAGGTCATAGACGCCGTCGCTGCCGATCCATGGCGCGCCTGAGCGCAGGCGGCTGGCGAGATAGAGCCCGGCGATTGACGCACAGAGGCTGCACACCACATGCGCGCCGATGATGACGCGGCTGGTTTTGATACCGGCAACCCGCGCCGCATCCTTGTTGCCGCCCACCGAATAGATATCGGAGCCAAACCGCATGAAACGCAGCACGAACCAGGCCGCCGCCGCCAGCGCCAGCAGGAACACCAGGCTGAAGGGCACGCTGCCCATCGTTCCATAAGCAAATACCTGGAACTCCACCGGCACCTGTCCGACAAAATTGGACACGAACGCCGAAAGACAGCCCTGGATGATCAGGCTCATGCCCAGCGTTGCGATCAGCGGATTGATCTCGAGCCGGGCTATCAGCACGCCGTTGATCAGGCCGACCACCAGCCCCAACGCCAGCACCGCGCCAACCGCAGGCGCGATCATCGCTGGGTTGCCGTTCATCACCACAGACGCCAGCACAGCCGTTGCCGAGATCAGGCTGGCGACCGAAAGATCGATCGAGGAAACCAAAATGGCGAACGTCTGCCCGACAGCAGTAATGCCTAGGGCTATGGAGCGGCCGAGGATCGAAATCAGGTTGTCGAAAGTCAGATACTGCGTCTGCCCGGTGCCGACGGCAATTCCGACATAGGCCAGCAGCGCGAAGCCGAGCAGTAAAGCCGGTGCCCAGCGCTCGAAGCGGAACGTAAAGCGCGGCGGGTTAGCGATATCGCTCATGCCGCCACCTCGGTCTCGCCGGTTGCCGCCAGCATGATGTCGGTCTCGGCCGCGCCATTGGCAAATTCCGCCACGATGCTGCCGGAGCGCATTACGAGGATGCGGTCCGCCGCGCCGATCACTTCGGGCAGGTCGGAGGATATCATCATGATGGCGGTGCCCTGGCGGGCCAGTTCGCGCATCAAGTGATAAATACCGGCCTTGGCGTTGACGTCGATGCCGCGCGTCGGCTCGATGAAAATCAGCACTTTCGGCTTCAGCGCAATCCAGCGGGCCACGATGGCCTTTTGCTGGTTACCGCCCGAGAGAAACTTGATGTCCTGTTCGTATGACGCGGCCTTGACCTGCATCCGGTCGAGCAGGCCGTCCATGCTGGAAAGGTTCACGTGGGTGTTGGACTTATGGCTGGCGGCGAGGTTGCCGAAGGCGCGAGACGTCAGCATGCCATTGTCCCGCACCGACTGCATCAACACTAGGCCCTCGGCCTTGCGATCGCCCGGCAGCAGGCCAATGCCGCCGCGGATAGCGTCGCGCGGATGCGAAAAATTGGCATTAGCGCCGTTCAGCGTCACCGAGCCGCTGGTAAACGGCATTTGCCCAAAAATCGCCATGGCTAGAGCCACGCGCCCGGCGCCTTGAATGCCGGCAAAACCGATGATTTCACCCGCCCGCAGTTCGAGGCTGATATTACGCAGCACGGCATTGCCGGCATTTTGCACAGCCAGCACCACATTGCCGATTTCCGCTTCCGTGGCGGACGGCGCATAAAAGTCGGCGATATCGCGCCCGACCATGGCGTGAACCACGGCTTCGGGGACAGGAGGCATGTCGAAGCGCGCCGCCACTTCGCCATCCTTGAGCACCGTGACGCGGTCCGCCAGGCGGGCGACTTCGCGCATGCGATGGGTAATGTAGATTACCGCAGTGCCGCGTTCGCGCAGCTTGTCGATGGTCTGGAACAGCACTTCGCATTCGGCTTCGTTCAATGCGGCAGTGGGTTCGTCCATGACCACGACGCGGGCATCGAGCGAAATGGCCTTGGCGATTTCCACCATTTGCTGGGTGGCGACATCGAGGTCGCTGACAAAGGCATCCGGCGAAACACGGGCTCCGGCCCCGAACAGGTCCAGCACGCGCCGCGTTTCCGCCCGCATCGCGGCCATGTCCAGCATGCCGTTCCGCAGCGTTTCGCGCCCGAGGAAGATATTCTGCGCCACCGTACGTTCAGGCAGCAGCGAAAATTCCTGGTAGATCACCGAAATACCAGCCCTCAGCGACTCCACCGGATGCTTGACGGCAACCGGCTGGCCATTGAGCAGGATATTGCCCGCGTCAGGAACATAGACCCCCGACAAAATCTTGATCAGTGTCGACTTGCCCGCGCCATTTTCTCCCACCAGCGCGTGCACCTCGCCCGCATGGCAGGCAAAGCTGACGTCGCTCAGCGCCTTAACGCCGGGAAAGGCCTTTGAAATGTGGGCCATCTCGATGACCGGCGCAGCACTCATGGAGCCGCCTCCGCCCAGCCGCGCCGAATGAAGCTGATGGATTCGGAAAACAGCGTTTCAAAGTCTGGGAACAATGGCCGCCACACCCGCGTCGCCGCCGCCAGTTCCGGCAGTCCCGCGCCAAAGGCTTCTAGCGTCACCCAGCCGTCATAGCCTGTGCCCCGCACCGCAGAGAATATCTCGGCAAAGTCGATATGGCCACGACCCGGAATGCCCCGATCGTTTTCGGAAATATGCAGCACGCCCATGTCCTTGCCGAGCATTGCAATGGCGCGAGGTTGGTTCTGTTCTTCGATATTGGCGTGGAACGTATCGTACATGATGCGGAAAGCATGGTGATCGACCATGTGCACATAGGTCCGAGCCTGGGCCATGGTATTGAGGAAATAGGTCTCGAACCGGTTCAGGTGTTCGAGGCTGAGATAAATCCCATTGGTGCTGGCCCGTTCGGCCAAGGCGTGATGCGCCTCGGCCCCATAGCGCAATTCGTCCGGCGTCGGCCCCGAGCCGGTGAAATGACCGATAGGCGCATGGAACGGGCCGCCGACGCTTTCCGAACCCAGCGCAATGGCGCAATCCAGCGCCCAGTCGAGATGCTGTATTCCCGCCTTGCGAACAGCCGCGTCGCTGCTGACCGGATTTGCGTCGATCGATGGAATGACCGAGGTCGACGTGCGCCGCAGCCCTATCGTATCGAGCTCGCGTCCAAGCCACGCGTAATGCTCCGGGCCACCACGCAACACCGGCACTTCGACACCATCATAGCCGAGTTCCTTGAGGCGCCTGAGCTGACCCAGATGCTGCTCGTCTATAAAGCCGCTAAGGCACAGCAAATTGATGCCGACCTGCATAACTCTCCCTACGGCCGCCTATGGCGGGCCTCTACTGCCCCAGGTGTTCCGGGATGCGTTTCGTGCACAATGCATTCTTCTTCAACCGCGTAGCAATTTTTGAACGTTAGTAATGTTGACGCATCTTGAGCAATCGCCGGTTTGCCCCAGCTTCGGCCACTCCCGCAAATGTTGACTTTGTGGCTCATCTCTCCCTAGGCTGAGACCTGCTCAAGCCGTAGCGAAATACTCGCCCATAATCGGCAGGCATGCGTTCGAAATACCGCGCCGGTAAATTTCGAACAGCGGGAGGAATGTGATGGATACCAGGCACCCAGAGTTGGGCGCGACCCGCCCTGCCGTTTTCCGCGAGCCCGGAGCACTGCTCTATGCGGGGAATTGCAAGGATCTGCTGGATGCCTCGATTGCAGGCAAGGTGACCCTGAGCGCCTGGACCCGTCGCGGCTATCCCGGACGCGACCTTGGCGATGCACTACCGCAGGTCTGCTCGGTCGGCGGATGGGACGCGACCCAGCCGCAAGATTGGGGTCTGAAACTTCACTGCAATGAGGGCGTGAAAATCGCGTATGTGGCACGCGGACGTCTCACATTGACGCTTGACGGGGAGCGGTATGAGCTACGCGAGGGACAAATGTTCGTCGTGCGCCCCTGGCAATTGCATGCCTTCGGCGACCCCAATGTCGTCGCCAGCCAGATCGTCTGGGTGCTGTTCGACATGGGTACCCGACGCCCGCACGAGCAATGGCTATGGCCCAATTGGCTTGCCTGGCCTGAACGCGACCAGCAACGGCTGACCGAATTCCTGTCCAAAAACGAGGAGCCCTACTACCAGGCCTCGCGCGAGGTCGCTCACGATTTCCACCAGATCGCCAACATCGTCGCCACCAATGACATTGAGGGTGGCGAAATCCGCCTGCGGCTCACGATCTCCATGATGCTGATGCATTTTATGCAGCAACTCGAGGCCCAGGCGCCCGCCCTAACTGAAGCCTTGGCCCAGTCCAAGCGCACTGTGAAGATATTCCTGGAGCGCCTCAACCATGCCCTCGACGAAGACTGGACGCTGGAAAACATGGCCGCCGAGTGCAACCTGTCGCGCACCCAATTCAGCAAGCATTGCCTGTCGCTGACCAACACGACGCCGGTTCGCTACCTCCAGATGATCCGCCTCGAAGCCGCCCGCCGCATGCTGGCAGCGCAGCCAGCCTTGCAGGTGACCACCGTGGCCTACGACTGCGGTTTTTCCTCCAGCCAATATTTTGCCACCTGCTTCAAGCGCCGCTTCGGCATCTCACCCCTGGACGTTCGCCGCCAACCTCAGCTTCTGGCGGGCTAAACACCTGGCCCTTTTACGAATTCCCACTGCGTCCGACCACCATTCCGCATGGCAAATTGACGGCATCAGGTCCACTCCATAAGCCTTTCAGGCGATCGTATTCATTTGCCTGACACGGCAGCTTTCAGGATTCTGCTCACAGGGCTCCTATGTCGGGAATAAGGTCGAAAGCTACTTTCCGGCTGAGGTGCACTGCCTTACGGCATTGAACCCACTTACAAGTTTGGCAGTGCCAGGGAGCATACGTCAGGAACCCTACCGACGTTGCTGACCACCAAGAAGGATTCGTCTCTAAATTTGCTCCCAAATAGAGCAGCCAGGCAACCTGCACAAATTACGAGCGGTGCTCTTGACTCGTTTGCCTAGCGCCGACATGATTGGACAAATCGATAGTCATATATGGGCATTTGCGCCTCACTTTGGAACACAGCCGGGTTCCTTGGTGGGCTTTTTGTGTTGGATGGAAGAATGGCGCTGCGAGGCCGTAAAGTAGCGATAGGTGTGCTGTTTTCAGCTAGCGGGCCCTATGCCGCCATTGGCGCGGAAGGTCTGGCTGGCACAATTCTGGCCATCGACGAGATCAACGCCAGTGGTCAGCATGACTTTGTGCTCGAAGCCCAAGTTCGGGATCCTCAGGGTGCGACGGAGAACTATGCCGCTCTGGCCGCTGACATCGTCGCTACGTCGGGCGCCAGGCACATTATAGGATGCACAACCTCGTGGAGCCGCAAGGAAGTCATTCCGTTGCTCGAAAAAAGCAACACCATGCTTTGGTATCCTTGCCCCTACGAGGGCTTTGAGGCGCATGAGCAGGTTATCTACCTCGGCGCCTGCCCCAACCAGCATGTGCTGCCATTGCTTGAGTTCGCGCTGCCGCGGTTCGGTGCGGACGGGTACCTGGTGGGATCCAATTACATCTGGGGTTGGGAAACCAGCCGCATTGCCCGTGATGCCATGGAGGCGGCCGGCGGGCGTGTAGCCGGTGAGCGTTACGTTCCCCTCGGCGACGTCGATGTGGACCGGATCATCGAGGAAATCCGTCTCAAACGCCCCTCCTTCATCCTCAACACACTTATCGGGCCCTCTTCTTATGCCTTTCTCAAGGCATATGCCGAGCTTGGACGGGCGGACTCGTCGTTCCAGGCGGCATTGAGGCCGGTCTTGAGCTGCAACTTCTCCGAACCCGAGTTGGCACAGGTTGGCGCTGCGGCAGAGGGTCAAATTGCTGTCTCGCCGTACTTTCAAAATCTAGCCACCGAAGAGAACCAGCAGTTTCTCGGCGTGGTGGCCCGCCTGGCGCCTGAGACGGAACATGTGTCGGCATTCTTCGCGCAGGCCTATGCGGCAGTTCACCTGCTGGCAGCCGGGCTGTCGGCAACCGGCACCGACGATACCAAGACGGTGCTCGGCGCGGTGGCGGGCCGTGCGGTCTCGGCTCCTTTCGGTCCGATGGAGATCGAACGCTCCAATAATCATGCTGTTTTGACGCCGCGCATCGCACGGGCCACCTCTGCGGGTTTCGAGATCGTGGCTGACCAATGCGTCGCGATCCGTCCAGACCCTTATTTGGCCCATGTGGCGACCCGGTCCGCCCCGCACGCTTCCCATCTGCGGGTGGTGAAATGACCCGGCCCGCCTACACGCCCAATTTCGACGGCAAAAAGGCATTGATCCTGCATCGCCCCCATCCCGTGGTGGACGCCATAACAAGGCAATTGGCACAGCTGGGCATCTTTTGCGACACCTGCTGGCCTACGATTTCGGCCAGCGCTGCGGGCAGCGCTGACCTGATTTTTTTCGATGTGGATTTGGGCCATGATGAGCAGTTTCCATGGGAGCACGGACAAGCTCCATTGCCGGCCATTGCGCTTATCGGCTCTGAGGCACCCGGTCGCCTGGCTTGGGCGATAAGCTTGGGAGCTGACGCGCATCTGCTGAAACCAGTTGGCAGTGGTGGGGTGTTTACGGCGCTGGTTATTGCCTCGGAGTCGTTCGCCAGACGGGCAGCCATGCATAGCGAACTGGATGCACTGAGGGCTCGGCTTGAGCAGCGCGAAGCTATTGCCGAAGCGACGGCCTGCCTGATGCTGCAAGGCAACATGCCGGCTGAGGCGGCCTACGCTCAGCTCCGCCGCGAGGCAATGACGGCGCGACTGACTATCGAAGCCATGGCCGAGCAGATCGTGGACGAACTGAGGGCGGGCCATGTCCATCATCGTTCCTGAACTGGGCGAGCCCAGCGGCCCTACACGACCGATCCGGGCGCAATCTGTCTTCGGGCGCCTGCTCCATCGACCTATGGCAGTGGTCGGGATCATCATCATCGCGGTGGTAGTGCTGGCCGCCCTGTTTGCGCCGGTGCTGACACCGCATGACCCGAACGAGCAGTATTTCGAGGGCCTGACGCTCGAAGGCGCGCCGCTTGGGCCCAATGGGCAGTTCTGGTTCGGCACGGACCTGCTTGGCCGTGACTTGTTGAGCCGGCTGATCGTCGGGGCGCAAACTTCACTGATCATCGGCGTCGTCGCCAACGGCCTTGCAGTGATCATTGGATCGCTTGTCGGTATCACGGCCGGCTATTTCCGCGGCATTGTGGGCGCCGTGCTGATGCGCTTCACCGACCTGATGATGAGCTTCCCGGCGCTGCTGCTGGCCATCGTCCTTGCCGCCATATTCCGCCCCAGCCTGTGGATCGTGGCGCTCGTGATTGCCATGGTGAACTGGGTGCAGATCGCCCGCGTGCTCTATACTGAAACGCGGTCCCTGTCGGAGCGCGAATTTATCGAGGCCGAGCGCTCGCTGGGCGCCGGGTCCATGCTGATCCTGTGGCGCCATATCCTGCCGCATCTGGTTTCGACCATCATCGTGTGGGCCACGCTGGGCATCTCCACCACCGTACTGCTAGAGGCGACACTGAGTTTTCTCGGCATTGGCGTCAGGCCGCCGACGCCGAGTTGGGGCAACATCATCTTCGAGAACCAGACCTATTTCGCGACAGCACCCTGGCTGGTGTTCATTCCCGGCGCGGCCATCCTGTTGCTATCGCTGGCTTTCAACGTTCTTGGGGACGCACTGCGCGACATTCTCGATCCGACCCAGCAAGGGAGGGCGGCATGATCGGCTATCTCGCCCGTCGGCTGGGCCAGGCGGCGCTGATCCTCCTCGGCATCAGTGTGGTGACCTTTGTTCTGCTTTACCTTTTGCCGGCTGACCCGGTTCGACAGATCGCCGGGCGCAGTGCTACGGCTGAAACAGTCGAAAACATCCGTCGCCAACTCGGTCTCGACCTGCCGCTCTGGGAGCAGTATTGGCGTTATCTCAGCAATCTCCTGTCCGGTAATCTGGGCCGTTCTTACCTGCAGAAAAGCGAAGTCTCCGAGCTGATCGCGGCGCGTTTGCCAGCGAGCCTGCTGCTTATGGTCGGCGCGATTGCCTGCGAGCTGACCATTGGCCTGACCATGGGTGTCGTGGCTGCGGTGCGACGGGGCGGGTGGGTAGACAACCTGCTGATGGTGTTTTCGTTTATCAGCGTATCGGCGCCGCAGTTCGTCATAGCCATCCTGCTGCTCTACGTCTTTGCCGTAAAGCTCGGCTGGTTCCCCATTGGCGGCTACGGTACCTTCGCTCATCTGGTGCTGCCCTCGCTGACGCTGGGACTGCTCGGCGCCGGCTGGTATGCGCGGATGATGCGCTCGACCATGATCGAGGTGCTGCGGCAGGATTACATCCGCACCGCTCAATCGAAGGGCCTGCGCGGTCGCATCGTGCTGTTCCGACACGCCATCCCCAACGCCATCCTGCCCATCGTTGCGATGATCGGCATCGACATCGGCATGTTCATGAGCGGGATAGTCGTGGTCGAAAGCGTCTTCGGCTGGCCGGGTATCGGCCAGCTTGCCTGGCAGGCGATCCAGCGCGTCGACATTCCCATCATCATGGGCGTCACGCTGGTGTCGGCCTGCGCCATCGTTATCGGCAACCTCGTTGCCGACCTCGTCGCCCCGCTCATCGATCCGCGCATCAAGTTGCGCTGACCACACCAACCAAGGAGAGACCAAGCATGCGTAGATTGCTGTTATCCGGAATAGCCCTGGCCGTCATGACTATGGCATCCCCGGTTTTTGCCCAGGCCGAAAAGCAGGGTGGCTCGATGATCGTCACCTACAAGGACGATGTCGCCACGCTCGATCCTGCCATCGGCTACGATTGGCAGAACTGGTCGATGATCAAGTCGCTGTTCGACAGCTTGATGGACTACGAACCGGGCACCTCGACCCTCACCACCGACCTGGCCGAAAGCTACACCATTTCAGACGACGGCCTGACCTATACGTTCAAGCTGCGCCAGGGCATTAAATTCCACAACGGTCGCGAAATGACCGCCGAGGACGTCAAATACTCGCTCGACCGTGTTACCGATCCTGCAACGCAGAGTCCGGGCGCCGGTTTTTTTGTCTCGATAGAAGGGTTCGACGCAGCATCGGACGGCTCGGCAAAGGGCCTGTCTGGCGTTACCGCGGTTGATCCGCTGACGGTCGAGATCAAGCTGACCCGCCCTGACGCCACGTTCCTCCATGTCGTAGCGCTCAACTTCTCTTCGATCGTGCCAAAGGAAGTGGTGGACGAGTTCGGCGCCGATTTCGGCAAGCACCCGGTCGGCACCGGCGCCTATTCGCTTGCCGAATGGACCCTTGGTCAGCGGCTCGTCTTCGCTCGCAACGCCGACTACTGGAAAGCCGGCGTCCCCAAGATGGACGAGATCGTTTTCGAGATCGGCCAAGAGCCGACGGTGGCACTGCTGCGACTGCAAAACGGTGAAGTCGACGTGCTGGGCGATGGCATTCCCCCCGCGCAGTTCCTCGAGGTCAAGGACAACCCGGATTATGCGGACATGATCATCGAGGGTGGCCAGCTTCAGACCGGCTATATCACGCTGAACGTGACCATTCCGCCGTTCGACAATCTGGACGTACGTAAGGCCATCAACATGGCCATCAACAAGGAGCGCATTGTCCGGATCATCAACAATCGCGCCGTGATTGCCAACCAGCCACTGCCCCCCACCATGCCTGGCTACACCGAAGGCTACGAGGGTATCCCATACGATGTCGAAGGCGCCAAGGCTCTGCTGGCGCAGGCTGGCTTGTCCGAGGGTTTCACGACGGAACTCTACGTCTACAACGTCGATCCCAATCCACGTATCGCCCAGGCTATCCAACAGGATCTGGCAGCAATCGGCATCACTGTCGAACTCCTCTCTCTGGCACAGGCTAACGTCATCGAGGCGGGCGGCGCGGGCACTGCACCGATGATCTGGTCGGGCGGCATGGCGTGGATCGCCGACTTCCCGGATCCATCCAACTTCTACGGTCCAATCCTCGGTTGCTCCGGCGCTGCAGACGGCGGCTGGAACTGGTCGAAATACTGCAACGAAGACCTCGACGCCATGGCGACTGCCGCTGACTCGATGATCGACCCCGCAAAGCAGGCCGATCGCTATAAGGCGTGGAGCGACGTCTACATGGGCGTGATGGCCGACGCACCTTGGGTGCCGGTGTTCAACGAACAGCGCTTCACCATGAAGTCGGCTCGCCTGGGTGGCCCGGACGCCATCTTCGTCGATCCCGTCCACATTCCCGTCAACTACGACTATGTGTTTGATAAAAATGTGCAGTAACTGCGACTACACCATACACCGGGTAAACCATCACTTCGGGTGGGATCATTCGATCCTGCCCGTCGAGAGGATCGCACCGGGATCATCGGTTTACTTCGAATGTCTCGACAGCGGCGCCGGACACTTCACGCCCGGCAGCACCGTGGCCGACGTCTCGACGCTCGATTTTTCCAAGGTTAATCCGGTCACAGGCCCCATCTATATCGATGGGGCCCAGCCCGGGGACGCGCTAAAAATCACTATGGAGGGCTTCGAGCCCTCCGGCTTTGGCTGGACCGCCAATATTCCCGGTTTTGGATTGCTGGCGGACCAGTTCAAGGATCCGGCGCTGACGCTGTGGAGCTATGACAAGGTCAGCATGACGCCGGCTGCCTTCTCCAAGAACGGCAAGGTGCCGTTGAAGCCGTTCTGCGGTGAAATGGGTGTGGCTCCGGCGGCACCCGGGAACCACTCCCAGGTACCGCCGCGCCGGGTGGGCGGCAATCTCGATATCCGCGATCTCACCACGGGCACGGTGCTTTACCTGCCGGTCGAAGTCGAGGGCGCGCTGTTCTCGGTGGGCGACACGCATGCGGCGCAAGGCGATGGCGAAGTTTGCGGAACCGCCATGGAGAGCCAGATGAACGTGGCGCTCAAGTTCGAGCTGGTAAAGGGCGCCAACCTTGCCATGCCGCGCTTCACCACGTCCGGGCCGGTGACCAGCCATCTCGATGCCAAGGGCTACGAGGTTACAACCGGCATCGGGTCCGACTTGATGTCGGGCGCGCGCGACGCGGTTTCCGGCATGATCGACTTGCTAGGCAGCCAATACGGCCTTTCTGCCGAGGAGGCCTACATGCTTTGCTCGGTATGCGGCGATCTCAGGATTTCCGAAATCGTCGATATGCCCAACTGGGTGGTGAGCTTCTACTTCCCAAGGATCGTATTCGAGTGATTGCCGAAGCTGCCACACTGTTCGAACTGCGCGGCCTCGTCACCGAGGTCGCGTCCTCCTCTGCACCGCGGCGCGTAGTAGACGGGCTTAGCTTCACGCTCGAGCGCGGCAAGACTCTCTGCATTGCCGGGGAATCGGGCTCGGGCAAATCCATGACCGCGCTCTCGCTCATGGGCCTGCTGCCTCAGCCCATGGCGCGCGTCGCTTCCGGATCTGCCTTGTACAAAGGGCGCGACCTGTTCGGTCTGGCTCCGGATGCAATGCGCCTCATTCGCGGTCGCGAGATTGGCATGATCTTCCAGGAGCCGATGACGTCGCTCAACCCGGTCTTGACCATCGGCCGCCAACTATTCGAGGCGATCACGGCAAACGCCACGCTGTCCGCAACTGAAGTAAGGGCCCGGGCGCTTCACCTGCTCGATCAGGTGCAGATCCCGGAGGCAGCGCGGCGGTTGACGCAGTATCCGCACGAGCTCTCTGGCGGCATGCGGCAGCGCGTGATGATCGCCATCGCTCTGAGCCAAAAGCCGGATATCCTGATCGCCGACGAGCCGACCACGGCGCTCGACGTCACCGTTCAGGCGCAGATTCTAAGTCTCATCCGCCTGCTGCAGCAGGAGACCGGTACCGCGGTCATCATGATTACCCACGACATGGGCGTGGTTGCGGAAATGGCCGACCATGTGCTGGTAATGAAAGACGGCCGCCAAGTCGAGACAGGAACGGCGGGCAACATTTTCAATGCCCCTCGCGAGGCATACACAAAGGCGCTGCTCGCGGCCGTTCCGCGCCTCGGCGCCATGGCTGGCACCAGCTTGCCGAGGCGCGCCAATCAACCGCCGAACAGTGCCAGGGAGGTCGTCGCTGTCGACAATCTGACCGTGCGTTTTGACCTGCGCGGCGGCTTGCTGCGCCAGGTCAATCAACGCGTGCATGCGGTCGAGGGCATTTCGTTCCGCCTTCATGCGGGCGAGACGCTGGCTTTGGTGGGCGAAAGCGGCTGCGGCAAGTCCACGACTGGCCGGGCGCTGCTTAATCTGGTGCCCTATACCGGCGACATCAGCGTCAACGGCACTCACATCGCGGGCCTGCGGCCCGACCAGATGAAGCCGATCCGCCGCGATATCCAGATGATCTTCCAAGATCCGTATGCCTCACTCGATCCACGCATGCGGGTGGGTGAACTCGTCGCAGAGCCCCTGAAAATCCACCGTCTCGCCAAAGGGAGCGAGTTGACTGACCGTGTCGAATACCTGTTCCGGCGCGTCGGTTTGCCCGCGGAAGCAGCATCCCGCTATCCGCACGAATTCTCCGGCGGCCAGCGCCAACGCATTTGCATTGCGCGTGCCCTGTCACTTTCACCCAAAGTCATCGTCGCCGACGAAAGCGTTTCGGCCCTCGATGTCACGATCCAGGCACAGGTCCTAGAACTCATGCAGGACATCCAGAACGAAACGGGGATCGCCTATCTTTTCATCTCGCATGATATGGCCGTGGTCGAGCAGATCAGCCATCGGGTGGCGGTGATGTATATGGGGCGCTTCGTTGAAATTGGCACGCGCGCGCAAATCTTCGAAAACCCGCAGCACGATTATACCCGCAAGCTGATGGCGGCAGTCCCCGTTCCCGACCCGTTGCGTCACCGCCGCGGCTACGTGCCATTCGGGGGCGAGTTGCCTAGCTCAGTGCACTCGGTTCGTTATGAACCCCAACCAGCGGTCTATCGCGATGTCGGTGCCGGTCATCTCGTCGCGGAACCGGCCATCTAGTGCTGAAAGGCGAAACTGCACGCCACTGCCGTAGGGCGGCGAAGGATCATGTAACGCAATCTGGGTTTTGATGGGTGACTCCTGAAGAGAAGGTCCACTATCATTTCTACGTACAGCCAAAGCAGCCAACCCGCTGCCGGCCCTACCTGCCCTGCGCCGGCCTTTGCCTAGGGGTCGTCAATGGGGTGGAGGCTGTGTGAAAACTCCTGATTATGCTATGATGTGGCACTGCTTCGGACGTGCCAGATGGGACGTTTCGTTGAAGTTGCTGACCGACAGCAGGCGAGCTTTCTGCCGGCGTGTCTCGAAGACAATGTGGAAGCGGATAACCCAGTTCGCATCATCGATGCCTTTGCCGATGAACTGGATCTGGCCGAACTCGGCTTCGCCCGCGTCCAGCCCGCATCGACCAGCAGACCCGGCTACGCGCCGGGCACGATGCTCAAGCACTACGTCTATGGGTACCTGCATCAGCTGACCTCGAGCCGGAAGCTGGAGCGGCAGGGTGACCGCGTTCTTCGGTTGCCGGACACCAAAAGAATTCTGCAGAGACTACGGTCTCAACCTTCGTGCTATCCAGCACGGAGATCCCGAAGCTGTGCGCCATTTCGCAGGTATGACGGCGCCGACGGCGATAAACTCATCCGTTGGACGCCAAGACGCATCAATCGGCATCTGATGGTCCTCAACGGTACGATGCTAGAAACGAAGGTCAACCCGCGCTCCGTAATACGGATTTGTCCGCGCTGTGCGATGGGCTCAATAGCCGCATGGCCGGGAACCGCGCTTGATCAAGTGGTTACCGGTCGAGCCGAATGGACTGCCGCCGTCGTCGACGTTTGTCTCGATCATGGCGTCGCTCTAATCTCGCTTAGGGGTCCTCAGCTCGACGTGCCGAGGTTGGACCCGGGCTACCAGACCAGCCTGCTACTCGACGAGCTGCACAGCATCCAGCCTGTGTACACGAAGATCGACGACTTCCAGCGCTACGTGCTTTCGAGGCTCGGGATAATTGCTGCCAAGGAGTCTGCCTTATTGGACAAAATCTCGCTGGAAGCGGTGACCCAAATTTGCCACTCCGCGGGCCACGATCTGATGCGGCAGCGCCCGCATGTCGGCGTCATCGCTGGAAAGGATCGACGTGCAGCGGGTTTTGACCTCCTGGGTCACGGCGCTGCACAATTCGAACAATTATTGATTGAGCCACGCGAAGGGGTGCGAGTCCGCCAAAGAGCTCGCAGCGTCTTACCCCGTCTGCCAGAACATCTCGCCAAGTACCGGTTGCGTGATACCCAATGTTGCGAGCTGATTGAAAAGGTATTCTATATTTTGTTTCGAATTCTAACTCATGCAGAGGGGGAGATGCTGCTCGGCCGGATCTGCCCTGGCAGACAAAGCCCTTTTTGATTTTCGATCGCGTAGCAGTCGAAGCTTTTGGCGATCCGTACTTATCGATTAGAGGGGCAAGACGCTTGCTGGTTTTAGATCGTAACGTGCGAACGCTTTCCGCATGGGACTGACGGCCGCAATTAGCATCCCTGGCACCAAACTTAGTGGGACCACCTCCATCTTCTATCGCAGGTCCGAAGTAGAAAGCCTCCGAGGCTTGCCACTCGACTCGTAAAATTTGGGGCGCTGTATACTGTAGCTGAAGCCGCCATGACATATCAGAGGACCACGCGGGATCGCGTGGTCCTTTTTGTTTGCGTTAGAGCTGCGACCTGGGCGGCGGACCTTTTGGGGTAGTAAGATACATTTCAACCGTCTGTAAAAAAGAGCTTTTGGCCCCGTTGGATAGAAGGTTTGAGGTGACTACATCAAAGGTCGGGCCCTTGGATATTCCACTGCCCGACCTTCGCATTTTCTAGGTAGACCAGACTGATATGCTAAGTGGCCAAGCTGGTGTACAACAGCCGGAAATCTTGGAGATAGGTCAATGTCCCGCGTCTACGAAATGGAAAGCGTGCTCACGCCGGGTGAGGTGACGCGGGTGGATGCGAACAAGTTTGCTGCAATGCGTGAGGCCTATCTGGCCGTGCTTCCGACCGGAAGGCCTGGCCTGACCGACGCTGAAATTCGTGCCCTGATCGAGCCCATCCTGTCACAGGTGCACTTTCCGGACGGCGCTGCGGCCGGGTGGTGGCGAAAAGGGGTTCAGCTGGATCTGGAAGCCAAAGGCATTATCGGCCGGACGCTCAAGAAGCCCGCGCGATTTTTCCTTTTGTAGCCCAGCCGCCGAGGGAGTGGTTTTGTGAGCACCCAAGGATTGATACGCACCGGAACCGCTGGCTGGGTGTTCGAACCCTGGCGCGGCACGTTTTTTCCCGAAGGCCTCGTGCAAAAGAAGGAGCTGGCCTACGCCAGTTCGCGCCTTGGCAGCATTGAAATCAACGCCACTTTCCGCGCCAACCAGAAGCCTGAAAGCTTTGCCAGATGGGCGCGCGAGGCAAGCCATGATGGCTTCGTTTTCTCTATCAAGGGTCCGCAACTGGTCACCCACATCAAGCGGCTCAAGAACTACGAGTCCGAGCTGGCAAATTTCTTTGCCTCCGGCCCACTGGCCCTTGGCAGCAAGCTCGGCCCCTTCGTCTGGCAGCTGCCTCCCAACCTCAGCTATGACCGCGGCGTGCTCAGTGCCTTCCTGTCCATGCTGCCCAAGACCACCGCGGACTATGTTACGCAGGCCGGCAAGGCGGACGAGCGCCTGAAGTCCACGCCATTCCTTGACATAACCGGCGTTGGTCCCATTCGCCACGCCATCGAGATGCGCAACGCCAGCTTCGACGACCCCGAGGTAAATGCGCTGCTGGCCGAGCACAATGTGGCCCGTGTCATCGCCGACACTGCCGAAAACCCTGCGCGCGAATTGACAGCCGACTTTGCCTATTGCCGCCTGCAGGGACCCGCTCGTGGTGATGCGCAAGGCTATGGCGCAGACGATATCGCCGATTGGGCAAACATTACCAATGCATGGGCCGATGCGGGCAAGGATGTGTTTGCCTATTTCGTGCACGAGGACAAACTGCACGCCCCGGCCAGTGCGATTGCCTTGCGTCAGGCCACAGGTATCGCCTTGCCGAGCGACTGATCACAAGCCCGTTCCCCGCTGGAATTTGCCGCAACCGCGGTCTATCCAGCCACAGCGTCACCCAAGAGTTCCCAGCATGGCTGCATCCATCCTTCATCCGCTCGACAAGAAATTGGCGGGCTTTGCTTTTGTGCTCGGGCTAGCGACTATTGCCGCTGTATGGGGATCGCAGCTGATCGGCGGGCTGGTGCCTTGCGAGCTTTGCCTCGAGCAGCGCCTCCCCTATTACTACGGCCTGCCCATTCTGCTGGCCGTGCTGGTCACCTGGAACCGCCTGCCACTGGCAGTCTGGTACATCGCCATGGCCGTGGTCACCGCCATCTTCGTCTGGGGCGCCTCTATGGGCACGTACCATGCGGGCGTCGAATGGGGCTTCTGGCCCGGCCCAACTGCCTGCACCGGCGTGGGCGAAATGATGGATTTCAGCTCGCTCGACAACCTGACCCCCGTCATAGGCTGCGACGTCGTGCAGTTTCGCTTCCTTGGCATTTCGCTAGCCGGCTATAATGCGCTGATTTCAGTCGCCATCATGGCGCTGCTTGCAATGTCGATCTGGGCACAGACGCGTCGGCACAAGCGGGGCTAAAAGGACAACTGTCGCACATCTCTTGCGCTATGCACTACGCGTAACACGATGATGGTGTGTTCTCCGCGCACGAGATAGAAAATGAGGTAACTTGCATAAGCTCGCCTTCGCACTCCAGTGCCGAGGTCTGGGTCCAGCGGATAGCGATTTGGCTCGCGCGTCGGGGTCCGGCAGGCTTGCCGTAATTCTTGGTTGAAGGTCCGCGCTCTTGTGCGATTGTCGGCCGCAATAAATGCACCAATTTCCTCAAGATCTTGCCGGGCAAATGGCGATATGATGAGCGGCATTAATGCCCACTATCGTCCGAATAACGCCGCTCAAGCTCATCGAACACTTCCGCCTCGGATAAGCCTAAACCGGCATCGATCTGCGCAGTCGCCAATTGAATGGAGTCCTGCAATTCCTTCAGCCGCGCCTCGCGCTCCTGCACCAGGCGCACGCCTTCGCGTAAAACCTCGCTCTTGGAATTGTAGCGGCCGTTCTCGACCAGGTCGGCTACGACCTTTTCAAGGTTCTCGCCAAGTTCTGCACTGATGGCCATCATTCGCCTGCTGCCTATGAACAGCACCAATAATAGTTATTGGATGCTTGTCCGGCAAGGACTAAGGCTCCAGTTCAATATCCCAGTAGAGATAATCCAGCCAACTCTGGTGCAGATGGTTCGGCGGGAAGGCCCGGCCGTTGTTGTGCAGGTCATGCACCGTCGGATGATACGGGGTCTGGTAAGGAAACATGCGGATTTCGCTTGGCATCCGGTTGGCCTTGCGCAGGTTGCAGGGTGCGCAAGCCGCTACCACATTTTCCCAGGTCGTCTGTCCGCCCTTGGAGCGCGGGATGACGTGGTCAAAGGTCAGGTCATCCTTGCTGCCGCAATATTGGCACTGGAAACGATCTCGCAGGAAGACATTGAAGCGGGTAAATGCCGGACGCCGCGCCGGTTTCACATAATCCCGCAGCGATACCACGCTGGGCAGGCGCATCTCGAAGCTAGGCGAATGGATCACCGTGTCATACAGCGATACGATATTAACCCGATCGAGGCACACCGCCTTTATAGCGTCCTGCCAGGACCATAGGGATAAAGGGTAGTAGCTGAGCGGCCGGAAGTCGGCGTTCAGTACTAGTGCGGGACAGGACTCGGGCGACACGTGGATGGTCACTGGAGTCTCCCGGAACGGGAATCGAGTAAGTCCATAGCCCCTTATACTAGGCCAAATATGTCAGGCCTGTGAAGCGGGCGTCTGCCAGTTATTTTTGTGAAACGCGGGCGATGAACTGCGTGGCAAACTCGAGCCCATCCGGCGCGATGCCGTGGCCAACGCCTTCGGTGACATGATAGCTCACGTCATAGCCCGCTTGCCGCAAGACCGCGTCCGCGTCTGCACTGAAGTCGGGACTGACGACGTCATCCATATCGCCGTGAATGATACAAACGGGCACTTTGGCGCGGCCGGGTTCGTCAAAGCCGTCTGGCGGCAGGAACGCGCCCGAAAAGGCGATGACGCCCATCAGCGGCGTCTCCAGTGACAGCCCCACATGCAGTGCCATCATGGCGCCCTGACTGAAGCCGGCCAGTATCGTGTCTTTAGGTAAAATGCCGGTCTGCGCCCACATATCCTCTAGGAATTGCATCAGGATCGGCCGGGCACTGATCACGCCGGTCTGGCGCGCAGCCAGCCGGTCACCGGTGAAATCGATCTCAAACCACTGATAGCCATCCCCAAATCCGTCGCTTTGGTTGGGACCATTTGGCGCCACAAACAGCGCATCGGGCAGCGCGCTGCGCCAGTGCGGCGCCAACCCAATCAGATCTTCGCCATTGCTGCCATAGCCATGCAGCAACACCACCGCTTGCTTGGGCGCGACGCCCGAGGTGGGGAGCAACATGGGGCCGGATAGCTTGGTCACAGCAAAATTCCTTCTCGATCGCGCATCACCGCGAAATAGCGCCAGAACAACAAAGCCGCCGCTGAGCGATACGGCGCCCAGCCGGCAGCGATGCTGATCATGTCCTTGATGCTCGGCCGCGCGTCAAGCCCGAGCCCATGCTGCACAGCTTTCAGCAAGGCCAGGTCGCCGGCGGGAAACACATCGGGATGTCCGGCGCAGAACATCAGGTAGACCTCGGCCGTCCACGGCCCGATTCCCTTATGTGCCACCAGATAGTGGACTGCATCCTCCGCAGGTAGCGTTTCGAGTTGGGTGAAATCGAGTTGCCCCGCGGCAATGGCCTCGGCGATGACCCGTACGGTGCGGAACTTGCTGCCAGAAAACCCCGTCGCCCGCACCGCTTCTTCGCTCAGCGCCAAATAGGTCACGGGATCGAGCGCGCCCGGCAATTGCTCGAACCGGCCCCAGATCGCGGAGGCGCTGGTAACCGACAATTACTGTCCGGTGATCACCTTGGCGATGCCTGCAAAGCCCGACGGGTTGATGCGCGGCTGCACCGGTCCGGCAAAGTCACGCACCGCGACCAGGCGCGGATCGACCTCCACCAGCAATTCGATGTGGGCGGCAATCGCTTCGGCGCTGTCGATGCGCGGTGACGGCAGGATTTGGCTCATGTAGAAATGCCCGGTGTCGCAAAAACTCTCACAACCAGTCCTTCGCTTTGCACCCAGCCCCAATGGCAGGCTGCATCTCGGCCATGCTTACTCAGCGCTCTATTCCTGGAACGCCGCCCGCCAGCTTGGCGGCATAGCGCTGCTGCGCATCGAAGACATCGATCTCGAACGCAGTAAACCCGAATTTGTCGCCGCGATTTTCCAAGACCTGCATTGGCTCGGCTTTAGCTGGCCCGAACCTGTCATGCTGCAGTCCGAGCGCATGGATATCTACGCCGATGCGGGTAATCACCTGCGCGACCAAGGCCTGCTCTATCCCTGCTTCTGTAGCCGCACTGAACTGGCCGCTTCTTCCGAGGGAAACGACCCCGACGGCGCGCCGCTTTATCCCGGCACCTGCCGGCACATGCAACGCGGTGAACAGATCGAGCGGCTAGAACGCGGCGACCCCGTGCAGTTCCGGCTAGACGTTGAAAAGGCAATGGACCGCGTTGGCATGTTGACCTTTTCCGTGGTCGGCCCGCTGATCACCGACCGCCCGCAGATCCGTCACGCTTGGCCCGAGCGCTGGGGCGATGTGGTGCTGCAGCGCAAAGGCATGCCGACCGGCTATCACCTCAGCGTCGTGGTCGACGATGCGGAGCAGGGCATCACGCATGTCACCCGCGGGCGCGACATGGAAGCCGCGACCGACATCCATGCGCTGCTGCAAATGCTACTCGGCTTGCCCTCGCCCATCTACAATTTCCACAAGCTCATCCTCAACGACGACGGCAAGAAGCTTGCAAAAACGCGCAATTCGGAAGGCTTGGCCGACCTGCGCGCCAAAGGCTGGACGCCGGAGGATGTGCGGCGTGCCGTCGGGCTTTAGACCACAAGTTTCTGGCTCAAGAACGGCGCCACCGTCGCGGCCACCGCCACCTCGAATGGCGTTCCGAAATCCGGTCCCAGCATCGCCTCAAGCCGGGGATCGACCAGTTCCATCGAATTGTTCCAAAGGTAGCGCATCTTGACCACTTCGCGCATCACGCCGCTGGTCAGACCCATGGCGTACAGCACGATCCAGGGCAAAGGCACCACCTTGAGCGGAGCCGGCGAGGCTTTTTGGATAGCCCCCATCAGCGCCCCATGCGTCACGTAATGCCCGGCAAAGTGGAAGGTCTCGAAGGCGCCCAGCGTCTCGCGCTGCTCTCCCAACGTTGCGAAAGCCCGGCCCAGATCGGGCAGATAAGCCCAGGCATGGCCCAGGTCGGCATCGGCCATGCGATGAATTCTCCCCTTCCGGGCATCCATCATTATCGCCTGGTCGTACCAGTCACCCACGGTATTGGGCGCATAGAAGTCTCCGGCCCGGATGATGATGGTCCGGAACTTTCCTGCCTCTGAGGCTGCAGCCAGCATCTCTTCCTGCCGCACCCGGATAGCGCCGCGTGGCGTTTGTGGGTGCTGCGGCGTTGAAGGCACGACCCGCCTGTCGCTGGCGGAGTAATTGTAGATATTGCCAGGGAACATCAGCGTCTTGCCACTGTCGCCCATGGCGGCAATCACCGTGGCCAGTTGCGCTTCGGCGCGGCCCTTGTCCCACTTGTCATAGGGCAGGTTCAGCGCATTGACGACGATGTCAGCGCCGGCAATCGCCTGCTGCAGATCCTCAAGACTGCCCGCATCACCCGGCACGAAACTGACACCCGAGATCGGCAGCCGATTGGTCCGGCCAAACCCCTTCACCGTAAAGCCGGCATCGTGGAACGCCTGCGCAGCATGATGGCCAATATGGCCATTGATCCCCAGAACCGTGACATTACCCTTGCTCATCGCTGTTTCCTTGTTGACGGACACAGCATCATCTATTCACTACCGTTTCGGTATTGCTTGAATTTGGAGATTAAACATTCAATTATGAATAGAGAGCCAGATTGGGCGCTATGGCGGAGTTTCGTGGCGGTTGTCAGCAATGGCTCGCTTTCCGCTGCCGCGCGCGAGCTCGGCATCAGCCAGCCGACAGTCGGTCGCCACATTGAAACGCTCGAAGCCGATCTGGGCATAGCCCTATTCGAACGCAGCCTCAGCGGCCTCAAGCCCAACAGTACCGCACTGCGCCTTTACGAGCCGGTCACTCGCGCCCAATCCTCGCTCGCTGAAGCCGCCATCATGGCCGAAGGCGCGCAGGATGCCCTGGGCGGCACCGTCCGCGTCACTGCCAGCGATATCATCTCCAACCACGTTCTGCCGCAACTGCTGCTGCCCATTCGCGCACGCCATCCGGGCATCGCGATCGAAATCGTCCCGTCAGATTCAACCGAAAACCTGCTGCTGCGCGAGGCGGACATCGCCATCCGCATGTTCCGGCCTACCCAGCTCGAACTGGTGACCAAGCGCCTCGGCGACATTGCCATCGTACCGGCCGCCCATCGCGACTATCTGACCCGCCGGGGCACGCCGATGACCGTGGAAGACCTGTTCACCCATGACATGATCGGCTTCGACCGCTTTGACGGCATCATCGCCCACGCCCAGAAGCTAGGAATGAAACTGACGCGTGATCATTTCCGGCTTCGCACTGACAACCAGCCCTTGCTGTGGTCGCTGATGTGCGCCGGGCTTGGCGTCGGTTTTGCCCAGGCGAGCCTGGTGCGCGACACGCCCGGCATGATTGCCCTGCCGATCGAGCTCAATATTCCGCCGCTCGAAGTCTGGCTCACCACACACAGGGAATTGTTCACGTCGCACCGGATTCGTGCCATCTATGATGCTCTGGCCGAGGGCCTCGATGCGTATATCAAAGGCCAGTACACCTTCCGGTAGGATTCCATGCAGACCATTCTCAATATTGCCATTGCCCTCGCCCTATTGTTTGTCATCGTCGTGCTCGGTATGGGACTGTGGAACATGCTCAAGGGCGGGCCGGGCAATACCAGCCAGCGCCTCATGCGGCTGCGCGTCATCGGCCAGGCCATCGCGCTGATCCTGCTGATGGGCGCCTTGTTCTTCTTCGGTGGCGCGCGCGGGTAAAGGCACGACCCAAAATAGTGGTTGCCGGTTTTTTGAAAAGGTCATGCCCAGCTAATGGTCAAGCTCAATCGCATCTATACCAAGACTGGCGATAACGGCACCACGGGTCTGGTGCGCGGCCCGCGGCGGGCCAAGTTCGACCTGCGCGTCGAAGCCTATGGCACGGTTGATGAAACCAATGCCTGCGTCGGCCTGTGCCGCGTTCATACCGGTTCGATGCCCAAGATCGACATGATCCTCGGCCGCATCCAGAACGATCTGTTCGACGTCGGTTCGGACCTTGCAACGCCAGGCGCCGATGCTTCGGATGCGGACTATCCCTCGCTGCGCATTCGCCCGGTCCAGACCGAGTTCCTCGAAAAGCAGATCGACCATTTCAATGCCGATCTGGCGCCGCTCAATAGCTTCATCCTGCCCGGCGGCACGCCTCTGTCAGCATCGCTGCATCTCGCGCGAACCGTGACGCGCCGCGCCGAGCGCATCACTGCCGAACTGGCAACCACCGAGACCGACACCAGCCCCGAGGCTTTGCGCTATCTCAATCGCCTGTCGGACCTGCTGTTCGTGCTGTCCCGAGTCGCCAACAACAATGGCGCCAAGGACGTGCTCTGGGTCCCCGGCAATTATGGCGATGTGAAAAAAGGCGGTTAAGCCGCGCGGTCGGGCGCCGGGTCGATCAATGGCCCGACTGCGAACCAAGGCTCATAGTCGGGCTCAACAGCGTTACGCCGGACAGCATCACCCGATTGCGGCCATTGCGCTTGGCGGCATAAAGCGCCGCATCGGCCTGCATGAACAGCTCATTGCTAGGCGTTGCACCCGGAGCCACCGAGACGCCGAAGCTGGCAGTAATCTTAATGGTGTGACTTTCCCACTGAATATCCAGACTCTCGATGGCGCTGCGCAACCGCTCGGCAATTTCCTGCGCCTTGACCGTCCCAGTGTCGGGCAGCAGCACCGCCAGTTCTTCTCCGCCCAGCCGTGACAGCAAATCGCTATTGCGCATATTGGCACGCAGGATCATCGACACCTGCTGCAGCACATAGTCGCCCGCCGCATGGCCATGGGTGTCATTCACTAGCTTGAAATGGTCGAGATCAAGGATCAGCAGCGCCGATTCCTTGTTTTCAAGCCGCAGGCCGGCAATGCCACGCTCGAAGGCGCGCCGGTTCGGCAGGGTCGTCAGCGTATCGGTCAACGCGCGGGTTTTCCAGGATTGCTCCCGGTCGATCTGGTTGAGCTCGCGATCGACGAACAGACCCAGCAGCACAGAGGCAAACACCGAGGCAGCCACCATGTAGGGTGCAATAATGGCGATTAGAGTCGTCATCGTCGAATAGCCCATGACGATGCCCGTGAAGAGATAAAAGGAGACAACGAGCCCCAGCACCACCAGATGACGCGCCTTGATGGGCGTCTTGGGTCGCAGAAAATAGCGCCAGCCCAGACCCAGCAAGGCCGCAACGGCTATTCCCGCAGCGCCGGGCGTAGCCCCAAGCCCGCCCAGCCACAGCCGGTACGTGCCGCTGATTGCCACGGCCACCAGAGCCGCCGGCCAGCCGCCGAATGCCGCGGCAAAAGCCACGATCAGCGCCCGAGCGTCGACAATGATGCCATCGCCGATCCGCGCCGGTGCCATCATGGAAATGACGCCACCGCAGCCAAAGATCAGGCCTTGCACTAAGGATCGCAACGAGCGCAGCCAATATTGCCGTTCCACCTGGCCAAAACAGATCGCCAGCAGCGCCAGCAAGCTGATGCCGTGGATCAGGGCGATTACAAGTTCCTGGACAAGCATATGGTTCATGCGCCCTTTGGCAATCTAAGCTTCTATCTGCCCTTGAAAAAGTAAGGGCTCAGTGGTGTTACTATCCTTGTGGGCTGCTCTCCTTGCCGCACAGTTAATGCGCAGTTTTAAGCGACAAATTTCATCAAAATGACATGACCGGCCAAGTCTTTGTTCACACCTTGCTCCTAACGTGGCAGCGTGCTGTCAGCACAGGAGGTCCATCATGAATAGCGACCTTACGATGCAAGTGGTTGCGATGAACTCGAGCAAGCTGCAAACCAGCATGCAGGTTGCGGTGTTCAAGAAAGCCCACGAAATGCAGACCGACCTGCTGGAAACGCTGATGCAGACGGCGCTTTCGGCCCCACCGCCCGGTCAGGGCGCGAAAGTCAACAAGCTCGCCTGACCACAGGAGGATGCGCGATGAGCAATGCTCTCGGAATCAGCCCAAGCGTCATGATCAACCGCATGGTCGATCAATCAGGAACACCCCAGAACGCATCGCTGCTCAAGGTCGCCGAACTGCGCCTGAAGCTGATGAATGCCGTCGATGACGAACAGCACAAGGCCGCACAGCTCAGCCCGACCGGCGAAGCCGACGCATTGCCCCTCAGCTCCGGCGCCGTCGTGGACAAGCTGATCTAGGCGCCGAGCCCTAGCAGGGCCGCAATCACCCGCTCGCCATCCGGCGTGTTCCACTCCGCCGGCCCCTGCAGCACCGCCAGCTCGCAGCCATTTTGGTCCAGCACCAATGTCGCCGGCAGTCCGATGGCCACCGCCTGCTGCTTCAGCCGCTCAAAGGCCGCGAACGTATTGTCCGCGTAAAGCGGCAGGTTGGCGAACTGATTGTCATCGAGAAACGCCTGTGCTTTTTCCAGCCCGTTGGCACCGATATCGAGATTGATCGGCAGCACCATGAAGGCGTCGGAATTGTATTTCGTCGCCAGCGCATCGAGCGCCGGCATTTCCTCGCGGCACGGCACGCACCAACTGGCCCAGAAATTCACCAGCAACGCCTTGCCCTTGAAATCTGCGATCGTCATGTCCGCGCTGGCCGCGTCCTTAAACGCCATGGTCGCATAGCCACGCCCTTCGCCCGTGCCATTCAGCGCCGCCAGCTCACCCATTGCAGCATCGCCGATGGCCGTGGCGGCTTCGTTCTGCACGGGACATTCCTTTGCCTGCCCGGCATTGCCGAGCATGACCCACGCCGCTATAGCTAGCGCCAATCCAGCCAAGCCCAGGATGATCCACAGCCGAACCCGGCTCGTTGCTCCGGGGCGGGGCGCGTGCGTATCGGTCATGAACTAGTCTCCGGGGTATTCGATGAGCAACAAGATGTGGGGCGGACGGTTTGCCACCGGCCCCGACGCCATCATGGAAGAAATCAACGCGTCGATCGGCTTCGATCAGCGCCTGTTCCGCCAGGATATTGCCGGATCGATCGCCCATGCCACAATGCTCGCCGAAACGGGCATTCTGACGCAGGAAGACCGCGACAGCATCGTATCGGGTCTAACCGAGGTACTGGCCGAAATCGAGGGCGGCCGTTTCACGTTCTCGCGGGCGCTTGAAGACATTCACATGAATGTCGAGAGCCGTCTCCGCGAAAAAATCGGCGATGCCGCCGGACGTCTGCATACCGCACGCTCGCGCAACGACCAGGTTGCAACCGACTTCAAGCTCTATGTCCGCGATACCATCGATACGCTGGTGGTCCAGGTTCACACGCTGCAACTGGCGCTGGTGACCAAGGCCGAGGAAGAAGCTGAGACCATTATGCCCGGTTTCACCCATTTGCAGAGCGCCCAGCCGGTGACCTTTGGTCATCATCTGCTGGCCTATGTCGAAATGCTCGGTCGCGACGCCGGCCGCCTGCTCGACGCCCGCAAGCGTCTCAACGAATCGCCTTTGGGCTCAGCCGCGCTCGCCGGTACGCCGTATCCGATCGACCGGCAGATGACCGCCGAAAAGCTCGGCTTTGACCGGCCCACCGCCAATTCGCTCGACGCCGTCTCCGATCGCGATTTCATCATCGAGACCCTCGCCGCTGCCTCGATCTGCGCCATGCACCTGTCGCGTTTCGCCGAGGAAATGGTAATCTGGTCCTCGGCCCAGTTCGGCTTCGTCCGCCTTAGCGATAAGTTCACCACCGGCAGCTCGATCATGCCGCAAAAGCGCAATCCTGACGCCGCCGAGCTGGTACGCGCCAAGATCGGCCGTATCCTCGGCGCGCTGACCTCGTTGATCGTCGTGATGAAGGGCCTGCCGCTGGCCTATTCCAAGGACATGCAGGAAGACAAGGAAGTTGCCTTCGACGCGCTGGATTCCCTGTCGCTGTCCCTCGCCGCCATGACCGGCATGGTCGGCGACATGGCGCCCAATCGCGAGCGCATGCGCATCTCGGCCGCCGCCGGCTTTTCCACCGCCACCGATATCGCCGACTGGCTGGTGCGCGAGCTCAATATTCCGTTCCGCGATGCCCACCACATCACCGGTACCATCGTCGCGCTCGCCGAACAGAAGGGCTGTGGCCTCGAAGGCCTGACCATCGAGGACTTCAAGTTCGTCGACCAACGCATCGATTCGCGCATCCACAAGGTGCTGACGGTCGAGGCTTCGGTCGCCGCCCGCAAGTCCTACGGCGGCACAGCCCCGGCCAACGTCCTGTTCCAGGCCGCCCGCTGGAAGACCGAACTCACCGGCGTGTCGCACGAGCCAAAGCCCCTCGCCAGGAAAAAGCATGGCGGCCATGGCGACGGCGGGGTTGAATGAAGTAGGCGAATAAGCCACCGTTCTTGGCATGGCGTCATGCGCCACCTTCTCCCTCGCGGGGAAGGGGATCACGGAGCGTCCTTTGGCTAAACATTCCCGGCAAATGCGCCTCACCGAGCGCCATGTCGGCTATCTACAGGCTGACGATCCGTCCGACGAGATGCCGCCTCCGCCTGCCGGGATGCACGCGGCAACGCCGGATGACCATGCCCAGGCCATCGATACCCTGCTTGGCCCTGACCGTGGCCATGACGAGGTCTGGATCTTCGCCTATGGCTCGCTGATCTGGAAACCGGCCTGCGACTTCGTCGAGATGCGCACCGGCCTGGTGCGCGGCTGGCATCGCGCCTTTTGCCTTGGCTGGAACAACCGCTTTCGCGGCTCCGACGCCAATCCGGGCCTGATGCTGGCGCTCGATCGCGGCGGCGCCTGCAACGGCGTGCTGTATCGCCTTCCCACCGGCCAGCTCGACGAAAACATGACCAAGCTGCTGGAACGCGAAATGGGCTGGCTGCCCTCGCCCTTCCCGCCGCGCTGGGTCAATGTCAAATCCGGCGACCGGATCATCCGCGCCATCACCTTCTGCATCGACCGCCATTCCGGCCGCTATGTCTCGGGCCTCTCGATGGGCGAGATCGCCGATATGTTGGCCACCGCCGTCGGCTCGCGTGGCTCGATGGCCCAATACCTCTATGCCACCGTGCAGCACCTCGAAGACATGGGCATTCATGATCCCCATCTATGGCAGCTGCAGTCCCTCGTCGCCGACCGCATCGAGGCCGCCTATGAGCCCGATCACTAACTCTCGCTTCCGTTTCAACGGCGCTTGCACTAGGGATTTATCCCGAAGTCATCAGCCCTCTCGATGTCATTCCGGCGCAGGCCGGAACCCATCCTGAGGTGCTACCAATCCCCCAATCTCAGGATGGGCCCCGGCCTTCGCCGGGGTGACATTGTGGGTGTGGGCAGTTCGAGAGCAAAATGGTCCACCATTTCACCCATCGCGACGACACTCTCTATGCCGAGGACGTCAACCTGAACGAGCTCGCCGCCAAGGTCGGCACGCCGTTCTACGTCTATTCCAGCGCCACCCTGCGCCGGCATGTGCGCGTGGTGAAGGCGGCGTTCGAGGGCATTCCAACGCTCCTCGCCTATGCCATGAAGGCCAATTCCAACCAGGCCGTGCTCAGGCTGATGGCTTCGGAAGGCGCTGGCGCCGACGTGGTCTCGCTCGGCGAGTTGGAACGCGCCCTTGCCGCTGGCATCAAGCCCGACATGATCGTGTTTTCCGGGGTCGCCAAGACCATTGCAGAAATGCGCCGGGGGCTTCAGGCGGGCATCAAGTGCTTCAATGTCGAGAGCGAGCCCGAGCTCGAACGCCTCTCCATGGTCGCATCCGACATGGGCCTCACCGCCCGCGTTTCCGTCCGCATCAACCCCGACGTCGATGCCCGCACCCATGCCAAGATTTCCACCGGCAAGGCCGAGAACAAGTTCGGCATTCCCTTCGCGCGGGCTCGCGACGTTTATCGCCGCATCGCCGAACTGCCCAATGTCGAAGCCGTCGGCGTCGACATGCACATCGGCAGCCAGCTTACTGATTTGGAACCCTTCAGCACCGCCTTTGGCCTGATGGCCGAACTGGTGACTGCGCTCAAGGCCGATGGCCACGATATTCGCCACGTCGATGTCGGCGGTGGCCTCGGCATTCCCTACAATGTCGACGAGACGGCGCCGCCCCTGCCCAGCGCCTATGCTGCCGTGGTGCGCGACAAGATCGGGCAGCTCGGCTGCACCTTGATCATCGAGCCCGGTCGCCTGCTGGTCGGCAATGCCGGCATTCTCGTCACCAAGGTCGAGTATGTGAAGCAAGGCAGCACCAATTTCGTTATCGTCGACGCGGCCATGAACGACCTGATCCGCCCGACGCTGTACGAGGCCCATCACGACGTGGTGCCGGTCAATCACTCAAACCTTGCGCCGATCACTGCCGATATCGTCGGCCCGGTGTGCGAGACGGGGGATTACCTGGCCAAGGCCCGCACCATGCCCGGCGTCAAGGAGGGCGACCTGCTGGCCATCATGAGCGCGGGTGCCTATGGAGCAGTCATGGCCTCGACCTACAATTCGCGGGCGCTGGTCCCCGAAGTGCTGGTCGATGGCGACCGCTTCCACGTCATCCGGCCCCGCAAGTCGATCGATGAACTGATCGCTCTGGATAGCGTGCCCGACTGGCTCTGACTTTCTCACCTTTCCCTTTGGCAGAGAGGTGAAGAGCGCGTTATTCTTCCCGAGCCTGCCGCCCGAGCGACAGCACCTCAACGGGCTTGCCCGCCAGCGCGTCATCCACCTTCTGCAACAGCTCGGCCAGCGTGAACGGCTTGGTGATCACGTCGTAGATCAGCGCATCTAGCCCATGGGCCCGCTCGCGCTGGTCGGCAAAGCCGGTCATCAGCACGATGATGATATCAGGAAACTTCGCCGCCACATGCAGCGCCAGCCCGATTCCATCCATGATCGGCATCTTGATGTCGCTCAGCAGCAGCTCGAACCGGCCGTTTTCGGCGTCGGCGGTCTCGGCCGCCAGACCACCGTCTTCTTCGGCAATGACTTCGTGACCCTTCATCGTCAGGGCGCTCACCACAAAGGCGCGCACCGATGGATCGTCTTCGGCAACCAGAATTCGGGCCATCAATGATGCTCCGGAGCATTAGTGTGTTCGCTAACGGCGGGGGCCGCCGTATGTTCATTTGTTTCGGCCTGAACAGCCGGCTCACCCGTTACGGCATGTCGGGTCGGCGGTGCAGCTTCGTGTTCGCCCGGGCTTGCCACGCCCTCCGCCGACGCCCCCGCTGAGACCAGGGGTATGCCCTGGCCGCCGGCAAAACTCAGCCGCAGGCTGGCAGCATCACCCGGTGGCATGGTCAGTTGCGTATCAAATGTCGCCCGCTCGCCCGCCATCAGGTCGCGCACCGCCGGGGTGACGCTCCATTCATAGATGCCTTGGCCATGGCTATCGAGCAGCGTTACCACCACGGCCGGTACGCTCACCGGCTCTGACATCAGCCCGACGATCTGGGCCGAGACCGACAGCACCTCCTTGCCGTCGCGCAGTGATTGCAGCGTGCTGACATTGGAGAAATCCAAGCCCACGACATTGACGCCAAGCCCCACCGCCGCATAGACGCCAGCCATGGCGGGGAATTTCTCCACCACCATGACGCGCCCGAAATAACCCGTTGCGACAATGCCAACGAGTATCAACGTGCCGCCAATGCGCAGGCTGCGCCGCAACTTGGCCAGCGGCAATTCGGCCACCATGGCACTCTGGCGGCGTCGAAAATCCTTCTGCCGCTTGCGCAACACTGCCGTGTCGACCTTGCTGGCTGCCGCGGCTCTATGCTGAGCTTCCTCGGCGGCCTTTTCCAGCGCCATGAACCGCGCCGCTTCGTCCTTCACCGTCCGCTCTTCAGCCGCCATGGCGTCGTCGAGACCATCTTCGGCGATCGCTTCCGAAGCCTTTTTCTGCTCTGGCGTCGGCGGGACTTCCTTTTCCAGTGCCCGCTGTTGCCAGGCCTTCTGGCATTGCGCGCACTGCACTTTACGACCAACCGATCCGATGGCCTCGTAGGTCACCTGATATTTGGTCTGGCAGTGCGGACAGGTGATGATCATCGGGCCAGACGGATTGGGACTCAGTTACAGAAGGCCGATACTATCGACCGGGGGTTAAAACTCCTCAAACTCCGATCGCCTCCACTGCACTGCCCTGACAATCCACCACATTTGTGCCGCTTTGATCCCGCCCATGACCGCCACCATGCGCGTGCTGCCTTCAGGGCTGTTATGATAGGCGTAACACCTGATTCGCCCCTAAGCGGACCTTTCCGGGAGCCTGACCTCTTGATCGAATTTTCCAATGTCGGGTTGCGCTATGGCAATGGTCCGGAAATTCTGCGGGACCTGACCTTTTCCGTCGAGCCCGGCTCGTTTCATTTCCTCACCGGGCCATCCGGCGCCGGCAAGACCAGCCTGCTCCGCCTGCTGCTGCTGTCGCTGAAACCCAGCCGCGGCCAGGTCACCATGTTTGGCGAGGATGTCAGCGATCTGACCCATGATCGCCTGCTGCAGATGCGGCGCCATATTGGCATCGTGTTCCAGGAATTTCGCCTGCTCGACCATCTGACGACGTTCGAGAATGTGGCCTTGCCGCTGCGCGTGCTGGGCCAGCCCGAAAGCGAATATCGCCCTAATGTCACCGAATTGCTTGAGTGGGTCGGCCTGGGCGAGCGCATGAATGCCCTGCCCTCGCTGCTGTCCGGCGGTGAGAAGCAGCGTGCTGCCATTGCCCGCGCTGTCATCGCCCGCCCCAAAGTCCTCTTGGCCGACGAGCCGACTGGCAATGTCGATCCGGACCTGTCGAGCCGGCTGGTCCATCTGTTTGCCGAACTCAACCGCACCCTGGGCATGACCATAATTCTCGCCACCCATGAGTTGCCTTTGCTCGACAAGTTCAACTATCCGCGCATGCTGCTCTCCAAGGGCGAGTTGGTGATCCATGATTGAGCGCATCCGTTCGCTGATTCCCCCTCGCAAGGGCGCTGCCCCTATCGTTCCCGAAAAGAGCGTCGCCGGCCGAACTCTGCTGCTGCTCATAACCATCATGAGCTTTCTCTCGGCCGTCACTCTAGGCGGCGTGGTCCTGGTGCAAAAGTCGGCCATCGCCTGGTCATCCGATGTTGGCCGCGAGGTCACCATCCAGATCCGCCCCGTCGAGGGCGAGGTCATGGAGAGCAATCTGCGCACGGCCGTCTCGCTGGCCCAGTCCACCCCCGGCGTCGCCTCGGCGCGCGCCTTGACCATTGAGGAAAGCCAGGCCCTGCTTGAGCCCTGGCTTGGCGCAGGTCTGGACCTCACCGCCATCGAAATTCCCCGCCTCGTCGTGGTACAGCTCGCCGATCCGGTCGATGCCGATATCGAAGGGCTTGAGCGCAATCTCGGCGCCATCAACGGAGCCAGCCTCAATACCCATGCTGCCTGGCGGCAGCAGCTCAACACCATGGCCGGCACCATCGTCGTTTCGGGCCTGCTGGTATTGATCCTGATTGGCGCCGCCACGGTACTTGCCATCGTTTTTGCCACCCGTGGCGCCATGGCGACCAATCGCGAAATCGTCGACGTGCTTCACTATATCGGCGCATCCAACAAGTTCATCGCCGGCGAATTCCAGGGGCGATTTCTGTCCATCGGTCTGCAAGGCGGACTTGTCGGCACGGTCGCCGCGCTGCTGTTTTTTGCGGCCGTCGGCACCGCCGCAGGGGGCATGCTGTCGAGCGAAGCCGGAGCCCAGGTCGGCGTGCTGTTTGGCCGCTTCGCCCTTGGGCTCGCCGGCATTATCGGCATTGCGGCGGTCGTTCCGGTTATTGCCGGACTGACCGCCATCACCTCCCGTGTCACCGTGCGCCGCTTTCTCGCCGAAACCTCCTGAGAGCCTGTTTGGAAATTCGCTGTGGCGAGTCAGATGCCGTGGTTTTCGAGAACCGGAGCGCAGCGTACGTTAGGTAGGTGAGCACCGGAAGCGCAGAAGACCGCGGCAGATGGCCGACAGAGTAGAATTTCAAAACGGGCTCTGAACCGGGAACACCCTCGCCAAGTTGCCGTTTGCCTATTAAGAGGCAGGATGCGGCGCCCCGTCGCTGGAGAGGTTCATGGCAGTCCTGCAAGCCCTGCGCACCGCGGTTTTCTATATTTTCTTCATCGGCCAGACCGCACTCGTGGCGATCACCCTTGGCACTATTGCGCTCATTAGCGGCCGTACGCCGCTCAGCTCGGCCATTGCCAGATACTGGTGCCGCTCCAGCCTGAAACTTGTTCGCTATTTGGCCGGCGTTAAAACGAAAATGACGGGCCAGGAAAACATCCCCGAGGGCGGCTGTATCATCGCCAGCAAGCATCAGAGCGACTGGGACGTCTTCGCCATTTTTCCCCATGCAGGTCGTCCTGCCTATATCGTCAAGAAGGAACTGATGCGCATTCCCTTCTTTGGCTGGGCCGCCAGGTCGCTCGACTGCATCGAGGTTGACCGCCGCAAGGGCGCCGAGGCCATTCCGCTGATGATGGCCCAGGCCCACGCCGCCGTCGACCGCGGTTGCCGCATCGTCATTTTCCCCGAAGGTACCCGCAAGGCGGCCTTGGCAAAGCCCGACTACCGTCAGGGCATCGTGCGGCTCTATTTGGAGCTCAATGTTCCTGTCGTGCCGGTCGCACTGAACTCGGGGCTGTTCTGGGGCCGCAACAGCCTGTTGATCTGGCCAGGCACTGCTGAGGGCAAGTTCTTGCCCCCAATCGAAGCCGGCCTTACCGCCGATGTTTTCATGGAACGCCTCAAATCCGCCATCGAAGACAATTCAAATGACATGATTCTAGACGCCGTCGATCGCGGCCTTGGCCACCCGTTGAGTCCCGAGTTTCAGGCGAGAGTTGACGCGGTCCGCCAAGCGAGGGCTACCCGCCAATAACCACTACATGTTGACGTGAATGGCGAACGGGAACATACATCTAGATGTTGTCTAGTGTGGCACTTGACACCCATCGTGTTTTGTTCTAATTTTGTTCTCATTAGACACATGTCGGGGACGGGGCGTGAAATGACTGGAATTGTAGAAAACAACGTTCTGGTTCACGGCTTTGGCCGTCACAGCAACTGGCAGGGACGCTCGGGCCAGACCTATGATCTGCTCAGCGAAAATCTCGAGCATTTCGGCATGAGCGATCCGCACTTGTTCCTCCTCGCCAAGGGTAGCCACGTCATGTGGGTTGGCTCGGCCGCTGAACTGGTCGCCGATCCGATGAGCCGCACGCGTTTCCGGCTGGCGCTCGATTGCGCCGACCGCGTCTTTCGCGTGCTTTCCGTCGGCACTGCCGAGCGGCTCAGCATCATTTGGGATCTTGAAGGGGCCGAACCCCTGCACGCGCAAGCGGCCTGATGTCTTTTCTGAACTGTCCTTTGGATTCTACTGAAATTGCAGTCAAGCTCCCTCCCCCTTGTGGAGAGGGACGCGAGACAGGACTTAGCGTGCCAAGTCCGTGATCGAGCAGGGCGGGGGTATTTCTTCACATGTAGTGCGGGAAGATTAGCCCACCCCTTGATCCCTCCCACAAGGGGGAGGTACTCGGCCGGATCGCCGGAAATTGCCGGCCTCGACTCTTTCAAAATCCCCTAGCCAAGCTCTGTCTCTTCCTCTATAGACCCCGTCAACCCCTTCAGAGATGAACTCTCTGGGCCGCTTTCGGCGGCGCAACGATATTGAATTCGGAGTACCGACCATGGCAGTGCCAAAACGCAAGACCTCGCCAATGAAGCGCGGCTTCCGCCGTTCGCACGATGCACTCGCTGCAGGATCCTTTGTCGAAGACAAGGATTCGGGCGAACTGCGCCGTCCGCACCACATCGACCTTAAGACCGGCATGTACGGCGGTCGTCAGGTCCTGAACGTCAAGAAGTAATTCGAAAGACGGGGCGCGCTCTGCCCTGCTTTCTGCTATTGCGACGGCCGATCCTCTAACCAGGGTTGGCCGTTTTGCTTTGTTCGCCGCTTGTGACGCGGCCAATCCGGGAGTGACTTTATGAGCATGCGCGTTGAATCGGACACCATGGGCACCATCGAAGTGCCCACCGACAAATATTACGGCGCGCAGACTGCCCGTAGCCTGATGAACTTCGATATCGGCGGCGAGAAGATGCCGACCGAGATCATCACCGCATTCGGCGTGCTGAAAAAGGCCGCGGCGCTTGCCAACCACAAGCTCGGCCTACTCGATGAAACCACCCGCGACCTGATCATCGCCGCCGCCGACGAGGTGATTGCCGGCAAGCTGGCCGACCACTTTCCGCTCGTCGTCTGGCAGACTGGTTCGGGCACCCAGTCCAACATGAACGTCAACGAGGTCATCTCCAACCGCGCCATCGAGATGGCCGGCAGCACCATGGGCTCCAAGAAGCCCGTGCATCCCAACGACCACGTCAACATGAGCCAGTCGTCCAACGACACCTATCCCACGGCCATGCATATCGCCGCCGTCGAGGCACTGGAGAACTATCTGTTCCCGCGCGTAAAGCTGCTGCGCGACACGCTGCATGCCAAGTCCGAACAGTTCATGGATGTGGTCAAGATCGGCCGCACCCACCTGCAGGACGCGACCCCGCTGACCCTGGGTCAGGAAATCTCCGGCTGGGTCGCCCAGATCGATTACGCCGTCTCCGCCATCAAGGTCAGCTTGCCCCAGCTTCGGGAACTCGCACTCGGTGGCACCGCCGTCGGCACTGGCCTCAATGCCCATCCCGACTACGCGGTCGCCGTCGCCAAGGAAATCGCAGGCCTCACCAGCCACGAGTTCGTCACCGGCCCCAACAAGTTCGCCCTGCTGGCCGGCCACGACGCCTTTGTCGGCACCTCGGGCGCGCTAAAGCAGCTTTCCGTGGCCTTCATGAAGATTGCCAATGACGTGCGCTGGCTGGCGTCCGGCCCCCGTTCCGGCCTCGGCGAAATCACCATCCCCGAAAACGAGCCCGGCTCATCGATCATGCCGGGCAAGGTCAACCCGACCCAGTCCGAAGCCATGACCATGGTTGTCGCTCAGGTCATGGGCAACGATGCCGCTATCGGCTTTGCGGCAAGCCAGGGCAATTTCGAGCTTAACGTCTTCAAACCGGTCATCGCTTACAACTTTCTCCAGTCGGTCCGCTTGCTGGCCGATTCGGCCAAGTCGTTCAACGACAACTGCGCCATCGGCATTGAGCCAGACCGCGCCCGCATCAAGGAACTGGTCGACAAGTCGCTGATGCTGGTCACCGCGCTCAACCGCAAGATCGGCTATGACAACGCCGCCAAAATCGCCAAGACCGCCCACAAGAACGGCACCACCCTCCGCGAAGAAGCCGTCAAGCTCGGCCTCCTCACCGGCGAAGAATTCGATGCCGAGGTAAAGCCCGAACAAATGGTCGGCCCGCTCAAGCTCAAAAAATAGCTCCGCACTTCTAACCCTCGCCCGTCGAGGTCAGTGTTTACCACGGGCCTTTGTGGCCCCCATCACCCACCCTCGATCCCTCCCCATTCAGGGGAGGGAGGCGCCAGACCAAATGACCCAGCACTTCCTTATCCCTCCCCCTTGTGGGGAGGGTGGCCCCGAAGGGGTCGGGTCGCCCCAAGCTTCGTGCAATAGCACGGATGGCAATGCCCGCCACAATCCCGCGAGAGATCTCTTCGCGCTCCCCCAGTTCCAGCGCTGAGGCCGCTCTACGCCTTGCTGGCGGAGCAATGCCACCATGCAAGGATACGATCCGCTGAACGCCGCCCTTGGTCCGGCGATCCAGTGACCGCGAGACCGATGAAATGCTCTGACCTTGCTTCCATCGCTCCGACAGCTCGGCCTTCTGCGCTGAAGTAAACCGGATCCGTGACGTCACCATGCTACACCTCCAATCCTTCCAGATTAATGGTGTTGCAATGACCGGTTGAACTCACCAGGCCTTCCCGGCCACTTCCCGCTCTGGCATGGTGCGCCCAACCACACTGGAGCCGTGCCATGACCGAGACCGTTTACATCCCACCGCATGGCAATCGCGTCAGCCAGCGTGGCCTGTTCATTCCGCCGCTGTTGGTCGTGCCCTTCGTGCTCTACAATATCGCAGCGTTTCTATTCTTTGGCGGCTCGCCCTTGGGCTGGTCCAATGGCCTCTTCACCATTCCCATGGTTTCCGGCACGCCCTGGGCCATCACGGCCGGCGACTTTCTGCTGGTCATCGGCATTGTCTGCCTGTTTATCGAAGTGCTGAAATCGACTAACAGCAGCCGTACCTCGATCATCGAGCACATGCTCTCGATGGGCCTGTTCGTGGCTTTCCTGATCGAGTTCCTGCTCGCCGGAGCCGCCGCCAGCTCGGTATTCTTCCTGCTCATGGTCATGTCGCTGATCGACGTCGTCGCCGGTTTCACCGTCTCCATCACCAGCGCCGGCCGCGACGTCACGATGAGCTAAAGCATGTCTCCCGAAAGTGGCCGCCGGTTTCGGGACAAAGACATGCGTCAAACAAAGATCTAACGCGCAGCGAGCGATCTGAACGTTCGCGACGAGCGTTAGGCGACGATCGACGTCCGATACCCTATAGGCATACGCTTGATCGCAACGCGCGCGCCTGCGGAATAAGCGCCAATGGCACCCTCCGCAGTGCCGCGCCGCCGTGCGCGCTGTGGCGCCAGGTTGGCGCGCTCGGCCAGCAACTGGCTGACGAAGGCAGCGGCGGTCGGATTGCGCAACAGTGACGGTTTGCCACCCGGCGCCGTGATCGGCACCAATTGCGCCATTGGCTTTGTCTCGAAATCGGCCATCTTCGCCTCGCTCTGTCTCAAAGCGGGCCAGCCTGTCTCGAAACGAGACAAATCATCTGGCCCTATGCCCTATAAGGGGCAATCCGTGTGCCAGATGCTAACGTTTTGTTAACGTATAAGCTCCCAAAAGCGCGAAATGGTTACCGCAGGCGGGCGGTCAGAACGTATCCTTGTCCTTGCGGATCACCGCGAACACCTCGGCAGGCGATGCGCCTTCCAGTCCAAAATGCTTGGCTAGCCCCACATCGTCGGCTCGCAAAAATGGGTTAGCAGCCTTGTCCTCGCCCAGCAGGAACGGGACCGTCGCCTTGCCCGCAGTCCGCAGCGCATCTACCTCGGCTGCCCGCTTCTGCAGCGCCACATTGTCCGGATCCACCGACAGGGCGAACTTCGCATTGCTCTGGGTATATTCGTGCCCGCAATACACCAGCGTATCGTCCGGCAAATCGCGTAAGGCCTTGACGCCTTCCCACATTGGACCCGGCGTGCCTTCGAACATGCGGCCTACGCCGAGCGAGAACAGCGCATCGGCGGTAAACAGGTGCTTGCCCGCCTTGTCGTGGAACACGATGTGCCCCAGCGTATGGCCCGGCGCGTCATAAACCTTGAACGTCGTTTCGCCCAGCATCACAGTATCGCCACCGGCCACCAGCTCATCGAGATCGGCGATCTTGTCGGCCTCGGCACGCGGCCCGACGACACGTACGCCAAACTCGGCCTTGAGCTCGGCAATGCCTTCGACATGGTCGATATGGTGATGCGTTATGAAGATATCGCTCAGCGTCCAGCCGCGATGCAGCAGCGCAGTCTTGATCGCAGCGGCCTCGGGCGCGTCGATGGCGGCAGTGCGGCCCGTTGCAGTGTCATGCACCAGGTAACCGAAATTATCGCTGCGCGCGGGAAATACGTCGACGATCAGACTCACGGCAATGCTCCTTCAAACTGCAGAACTTGATAGCTAGGGGTGCAGGTTCCACATGACAACCAGCCAGTTGGACAAGTCTCTGGGAAACCGGCAGAGTTGAAGTCATGACAGCCGACGTCACGCGCCTCATCGCCTACTACAAATCGCCGCTGGGCCGCATTTCGCGCACCCTCGTGCGCGAACAGGTCATGGGCCTGGCCGACGACGTTTCCGGCAAGCGCGTGCTGGGCCTCGGCTTCGCCACGCCCTATCTGCGCTTCACGCTGGAAAAAGCCGAACGCGTGCTGGCCTTCATGCCGGCCCGCCAAGGCGCATCGGCCTGGCCGCGCGAGGGTCCATCCCACACCGTGCTGTGCGATCCGCTGGAAATGCCACTGACCGACGCGGCCGTCGACTTGACCATCGCCATTCATGCCTTCGAGCATGTCGCCGATGCCGAGGAGCTGATGCGCGAACTCTGGCGCATCACCGCGCCGAATGGCCAGTTGATCGTCGTCGTGCCGCGTCGTCGCGGTATCTGGGCCCAGCGCGACAACACCCCCTTCGGCCAGGGCAATCCCTATTCCGGCGGCCAGCTCGACAAGCTGTTGCGCGACCACAGCTTCGTGCCAGAGGCTTGGCGCGATGGTCTGTTCCTGCCACCGGTGCAGTCCTCGCTGGTGCTCAAATCAACCCGCCTGTTCGAGCGCGCCGGCCGCATCTTGGCCCCCGCCATGAGCGGGGTCATCTGCGTCCGCGCCCGCAAGGAGGCCTTCCCGGCCATCGCCCGCCGCAAACGCGAAGAACGCTTCGTCCGCGTCCCCAGCATGAACACCGCGACTGCCCGGCAGGTCTGAAATCGCAGACTTCTGTTGTACCACCGCACGGTACCTCCCCCTTGACGGGGGAGGCTAGGTGGGGGTGGCGGCTGGCCCCTACATAGGGTGCTAAACATCCCCCTCCCTGACCCTCCCCGCAAGGGGGAGGGTGTCAACTGGATCGCCAGCGGTCTTTCCAACATCCGCTTTGCCTTCCCGTCTTACTTTGACTATGGTCCGCGCGGTTTTTCCGCCCAGAAATGGCATCATGTCCGACGCTCCTATCCGCCCTATTCCGCAGCCCGGTATTCTCGATATTGCGCCCTACGTGCCCGGCAAGTCCGGCGCGCCGGGCAGCAGCTATATTAAGCTGTCATCCAACGAGTCCCCGCTTGGCGCCAGCCCCAAGGCCATCGCGGCCTTTCGCTCCGTAGCCGATACGCTGGACATCTATCCCGAAGGCACCTCGAAAATCCTGCGCACTGCGCTAGGCGAAGTGCATGGCATTGATCCCGAACTGATCGTCTGCGGCAACGGCTCGGACGATCTGCTGCACCTGCTCGCCCAATGCTATCTGGGCCAGGGCGACGAGGCGATCATGAGCCGCTATGGCTTTTCGGTCTATCCGATCATCACCAAGGCGGCCGGCGCCAGCATCGTCATGGTCGACGAGGATGACTACACCGCCGATGTCGATGCGATCCTTGCCACGGTAACGCCCAGGACCAAAATCATCTGGCTGGCCAATCCGAACAACCCGACCGGCACCTACCTGCCGGACGCCGAAATCCGCCGCCTGCATGCCGGCCTGCGCCAGGATATCATGCTGGTCATCGACAATGCCTACGCGGAATATGTCACGGCCGAGGACTTCACCACCGGCGCCAACCTCGTACGCGAGGCCAGCAACGTCGTCATGGTTCGCACCTTCTCCAAGATGGGCCTGGCTGCGGCCCGCATCGGCTGGATGGTCGGCCCCGATCACGTCGTCGATGCCATCAACCGCATCCGCGGCCCGTTCAACGTTAACCTGCCCGCCCAATTGGCCGGTGCCGCCGCAGCGCGCGACAGCGAATTCAACGACAGGCTCAAGGCGCACAACGCCCAGTGGCGCGACTGGATCACCGCGGAGCTCGACGCCTCGAACCATTTCCGCGTCATTCCCAGCCAGGCCAATTTCGTCATGGTGCTGTTTCCCGATGCCGAACATGCAACACTGGCCTTCGAGACGCTGCGCGATCGCGGCTTGATCGTGCGCGAGATCGGCGCCTCCTATGGCATCCCGGATGGGTTGCGCATTTCGATCGGTTCCGAGCAGGCGATGCGCGGCGTCGCCGGCATTCTCAACGCATTGGTCAAAGTCGCATGAGCGTTCACTTTCGCAAGCTGGCCCTGATCGGTATCGGCCTGATCGGCTCGTCCATCGCGCTGGCCGCCAAGCGGCAGGGTCTGGTGGATGTCATTTCCATCGCCACCCGCAAGCAGGAAACGTTGGACGAAGCCCGCGACCTCAAGCTGGGTGACATCTATACGCTCGAGGCCGCCGAAGCCGTGCGCGGCGCCGACCTGGTAATTATCTGCACCCCGATTGGCGCCTATGAAAGCGTCATGAAGAGCATTGCTTCAGCGTTGGAGCCGGGCGCGATCCTCTCCGACGTGGGCTCGGTCAAGGGCCATGTGGTCAAGACCCTGACCCCATTGGTTCCAGCCGGCATTAGCCTCATTCCCGGCCACCCGCTGGCCGGCACCGAGCATTCCGGTCCATCTGCAGGCTTCCCCGAACTGTTCACCGGCCGCTGGTGCGTGCTGACGCCGGGTCCCGAGGTCGAGCCGGCAAAGACCGAAAAACTTGCAAGCTTCTGGCGTGCCATGGGCAGCCAGGTCGAATGCATGGACGCGACCCATCACGACATGGTGCTGGCCATCACCAGCCATATTCCCCATCTCGTTGCCTATAACATCGTGGGCACCGTGGCTGATCTGGAAGCCGCCACCCAGTCCGAAGTCATCAAGTTCTCGGCCTCGGGCTTCCGCGATTTCACCCGTATTGCTGCCTCCGATCCGGTAATGTGGCGCGACATTTTCTTGACCAATCGCGATGCCGTGCTGGAAATGCTGGGCCGCTTTTCCGAGGATTTGTCGGCCTTACAGCGCTCCGTGCGCACGGGGGACGGCCCAGCGCTTGAAGCCATGTTCACCCGCACCCGCGCCATCCGCCGCTCGATCATCTCCGCCGGCCAGGAAACCGCCGCCGCCGACTTTGGCCGCCCGCATGAAACAGCACCAGTGCCGGATATTGCATTTGTGCGCGAGCACGATGGCGGCGAAGACGCTTAAGGCGGATTGAGATTGCCACTGACCCAGAAGCTCTATCTCCCCCTCTCCCTTGAGGGGAGAGGGTGGGGTGAGGGGTTCAGAGACCGGTTGCGGAAATATGGTCAAACCAGGCGCTGAACCCCTCACCCGGCGCGTTCGCGCCGACCTCTCCCCTCAGGGGAGAGGTGAATAGCGGACACCCAGCCTATCAATACAGCGGCGGCACCGCTGCGATTGGTACTAGCCCCGAAAACACTGCCCCGGCCCTGAAATTGAGCTGGTTGGTGTGCAAGCCATCAGGTCCCGGCGTGCCCAGCACCAGGGTGCGCCATGGCTCTTCGATCATCGGGCCGATCCGCTCGGCGACGCCGCTCGAATTGACCGAAACCTGGCCTTCCAGCAAAGCCTGCGGGTCGATCATCAGCTCGCCAGACGCATCCAGCGTCGCATCTGCGTCGGTCGCATGGATGGAGACCACGTTGAGCTTGCCGCCGGCTTGCTGGATGCTAGCCAGCACTGTCGGATCACCCCAAGCCCGCACATCGTCGGGCAGGCCGCTCATCTCGAGCTGGACCTCGGCATTGGCATCGGTCAGCGTCAGGCCCGGCCACGCGAGGGTTTGCGCCCGCCCATAGAGCGCCAGCGCCGCGGTCTGCCGCTCGGCATCGAGCTGCTCGGGAATATCGAACAGATGCAGCTCTACCAGCGGGCTTTGCGCGATCACCGCATCGCCAAACAGCGTATCGCTCCACACCACGTCCTTGCCTGAGATCGAAGCCCGCGCAATGCGCCAGTCATCGAGCCGCAGGCTGGCTTCCAGCGTCGACCAGGTCACGCTATTGCGCGTGCCGGTAAAATTATCATTGAGCTGCACCGGCCCCAGCGCCGATGCCAGCAGATGGGTTGGTGCATAGACACGAATGCTGGCGCGAATGCCCGGGACTTCGGCAAGCACATCGCCGCTGACGATCCTCGCGTTGACGCAATCGGCATCGAAGCGGAACGGATAACCGCCGACACTGAGCGTCTCGCAGGAGAGGCTAGGCGTCGTGACTCCATCGGCAAAAGCCAGTGCCTCGATGTTCTGCTTGACCACGCCAGCCAGCACAAACCAGGCCGTGCTCCACAGCACGATGAGCGCAACGACAACCGAGCCGAGTATGATGATTCGTTTCTTCATGGCCGCAGTCTTACCTTTCCCGGCAGGCGGACTAAAGAGGGGTGGCGGCCCCGTCATTCATCACGGGTAAATTCGGGTGGCTTTAGGATCGCAAGGCTCATACCCAAGGCAGGCGATTGCTTGCCGCCGCAGGCTTGCCTAGGTTTCTGTTCAGGTTGAGGCGATGCACGATTTGGAAAATACAGTGACCCATTGGGTCTTCGGTTATGGATCACTGATCTGGAACCCCGGCTTTGCCCATGTTTCAGCGCAGCAGGGCTTGCTCAAAGGCGCCCATCGCAGCCTCTCCATCGTCTCGCATCATCATCGCGGCACTGTCGAGCAACCGGGGCTGGTGTTCGGGCTGGCGCGCGGCGGCTCCTGCCGCGGCATGGTGTTCGAAGTCGCAGATAGCCATTGGGCCCAGGTTCGCGCATACCTGCAGCAGCGCGAACAGGTCACCGCGGTTTATCGCGACGTGATGCGCCCGGTCCGTCTCGCCGATGGCAGGACCATCAGCGCGTTGGCCTTCCTCGTCGACGAACGCCACGAACAATTCGCCGGCCGCCTCGATCTCGACCAGCAACTCGCTATGGTCCGTGCCGGCGTAGGCCTGTCCGGCCGCAATATCGACTATGTACTGAATACCGCCAAACATCTGAGCGAGTTGGGCATTCGCGATCGGCAATTGATGGCCTTGGCCGATCTGCTGGCCAAGGACGAAGCGGCCTAGAGCGACAGCCGCCCACTCTCTCCGACACAACTCGCCCGCTGGCCAAACTCGCCGACCCGCCCCTCGATGATCCCAGCGATACGCAGCATGCCCTGCGATGGCCGCCCCGGCTGCCGCAACATCGGATTGGGCAGAGCCGTCACAAGCAGCGTCGCCCTGCGCCAGTCCAAATGTTGCGGCTCGAAGCCAAACGCCCGTTGCGCCCCGGCCCCAATCCCGAACTGCCCCTCCGGACCCCACTCGGCGATGTTGAGATAAATTTCCATAATCCGCCGCTTGGGCATGATCAGGTCGATATAGAGCGCCAGCGGCACTTCGAGAACCTTGCGCACCACGCTCTGCTGGTTCCACAGGAATAGGTTTCGCGCCACCTGCATGGTGATGGTCGAGGCGCCGCGCGCATCCTCGCCATCCATGTAGCGCTCGACCTCTTCACGCAATGCGCCGAAATCGACGCCCCAATGCCGGCAGAACTGCCCGTCTTCCGACAGGATCACCGAGGCTTTCAGGCGATCCGAAATCTGCCCGATATCGCGCCATTGCCGATCGACCGGACGCCCGGTGACATAACGCTCCAGCATCGGCACCGAGACCGGGTGCACCACCAGATAGATCGGCGTCAGCACCACCGGAATGGCGATCAGCACGCCAAGCACCAGCGCGATGGAGCGGATGATCCGCCAGATGCCTTTTGCTGTGCTGCGTCGTGCCATGGCAGGCTCAATAGCCAACCAACAGCATCACGTCCACCACGCGTCACCCTCACGCTTGACCCGAGGGCGTTACTCTAGCTGAACCTTTGGCATGATCCCGCGGGTCAAGCCCGAGGGTGACGATCTGTAGGGATGGGTTTGGTAGCTCTAAAGCTAGTTCTTGCCGCCACTGCCTCAAACCGGCTAGCAACGACATATGCATGATTTCGCCGCCGACATTGCCGCTTGTGCCAAAGACGTGGAAGCGGGTCTCGCGCAGCATCTCGATGTCGCGCGTCTGTCGGGCCCCGGCCCCGCCGCCGAGCGTGTCGTTGCAGCCATGCGGCATGGGGCACTCGATGGCGGCAAGCGCCTGCGCCCGCTGCTGGTGCGCCAGGCCGCCGCCATCTTCAATGTATCTCCGGCCAACGCCCTGACCGCCGGCCTCGCCGTCGAAATGGTGCACTGCTATTCGCTGATCCACGACGACCTGCCCGCCATGGACGACGATGACCTGCGCCGTGGCCGACTCACCGTGCACAAGGCCTTCGACGAAGCCTCCGCAATCCTTGCCGGCGACGCGCTGCTGACGCACGCCTTCGGCCTGCTCGCCGACCCAATCTGCCACCCCGATCCGTCGGTGCGCATTGCCCTTGTCACCGAACTGGTCGCCGGCTCCGGCGCGGGCGGCATGGTCGGCGGCCAGATGCGCGATATCGAAGGCGAACAGGGCGGATTTTCCGGCGACCAGATTTCCACCATGCAAGCGATGAAAACCGGCGCCCTGATCCGCGCCAGCGTCCGCATGGGCGCTATCCTCGGCGGCGCCGATGCCCGCGCGCTCTCCGTGGTCACCGCTTATGCCGAGGCTGCCGGCCGCGCCTTCCAGCTTGCCGACGATATCCTCGACGTCACCGCCACGCCTGAAGCCATGGGCAAGGCCACCGGCAAGGATGCGAACGCCGGCAAGCAGACCCTCGTCGCCCAGCTCGGCCTCGACGGCGCCAAGGTCCGCCTCGCCCAGACCGTCAATGACGCGCTCTCGGCCCTCCGCACCTTCGGCCCCAAGGCTGACGGATTGCGCGCCACCGCCCGTTATTTTGCCAGCCGGGAGAACTGAAATGCCGAGCCTGCTCAGCGTCAACCAGGGTACAGGCCGGCATATCCCCGGCTACAAGCCGCTCACTGGCATCATCAAGACGCCCGTGCCAAATGCCCAGATCGACCGCATGGGCCTGGCCAATGACGCCGTCTGCGACCGCAAGCATCATGGTGGCGTCGACCAGGCCATCTACATCTATTTTGCCGATGACTATCAGTTCTGGGCCGACCAGCTCGGCAAGCGCATCGAACCGGGTTGGTTCGGTGACAACCTCACCATCAGTGGCGTCGAAGGCCGCAGTGTTGCTATCGGTGATCGCTTCGCCATTGGCCAGATCTTGCTCGAGGTCACCTACCACCGCACCCCCTGCATGACTTTTTCGGCGCTGATGAGCGACCCGATGTGGGTGAAAAAATTCCACCGCGCCGGCCGCCCCGGGGCCTATTGCCGCGTGCTAACCCCGGGCACGGTCGAACCCGGCATGGCGCTCACCTACACCCACTTTGCCGGTGAACGCGTCACCGTCAGCGAATTGATGGCGCTCGATGGCAAGCGCGACATCGACCCCGGCTTCATGCGCCGCGCGCTGACCACACCCATCCGCGAGAAGACACGCTTCAAATACGAAGACAACCTCGCCAGCCTGATCTGAAAGCGATCCATGTCCCTCGCGTCCGTCCAAGCCGACCTCGCCGCCCGCGCGCCTGATCTTGCCGTCGAGGTCACCGACGCCTCGACCGCCACGGTGCAACTGGCCGCCGCAGTGCATGGCGTCGAGCCCGGTCAGATCGCCAAGACGCTGTGCATTCGCGTCAGAGATGAGGAAATCCTGCTGGTGACCCGCGGCGATGCCCGGCTCGACAACCAGAAATCCAAGATTGCCTTCGGTGGCCGCCCGCGCATGCTTGGCGCCGAAGACGTGCTGCGCCTCACCAGCCATCAGGTCGGCGGCGTCTGCCCCTTCGGCCTGCCGTCTCCCCTGCCGATCTATCTCGACGTTTCGATCAAGGTGTATGAACTAATGATCCCGGCTGGCGGCGACACCCACGCCTCGGTCCGCCTCAGCGTCACTCGCCTCGCCGAACTCTGCGGCAACAAATGGGTCGATGCGTGTGTACCGCCGGGCGAGGTGATCCAGTTTCCCTGAACTGCATCGTCACGGACGCAGCTCTGGCTCACGAGCCGTATGACGCAAGGAAACGATGACAATATCGTCTGCATCAGGCCGATAGAAAATCACGTAGGGAAACGGGATCACCACGAGGCGCCGAAGCCGCTCTACGCTGGTCAGCTGCCCGGAATGCGGGAAGTCCGGCAGCAATTCGATCAGGGTCCTGATGCGATATTGTATGCGGCGAGCGCCCGTTGGCGACCGCTCCGCCACGAAATCCAGTATTGCAGCGAGCTCGGCCAAGGCCCGCGGCGTGAAGCGAACCTTCACTGGCTGTGCTTGGCCCAGACGGCTGCAACTTGTGCATCGCTGGCATAGACGCCCGCATCGGCCTCGATCATGGACGGCGCCAACGCTGCAAGCTCGTCCACAGACAACTGGTAGATCGACTGCTCTGCTTCGGTCAGCTGCAGGACGACGCGTGCAAGATCGTCCTGGGCACGCTGTGGCAGGGCACGCGCGCGTTCAATCGCTTCATCCAAAAGTGTGGTCATGGACTTAATATGCTGTCGTCCGGTGCAAGGCACAAGTGTTACTGCGCCCGCTCACTCCGCCGCCTTCTGCCCCTGCCCGAATTTCCGCTCGATGTAATCCGCCACCATCACCTTGAACTGGTCGGCTACATCGGCCCCGCGCAGCGTCACTGCTTTTTGGCCATCGATGAACACAGGCGCGGCCGGTGACTCTCCCGTGCCTGGCAGTGATATCCCGATATTGGCATGCTTGCTCTCGCCGGGGCCGTTGACGATGCAGCCCATTACGGCCACCGTCAGCGTTTCGACGCCGGGATAGCGCTCTTTCCAGTCCGGCATCGAGGCCGTCAGGTGATCCTGGATATCCTTGGCCAGATGCTGGAACGTGTCGGACGTCGTGCGGCCGCAACCGGGGCAGGCGGCGACCACCGGCAGGAACTGGCGGAAGCCCATAGTCTGAAGCAGTTCCTGCGCCACCTTGACCTCGGTGGTGCGATCGCCACCCGGCTCGGGCGTCAATGAAATCCGGATGGTGTCGCCAATGCCCTGCTGCAGCAAAATGCCCATGGCCGCCGACGAGGCGACGACACCCTTGGTGCCCATGCCCGCCTCGGTCAGCCCCAGATGCAGCGCATAATCGCAGCGCGCCGCCAAGTCCTGATAGACCGCGATCAGATGCTGCACATCCGACACCTTGGTCGAGAGGATGATCTTGTCGCGCCCCATGCCGAGTTCTTCGGCACGGCGGGCACTGAGCAAAGCGGACTGGATGATCGCCTCGCGCTGCACCGCGGCAGCCGAAATCGGCGCGGCCGACACGGCGTTCTCATCCATCAATCTGGTGAGCAGTTCCTCGTCGAGAGAACCCCAGTTCACCCCGATACGCACCGGCTTATTGTACCTGTTGGCAATCTCGATCAGCGTTGAAAACTGCGTATCGCGCTTGGCCTTGAAGCCAACATTGCCCGGATTGATGCGATATTTCGCCAAAGCCTCTGCACAGGCCGGATGATCGGTCAGAAGCTTGTGGCCAATGTAGTGGAAGTCACCAACCAGCGGCACGTCATAACCCATAAAGGCCAGCCGATCGCGGATGATCGGTACGGCGGCGGCGCTCTCGTCGCGATCCACCGTGATGCGCACGATTTCAGAGCCGGCCCGCGCCAGTTGCATGACCTGTTTCACCGTCGCGTCGATATCGGCGGTGTCGGTATTGGTCATCGACTGCACGACGACGGGCGCCCCACCGCCGACCATCACGCCGCCGACGCTCACACCCACCGAATTTCTACGCGCCAGAGCACCGGCCATCAAACACCTCGAACCATTGAGGGAGAAATAGTCCTCCCACACTACCGGCGCAATGCTTCTCGATTGTGTCGAACTGGCGCCTTCTTGTTCGTCATGTAGCATGAAACGCGAAACCGGAGGATTGCCATGAGTTTTGCCGCCTATCTGGCCAATATCGAAAAACAGACAGGGGTCAGCCCGGACGAATTTGTCAGGCTGGCCACCAAGAAGGGCCTGACCAAGCCAGGCACCAAGGCGACCCCCATCACCGACTGGCTAAAGGCCGATTACGGCCTGGGTCACGGCCACGCCATGGCCATCGTCAAACTGCTGCGCGAACGCAGTGCGCTTGACTAGAGATTGTGATGGGTGGCCTCTTGAACCTGGCGAGATAGGGGCCATCTCTCGTCCATGATAAAGATGCTCCTCCCCCGCCTCGTCCTCTTCCGCAAAGAAGTCGTCCAGCTCTGGAAGGCATTCTTCGCGCCGGAAACGCCAATCATGTTGAAGGCCGCAACGCTGTTTGTGGCTTTCTATCTGGTCAACCCGATCGACATCATTCCAGATTTCATCCCGCTTGCGGGCTGGATCGATGACATCGTGCTGGTCCCCATGATGGTAGGCTGGATCGTCAGCCGCCTGCCGGTCCCCGTCAGAGCCGACATGCGCGAACGCAACGGCCAAACCATCGACGGCCGCGCGCGCCGCGTGTAGCGGAAACAAAAGGCCCGGATCGCTCCGGGCCTTTTGCTATTCGAACCGGACCAGCAAATCCTTGGCGTCGATCTGGTCGCCCGGCTTGATCAAGAGCTCCGCGATCACGCCATCGGCTTCGGCGTGGATTGCCGTCTCCATCTTCATCGCTTCGATCGAGCAGATCACGTCGCCGGCGCTGACCTTCTGGCCTTGCTTGACGTTGAGCGTCGAGATCACCCCCGGCATTGGCGCGCCGACCTGCTTGGCATCGCCGAGCGCTGCCTTGGCGCGAACCTTGATCTCGCCGACCTTTAGGCGATCCGGAACGAGAATTGTGCGTGGCTGGCCATTGAGATCGAAGAACACCCGCACTTCGCCCTTTTCATTGGTTGGGGCGCGGCCGAGATATTGCAGCACCAGCGTCTTGCCCTTCTCTATGTCGACGAACAGTTCATCGCCTTCCGACAGGCCATAGAAATACACCGGCGTCGGCAGCACTTCGGTCGGGCCGTAGCGCTCCTGGGTCTTTTCGAAATCCGAATAGACCTTGGGATACATCAGGTAGGACGCGAGCCGGAGATCGTCGATCTCATGCCCGACTTCGTCGGCGATCTTCTTGCGTTCGGCTTCCAGGTCAACCGGCTGGAGATAAGAGCCCGGCCGTTCGGTCAGCGGCGTCTTGCCCTTGAGAACCTTGGCCTGCAGTGCCTTGGGGAAACCGCCGGGCGGCTGGCCCAGATCGCCGGCAAAGAAGCCGACCACCGAGTCCGGGAAGGCGATGTCGCGCTTGGGGTCTTCTACGTCGGCCCGCGTCAGGCCTGCCGAAACCATGGCCAGTGCCATGTCGCCGACCACCTTGGACGACGGCGTCACCTTGACGATATCACCGAACATCTGGTTGACGTCGGCATAGGTCTGCGCGACCTCGTGCCAGCGGGTTTCCAGCCCCAGCGAGCGCGCCTGTTCCTTGAGATTGGTGAACTGGCCGCCCGGCATTTCGTGCAGGTAGACTTCGGATGCACCGCCCTTGAGATCGCTCTCGAAGGCGCGATATTGCGTCCGCACCGCTTCCCAATAGAACGAAATCTGGCGGATCGCCTTGGCATCAAGCCCCGGATCGCGCTCATCGCCCTGCAGCGCGGCCACGATGGAGCCCAGCGTCGGCTGGCTGGTGGTGCCGCTCAGCGCATCCATGGCCGCATCAACGGCATCGACGCCGGCTTCGACGGCCGCCAGCACGGTGGCCGAAGCAACGCCCGAGGTGTCGTGGGTATGGAGGTGGATCGGCAAGTTGGTCTCGTTGCGCAGCGTGGCAATCAGCTTCTTGGCCGCGGAAGGCTTCAGCAGCCCCGCCATGTCCTTGAGGCCCAGCACATGCGCACCAGCCTTTTCCAGCTCCTGCGCCAGTCCGACATAGTATTTCAGGTCATATTTGGCGCGGTCGGGATCGAACAGGTCGCCGGTGTAGCAGATGACGCCCTCGGCGACCTTGCCCTCCTCGATCACCGCATCGAGCGAGACGCGCATGTTCTCGACCCAGTTCAGGCAATCGAAGACGCGGAACACATCGACGCCGCCGGCTGCGGCCTGCTTGACGAAGAACTTGACGACATTGTCGGCATAATTGGTGTAGCCAACGCCGTTGCTGCCGCGCAGCAGCATTTGCGTTAGGATGTTCGGCGCGCCTTCGCGCACCTTGGCCAGCCGCTCCCACGGGTCCTCGTTGAGGAAGCGCATCGACACGTCGAACGTCGCGCCACCCCAGCATTCGAGCGAGAAGAGGTTCGGCAGGCCGCGGCTATAGGCCTGCGCTATGCGGGTAATGTCGAACGAGCGCATCCGCGTCGCCAGCAGCGATTGATGCGCATCGCGCATCGTCGTGTCGGTAAACAGCACGCGCTTCTGCTGCTTCATCCAGCGCGCCAGCCCGGCAGCGCCTTCACGCTCAAGAACCTGACGGCTGCCTTCGATGACGCTGAGCGCCGGGAATTCCGGCACCACTGGCGCTGCGGCGGCCGCTGGCGGCCGTGGCCGGTCGCGCACTTCGGGATGACCATTGACGGTCACGTCGGCGATATAGCTGAGCAGCTTGGTCGCACGATCCTTGCGAGGCTTGAAGTTGAACAGCTCCGGCGTCGTGTCGATAAACCGCGTCGTATAGCGGTTCTGCACGAAGTCGGGATGGGTGATGATGTTCTCGAGGAATGCAAGATTGGTCGAGACGCCGCGAATGCGGAACTCGCGCAAGGCGCGGTGCATGCGGGCGATGGCTTCCTCGGCACTCGGCGCCCAGCAGGTGACTTTCTCCAGCAGCGGATCATAAAACCTCGTGATCACCGCGCCTGCATAAGCCGTGCCGCCATCGAGCCGCACGCCAAAGCCGGTCGCACCGCGATAGGCGGTGATGCGGCCATAGTCCGGAATGAAGTTCTGTTCGGGGTCTTCCGTGGTCACCCGGCACTGGATTGCATTGCCGTTGAGATGGATATCTTCCTGCAGCGGCACGCCGGATTCCGGAGTGCCGATGACAGCGCCGTCGAGCAGATGGATCTGCGCCTTGACGATGTCGATGCCGGTCACTTCCTCGGTGACGGTATGCTCCACCTGGATGCGCGGATTGACCTCGATGAAATAGAATTTATCGGTATCGGCATCCATCAGGAATTCGACGGTGCCGGCACCACGATAGTTGGCGGCATTGCCGAGGCGAACCGCGGCGTCAGTCAGCTCCTTGCGCACTTCGGCCGACAGGTAGGGCGCCGGAGCGCGCTCCACTACCTTCTGGTTGCGGCGCTGAACCGAGCAGTCGCGTTCATATAGATGCACCAGGTTGCCGTGGTCGTCGCCGATCAGTTGCACTTCGACATGGCGGGCCCGCTCGACCAGCTTTTCGAGATACATCTCGTCCTTGCCGAACGCCGCCTTGGCCTCGCGCTTGCCTTCCGACACTTCCGATAGCAGCGTGCTTTCGTCCATGATGCGACGCATGCCGCGCCCGCCGCCGCCCCAGCTTGCCTTGAGCATCAGCGGATAGCCAACCTCGGCCGCCAGCTTTTTGATCTGCTCGGGATCGTCGGGCAGTGCGTCGGTGGCGGGAACCACAGGGACATTGTTGGCGATCGCCATGTTGCGCGCGGCAACCTTGTTGCCGAGGTCGCGCATGGTCTGTGCGCGGGGGCCGATAAAGATCAGCCCCGCATCCTCGCAGGCATCGACGAATTCCGGACTTTCCGACAGCAGGCCATAGCCGGGATGAATCGCATCGGCGCCCGAAATGCGAGCGATGCGGATATACTCGTCGATCTGCAGATAGGCCTCGACCGGACCCTTGCCCTTGCCGATCAGATAGGCCTCGTCGGCCTTGAACCGATGCAGCGCCAGCTTGTCTTCTTCGGCATATGCCGCCACCGTCTTGAGCCCCAGCTCATTGGCCGCCCTAAATACGCGAATGGCGATTTCGCTGCGATTGGCGACGAGGATTTTCTTGATTGGCATCGATTGCATATCCGAGCAGGAGGGAGTGGGGACCCTTGTGGAGGGTCCGGCTCAGGTGGTCGGCAACGGATGAGGCGGTTGCCCGCCCAACCGTCCAAATCAATAACTAGCGGCTGAGATGGCCTGCGAGATGGCTCATGTCGTAGCCGGCCTCTGCCGCCTGCGAAATGATCTCGCTTGCATCCATGTCTCCTGCCTGGCTCAGCGCCCATAAGGTTGTCGAGCGCGCCCCCGAACGGCAGAAGCAGAAGACCGGACCGGCGCTCCCCTCGAGCACCGATTTGGTCTTTTCGACCATGTCGGGAGAAACCCCTTCACGGCCCAGTGGAATGGCATAGTAATCAAGCCCGGCTGCTTTGGCCGCGACTTCGATTTCGGCGCTCGCTGGCTGGTCAGGCGATTCGTCATCGGGGCGATTGTTGATGATGGCGGTAAAGCCGGCCTCTTTGAGCGCGGCAATGTCCTCAGGCTGAATTTGCCCCGAAACGCTGACGTGTTCGTTGATCCGCTTCAAATCCAAGTCACTACTCCCGCTGCCACAAACTGGCTTCCCAGGGACTCTTATATCCGTCCGGTCACGCCGGACGCAACTGCGACTGACGAATAGCTGTCACCAGTCTGTCATGCAGCAGCGATCGCTTCCATCTTGCGCAATGGCTCTGGCCGCCCAAGCAGAAAGCCCTGGAAGCCGGTGCAGCCGGCCAGCTTCAAGTGCCGGAATTGTTCCTGCGTTTCGACACCCTCGGCGATCACATCCACTGGCAGCGAACGCGCGATATCGCAGATCGCCGTCACGATCATGCCGTCGATCCGACTTTCGCCCAGATTCATCACATAGCTGCGGTCGATCTTGATGATGTCGAAGGCAAAGCCGCGCAGATATTGCAGGCTCGCATGCCCGGCGCCGAAATCGTCGATCGCAATGCGCACACCGAGGGCCCGCAGGGCATCGAGATTATCCAGCTCAGCAGCCCGCGCGTTGAGCGGCACCGTCTCGGTGATCTCGACGATGATCCTCCGCGGATCGACATGTAGTTCCACAAGTGTCGCCGCAAAGCGCTTGGCAAAATCGACATGCCGCAACTGCATGGGCGAGACGTTGATCGCCACCGGCTTGCCGCCAAGATCGCACAGATCGGCGCAGGCCCGGCGCAGCACCCATTCGCCCAGCTTGTCGATCAGATCGCTTTCCTCGGCGATCGGCACGAAGTGGGCTGGCGAGATCATGCCGCGCACCTGATGGCGCCAGCGCACCAGCGCTTCATAGGACCGGATTTGCAGGTCGCTGCCGAACACCGGCTGATAATGCAGTTCCAGCTCGTTCATCATCAACGCGGCGCGCAGGTCTCGCTCAACGAAGCGTCGATGCCGCTCGTCGCCCAGCATGTCGGCATCAAAGCACACCACCGCGTGGCGGCCATTTTTCTTGCCGGTATAGAGCGCCAGGTCGGCCTTCGAGATCAGGTCCGTCGCATCCACCGTATCCAGCGGCGATATCGCCACCCCGATCGAGGCGGAAAGTCGCACCGAACGTCCCAGGATATTGACCGGCCGATCCAACTGCCGCAGCAATTCTTCCCCAAGTCGGCGCAAGGCGGGCTTGTTGTCATGCCCGAGGATGATCACGCCAAACTCGTCGCCACCCAGCCGGCCCAGAATGCCGCCGGGAATCACCGTCTCGATGGTGCGTGCCAGATGCACCAGCGCCGCGTCGCCTGCCGCATGGCCTGCGCTGTCGTTGAGTACCTTGAGGTTGTCCATGTCGAGCTGCAGGTAGCCCACCGGTCGCTCTGCACCATGGAACACCTCGTCGGACAGCGCTTCGAGGAAATAGGCCCGGTTATAAACGCCAGTCAGCGCGTCGCGGTCCGATTTGTCCCGCGCCTGCCGGGCTTCCTTGGAAATTACCTTCAGTCGCTGCGACAACCAGCGGTGGCCATAGGCCAGAATTGCCAACAGCAGGAAACCCACGATAAGGGCCGCCGCCGGCATGGCCGCCAGCGCTTCCGCGCCCAACATGTTGAAAAACGCCAGCAATCTGAAGGTGACGGTTAAAAGCACCAGCACCACCAGCGCAGTCGCTATGCGGCGGTAGCCATCGAGGATCGACGCAAAGTTTGGATCGCGGCGCATGCTTCGCTCAGGTCAGTGACTATGCTTACACTCTAGCGCTCAAAATTCTGAACGTGGCGTAAACGTCATGCGAAACTTCATATTAAACAATCGCTTAGGAGAGGTTTGATCGAGGCCCGGCTATCCATCCGATATGACAGGCACGTGACACCGGCTCTGGCTTTTCGCTGAAGGGTTAATCATCTGTTGCGGTTCAGCCGGCGCCTGCACCGACCCACGCTCGCCATACAGTTTCTTGACCCGCTACGAACCGCTCCGCCACGCCCTCGGCCGTGGCGCCCGGCTCGCTGAGCTTGGCGAGCAAGCCATTCATCACCTCCAGCGGCATGCTGCTGCGCTGGAAGTAAGCTGCGATGGCGGGAATGTCGGTGAACACCCATTCGGCAAGGGCCACGACCACAGTCTCGCTGGCAAAGGCGCTTGGCTTGGGACTGGCACACACCACTTGCGCAAGACACCGCGCCGCCTCTTGGTCATAGGCGCCCATATCGAGCGGCACGAAGTTGAGCTGCGCCAGCACCGCATTGGGCTGCCAGTAATACAACAGCACCGCCTGCCGCAGGTTCACAGCTTCGGCTATCAGCGTGTCCATCTCGAAGCGATTGGCCGGCTCGACCAGCTCGACTAGGTCGGTCAGCCCCAAAGCCGTGATAAGGTTGCGGTTGATCACCGCACAGGCCCAGTCCACAGGGCAGGAAATGAACCGCAGCTTTTCCTTGGCAGCGACAGCCGACAGTCCGTCCGCTAAATTGCTGGCTACCCTTAGTTCCGGGTGCTCGGCCGCCAGATAGTCCGGCATGAACCAGCCTTCGAACTGGCTCTCGACATAGCTCGACGCTGCCGGTCGCAGCATCTGCGCCTCGATCCCCGCGTTCCACACATCGGCAATCCGGGTGACCCACATTTCCGGCGCCACGGCAGGCTGGCCAGTCGACCCCATCGACGAGCCAGTCGCGGCCAGGTCGCCCGGCGTAATGCTAACGTCGCAGCCAAACTCCTGGCGCAACAGCCGAACATGGATTTCAGCCAGCAGTTCGGCCGACGGCCAAGCCATTTTGGCTACAGTCACTGGCTGCGTGCCGCAGATCGGTGGCGGTGGCGCAGTCTCCTGTCTTTGCGCGGTCTCTCCGTCCTGGGTCTGATCCAGCACGGTGAACTGGGCGACAGCCGGCCCGACCGAAAGAGCCACGGCCATCATCGCCGCCAAGCGCCAAAGTCTTGCCGTCATGGCCCGTTTCTCCTCATCAACCGCACCCAATCTATGCAAAACACCCCGGCGTTAAGCAACAGCAGCGGAGGCCTGATTTCCATATCAATTCCCGGTGACTCCGGCCTGACAAATGTGCAACAGTCCCGTCCAGCGAGGCGCGGGTTGCGCCTCCATATCGTGTCGTATCGTACGAAAGACTGGCTCGGGCAAGGGCCTCTCGACGGTGCGACCCAGCAGAGGGACATACATGCTCAATCTCAAGAACACCTTGGCTCTGGCCGTTGCCGTTTCGACGCTCGTCGTCGCAGCGCCCGCCATCGCTCAGGATACCGGCGCTACCATCGGCTTCATCGGCGGCTTCACCGGTCCGATCGAATCCCTGACCCCGCCAATCTTTGCCGGCGCCGAGCTGGTCGTGAAGCAGGTCAACGAGCAGGGCGGCATTCTGGGCGGCGAGCTCAAGCTCATCTCCGCTGACGGCGCCTGCGACGCGACGGCTGCTGCTGCCGCTGCCGACAAGGTCATCAACTCCGACAACGTCACGGCCGTGGTCGGCGCACTCTGCACCGGCGAAACCATCGGCGCTTTCAACGGCTCGGGCCTGTCGGGCAATGTTGTGTTCATCTCCCCAGCTTCGTCAGCCCCGACCCTGACCACACTCGAAGACAATGACCTCGTCTACCGCACCACCCCGTCCGACGCGCTCCAGGGCGTCAAGCTGGCTGACCTGCTGCTCTCCAAGGGCCTCAAGGACATCGCCATCACCTATGTAAACAACGACTATGGCAAAGGCTTCGCCGACGCACTGTCGGCTGCCTACACTGCTGGCGGCGGCACCATTGCTGCCAATGTCGCTCATGAAGAAGGCAAGGCCGACTACCGCGCCGAGCTGGGCAACCTGACCGCTTCGCAGAACCTCGTCGTGCTGGCCTATGCCAATGCTTCGGGCAATACCATCCTGCGCCAGGCCGTCGAAAGCGGCAACTTCACCACCTACGTTGGCGGTGATGGCATGGTTGGCGACGATCTGCTTTCCGGCATCGACGCTGCTGCCGTGGAAGGCCTGATCGCCACCCGCGCCGGCGCTCCTGAAGGCGCTGCAACCACCACATACACCGATCTGGCTACGGCTGCTGGTCTTGAAGCCACTGCCACCTACGCCCCTCAGGCGTATGACGCCGCCTTCCTGCTGGCTCTGGCCATCGAGAAAAACGGTTCGGCCTCGCGTGACGGCCTCTCGGCTGCCCTGCGTGACGTTTCTTCCGCTCCCGGCGAGAAGATCCTGCCCGGCGAATGGACCAAGGCTGTCGAGCTGATCAAGGCTGGCACCGACATCGACTATGAAGGCGCCGGTGGTGCTCTCGACTTCGACGCAGCCGGCGACGTTGACGGCATCATCGTCGAACTCGCCGTCGAAGGCGGCAAGTTCGTCGAAAAGGGCCTGATCAAGTAACGCTTGTCAGCTCCGGATAATATGAAGGCCCGGGAGCAATCCCGGGCCTTTTTCATTCGAGGACGCCATGCCCGATGCCGCCACGCTCAAATTCTATGCCGACAACGCCGCTGACTACGTCCTGCATGCGCAAAAGCCATCGCGGCAGCTCCAAGCATTTCTGGCACATCTGCCGCCGGGCGGCACTGTGCTTGAACTGGGCACCGGCAACGGTCGCGATGCAGCGGCGATGCTGGCCGCAGGCTTTGAAGTCACCCCCTCCGACGCCTCGCCGGAACTCGCCGCCGAAGCACAAGCGCGCCTTGGACTTCCCGTCCGCATCATGGCCTTCCACGAACTCGACGACGTCGCGCTTTTTGACGGCGTCTGGGCCTGCGCGGCGCTGCTCCATGCCCCGCGCGACGAGCTGACCGACGACCTCGAACATATCTTCCGCGCCTTGCGTCCTGGCGGGCACCTGATGGCCAGCTTCAAGGCCGGTGACAGCGAAGGTCGTGATGCTCTGGGGCGTTATTACAACTACCCCGACGCCGATGAACTACGGGCACATGTGAATGACGCGGCTGCATGGGCGACAGTCGAAATCACGCAGCACGAAGGCTCCGGCTACGACAACCAGCCAACGCGCTGGCTTTGGCTTCACGCTCAAAAACCTGCCGTACCTTGACAGCAGACCATCGTTCTCCTAATTAGAGACCATTGGTTTCTAATTAGGAGATGCGCCATGAGCTTCACCGAACGCGACATTCCCGATCTTTCCGGCAAAACTGCCATTGTCACCGGCGCAACCGGCGGCCTGGGCTTTGAAACGGCCCGCATGCTGGCCGAGCACGGCGCCCGTGTCATCTTGGCCGGCCGCAATGCCGACAAGGGTGCAAGCGCCCTCAACCGCATTCGCGCCAAGGCCTCCGCCGCCAACATCGAATTCGAACTGGTCGATCTGGGCAGCCTCGCCTCCATTGCCGCTTTCGGCAGCCGAATGCGCGCTGCTGGCACTCCTATCGACATCCTGGTCAACAATGCCGGCGTCATGACTCCGCCGACGCGTAAGACCACTAGCGATGGTTTCGAGCTGCAGTTCGGCACCAATCACCTCGGCCACTTTGCGCTGACCGGTGAACTGCTGCCCCTGCTCACCGCCGCCAGAGCGCCGCGCGTGGTGACCATTTCATCGGGCGCCGCGCACATCGGCAAGATCGACTTCGACAACCTGCAGTCTGAGCAGGCCTATCGCCCAATGCGCTCGTATGGCGCTTCCAAGCTGTCCAACCTGCTTTTTGCCCGCGAGTTGCAGCGCCGCAGCGACCTGCAGGGCTGGAACCTGCTCTCGGCGACCGCCCATCCCGGCTTCGCCCAAACCGACCTGATCGCCAATGGCCCCGGCACCATGACGGGCTTTGCTGGCATCGGCAGCGCGCTGCTTGAAAATTTCGCCTCACACGACGCCACCGGCGGCGCCATCCCCACCGTGTTGGTGGCGACAGCGCCCTACGTGCAAAAGCTGGACTATTATGGTCCCAGCAAGATGATGGAGATGAGGGGGCCGCCCAAGCCCGCCCGCTTCCCGCGCCGCGCCAAGGACGACGATGTGGCCCGCCGCCTGTGGGAGGTTTCCGAGAAACTAACCGGCGTCACCTATGCCGCCCAGAAGGCGCTGGCTTGACACGCAGGGGCGCCTCGGACACCTGTTGCCGCATGACGTTCCTGCGTGCCCGCCAGCCCGAGCAAATCAATCTCCGCCGCGAACAACTGCTCGCGGCGGCGGCTGAGCTGTTCGATGCCGAAGGCCCAACCGGCGCCGGTCTCAACGCCATTGCTGCCAAGGCCGGCTTCACCAAATCCAACGTCTATCGCTATTTCGAAAGCCGCGAAGACGTGCTGCTGGCATTGTTCCGCGACGAGTTCGTCGGGCTGGTGGATAGCCTCGAGGCCGCAATAACCGCACAACCAACGGGGGACGTCTCGGCGCTGTCCGAGGCAATTACCGCGGGGTTCCTGGCGCGCCCCCGCTGCTGCCAGTTGATTGCCATCCTCTCCAGCACACTGGAGCAGAATGTGTCGGAAGCCAAGATCTGTGAATTGAAGGCCCATCTGAGCGCGCAGAACGAGCACATCGTCGCCGCCCTGCTGGTCCGGCTGCCCGGCACGACACCTGCCGATTGCGGCTGGGCCATCGCCATGACCGGGTCACTGATCGCCGGGCTGTGGCCCAGCGTACATTCGTCGCCCGCCGCTCAGGCAGTGCTGGCCCGCCCCGAATTTGCCCACCTGCGCATCGACCCCGCCCGCGATCTCGCGCGGACGGTCAAAGCATTGCTGGCGAGTATCGCGTAACCCGTCTAGGCGTCGCGCCGCACCACTTCGGGCAGCAGTCCCTTGGGCGCGTATCGAAGCGCTATGGTGATCACGAGGCCCAGCACGAACACTCGCATCTGCGCCGATCTTGACTCGATCTCGGGAATGGCGCCCCAGCCGAAATTGGTCGACCAGTTGCTGGCGAAGTCGAAGATCACCCGGGCCAGCGGTTCGCTGACCACCCAGACCAGCCAGATCAGCACGGCGCCGAACACGGCGCCCCAATTGTTGCCAGCGCCGCCGACGATGATCATCACCCAGATCAGGAAGGTGTGGTTGATCGGCTGGTAGCTCGACGGATCGAAAATCTGCGTGAAGCTGACCAGCATGGCGCCGCCAATGCCCATCAGCACCGAGCCGAAGACGAAGATTTCCAGCTGCCGCGCGGTGACGTTCTTGCCCATCGAGGCCGCCGCGATGTGATTGTCCCGGATCGAGCGCATCATGCGGCCCCATGGTCCGGCATAGGCGCGCGAAATCAGCCACAGGGCAATGCCAAGCACCAGGAGCGCCAGTAGCAGGAAACCACCGCGCGCCAGCAGCAGCGACGAAAACTGGTCGGAGCCGCTCGCCTGATAGGCCTGCGGCAGTGGCGTCGGCCACGGGATTGGCGACACCGTCAGCGTACCGCGGGTCAGCCAGTCCATGTTCTTGATCAACGCACGGATGATTTCTGAGATGCCGATCGTCGCAATAGCCAGATAGTCGGTGCGCAGGCCGAGCGCGATCTTGCCGACGATGAAGGCGACGCCTGCCGCCAGCACACCGCCGAACAGCCAGCCCAGTACCGGATGCCCCCCGAGACCACCGACAAATCCCGCATTAGCCTCGATATAGGCCGCCGCCGGGTCGATCTGGCTGCGATAGACGCAGTATCCCACGAACCAGGCGAGCACGGTGACAAAGGTCTTCCAGCCACCGCGAATGCCGATTTTGTCGCTGTTGCGCGCGCCATAAACCAGCAGCGCACCCGCCCCAAAAGCGATCAGCGCCCGCCCCAGCATCCAGGGACCATCCGAGCCCCAGAACTGCGGATTGACCGGATAGGAAATGAATGTCACGGCAAAGCCGCCCAGCATCAGGAAGCCCATGATGCCGAAGTTGAACAACCCGCCGTAGCCCCACTGAATATTCAGCCCCAGCGCGATTAGCGCATAGGCCGTCGCTTCGACGAGGCGCGACGAGGTGAACGGCAGGCCCATGGCCCAGCCCATCACGAGGATCAGCACGAACAGGCCGGCAAACAGCGTCAAAGAGCGTCGGATCATGACGAAGCTCCCTTGAAGATACCAGTAGGCCGAACCAGCAGCACCACCACGAGGATGACGAAAGCCACGGTGAGCTTGTATTCGGTCGGAACCAGCGACAGCGTCGCCGGCAACTGTGCAAATTCCGGCAGCACCGCATTGAGCGGCCGCAGCACCATGGTCCAGTTGAACACCGCCAGCGATTCCGCGAAGCCGATCAGCAGCCCACCGGCGATGGCGCCATAGGCCTGACCCAGGCCACCGACGATGGCCGCGGCAAAAATGGGAATGATGATATTGAACGCCAAGTCTGGCTTCAGCGTCACGTCCAGCGCCAGCATGGTGCCCGCCATGCATGCCAGTGCGCCGGCAACGATCCAGGTCACCCGCACCACCAGTGCCGTGTTGATGCCCGAGACCTGCGCCAGGTCTGGATTGTCAGCCATGGCACGCATCGCCTTGCCCAGCCGCGACCGCGTCAGGAAGAAGTGCAGCGCCAGCACCGACACCACTGTCACGATGATCATCAGTAGTTGTGGCTCGGTGATTACCAGCGGCCGCGTCGAGCCAAGGAAGGCCAGGTCGATGCGGAAAATGTCCTTGGTCTCATTCTCGAAGAACGAATAGCTGCCGGCGCCGAAGAACAGCCGGATCAGCCCCTGCACCATCAGCGTCACGCCGATCGAGGCGATCAGCAGGATAACCGGCTTGGCGCCACGCTTGCGCAGTGGCGCGTAAAAGCCCTTGTCGATACCCAGCGCAAAGATCGCCGACATCACCATGGCGAGTGGCAGCACCACGAAGCCCAGCGGAATCGGCGTCACGATGCCCCAGCTGGCAAAAAGTGCGGCCAACATGAAGGCAAAGAACGCGCCCGAAGTCATCAGCTCGGAATGGGCGAAATGCGCAAAGCGCAGGATGCCGAAAATCAGCGTGATGCCGACCGCGCCGAGCGCATAAATGCACCCCAGCACCGCGCCGGAAATGACCACCTGGTTGATGAAAAATACGAGTTCGGTCACGGCTCAGCCCCCGAGGAAACTTTTGGCGACTTCGGGATCGGCGATGAGCTCGGCGCCCGTGCCGGTGAAGCGGTTTTGGCCCTGTGCAAGCACAAAGCCCTTGGAGGCAAACGCTAGCGCCTGGCGTGCGTTCTGCTCGACCATGAGCACACCGACGCCCTCCTGGTTAACACGCACGATGGTCTCGAAAATCTCGATCACATAGCGCGGCGACAGGCCGGCTGAGGGCTCGTCCAGCATCAGCAGCTTTGGCTTGCTCATCAGCGCGCGGCCCATAGCGACCATCTGGCGCTGGCCGCCGGAAAGCTCACCTGTCGGCTGCCGGCGCTTCTCGGCCAGCACGGGAAACATTTCATAGACCCATTGCATGGTCTCGGAAAAATCATCGCGCCGCGTGAAGGCACCCATTTCCAGGTTTTCCTCGACGGTCATCGAGGTGAAGACGTTCTTTTCCTGCGGTACGAAGCTGAGGCCCTTGGGTACCAGCTTGTCGGGCAGCGAATTGGCTATGCTTTCGCCAAGAAATTCCACCGTGCCGCCGGTCACCTTGAGCAGGCCGAAAATGGCCTTCAGCGTCGTCGACTTGCCGGCGCCATTCGGCCCGACGATGACGCCGATATCGCTTTGGTCAATGGCCATATTGACGCCATTGAGGATCGGTGCGCCGCCATAACCGGCAACGACGTGTTTCAGTTCAAGCAACGCCATTATTGGGTCTCCCCAAAAAGTGGAAGCCGGTTTTTGGACAAGGAGACCCGCATCTAAGCCACCTCGACCGGGGTGCCGAAATAGGCTTCGACGATTTGAGGATTGGCCCGGATTTCTTCCATCGAGCCTTCGGCGATCTTTTCCCCCTGCGCCATCACAATAACCGGATCGCACAGCCGGCCGATCAGGTCCATGTCATGCTCGATGACGAAGAACGTGTAGCCCAGCTCGGTGTTCATCCGCTCGATATTGGAGGCCAGGTCGTTGAGCAGCGTCTTGTTGACGCCCGCCGCCACCTCGTCGAGCAGCACCACCTTGGCATCGACCATCATAGTGCGGCCGAGTTCGAGCAGCTTCTTCTGGCCGCCCGAAAGATTGCCGGCCAGCTCGTTGCGCACATGGCCGAGCTTCAGGAAGTCGATGACGTCCAGCGCCTTCTTGCGCACCTCGGTCTCGCGCGATTTCGCCAGCCCGGGCCGAAACCAGGCATTGCCGAGATCTTCGCCCGGCTGGTCGCCCGGCACCATCATCAGGTTTTCCAGCGCCGTCATGTTGGAGAATTCATGCGCGATCTGGAAGGTCCGCAGCATGCCTGTGCGGAACAGTTGATGCGGCTTGAAGCCGGTCACGTCCTTGCCGTCGAAAATAACCGCACCCTCGTCGGGCACGATATTGCCGGCCACGATGTTGAACAGCGTGGACTTGCCCGCGCCATTCGGTCCGATCAACCCCGTGACGGAGCCGCGTCGCACCGAGAGCGAGCAATTGTTGACGGCGGTAAGACCGCCAAAGCGTTTGCTGACGTTGCGAACGTCGATAACCAAGTCAGAGGAGACCAAAGCTGTCCCGTTTCCTAATGCCATTTATGCCCGGTTCATTATCCGGGCTATTTTGAGGCATCTGCTCATAAGGTGACGCAAGGGTCAACTCTTCGACCCGGCGCCCCTCGGCGCAAATTGCTCCGGTGGAGCAATTTTAGGGGAGAAGGCCATGAGAGCTGCGCTCGAATGGCAACCGGCGCTGAGAATGGCACGGTCAAAGGTAGGCAAGCACCGCGTCAGCTGTGGATTTGTTGTTGGCAAAGAGCACGTCATAAAGCGTCGCCAGCCGGGTCAGCGCCTTGACGTCCACATCATGCGGCTGCGCCGAAAGCGGATCGATGAAGAAGATCAGCACGTCGAGCTTTCCCTCGGCGATCATCGCGCCCAGCTGCTGGTCGCCGCCCAGCGGACCGCTCTTGAGCCGCGTCACTTCCATGCCGGTCGCAGCCATGACCCGGCTGCCGGTGGTTCCAGTACCCCAGAGTTCATGCTGGCCCAGCTTGTGCTTGTGGTGCTCGGCCCAGATGCACAGCTCGTCCTTCTTGTCGTCGTGAGCCACCAGCCCGATGCGCGCCATGCTACCCTCCCCGTTCTCCATGGCTTTCAAGCATGGTCAGGCAAACAGGGCAATCGCCTCGCCCAACAGCATGCCGATCCGATCAAGCGGAATATCGTCGCCCGGCTGCACCCGCAGGTAGCGCCCCCGCTTGAGACCTTCGCCCTGCAACAGCCCTTCGCCATGCACCAGCCGCAGCCCATGCTCGAAATATAGCAAGGCCCGGTCCTGCTGTGGAAACACCGAGCAGACATGGCCGGCGCTGGCATGGCGGAAATTGACCGACTTCCAGCCGGTCATCCCCTTGCCGCTAATGCCCGGATGCGCTGCGACCAGGGCCACCAGCCGCGCCGTGAGCTCCCGCACCGGCGGGGGAAACGGCGCGATCAGCTCCGCGAAGGTTTTAGAATAAACTGGATCGACGACTGAAATGAGCATGATGGTGGCCCCGCTTTTACGCAGCGCCACCATCTCCGGTTCTGCTGACAGGAGGAGTCAGGAGAACCCGCATGCTCCGGACAGCGAGGGGAGGAACCTCTTGCCCGAACCGGTCAGGGGAAGCCATCCGCCCTAGAACTCTGCCCAGTCCTGCGCCACCGCGGCGCTGCTAACCGCCCGCAGTGCCGGCCGCCTTGGCTTTGGCGGCACGGCCCGTCGCTTGGCAACCGATACTGCAACCGCCGCCTCGATCTTGAAGATGTCGACGATATGATCGAGCTCGCTCGCCTGCGCCTCGGTCTGCTCGATGGCCGCATTGGTTTGCTCCACCAGCGCCCCATTGTGCTGGGTCATCTCGTCCATCAATCGCACCGCGACCGATACCTCTTCGAGCGACGACGAGGATTCCCTGTTGGCCTGCGCAATCGCCTCAATCAGCGTCGAACTCTCCTGCGCACCGGCCAAAATATCCTGCAGCCTGCTGGCCACCTGCCCGACCAGCCGCGAGCCCGCCGTGACCTCATTGGCACTGGCTTCAATCAGCACCTTGACCTCGCTCGAGGCCTGCGCCGCCGACTGCGCCAGCCGCAGCACTTCCACTGCCACCACGGCAAAGCCCTTGCCGGCGTCTCCCGCCCGCGCCGCTTCCACCGAGGCGTTGAGCGCCAACAGGTTGGTCTGGAACCCGATATCGTCGATCAGCCCGATAATATTGGAAATCTTGGCCGAGCTGGTCTGGATGGCTGACATCGCTTCATTGGCCTCTGACATCGCTTCATTGGCCTCTGCCATCACCATGCCGCCCTGCATGGCACTCTGCGCCACGCTGTTTGCCTTGCCGCTGGCCGTCGCCGCGCGCTGCGCATTCTCGACCACGGTCGTCGCCAACTGCTCGACCGAAGCCGACGTCTGCTCGATGGTCGCCGCCTGCCTTGTGGTGCGATCGGCCAGGTCATTGGCACCGGCAAGGATTTCTCCCGTCGCCGTCTTGAGCGAGCGCGACGTCTGCCGCAACTGGCCGATAATGCCGTTCAGCCGATCCGCCACCGCATTGGTATCCCGCTTGATCTGGTCGAATTCCGGCTCAAACTCCGCAGTGATCCGGCTGGTGAGATTGCCGTCTGCCATTTCCTTGAGCACGTCGCCGGTCAGCGTCACCGCACGGGTAATCTTCTCCTTGGCCACCTCATCGGCCGCCTTGGGATCGGATGTCAGCTTGTCGAACTAGGCCGAAACGCCAATATCGATGTCGAGCAAGGTCGATTTGATCAGGCTGCCGAGCGCCAGCGCCATCTCGTCAGCCGCCGCCAGGACATCTTCTGGGGAAGCTGCCTTCTTGCCCAGATGCTTGTCGACATGGCCCTTCAGCCGCGCCTGCCGCTGCCGTGCAGTGTCGTCGAGGCCGATGAAATCGAGGCGCGATTGCAGATCGGCGGAATTCGGCGGGGACATAAGGACGCCCACGGCTACAGGCGGAAAGGGTGTTGACCACTCTCCCGATAGCCGGGCCGCGACATGGATCAAACTACGCGCACCGAGACCGAAGCATGGTGAACGCGCAGTTAATTCACCGCCGCTTTAGGCCCGCTTCAAATAAGCGCCTGCCATCGACCGCAACCCGTCGATCATGCCGCGTTCACCCGTCGCCCGATCCGTCGCCATCGCCTCGAACGAGCCGAGCGTGAACACGCCAATCACCCGGTCGAGTTCACTGGCTTGTGCCTCGGTCTGCTCGATGGCGGCATTGGTCTGTTCGACCAGCGCCGCATTGTGCTGGGTCATCTCATCCATCTGGCGCACCGCGACAGTCACCTCGTCGATCGAGGCCGCCTGCTCGCGGCTGGCCCGGGCAATGCCATCCAGCATGCTGGCATTGCCCCGGATTGCCGTCTGCACGCCAGCGATACGCTCGGCGGCGTCGGCCACCAGCCGCGTGCCGCCCTGTACTTCATTGGCGCTCTGCTCGACCAGCGCCTTCACATCGGCCGAAGCCGAAGCCGCCGATTGCGCCAGGCGCCGGACTTCGACAGCAACGACGGCAAAGCCCTTGCCGGCATCGCCAGCCCGCGCGGCTTCCACCGAGGCGTTCAGCGCCAGCAGGTTGGTCTGGAAGGCGATATCGTCGATCAGCCCGATGATGTTGGAAATCTTGGACGACGACGCGGTGATCCGGTCCATCGCAGCCGTCGCCTCGACCATCACCGCGCCACTGGCCTCAGCCTCGGTTGATACCGCACGCGCCTTCTGGCTGGCCTGCTCGGCATGACCGGCATTTTCGACGACGGTGCGGCTGAGCTGCTCGATGGCCGCGCTGGTCTGCTCGATCGTCGCCGCCTGTCGCGTCGTGCGTTCGCTGAGATCGTTGGCGCCGGAGAGAATTTCGCTGGTTGCGGTCTTCAACGCACCCGAGGTGCCGCGCAACTGCGTCACGATCTGCCCGAGCTGCTCGGCCACGCTATTGGTATTGGCTTTGAGCTGGGCAAAGGCACCCTTGTAGTCACCCTGCATGCGCTGGCTGAGATCGGCCCGCGCCAGTGCCGCCAGCACGCTGCCGGTCTCGGTCAACCCGCGATCGACCGATTCCACCAGGTCGTTGACGTTCTGCGCCAGATGGCGCAATTCGGGATCGTGGAGGTTGGTCCCGACCCGGCCCGTGAAGTCGCCTTCGATAGCGGCCCCAACCACACTGCCGATGTCCCTCTGCAACCCCTCGATCACGCTGACCTGGCTGGCGCGCTCGGCACTCATGTCGAGCTCGGCGGCGCGCAGATCACGCATCTTCAGCCCATTGCTGCGGAACACTTCCACGGCTTCAGCCATGTACCCCAGCTCATCCGAGCGCTCTAGGCCCGGCACAGTCAGGTCGAGCCGGTCGCCGGCAATTTCGGCCATAGCATCGGTCAGCCGCGAAATTGGCCGCGTAATGGTCCGCGCGATCAGCACGCTGACCACTGCCGCCAAAGCCAGCAAGATGGCGCCGATGATCAGCAAAGTATTGCGTAGGCCGGCTGAAGGCGCGGAGATATCAGCTTCGCTTTCGAGGGCAACCACGGCCCAGTCGACACCGCCAAACGACAGCGGTTCACTAGCGGCGACGTAGTCCTCGCCGTCGTGATGAGACAGGCGATCAAGCCCGGCAGTGCCGGCCAGCGCCGCCGTCACGGCCTCGCCCTGCAGCGACAGGTTCAGCACGTCATTGTCGGAGGTTTTGGGGGAGTCATTGCGAACGAGGCCATCCTGGCCCACCAGATAGGTTTCGCCGCTGTCGCCCAGCCCCTGGGTCCGGTCGAGCACTTCCCCGATTAGTGCCGTCGGCATCTGGAAGGCCAGCACGCCGATCACGAGGCCTTGGTCATAAACTGGTGCGGCAATGAAACTAGCCGGAGCGCCGGCGCTCGGGCCATAGGCGGCAAAGTCGGACAGAAACAGCTCCCCCTCTTTCGCCGCCATGGCCGAACGCACCACCTTGCCGAGGTCGGTATCGGCCCACGGCCCGCCGCCTTGGGCAAAATTGGTTGCGAAATCGGCTTCCTTGAACACCGTGTAGACATTGTTGAAATCGGCATCGAACAGGAAGATGTCGTAATAGCCGCGCTTCATCAACAGGTCCCGGAAGTCCGCGTGCAATGTCCGGTGGTGCAGGTCATACGCCGGCAACTTGTCGGACGTATCGAGCAACAAGCGCTCGCCGGCCGGATTCGGATTTTGCGTGATATAGGCGTCCTGCATCAGCTCAGTCGGATCGCCCTGCTCCTTCATCGAGCGCATTGCGACCGACAAGACGCCGATTGCGCTGGCGATTTCAGAGCGCCCGGCAAATAGCGTCAGGTCTTCGGCGACCTCGCCGAGATAGGCATTCAACGTTGAGGTGGCATTGGCCGCCGCTGCGGTCAGCCGCTGTTCGGCCTGTCGGGTAACGATGCTGCTGCTGGCGAAATAGGCTGCAAGCGCCAGGCTCGCCCCAGTGACCAGCGCAATTGCGACCACCATGGCTGGCAGTTTGAAGGCAAGTTTGAGCTGGCTGGTCATGCTCGGCTTTCGGAGTTGAGGCACTACAGCCTTTTGACAAGGCATGCCCGCAGCCCCTGTTCCGCGGTCATGTGCGCAGCCAGCATAGAAAGCATATGGTTAATGAACCGCTTCCGACGCTCTAGAGGAAGTAACAGCGGCCCACCGAAGCGGGCCCCCGAACGTAATTTCAGCTTAGAACTCGTTCCAGTCGGTCGAAACCGCGGCATTGCCGTGGCTGAGATAGGCCTGCGCCGCGCGTTTCACGGCCGGCTTGGGCGCCGAAGCGACATGGCTGGCGCGGGATGGGGCGACAACGCGCTGGCTGCCGGTATTGAACACGGTCACGATGTCGTCCAGCGCGCCGGCCTGAGCCTCGGTCTGTTCGATGGAGGCATTCATTTCCTCGACCAGAGCCGCGTTATGCTGGGTCATCTCGTCCATCTGTCGGACCGCGATATTGACCTCTTCGATAGCCGAGGCCTGCTCCTGGCTTTCGCGGGCAATGCCGTCCATCAACTGGTTATTGGCACGAGCGGCGTCGAGCATGGCGGCAAGGCGTGCCGCCGCATCCGACACCAGACGCGAGCCAAGGCCCACTTCGCCAGCCGACTGCTCGATCAGGACCTTGACGTCTGCCGATGCCGACGCCGCCGACTGCGCCAGGCGCCGCACTTCCACGGCCACCACGGCAAAGCCCTTGCCGGCATCGCCAGCCCGCGCCGCTTCCACCGAAGCGTTCAGTGCCAGCAGATTGGTCTGGAATGCGATATCGTCGATCATGCCAATGATATTGGAAATCTTGCCCGAGCTCATTTCGATCGCGGCCATCGCAGCATTGGCCTTTTCCATCACCTGGCCACCTTCTTCGGCGGTGCGGGTAACTTGGGCCGCATTGACGCTGGCATCCTTGGCGCGCTGCGAGTTCTGCAGCACGGTAGTCGCCAGTTGTTCCATGGTCGCCGATGTCTCTTCGATCGTCGCGGCCTGCTTGGTCGTGCGTTCGCTCAGGTCATTGGCTCCAGCCAGAATTTCGCCGGTTGCGAGCCGCAACGAACGCGACGTGTCGCGCAACTGCGTCACCACTTCGCTCAGTTTGTTACCCACCGCATTGGTATTGGCCTGGAGGCCGGCGAAGGCACCGTGATACTCGCCCTCCATGCGCTTGGTCAGGTCGGTGTTCGCCAGCGCGGTCAGTACCCGGCCGGTTTCATCGAGACCACGATCCACGGTAGCCACGAGGCTATTGACGCTCTGCGCCAAGCCGTTGAGTTCGGCATCAGGGAATTCGGTCTCCACCCGGCGGGTAAAGTCACCGGCAATCGCCGCATCCACCACCTGCCCGAACGCACCCTGCAATTCACTCATCATCTGCTGGCGAGCGGCCTGATCGGCGATGATGCGAGCGGCTTCCGCCTCGGTCATCTGGCTGACCTTGAGCCCGTTCTCGCGGAAAACTTCCACCGAGCGTGCCATGTCGCCGATTTCGTCGCGACGCGCCATGCCCTGCGGCACCACGTCGAAGTCATTGGCCGCGATGCGGTCCATGTCATTGTTCAGCTTGGCAATCGGCTTGCTGATCGAGCGTGCGATAAGCACGCCGACGAGCAGCAGCAGCAGCGTCACGCCGAAAGCAATCGCGCCGCTGATCATGGCAGCCTTTGCAAAGATCGCGTCCACCTGCGTGGTCAAGACACCCGAAGCGATAGTCCAGCCCCATGGCTCGAAGGCCTGCGCATAGCTGATCTTGTCGAAGTCGCCACCATCCGGCGTCTTGAACAGATATTGGACGAAAGTCGATCCATTCGCCCTGGCATTGGTGACCATTTCCTTGATGTAGAATTTGCCGCGGCCGTCCGCCTCGACCCCACGGTCGCTGCCCTGTTTTTCCGGCTTGGTCGGATGCATCAGATTGATCATGTCATAGGTGTCGATGAACACATATTCGCCGCCTTGGTAGCGGAGGCCCCGCAGCGATTCCAGCGACAGCGACTTTGCGTGTTCCTCGGTGAACTCGCCTGCCTGAGAGCGCTCATAGTAGTTCTGCACGATGCTGGTCGCGGCCTGCACCACGCTCTGCAGTTCCGTACGCTTGAAGCTGTCGAGGTTCTCGCGCAGAGTATACAGCTGAAAGGCCAGCACGCTGGCAAAGCCGATGGCGAAGATGACGATCAATGCATAGAGGCGCCGGGCTATGCTGCCGGTGAAAAGGTTAGTCACGGCAGAGCTCCAAACGACGCTTCGAGTTGATCTGACAAAGATGGCACGCGCGCAACAGACGTTGCGGCAGGCAAGGACTGCCCCGCTCCGCGGCCATGAATAGCCAGAAGAATGGATTGATGGACGACACGACACCCCCGAACGACCCCGATTCCCGGCGTGGCCAACGTATTTACTGATGCGTCCGAGATGGACATTGTCCGATGTTGGTTAATCTGCGGTAAAATACTAAACTGCTGACTACAAATAAAAAAGGGCGCCGCCCGGCGCCCTTTTACTTCTAGTATTTACCTGCGAATGCCTGAATTCAAACCAGTCGGCCGCGAGCAAGCGGCCTATTGGCCGCTAAAATTCATTCCAGTCTACTGCCACGGCGGCATTGCCATGGGTCCGACTGGCGGTCGCCGAGGCCAACCTTTGCTGCAAGCCGCGTGCGGTCGCCGGGCGCACGGGCGCCCGTTCGAAGCGGGCCGGCGCCTCCTGCTGATTGATGCGGAACACTTCGACGATGCGGTCAAGCTCGCTGGCCTGTGCTTCGGTCTGCTCGATGGCCGCGTTGGTCTGTTCCACCAGCGCCGCATTATGCTGGGTCATTTCGTCCATGGTGCGCACGGCAATGGTGACTTCATCGATCGCCGACGACTGTTCGCGGCTGTCATTGGCGATGGATTCGAGCAGGCCGTTATTGCCGCGCGCCGCCTCCAGCATCACCTTGAGCTTGCCGGCGGCGTCGCCAACCAGCTTGGAGCCGGTCTTGACCTCGACGGCCGACTGCTCGATCAGCACCTTCACTTCACTTGATGCCTGCGCCGCCGATTGAGCCAGGCGCCGCACTTCGACGGCAACCACGGCAAAGCCCTTGCCTGCATCGCCAGCACGCGCCGCTTCGACCGAAGCGTTCAGTGCCAGGAGGTTAGTCTGGAAGGCGATGTCGTCGATCATGCCGATGATGTTGGATATCTTGGCGGATGACTGTGTGATCCGCTCCATCGCCGCCGTTGCAGCATCCATCACCTGCCCGCCCTCTTCTGCAGTTCGGGTCACCTGCATGGCGCCAACGCTGGCATCCTTGGCGCGCTGGGCGTTCTGCAGCACGGTCGAAGCCAGTTGTTCCATGGCCGCCGATGTCTCTTCGATGGTCGCGGCTTGCTTGGTGGTGCGCTCGGAAAGATCGTTGGCGCCCGACAAGATTTCCCCGGTCGCGGTCTTCAGCGAGCCCGAAGTATGGCGCAACTGGCCGATCACTTCGGTCAGCTTATCAGCAACCGCATTGATGTCGGATTTGAGCGTCGCGAAAGCCCCTTCATAGTCGCCTTCCATGCGCTGCGTCAGGTCGGTGTCGGCCATTGCGCCCAGCACCTGGCCGATTTCGGTCACGCCGCGGTTAAACGTCGAGACCAGGTTGTTGATGCCGGCCGCCAGGGCATTCAGCTCGGGGTCGGGGAATTCTACCATCACCTGCTTGGTGAAGTCGCCAGCCACCGCCGCATCGACCACTTCGCCGAATGCCGACTGCAACTCGCTCATCATCTTCTGGCGATCTTCCTGATCGCCGATGATGCGCGCCGCCTCCGCCTCGGTCATCTGGCTGACACGCAGCCCGTTCTGGCGGAACACTTCCACGGCGCGCGCCATGCCGCCCACTTCATTGCCGAGGCTGGTATAGGGCACTTCGGTATCGAAATTGCCCTCGGAAATCGTCTCCATCGAATGAGCAAGCTTTGGGATCGGCTTGGTAATAAGCCGCGACAGAAACAGGCCCACGAGGCCCAGCGCCACAACCACGGCACCACCCACCACCAGGATCAGTCCGACCACGCCATTAGCTGCGGCCTCGATGTCGGCCATGGGCGTGCCGACGAAAATGGCGCCCATGACTTCGCCGCTCATCTTCTCGATCGGCTGGAACGCCCCGAAATAGTCGACGCCATTGATCGGCAGCGATCCCATATAGGCTTCGCCCTCCATCAGCGACTCAAACACCGGGCTGCTGGCATCGATCGCCAGGTCCGCTACTCGGGTCCCGTCTGCCGCGGCGATACTGGTGGTCTTGCCCACCAGCGTCTGGGTGGCATTGTCCAGCACATAGATCGTCGCATCCTGCTTGGTAACCCGGGTCACCGAGTCGATTATTTCGGTATCGTAGAAGGGCGGCACCGCCCAGCTCTGGAAGGCATCCATAGTGCCCTCGGGAGTCCAGTTCAGTACCGAACCGGAAATGCGGCGTTCGAGGATCGTCGCCGCAACTGCCAGGTTGGTTCCCTGCTGCACTGTGCTGTCCGCCATCGAGCGGGCATGCAGGTTCATGTAGATCGCGCCGGACACGGCGGCGATGGACCCGATAATGGAAACCAGGACCAGCGCGGCAATCGACGTGGTCATTCTGATATTGCCGAAGACGGCGGCGAGCTTGTGCATGAATTGTTCCCCCAGAAGTCCGGGCGCACTGACTCAGCGCGCGCCATTGGACTATTCGGGAAGAATTTACGGTAGAGCAGTTAACCGACTCTTGTGCATGACGGCATCGAAATCGCCCGCACGAGCGATTAACGGCATGACTGCGGCTATTTTGAACTGATGGAGAAAAGGACGCCAAAAGGCGTCCTCTGATGTTCGAGACGACGAGTGCGACTAGAATTCGCTCCAGTCCTTATCCACCGCGGCATTGCCCCGGCTGAGATAGGATTTAGCGACTGTCTGGAGCTTGCTTTGCAGGCCGCGCGCCCCAACCGCCTTGACGGGCGCCAATGCGATTAGGCGGGGTTGGCGTGCAGCTGTCGGGCCGCCGCCAATAGCAAAGATATCGACGATGCGGTCGAGCTCGGTCGCCTGGGCTTCAGTCTGCTCGATCGCCGCATTGATCTCCTCGACCAGCGCCGCATTGTGCTGGGTCATTTCGTCCATGGTGCGAACGGCCGTATTGACCTCTTCGATGGCCCCGGCCTGCTCACGGCTCTCCTTGGCAATGCCGTTCATTAACTCGTTCGACGAGCGCGCGGCCGCAACCATGGATTCAAGTTTGGCCGCCGCATCGAGCACCAGGCGCGAGCCGCCCTTGACCTCGCCCGCCGACTGCTCGATCAGCACCTTGACCTCCGAAGAGGCATTGGCGGCCGACTGTGCCAGCCGCCGCACTTCGACAGCCACCACGGCAAAGCCCTTGCCTGCATCGCCAGCCCGGGCCGCCTCGACCGAGGCATTCAGTGCCAGCAGGTTGGTCTGGAAGGCGATATCGTCGATCAGCCCGATGATATTGGAGATCTTGCCCGAAGACTGGGTAATGCGCTCCATGGCTTCCGTCGCCTGCAGCATCACCTGCCCGCCCTCTTCCGCCGTTCGCGTCACCGTCGAGGCAGCCGCACTAGCTTCCCTCGCGCGTTCGGCATTCTGCAGCACCGTCGAAGCAAGCTGCTCCATCGCTGCTGAGGTCTCTTCGATCGTCGCCGCCTGCTTGGTAGTGCGCTCGCTCAGATCGTTGGCGCCGCTGAGAATTTCTCCCGTCGCGGTCTTCAGCGTACCGGAGGTATCCTTGAGCTGTCCGACGATATCGGTCAACTTTTCGGCCACCGCATTGGTGTCGGCCTGCAGCTGGGCGAAGGCACCGTGATACTGGCCTTCCATGCGCTTGGTCAGGTCGGTATCGGCCAGCGAGGCTAGCACCGTGCCCGTGTCGCTGACGCCGCGATCCACCGTCGCCACGAGGTTATTGACCGAGCGGGCCAGCGTGTTGAGTTCATCATCGGGAAATTCGGCTTCGACTCGGCGGCTGAAATCGCCGGCAATCGCCGCATCGACCACCGCACCGAATGCCCGCTGCAAATCCTGCATCATGGCGGCGCGTTCGCCCTGGTTGCGGATGATCTGGGCCGCTTCCGCTTCGGTCATCTGCGCCACCTTGAGACCGTTTTCGCGGAACACTTCGACGGCGCGCGCCATGGCACCAAGTTCGTCCCTGCCATCGGCGCCGCGCACCTCGACATCTAGATCGCCATCGGCCAACGCTTCCATCGTCGACGTCAGGCGGCTGATCGGGCGGCTCACCGAGCGGGCAAAGAAATACCCGGCCACGGCCGCGACGGCGAGCAATGCCCCACCAACCAGCAGCGTCATGTTGCGCATATTGTTGACCGGCGCGAAGACTTCGGCTTCCGGCTGCACGGCCGCGACTGCCCAGTTGACGCCACCGACGCTGACCGGGCCAGCGCGCACCACCATGGGCGCAGCCCGATAGTCGGTACTGATGCCCTCGCCGGTCTCGCCGGCAAAGGCGCGCGTCAGTACGTCCGAGGTCAGTGTGGACTGCAACACATCGGGCGCCTCGGTGCGCGGCGATTCAGTGCGCAGCAGGCCATCGGAGCCCACCACCACCACTTCACCCGTCAGCCCGAGGCCAGACAGCGCCGAAACCCGGGCACTAAGCACGTCGGTGGGAATGGAAAGCACCATCACGCCGGTGCTTTCTTCCTTTTCAAACACCGGCATGGCCATGAAGCTTTCGGCAATGCCAGTGGGTGCGTAGCTGGAATAGTCGATGAACACGGCCTGCCCTTCCGGCAGGTCCTTGGCTGCGGCAAAGGCCTGGCCCAGCCCGCCCGATGCCGCTGTCGCATCGGTCATGACATTGGTCGCAAAGTCAGAGTTCTTGGCCACCGAATAGACGACGTCGCCGGCGGTGCTGATCAACAGCACGTCCGAATAATGGCGTTCCTGCACCAGCGTACGGAAACCGGGATGGAACCGCTTGTGCGGCGCGTCATAGGTCGCGCCCTTGCCATTGGCGCTGTCGAGCGCCGCACGATCTGTCTGATCGGGATTTTCCGTCACATAGGCTGTTTGCAGTTGCAGCGCGGCGCGCTCGGCCAGTCCCATCCGCAGCTCGTCAAGCGATCGCGTCAAGTTCTTCATGGCGGTCACGGTATCGGAGCGCTGCACGAACAGCCTGAGATCGACCTCTGCGCTGGAGTAATAGTCGCTGACCAGAGCCACGGCAGTAGTGAGGGAGGCGGCCATCGACTGGTTGCGCTGCTCCTGCACGGTACTCAACCCGATCAGGTAGCTGGCAATGCCCACGCCCGCGCTGACAAGCAGCGCCGAGCCCACCAGCGCCAAAGGCAGCTTCTGAGCAATCTTCAACCGAAATACCATAAGGTCCTCCAACCTTCCCGGATCGCCGCGATGCCATCTGTCGACGGCATGAGAACGCCGCGCTCTTTACAGCGCGGCTCGCAGCGATCGCCCTCCCAAGCTGCCGGAATGAACCAGCAGTGCAAACGATACATCCGGCCGATTAACTACTCCTTACGGATGAATGCCGGCTGTAATATTTTCGTCGCCACAAACAAAAAGGGCCACTCGAAAGTGGCCCTTTTGAAACTGCTTGGCGTCGCTTGCTTTAGCTCAGCGCGCCAATCACCGCCTCGATACGCTTCTTCATGGTGGAAGCGTCGAACGGCTTGATGATGTAGTTGTTAACGCCGAAGGAAATGGCTTCCTTGACCTGTTCCTTGTCGGAACGGCCGGTCGCCATTATGAACGGCATGGCCTGGGTGCGCGGGTGCTTGCGGATCACCTTGAGCAGGGTCAACCCGTCGATATCTTCCATGTTCCAGTCGGAAATGATCAGATCGACATTGGCCTTTTCCAGCTTCCCGAGTGCATCGCGGCCACTCTTGGCTTCGATGATGTCCTTGAATCCAAGCTGGGTCAGGATGTACTTGCAGATACCACGCATGGACTGCTGGTCATCAACGATGAGGACGCTGACAGCGCTGGCTTTTGGCATGTCGTATTTACCTTCTTGGCGCTCGAGGTCTTCTGACCACGGACTTCGCTGGAACACTAAGCGGGCAAGGGTTACAAATCTCTCAACCTGCTGCCCTGCATTGTCTGTGACCGTGCTTCAGGCCGCAGATTTAAGGCGGACCAACGCATTGGCCAGGCGGCCTGCGATGGCTTCGATGGGCGCCTGTTCCACCACGGCCCCCTCTTCGAAGGCAACGCGCGGCATTCCATACACCAGGGCCGAGCCCTGGCTCTGTCCAACCGTGTAGGCACCGGCATCGCGCATCATCTTGAGACCGCGCGCACCGTCGCGCCCCATGCCGGTCAGAATCGCCCCGACGGCCATCGCACCGACTGTCCTGGCGACCGATTCAAACAACACATCGACGCTGGGACGATGTCCGCTTTCCAGTTCGTCATGGGTCAGCCGGGTCTTGAGCTGGCCCGAGGAGCGCTCCACCCGCAGGTGATAATCGCCCTTGGCAACATAGGCATGTCCCGGCAACAGCACCATGCGGTCGTCCGCTTCTACCACTGTCAGGTCACACACCTCATCGAGGCGCGCGGCAAAGCGCGCGGTAAAGCCCGGCGGCATATGCTGCGCGATGACGATCGGCGGGCAATCTGTCGGCATCAGGCTCAGCACGGTGCGGATCGCCTCGACCCCGCCGGTCGAAGCGCCGATCGCAATCAGCGCACCGCTTGGTGCGGCCGCCGTCTTCAGCGGCACCTTGGGTGCATCGGCGCGCCCGGCCGAGCGGCCACGCACGTCAGACTTGGCCGCCGCGCGGATCTTGTCGCGCAGGTTTGCGCCGAAACCATCGAGTCCGCCTTCGAATTCCGCGCTCGGCTTGGCCACGAAATCAACCGCGCCCAGTTCGAGTGCCAGGAGCGTTTCGCTGGCGCCCTTCTTGGTCAGCGTCGACACCATCACCACCGGCGTGGGCCGCAGCCGCATCAGCTTCTCAAGGAATTGCAGCCCGTTCATATTGGGCATTTCGATGTCGAGCGTCACGACATCGGGGTTCAGCGTCTTGATCTTCTCGCGCGCATCTATCGGATCTTTGGCCGTGCCCACCACATCGATATCGCCGTCTCGCGTCAGCATGCGTGACAGGACTTCTCGGATCAGCGCCGAATCGTCGACCACCAGGACCTTGATGCTCATGCTGCTTCCCGTTTGTTCAGTTTCTGCTTGGATTGGTAGACCGTCTTGCCGACCAGGCGGAATCCGTCACCGCCAGCGCCGAGATTTTCGGAATGCCCGATATAGAGAAAGGCTTCCGGCGCCAGCATCTTGCCAAGCCGCGAGAACACCTCGCCCTGCGTGGGCTTGTCGAAATAGATTGCCACATTGCGACAGAACACGGCGTCGAACGGACCCTTCATTGGCCAGCTAGGCCCGATCAGGTTCAATGGCTTGAACGACACCAGTTCGCGCACCGCCGTGGGAATGCGGATCGAGCCGTCGTCGGCCTTTTCGAGCCGCCGCGCCCGGTCGGCACTCAGCCCATTGAGTTCATTTTCGGTGTAGACACCAGCTGACGCCTTGGCGATCACCGCCGTATCGATATCGGTCGCCAGGATCTTGAAGTCCCAGCGCTTGAGTTCTGGAAATGCGGCCAGCAGGTCCATGCCGATCGTATAGGGCTCCTGCCCCGTCGAGCAACCCGCCGACCAGATGCGCAGGCGGGTGCCCCGCGGTTTTTCGACCATCAGCGCGCCGACATAGCTGCGCAGATGCTCGAAATGATGATCTTCGCGATAAAAACGCGTCAGGTTGGTGGTCAGCGCGTTGACGAAGTCCTGCCCGTCGCTGGCACTGCCGCCGCGCTCGAGATAATCGACATAGGCGTCAAAGCCCGGCAGGCCGAGGGCCCGCACGATCTTGCTCAGACGCGAAATCACCAATGTTCGTTTTGCATCGCTCAGCGAAATGCCGGCTACAGTGTAGACCCGGCTCTTGATCCGCGAAAACTCGCGGTCGCTGAGGGAAATTTCTCCCTGTTCCATACGATGCACCCCAATTCCCAACTGCTCCGAAGACTGGGAATCAGGCCGTCGCACGCTTCGTCAGGGGAGCTGGTTTGCGCTCCACCACATCGCCGAACGACGCCATCCGCCCGGTGAGACGCCGCAGCGCTACTTCACCTTCGTCCAGTGTCAAAGCAATGGTATCGGTTTCATTGCTTAGATTGCGTAAATGACTGTCGAGACCCGCAATCATTTTTTGCAGCATCATTGCTTCCACTGCGCCGGTCTCGGACTGCGCCCGTCCGCGCTTGACGACGGCACGGATATCCTTAGCCGAACGGTTGGTAATCTGTGCCAGTTGGCGCACTTCATCGGCCACCACGGCAAAGCCTGCCCCCTTCTCGCCGGCCCGCGCCGCCTCAACTGCAGCATTCAGCGCCAACAGATTGGTGCGGAAGGAAACATCCTCGATGGCCTGCACCATCTGGTCGATTTCCTGGGTCATCCGGTCGATTTCGTCTACCAATGTGTGGGTACGTCGCGCCGCCAGATCCAGCTCGCCCGCGAGGTCCTGCGCCGCGCGTCCGATCACCCGGGTCTGACGCAGCCGTCCGGTGCCATCCGCCAGCGCCTTTCCGGTCATGCCTGCGTCAGCGCGATTGGCATCGCTCTGGGATCCGAAATGCGCCGCCCGCTGCTCGAAATTGTCCAGCAGTTGCCCAACCTTGCCCAGCCGCTGCTCAAGACTGCCGCGCAGGTCGCGCTCGTCTTCCAGCTGTTCGGCCATAGCGCGCGTAAAGTCATCGAGCCGCACAGCCAGCGCGCCCAGCGGCCCATCCAGTGCGTCGGGCAAATCGCCATCGCCCGCCGCCACGCCCTCGAGCTGGCGCAACCCCTGGTCGATCGATGCCATGCCCTTGTTGAGCGCAGCCAGCACCGGACGCGTCGCTGCAAGCGCCGTCGTAAAACGGAAACCCGTCTGCCCACCCGCCAAGGCCGCGGCAAAAGCATCGAGATCGTCATCCTCGATATACATCCCCGCCGGCACCAGTTCGAGCAGGTAGCGACCCTGTGCTACGTCCTGGCGTTTCACGATGAAACGGGCATCGCCCAGTGTCATCATCGTTTCCTTGGCCGCCCCGCCGCCGCTACTGAGATAGCCGGGACCAAACAATGCATCGAGCGTCGCGCCTTCGACCGCGCCCTTGGCAAGCGTGGTCGCGCCCTGGCTCACGGCCAAAATGCTGCCCTGCCCATCCACCAGCAGCGCCGGCTGGTTCAGGCTCGCTATGGTACTTTTGAAAAGATGCGCCTTTTCCAGCCGTCTTTCGAGCCGGATGATAATGGCGTCGATGGTCAGCGCTTCCCCGGCCCGCTCGCTCAATCCGGCTGCCAGGGCCAGCGCGGCCAGCATTTCGCCGTCCTGCCGGCTGCGTCGGACTGCCATCGCCAACATGACCGACAGCGCGATCAGCATCAGCGCGGCAACGCTTGCCAGCCAGACCATGCCCGAACCGAGGGCGGGCAGCAGGCCGGCCGCCAGCGCGACGGCGCCAAGCCAGGGAATAGCGGCGATCAGTGCTAGCCGCAGATTGGGCATGGAGCGCCTGATCCGCAAATCAGCAGGAGAGAGTTCAACATAACCGGAACACTGCCCGACAATGGTTAACCAAATCTATAAACGGCGAGAGTCGGGTAAGACTTTGATAAGCCTTGTTGTCAAATAATGAACAACAGTCCCCATCTGGAACAACATTTAACGCAGCCGCCTATCTTTTGAGACCACCGCAATTTGCGAAGGTGGTCGTCATGAGCTGAGTCGAAAGGCAGTAGCGCTCGAGCACCGAAGCGCAGCCTGCCAATGCAGGTGAGCATCGGAGCAGAGAGCAATGCCGGCTTGCAGGCCAGCCCACGACGATCACCGAAGCAAATTCTAGAAGAGTTCGATATCGTCGATTGGCGCTGGTATTACGACGCGGCGCTTGGCAAAGGCGGCTTCGTCACGCGCCACATTGGCACCGACATCGCTATCCAGGCGCTTGACGAAGGCACGCCCGGAATGCGGCTTGAACAGCACGCGCCGCGCATAGTTGCCGCCCAGGTCTTCGCTGGTGGCGACATAGCCTTCATCAGCCAGGAACTGCCGGACGAACTCGATATTCTTGAGGCCCACATCGTCGAGAGCCGAATTGATCTTGCCGCCGCCAAACACCTTGATTTCGAGGTTGGATTTCTTGCCGGTGCCCTTGGTCAGCACCTTGTTGATCAACTGCTCCATGGCGAAGGCGCCATAGCGCGCCGATGCACCATAGCGATCCTTGGCGGAACCTGACTGTTCGGCGAGCAGGAAATGGTTCATGCCGCCTACATTGGCCACCCGGTCGCGGACGCAGGCCGAGACGCACGATCCGAGCACTGTCGAATACGTCAGGTCGCTTTCGTTGGAAACGTGGCAGTCACCTTGATGCACGGTTGTAACCACTCCGCGATCAAACTCGGGCGGTAGAGAATTCTGCAGTCCCATCAATAGTCTCGAACTCTGGAGCGCCACTAAACCAGAGGGTATCGGAGAACTCGTTAGCCAATTGCTAACCACGATGCGCGAGGGACGTTACACGGTCCGGAAACAGCAAGAAGAGCTTTAGAAATAGTCAGATAGGGTGTTTTGAACGGGACTAGGATTTCATACTAAATGTCACTGCAGAAACTCGCGAGAGAACTCGATGAGACGGCGCGCCAAACATCTTCGATGCTAGAAGGCATCACGGAAGCGCTTCAAATCCTGGCCGAAAGAAATCTGAGCAAGGACCCGACCATCCGCGAAGCCGTGCAGATGATCGTGACAGCCCTGCAGGGCCAGGATCGCATCGAGCAGCGCTGCCACAATATGGCACTCGCTGTCCGCCAGTTTGCCTTGCTGCCCCATTCGGCACCAGACAGTGTCTATGACGAAATCTGGTCCAGCTTGACGCTCGACGAACTCCGCGTCCCATCGTTGTCCGGCATCGCAGCCCACCAAAGCCACGGCGACGTCGACCTATTCTAATGTCTCGACCGATGAACGACCCAAAGGCGCCACAGGGCGTCTTTTTTATTTACGCACCCAATCGGCGCGCGGCGTCTGGTTCACGTCAAAGACAACGTCATCGACCACTGCATCGTCCAATGGCGGGGCAGGTACATGCAAGGCCGCCTGGCAAAATGCGTCGGAGCCCATCCGGTTGCAACGAGACCTCGGCAAATAAAAAGGCGCCTCGCGGCGCCCTTGACTTGAAATATTGCAGTGCTCCAGACCGGTCGAGATTCAACGCGGGCTGAGACGAAAATGCTTGGCTTCACGAGCCGGAGCGTACGCAGAAGACAGGCATTGCATCCCAACATCAGTTGATATCGGCTGGTCGGTCCTTAGGAGTCCATTTTCGCGCCGGAAACTACGGCATGCAGGTCAATCAGCCCGACCATGCGACTTTCGTGGGTCACGATGCCGTTGAGCAGTTCGGTATCGATCGAATTGCCTTCCGGTACATTGTGGATGTCGTCGCGCGACACCGTTAGAATGTCGCTCACCGCATCGACCAGGATTCCAACCCATTTGTCGCCCACGCTCATCACCACCACGACGTGGTTCTTGGTGGGCGAGGTCGGGCCATCGCCGAAACGGGCGCGCAGGTCAAAGATCGGCACGATGGTGCCGCGCAGGTTGATCACGCCGCGCACGAACTCGCGGGTGTTGGGCAGCGGCGTCGCACCGTTCCAGGCGCGGATTTCGCGCACTGTGGTGATCTCCACCCCATAAGTCTGCTCGCCGATCGAAAAAGCGATCAACTGCAGTGAATTCTGGGCGGCGACGGCGGACTTGTCGGCCATATCGTCGCGAAAACCGAGCGCTTCCATTCTATGCCTTTCTTTCCGCCTGTTCTGGGCGGCTACGCAAAACTACAGGCCGCGACGCGGCATTCTTAAGCACGCAACGTTCAGGCCGCGTTTTTATGGACGATCGTGGTCTTGAGGCTCTGCACGTCGACGATCAGCGCGACATTGCCGTCGCCCAGGATCGTACCGCCGGCAATGCCTTCGACACGTTCGAAATTCTCTTCCAGCGATTTGATCACGACCTGCTGCTGGCCAATAATGTCATCGACGATCAACGCCACCTTGGCCGAGCCTTCGGCCTCGCACAGCACCACGAAGCGGTTTTCCGGCTCGGTCTCGCTGACCATTTCGAAGCGCTGTGCCAAGTCGATGACCTGCACATATTCGCCACGCACCTGCAGTACCTGGCCACCGCTCGGCACCCGCTCGAAGCTGGCGCGCGAACACTGGATGGTCTCGACGATCGAAGAAAGCGGCACCACATAGGGCGACACACCAACCTTCACCAGCATGACGTCCAGCACTGCCAGCGTCAGTGGCAGGCGCAAGGTCATGCGCGTGCCCTTGCCGGTCCAAGAACGGACATGCACCGAGCCGCCGATCTTCTTGATGTTGCTCAGCACCACGTCCATGCCAACGCCGCGGCCGGAAATGTCGCTGACTTCCGAAGCCGTCGAAAAGCCCGGCGCAAAGATCAACTGGTCGATCTGCTCGTCGGTCGGATTGACGTCCGGCGCTACCACGCCCTTGTCGCGCGCTACCTGCAGCACGCGCTCGCGGTTGATGCCACCGCCATCATCCTCGACGATGATCAGGATATTGCCGCCTGCCTGTTCGGCCGACAAACGAATAGTGCCGATTTCCGGCTTGCCACGCGCCAGGCGCGTTTCCGGGCTTTCGATGCCGTGATCGGCCGAGTTGCGGACCATGTGGGTCAGCGGGTCGGACAATTGCTCGATCACCGTCTTGTCGATTTCGGTGTTCTCGCCCACGGTTTCGAGCTTGATCTTCTTGCCGGTCTTGGTCGCCAGTTCGCGCACCAGGCGCGGCAATCTGGAGAATACAGTCTTGACCGGTTGGGCGCGGATCGCCATCACCGAATCCTGCAGTCCGCGCGTGGTCTGCGCCAGCACTTCGAGGCCGCGCACCAGTTCGGTGTAGCGGGCGCGCAGCGTCTCATCCATCTGCTGGGTGAGCATCGACTGGGTAATCACCAGCTCGCCCACCATGTTGACCACTCGGTCCACCTTGTCGAGATCGACGCGGATCGACTGCACGCCAACGCTGCGGTTGCCACCGCTGCTGCTCTCTTCGCCGTCACTCGACGCGGCCGGCGCTGGGGCGCGCAATGGCGTCACCGCGGTTGATGCCGCGCGCTTCGGGATCGGGCTTGGCGCAATGGTTTCGGCCAGTTCGGCAAAACTCAGGCTCGGCGCCTCGTCGAACGTGTCCTGCACGGTAATGGCCGGCGCTTCCGGCTCGGGTGTGAAGCTGGGCTTTTCTGCAGTCAATGCAGGCACCACGGCCACGTCGCTATCACGGCTGAAGTCGAGCAAATCGGCCACTTCGTCATCGGCCAGGGCAAGCAGGTCAGCCCGATCGGATTCGGCGGTCAGCTTTGCCGGCTTCGGCGCAGGCTTGGCAACGGCCGGTGCCGGGGCAGGAATGTCAAAGGCGATCGAATTGCCGAGCTGGGCAATTGCGATATCGCAGTCGCCATCGACGAATTCGAACACTTCGCGGATCATCGCCTCGGTGATCGAAGGCGAAACCAACGTAATTTCCCAAGAGCAATAAACCGCGAAAGGCTCGAAGTCGACCAGGGCCGGGATTTCTTCGAGCACGGCGCGCACATGCATGTCGCCCAGCACCGCCAGTTCGCGGAACAGCAGCAACGGGTCATTCGCACGGGCATACAGCGCCCGGTGCGGCGTGAAACGGATTTCCCAGTGCCCGGGCTCCACCTGCATCGGCAGCGCGTCGAACACATCGTCGGCCTCTACGCCGCTTGAGGTCTCTGCAGCGGGCTGGTACCCACCCAGATTGACCATCACCGGCACGAATTCGATATCGAAATCGTCGATCGGGTCGCCGCCTTCGTCGTCGTCGGAGTCGTCACGCTCGCCACGGGCCAGCGCGTCGAAGCGGTCTTTTTCTTCCATGCCATAATCGGCCGGCAGGGCGTCGCCCGTCTGGGCCGCCTTGACGTGATCGGCCACGATATCGTTGGCGCGGATGCACAGGTTGACCACGTCGTCGCTCATCTCGATGCGCCCGTCGCGCACATAGTCGAGCAGCGTCTCATAGGCATGGGCAAAGCCGACCAGCGCCGAGAACCCGAAGGCACCGGCGCCGCCCTTGACCGAATGGATGGCGCGGAACACGGCATTGAGCCGGTCCGCATCGCGCTCGCCCGCCTCGATCGCCGCGAACTGTTCTTCCAGCTCGTTGAGAAGCTCGGAGCACTCGTCGAAATAGGTAGCTTTGAAATCGTCGAGATCGCTCATGCGGACACGTCTAACCCTTCTGGGCTTACTGAGGCTTAATGCACGACCCGGTGGATGACGGAGATCAGTTTTTCGGGGTCGAATGGCTTGACGATCCAGCCCGTGCCACCAGCGGCCTTGCCTTGGTCGCGCTTGTCCTGGCTGGTTTCGGTGGTCAGGATCAGGATCGGCAGGCTCTGGTGATTACCGGTTGCCCGCACATTCTTGATGAATTCGATACCGTCCATCACCGGCATGTTGATGTCGGTGATCACCACATCGACATGCTCGGTCTTGAGCACCTCGAGCCCCTGCTTGCCGTCCTCGGCCTGCAGCACCTCGAATCCGGCATTGCTCAACGTGTGGTGCAGCATGGCGAGGATGGTCCTCGAATCGTCCACCGTCAGAACCCGCAAGATCGTCATCCTCTCATCATCCCCGAAAACTGGGCGGCCAGACCCAGTCGCTCGATCGCCGACGTCATCGCCGCGCTCGGCTGCTCGATAGCAAATTCAAATTGGTTTTTCCGGGCGCTATCGGCAGCGCTGATCAGCATGAACAGCGCATTGGTCGACACGCGCTCCACGGCATCCGCAGTCACGGTGACCGGGCCTTCCTCGACCAAGTCGATCAGGCTGTCGCGAATATTGTCTAGTGAGTCGAGATCGATGATCGCTGGTAGTGCGACTGATTTCTTGGTCTTGGTGACCATGACGAATGCGTGCCCCCGGAGTTTTCTCCAGGCGCCAGTCTCCATGGGAACGGTTTAAGAAGTGCTAACCTTGATCAGCTTCTGCAATACTTCGCGTTGCATGACTTCGAAGCTTTTCTTTTTTAGCTGGAACGATCTGGCGCTTGCCCTCTTGCAGGATAGGCGGGGGGAGGGATAACCCCCATTGAGCATATTTGATCGGACCCATCCATGCCCCCTTCCATCGCCCTGACCGGCATCGCCCGCGACCTCGCTGCCCGCGCCGAAAGCGGCAAGCCGATCCGCGTCGGGGTCATCGGCTCGGGCGAAATGGGCACCGATCTGGTGACGCAGATGTCGCTGATGGCTGGCATTGAAATGGCCGCCATCGCCACCCGCCGGCCCCAGACCGCGCTCGCCGCCATGACCATCGCCTATGGCGACGACAGCCACGGTCGCGAAGCCCATACGCCTGGTCAGGCCACCGCCGCTATCGAAGCCGGCAGGATCGCCATCACCTCTGCCGAAACCCTGGTCACCACGCCTAATATCGACGTCGTCATCGACGCCACCGGCAAGCCCGGCGTGGCCGCCGATTTCGTGCTTACCGCCATGGAGCATGGCAAGCACGTGGTGATGATGAATGTCGAAGCCGACGTCACGATCGGCCCCTATCTCAAGGCCCAGGCCGACCGGCTTGGCGTGATCTATTCCGTCGGCGCTGGCGACGAGCCAAGCTCCTGCATGGAACTGATCGAGTTCGTCTCGGCCCTCGGCCTGCCCATCGTTGCCGCCGGCAAAGGCAAGAACAACCCGCTCTGGCACGACGCCGTCCCCGACGACTATCGCGAGGAAGCCACGCGCCGCAACATGAACCCGCGCATGCTCGTCGAGTTCGTCGACGGGTCCAAGACAATGGTCGAAATGTGCGCCATCGCCAATGCCACCGGCCTCGTCCCCGACGTGCCCGGCATGCACGGCCCCAAGGCCGACCGCGACGACATGGCCAAGATCCTCATCCCCAAGCAAGACGGCGGCATCCTCAACAAGATGGGCGTCGTCGATTTCACCGTCGGCAAGGGCGTCGCCCCCGGCGTCTTCGTCATCGTCAAGGCCGAACACCCGCGCATCATCGAGCGCATGGATGACCTCCATATCGGCCACGGCCCCTATTATAGCTTTTTCCGCCCCTACCACCTCACCAGCCTCGAAGTGCCGCTGACCGCCGCGCGCATCATGCTCTATGGCAAGCCCGACATGGTGCCGCTGCCGCGCCCCGTCGCCGAAGTCTGCGCCGTCGCCAAGCGCGACATGCTCCCCGGCGAAACCTTCGATGCCATCGGCGAAACCTGCTATCGCAGCTACACCATGACCATTGTGGACAGCCGCGCCGCCCACGCCGTCCCCGTCGGCCTGCTCGAAGGCGGCAAGGTGACCGGTCCGATCAAAAAGGGCGAGCTCCTCACCACAGCCAACAGCCAACCCGACACCTCCACCCGCCTCTGGGCCATCAGGCGCGAGCAGGACAAAATGCTCGGCCTGGTGGTGTAGGGCGCGATACTCACCCGCTCACGATGTCATCCCGGCGAAGGCCGGAACCCATCCTGAGATAGACCCCACGACACTGACAGCCCAGTCCTCTCAAAATGGATTCCGGCCTTCTCCGGAATGACTTTGCGTTTGTGTGTTTCATCAGTTGGCGACCTTACCACCCCGTAACTTGCAATCTTCCCCCAGCCGCATTAATTCCTGATCAAACCAATCAGGAATACCCAGCCATGTCCGAAACCCTCGATCCCCGCGCCGCGCAACGCGTCCGTCACGAAACCCGCATGCGCCTGCTCCAGGTCATCTCGGTCACCGACATCACCCCCCTGATGCGCCGCATCCGCCTCAAGGGCGACATGGAGGGCTTCGCCTCCGTCGGCCACGCCGATCACATCAAGGTCTTCATCTTCCCCGACAACGTCGAGCCGAAAATCGTCCCCATCGGCGAGCGCGGCGCCGAATTTACCGATGGCGAACGCCCCGAAATGCGCGACTACACGCCCCGCTTCTGGAGCATCGCCGAAGGCTGGATCGACCTCGACTTCGTGCTGCACGGCGATGGCCCCGCCTCAAGCTGGGCCGCGCAGGCCGCCGCCGGCCAAAAGCTCCTCATCGCCGGCCCGCGCGGCTCGCTCGTCGTCCCACCCACCTATGACTGGTATCTGCTGGCCGGCGACGAAACCGCCCTGCCCGCCCTCGGCCGCCGCATCGAGGAACTCCCCGCCGGCAGCAAAGTCCTGGCCATCATCGAAGTCGACAGCTTCGCCGAGGGACAAGCTTTCGAGACCAAAGCCAACCTGTCGCTGACCTACCTCTACCGCGACGGTCGCCCCGCCGGCACCACCAGCCTCATCCTCGACGCCATCAAATCCGCCAGCTTCCCCGCAGGCGTCGCCCACGCCTACATCGCGGGCGAAAGCTCCATGAGCAAAGCCGTCAAAGCCCACCTCATCGAAACCCGCAGCTTCAACCCTGACTACATCCGAGCCGCCGGCTACTGGCTCCACGGCGTCGCCGACGTGGAACAACCACACTGAGAGGCAGCGCCTGCATCTCAGCCACGCCGCAAGGCGCCCCCTCGCTCCCCAAGGCCGGGGTTTGCGCTTTCGCGGGGCATGACTTCGAGAAAGGGCGCGTTAGTGGTGCGACCTATTTGATCTCAGACTCAATCATCCGCCGGCACAGCAATCTGACGCCCGCCACCATCTCCGCCTCATCGGTGATCTTGAGCGCCACGCCATAGGCTGCCGCGCAGATAACCTTGGTCAGCGCCTCGGGCTCTGCAACGCCGGATGCCCGCAACTCCGCGGCAATCTCGGTTTCCGCCCGCAGGTCCTTCTCGCGGAACCGCGCTCCGACCCGCTTGTGCTCGCTCATCAGCTCGGTGGCATGCGGCGATCCCGCCAGGGTCTGCGCCAGCACCGCATATTGCCCGGCCAGGGCATTGCCGACACGCTCGGAGATATTTCCGTCCCCGCGCATGCCGCTATCGTAAGCGGCAAGCAAATCGTCCATCATGGCATCGACGATGCCGACAAAAATGGCATCCTTATCGGGGAACTGGGCATAGAGCGTTGGCTTGGCGATCCGCGCTTCGCGGGCGATAGCTTCCATCGTGGTGCCGCGCAAACCATTGCGCAGCACGAGAAAACGCGCTGCCTCGACAATGCGCCGCCGCTTTTCACGGGTCCTGTCGTCGGCTGTGTCGCTCAAATTTTCAATCCACCTTGAAGCAGTTGAACGAATATAATATCTATCGTTCAATTCGTAAAGGAGATCACCGTGTCCGACCGCGTCCTCGTCACCGGAATATCCGGCTTTCTCGGCGGCCACGTCGCCCTGCAATTGCTCAGTGCTGGCTACACCGTTCGCGGTAGTGTGCGCAACCTCGGCAAGGCCGACAAGGTTCGCGACACGCTTGGCAAGGCTGGCGCAGACATTTCCCGCGTCGAATTCGTTGCCCTCGACCTGCTCGACGACGCCGGCTGGTCCGAAGCAATGGACGGCGTGCGTTATCTGCAGCATACCGCTTCTCCTTTCGCCCTCGAAACGCCCAAGGATCCCGATGATTTCATCCGCCCCGCCGTCGACGGCACCCGTCGCGCCATCACTGCGGCGCTGGCCAGCCAGGTCGAGCGGATCGTGCTGACCTCCTCGATTGCCGCCATCCAATATGGCCATGCCGATTATTCCCGGGCGCTGACAGAGGCCGACTGGACCAATCTCGACAGCCCCTCTACCGGCGCCTACCCCAGATCCAAGACGCTCGCCGAGCACGAAGCCTGGCGGCTGGTGGACCAGGCGGGTCGCCACGACGACCTTGCCGTCATCAACCCCGCAGGCATCTTCGGCCCCTTGCTCGACGAGGATCCCGGTACTTCCTCGATGCTGGTCCGGCGCCTGCTTGACGGCAAGTTGCCCGCCGTTCCCAAGCTGGCAATGTCGGTGGTCGATGTCCGCGATGTCGCGGCCCTCCAGGTCGACGCCATGACCAACTCCGCCGCAGCCGGCCAGCGCTGCATCGCTTCGGAGGGGACCTATTGGATGAGCGACATGGGCCGCATGCTGCGCCCGGCCTTCCCGCATCGCCGCATCCCCACCGCTGAACTTCCCACCCTGCTGCTGCGGGTCGTTGCTCTGTTCGACCGCGATGTGCGCGACAACATGCACGAAATGGGCGCCATGAAACGGCTCGACGGCCACCGCGGCGCAGAGCGCCTCGGTCGCCCCCTCATCACTGCCAGCGACGCCGCCATCGCTACCGGCCATAGCCTCGTCGAGCACAAACTGGTCTGATCCGGCCCCTTGCTGCAGCCCCCGGATATCGCCATATCTAAAGTACCGGAACGGGGGGCTGTAGCTCAGTCGGGAGAGCGCGTCGTTCGCAATGACGAGGTCAGCGGTTCGATCCCGCTCAGCTCCACCATTAGCCGATCTAAGGGCTTAAATTTTATAAGCTTCATATTTTGCAGGTGCTTAGGATCTTCCCGGTGTCACACATCAATGTTACACTTTGAGGATGGCCGACATGTCAAAGACCCTCCATTTGATCGTCCGAAAGGGCGTTTATTACTACAAGCGCCGCGTTCCGTCTTTCGCCCAAGAGGCGTTTGGCGGTGGCATGTATCAGGTGTCTTTAGAAACCCGCAGTCTTAAAGAGGCGGAAGGCAAGCGAGCACTCCAGGACATCATGTTTCATGCGCGCGTCGACGCCGCACGGGCTAATGAGCAACCGACCCCAGCGCCGACCAGTGCCGAAACTGGTATCCTAGAAGCTGAAGTTCGAGCTCGGGTCCGGGAGTTCGTGATGATGCGGGACGCTAAAGCAAACGATGAGTTTGTGTCTGACTATACCGAGCAGGAACGGGGCGACGCCATTGAGAACATCGAGATTGAGATCCAGAACCTTGCAACTACCGATGATCCGTTCGGGCAGGAGCTGATCAGCAGAGCTTATCCTACCGCCACGGGATTAACGCAGCCGCATCCAAGGGCTGCCGACCTTGTGCAGCGTGCACTTATCGAGATCAGAAATCGAAAGCTCGACCGTATCCATCACGGATATGCCCGACCCTATTTCGATCCGGCGTTTGGCCCAGTTTTGGAACACCAGACAACATTCAAACAAGTCGCAGACTTGTACCTAAAGTACGACGCCGATGAGGCGGAAGCTAACAACCGCCGCCGCCACACCTCAGAGAAGAAGGCAGCGCTGGTCGCCACCGTCATAGAAATGATTGGCGGCGATACGCGTGTGGATGCCATTTCGTTCGATACAGTGAAAGGCTTTCAGCTCACGCTAGACCGCCTCCCCGCTAATCGAAACAAGCTCTTTCCTGGCAAATCCATCGACCAAGCGATTGAGCTGGCTCGGAAGGCCAACAAGGCTCGCCTCTCCTATCTCTCACAATATGACTATGCGTCTCAGCTTCGATTAATCCTGGATTTGGCGGTCAAGAAGCGGATCATCAGTCACAATTTTGCGAATGACTTAAAGCCATTGAAGGCAGACACCGTCAGCGATGGCGATCGCCGTAAACCATTCTCTCCCGATCAAATAAGGCAGCTTTTCTCCGGGGCCTTCTACTTGCACTGTGCGACGCTGCCAGTGCCATACCGTGGTGACACCAACGGCGGTTGGCGTTTCTGGCTGCCGCTAATCATGCTGTTCGCCGGCATGCGTCCGAACGAAGTGTGCCAACTGCGCCTGGCGGACTTCAAGGCCACGAAGAACGGTGTCCAGTATATTGACGTGACCAGTGAAGAGAGCGGCGACAACGCGGATCAGTTGGCGCAAAAAAGCGTGAAAACGCGCAACAGCATCCGGAAGGTGCCGGTGCATCCTGTCCTGATTAAAATGGGTCTGCTGGAGTTGGTCGAAGATAGACGCAAGGCTGGTGACTTGCAGCTGTTCCCTACTCTCGCACCCAAGGCATACGGAAACTACGCAACTTATCCCGCCAGGCGCTTCAACGAGCGGTTTCTGCCCGACGCCATGGAACTCGCAGAAGACCAGGCCCTCTATAGTCTTCGCCATTCTTTCAGAGACGCTCTCCGACAGATCGACGCCCCAAACGATACCCTTCGCGCGTTGGGAGGCTGGGCAGATCATTCGGAAACCAGCAGCGACTACGGGGACAGAACCAATCCAGACTACCAGTCCAAATGGATTGATCAGGTTTCCTACCCTGGCGTCGATTTGACCAAGCTGTACCCGAAGTCACCGAAATCGACGGTTTTGTAGCGTCACTATTAGGTCGAATTGAATGGCTGATGATGCCGATGAAGAATTTGAGGAGAGTGGAACGGTAGTACAGTCGAGCAAATTTGTTGCTGTAGTCGAGGCCATTGACCAAGGAGATCGTGCGGCCGCGTTAAAACTTCTTAATGATGTGCAGTTCCTGGGGCCGCAGGACGTTGTTCTCCTCCGCGACTTGCTCGATGAGGATAAATCGTATTCGTCGATGCACCCTTATCGTCTCGAGGTTGTGTCTCGCGCTGGCGCGGGTAAACCACGCCTACCGGCATTCTCTCGTCTTGAGGAAGACCTGGCTGTTCGCAACGCTGTCAGGGGTTGGGAAGCCGCCGGTAAGAACCGCAAGACCGCAATCTACCTAGTAGCGCAGCAGCGAGGGGTATCTGACGCTTCGGTAGAGAAGGCCTACCGGCGCGCCGGCAAAAAGCTGCTTTTCCAGAAAAAGAAGCATACCAAATAGCCGAATTAGGTGCGCCAAAATCTGGTTTACGCCGGCCATTTATGGCTATTTATAAGAGCCTCGTTCACCCGCGCTGGTCAGCGCCGATACCACGAGGCAACCATGAATTCTTCCATTCCCATTCAGTTCCTGAACGTCAACGATGCAGCAGCTCGTCTGGGCGTAAGCGCGAGTTGGCTGAACAAGCTCCGCGTCCGCGGTGGGGGACCGAAGTTCATAAAGTTGGGGCGTCGAGTGATTTATGGCGAGGTGGAGCTCATCGAGTGGGCGGCGCACAACCGGCACAGTAGCACTTCCGACTGACTTTCCGCCATTTGATCCAAACGAATGCCATTAAGTTCCGAGGATGGACATCGTGCACATCAAGTCTCTTTGCGACCTGCCCATATCATTTGTCGAAGGCAGTATGGCGGTGCTCCGCGCCAGGGGGGTTGAGTTCATCACCATAGAAGAATTCGCCGACCTAGCAGGTGTGAACGTCAAGACGCTGCGTCGTGACCAAGCTAAGGGCCTGCTACCACCTCGTTACTGGCGTCACCGGCAGTTTTTCTACCGCAGCGAGCAAGTCCACATTTGGATAGAAATGTCCCGGTTTCACGGTCGTAAGGCCCGATAGCAGGTAGAGCAATGCTCATTAAAATCCCGCTTGGTTCTAACAAGTCCCCTAAAGCCCCTAATTTTGATGACATCCCCTCTCCAAGCTCCGTCAGTCAGCCTAAGCTAATCACAGCATCCAATCCCTTCATCGACAAACTCACGCTCATTGTGAAGCCTCATACCAAGGGTGATGCCCTGGCAATGCATAAGGGCATATGCTCGGCGTTCGACCAACCCGAGTTTCAAACTGCAAAAACCAACACGATGGGCTTCCAGGTGTCAAAGTGGCTGAACATCAGTGGCTTTGAACAAGACAGCCCCCGGTTCTCATATCGGTTTTCGGGAAACGAGGCTGTTAGACTGCGCCTAGAGTTCAATCCAACCCACCTCGGGGCGAGTGGCCTGACCGAACTCAAGTCGTGGGTGGGCACTATGATGGAGGGGTGGGAGTATGCCCTAAAAAATGGCCATCTGACCCGTGTGGACATCGCCATTGACGTTCAAGGAGTAACGATGAGCGATTTCCTTACTTTCCCGACTAATCTGTCCTGGATGCGGGAGTTTGGCAGAGGCTCAAATCTGGAGACGCTGACTTTCGGAACAGGCAAAACGAACCGCAGCATCATTTACGACAAGGGCAACGAGCGTGTCGCCAAAGGACATATATGGAATGACCCGCCAACAGTTCGCATCGAACGGCGCATGAATAAATTGAATGGGCTTCCAATCTCAGCGCTATATGACATGGATGACCCGTTCCCCGCAGTCACAATTTCCACTCGCTGCGGGCCGCCGCCCGGCGTGGAGCAACGCAAGTGGGATATGTTCATGGACAGTTGTCAGGTGCGCGGGGTTCAAGGCGCGCTGATGCTGCTAGAAGCGGGTACGGCACGCCCAAAGTACAAGAAGCAACTGGCAGCCAACCCGCCCGGCTGGTGGTCCCTCTCTAGCAACTGGTCGGGGTGGGCTGCCTACCTTGACGGCTCAGAGTTATTACTGCCGTAGAGACAAAAAAGTGTCCCATCGGGTCTTAGGGACAGTGGTGGGGACACACGTGATGCAACTCGGTTGCACTATCAAAGCTCCAAGAGATGCTGCCATAGCCCACCTCCCCACCAGGTTCGCGGGGGATAGTAGAATGCTCCATTTCAAGAGGTACCCGGCATTGCACCCGTCATGCTCGATGCGTAACGCAGACCATTTTTGATGACCAGGAATTGCCGTGTGAATTCTGTTTCCGGCTCCGCATTGGGCCATTGAAAACGCTGCCTAGCACGGAAAAAATTGGTGGAAAATTGGCGACGAGAACGCGTGAATAAACGCAGCGCATTCAGTAACTGAGGTCGTAAGAGGCGGGGAAGTATTTGAGATGGTCAAATCGACGCAAACCTCCGGTATAAATGCTAATTCTCTTTACTGCGCCGGTGTCTGGGCTATTCTATAAGAGGCAAGAAGTTCTGCGGCTCCCACAACTAGGAGTTGTCGATGAACACGCCCGAAATATTCCAACACATCTACCGCGACCTTGCAGACCAGACGCTTATGCGAACGGTACCCATACCCAGTCCAACAGCAGTATCGCCTTGGATCGCAATGAGCCTACTTCACAAGGCCATTCGTAGAGGCCGCACAGATTTTGCGCTTGCCGCTGCCGCGACCCTCTTACGAGACGCTCCCGATAAACTCTGGCGACGTTTGGGTGGCGCAGCTTTCGAAGATATTGGTCTTGGAAATCTCTCGCTGTTGCCACTTGTGACCGCCGCCATGGCTGGCAAGCGTGTCCGTCAAACATTCGGTGGCGAGTGGCAGGTGGCAAGCTATCTGGTGGAGCAGCTCTGCCAATCGGTTAAATGCCGCGCTGCTGATGACCTGCTGATGACCGCCGACACTCACCCCGAATTTATCCAGGTTCGTACCGTGCTGGTAGAGTTGTCGATACCCCAGTTGCTAGACGTGGTGATTGGCACGGACCCAGTTCAAATTCGAGCGTTGGCGATGTGGTACGCGCTCGGGACAGACCGCCGACCGTCGAAACACCTTACCTATCAACGTGGTAACCCGGACGCAGTCTTCAACACCCTATTCGAGGCTGGTTGGCCAAACACGCTAGTCGAAGTATGTAGGGTGGGCTTCAAACGGACTGGAGAGGTATTGGCCCCCTTCGTGCTGCTGCTGTCCAGGGACATAGCCAACCAAGTCTCCACGATCGTTCCCGACGAGCTTGCAGACGAGCAGCTGATTAGTGGTGTTCCTGCATGGGCCTTTGACCAGTACTCTCGGGAGGGAAAGGCAGCTCTTCGGTCGTTCCTAGGTGGCTCTACCGACATAGCCCGATGGATAAGAGAGGAGATCGCTGAAGGTGATCGGCTGTCGTTTCTTGGCAATCTTCTCTTTCGCGTAGAAGGCGGTGCAGTTGACCGCCGCCTGCGATGGGCAACCGGTGACTTGCTGAAATCACTTGCAGAACTTGGTGGAAATGGCGGCGACTGCGCGGATGCAAGTGAACCACTTCGGCTTCTCAAGGCCGATTTCAAGTCCTTCCAGGAGGTGCGTTTCAATGCCTGTAACCGGTAAAATGTCCATCCTAGCTCCACAATTGCAAGACCAAATCCCTGTGGTCGCGCGGACCACCCAAGATTTTGTCAGAAGTTCAATGGCAGAGGCATCTCAGCGCGCATTTCGCTCTGATCTTGATCAGTTCTTCGCCTGGGGTGGGACGGTCCCTGCAACAGCAGGTATAATCGCTGACTTTCTGGCCGCACACGCAACAACCCATAAGCCGGCTACTTTGGCTCGCTGGACTGCGTCAATATCAAAAGCTCACCGCATAGGAGGTTACGATAGTCCTACTTCTAGTGAGCTTGTTCGAGCGACAATGCGCGGCATTCGGCGCACATATGGGAGCGATCAGCGACGAGCTACGCCAATCACACGCGCCAACCTGCTCGCAATGACTGGGGCGTTCACGGATCGGCCTAAGCAGGTGCGCGACAAGGCGTTGTTGCTGATCGGCTTCGCTGGTGGGTTTCGCCGCTCTGAATTGGTTGGACTGGACCACGAGGATATTGTCCTCGTGGAGGAAGGCCTGATCATAACCATCAGACGTTCCAAGACCGACCAGTTCGGGGAGGGGCGCAAAATAGGTATTCCATATGGTCGCCCCACGCTGTGTCCAGTGAGAGCGTTCCTGGCCTGGAAGGCTTTATTAGAACATGGCACCGGGCCCGCTTTCCGACGAATAGATCGCCACGGAAATATCTCACCTCACCGGCTGTCTGGAGAAGCCGTTTGTGAAGTTGTCCGTCAACATGCCGTCACCGCTTGTTTAGAGCCCTCAATATATTCGGGACATAGTCTACGGGCCGGATTGGCAACGAGTGCGGCGCGTGCCGGTGTTCCCAGTTGGAAGATTAGAAGCCAGACCGGACATGCTTCAGACGCCATGCTGGCGCGGTATATCCGAGATGGTGAAATGTGGGTCGGCAATGCGGCGGGCGCAGTTCTTTAGCGAGTTGCGCGCAAACGCCCGATAAGGGCCGGAACGTCGAGATCAATAATCTCCGCAATATCTAGCAATTCAACCACGTCGATACGGCGATCGCCACTTTCGATGTTCGCCATAAAAGGTTGGTGTCGGTCTAGCCGTCTAGCTACCTCATACTGGGTAAAACCAGCGCGTATCCGCTGCTCGCCGATGGCTTGAGCCACCATCTCATGGCGCTTTGAACGAATGGATTTTCGCATAACTGGTCCTGACCAGCACTGCGTATTTCGAATTTCCGATTATCCAAAAATCGGATATTTATCTTATTGGAGGACCACGAATGGCCATTGAACCATGCCCAAACTGCCAGCAACCAATTTCGCCCAGCGCGACAACGTGCCCAAAGTGCGGACAACCCCTTACGTCAGAAGATTGGCAAAAGGGGCGCTTGGTGCGAGCCAAATCTCAAAGAAAACTGGCGTGGGTCGTAGGCACCATTCTATGCGGTTTTATTGGACTGATTTTCTTGACCAGCCTAATCCCTGCCCGCGTCGTCCCAAGCGTAGCGGCTAACCAGTCTCCTCCTGAACAGCTAATGGACGGACCAGTTTACGCCGCTCGGGAAGCGATCGTCTGCGGCCAGCTCGTAGACGCAATCGCCAAATATAAGCTTCTAGAGGCCAATGCCTTAGGCACCTACCAACGCGACAGCTGCTGGCTAATTGATAAGGGGGACAAGTTACTTGTCATCGGTCGTTCTGACGTCGACAGCGAGTTTGTACTCGCAAGGCTGTTTCGATCTGATGGAAACGGATCGGAAGACGCTTGGACCAAGCTTATTTATCTTCAAGAATAATTCTAACCCGTGATAATCTTCTATTATCACGGGTCATCTTTGAGCATTATGGACCGGATACCAGGCATTACAGGTGGCAAGGGAATGACCACCACCCCGATATGTCTCGACAAGCAGCATCTGGCGAAGACATAACAAGGCCAGTGGTACTTTTGCTAAATGTCTGGGGCACATATTGTCAGTCGATCTTCAGGACCTCTCAAAGCGTCTGTTCAAAACAGCTGATCAGCTTTGGACCAATACCACATTGCGGCCCGACCAATATGCCCAGCCCGTCCTTGCCCTTATTGCCCTGCGTCAGATGGAAACGCGGTTTGACGTGGTTCACGCTGAATTGTTAAAAACCTTCACCGGTCGCTTGAAACCCACGCCCCAGGATTATCACGGGCATGGCGCGGTGTTCCTACCCGACCATGCGCGTTTTTCTCACCTCCTAAGCCTGCCGGAAACGGAAAATCTGGCTCACGCGCTGAATGAGGCGATGGAGACCATCACCGAGCACAATCCTGATCTTGCTGGCGTCCTGCCACGGGGATATGGCGCATTGCCCAACAGCGTGCTGCGGGAAATTCTGCGACTGTTGGCTCCGCTCAAGATTGAGGGCGATGCTTATGGGCTAATCTTTGAATATTTTATGGGCGAATTCGCCTCGGCCTTTATGCAGAAGGGCGGTGAATATTTCACACCCAGTTCCATCGTAAAGCTAATCGTTGAGGTGATCGAACCCTATCACGGCAAGATATTCGATCCCGCCTGCGGCTCCGGTGGCATGTTTGTCCATTCCGCTGAATTCGTGAAGCGGCACCATAAAAATCCCAGCCGTGAGATCAGCATTTATGGGGCTGAAAAGATGGAGGACACGCAGAAGCTGTGCCGCCTCAATTTGGCGGTGCATGGGCTGTCGGGCGATGTTCAGGTCGCCAACAGCTATTATGAAGACCCACACAGTATGGTGGGTGCGTTTGATTTTGTGATGGCCAACCCGCCGTTCAATCAGTCAGAAGTCGATCGTTCGCGGATAGTCAACGATGCCGGGCATGTAGAGGCGCGCTTTTCGCTAGGCGTCCCAACGGTAAACAATGCCAATTATCTGTGGATAGGCCTGTTCAACGCCGCGCTCAATGAAAAAGGGCGCGCGGGCTTTGTAATGGCAAATTCCGCGTCCGGCGCGGGCGGGTCAGAACGCGAGATGCGCCGCAAGCTGATCGAAACGGGCGTGGTGGATGTGATCGTCAGCACCTCACCCAACATGTTCTTCACTGTCACCCTCCCGGTAGCCCTTTGGTTCCTGGACAAGGGCAAGACGAGGGGCCCGCGGGCGGACGAGGTGCTGTTCATCGACGCGCGCCAAATTTTCCGTCAAGTCAGCCGCGCTCAACGGGATTTCTCGCCGGACCAGATTGAGTTTATCGGCAATATTGTACGTCGGTGGCGTGGCGAAGCGAGTGAGGTAGCGGCTGGCAGCGGCCCGAAGACGACCGCAACCTTCGGGGACGTTGGTTACAAGGACGTACCCGGCCTGTGCAAAGTCGCCACCCGCGCTCAGATCGCTGTGCAAGACTGGAGCCTGAACCCCGGTCGCTATGTGGGTGTCGCTCTGGGCGAACAGGTAGAGGACGGGGATTTCCGCGAGCGGTTAGAGGCCTTGCAGGAGGAACTGGAAGTGCTCAACGCCGAAGCGTTGCGCTTGCAGGGCGTAGTCGCGGCGAATGTCGCCGAGGTGCTAGCGTGACCGGGTGGCAAACATACCGGATTGCCGATCTCGGGCGTGTTGTTACGGGCAAAACGCCTCCATCATCATCGCCGGAGTTGTTCGATGGGACTATTCCCTTCATCACCCCGAGCAATATGTCCTTCGACTGCAGGCATATCTCGACTGACCGTTTCGTTTCAACTGATTGGGATAGAAGAAAGCGTACGTTGCTACCTGAAGGCTCAGTATGCGTCGTCTGCATTGGCGCGACCATCGGCAAAATTTGCATGTCGAGCACACCCTCTCAGACCAATCAGCAAGTTAACAGTGTGATCGTAGATCAAGCACGTTTTGACACAGGGTTCGTCTACTACGCGTTGCGAACAAAAGCTGATGAACTGATGGCCCGTGCCGGAGGCGCGGCCACGCCAATCATAAACAAAACAGCCTTCTCTGATGTCGAGATTGACGCTCCTCCGCTCCCCAACCAGCGCCGCATCTCTTCGATCCTTGGAGCATATGACGATCTGATCGAGGTCAACCGGCGGCGGATCACGGTGCTGGAAGCGATGGCGCAGGGGCTATTCCAAGAATTGATGCACGACAGCCAGACGAACCCTCATGGCGATTTGCCACTTAGCGAACTTGTCGTAAAAACCCTCGGAGGTGACTGGGGATTAGACGAACCTGACGCAGATCACACAGTTGAAGTTCGGGTGGTTCGTGGAACCGACTTTTCAAGGCTACAAAGTGGCGATTTTGGCTCGTGCCCGACGCGCTTCATAACACGGTCCAGTGCTGATAAGCGGTTGCTGAAGCCATACGATGTGCTTCTGGAAAACTCCATCAATGCCAAAACGCGGGCTGCGGGGTCGACAATAGTTGCCACTCACGGACTAATCGAGGCCCTGGGTGGCAGCGTTATTGCCGCTAGCTTCTGCCGCGTTTTTCAGTTTGCGCGCCCAGAGGACGCCGCCGTTTTCCATATGTGGTGTCGCAATCTCCATGCCAGCGGCGAAATTGTTCGCTACCAGGTCGTGGCCGCTAACGGTATCGCGAACTTTCAAACTACTCTTTTTGTCCGCGACGGTATTTTGCCCTTTGAGACAGCCAACTATCGGAAGCAGATAGGGTTCTTGCTCGGCTTAACTTCGCACACATATGCGCAACAGATTGCCAACCTCGCTGCCGCGCGCGATCTCCTTTTGCCACGCCTGATCTCCGGTCAGCTCTCCATGGACGAAGTGGAACGCACGTTAAAAGAGGCAGCTTAACATGGCGCCGTCGATCACGGGTCTAGTTGCTTCAGAGGACGGCATCGTGGAAAAACCTGCGTTGGCCTTGTTGCAGACGTTGGGATGGCAGCATGTCAATCTGCATGGTGAAGTGCCGGGGCCTGGCAATCCAACGGGGCGCACCAGCTTCCAGCAGGCGTTTCTGCCCGCGCGTCTAAGGGCTGCTCTACGCAAGCTAAACTCAGACTTGCCCCCCGAAGCGCTGTTACATGCAGAGATGGAAGTCACCCGCGACCGTTCGGCCATGCTTCCGGTTGCCGCAAACCGAGAAGTGCTATCGTTGATCCGCAACGGTGTGCCGGTGCAGATGCGCCGCGATGATGGAAAAATCACCGATTTTCTGGTGCGAGTGATCGACTGGCGGGATATTGCCGCGAATGATTTTCTTGTCGCCAGTCAGGTTTGGATCAACGGGGTGCTGCACCGGCGGCGACCCGACACAATCGGCTTCGTCAATGGCCTGCCCCTGCTGCTGGCCGAATGGAAAGCCCCTGCGTGCCCGTTGGCTGAAGCCTATGACAATAATTTGCGAGATTACCTTGACACCATCCCGCAATTGTTTCCGGCCAATGGTTTTGTGATCCTGTCCAACGGCCTGGAGGCAGTGATGGGGCCGGCGGGTGCCCCCTATGAGATCTTTGCACCATGGAAACGGTTGGAAGAAGATTTGCCCGATGATCCTAGCCTTGAAACGCTTTTGCGCGCGACATGTGAACCTGCCCGGTTTCTCGACCTGATCGAAAGTTTTGTGCTGTTCGACGAGGCGCGCGGCGGGTTGCGCAAGGTGGTCGGTAAATATCATCAGGTGCTGGGGGTCAACCGCGCCATTGAGGCCGTTCGCCACATCGAAAGCAATCGTGGTCGGCTAGGCGTGTTCTGGCATACGCAGGGATCGGGCAAAAGCCTTTCTATGGTGATGTTCGCGGAAAAGGTCTTGCGGCGGCTGGGCGGGAATTACACCTTCGTCGTGGTAACAGACCGCACAGAGCTGGATGGTCAGATTGCGGGGCAGTTCGCCTCTGCTGGTGCGCTGACCAAGGATATTCAGCAGGCGCAGGCGGGAAGCCGCATTCATCTAAAAGAGCTTCTGGCGGGCAATGAGCGCTATGTGTTCACGCTAATCCAGAAATTCAGCACGGCGGACCGTGAACCCATGCCGGTGTTGTCCGAGCGCTCGGACATTATCGTGATGACCGACGAAGCTCACCGGAGCCAATATGACCAGCTTGCCGCCAACATGCGCGCCGCGCTGCCCAATGCGTCCTTCATCGGCTTTACTGGAACGCCACTGATACATGGCGAAGAAAGCCGCACCCGCGAAGTGTTCGGCGACTACGTCTCAGTCTACGACTTCGCCCAGTCCGTGCGAGATGGCGCGACGGTCCCACTCTTTTACGAGGCCAGAAGGCCCGAATTGCAGCTCAACGTCGATGAATTGCGCGAAGAGTTGGATGCCCTACTTGATGACGCTATGCTGGACGAAGAGCAGGAAAAGAAACTCACCCAACAGTTTGGGCGGCAATATACGCTCATCACAGCGCCAGACCGGCTGAACAAGGTGGCAGAAGATTTGGCGCTGCACTTTGCCATGCGCGGGTATCGTGGAAAGGCGATGTTCGTCGCCATCGACAAGGCGACCGCCGTGGCCATGCATGATAGGGTAAAGGCCGCCATCGCGCGCCTGATCGCACAAGATGAGGAGCGCCTAAAATCTGCCTATGAGGCGGAAGGCGCGACCATTGCCGAACGACTGATGTGGTTGCGCGAGCTCGACATCGCGGTGGTGGTGAGCCAAGGCCAGAACGAGATCGATGACTTGCGCAAGAAGGGCCTCGACATCCTGCGGCACCGCGAGCGGATGCACCGTGAAGACCTTGAGGCCAAGTTTAAAGACCCCAACGATCCACTTCGGTTGGTGTTTGTCTGCGCCATGTGGATTACTGGCTTTGACGTGCCCACTATCGGCACCGTTTATCTCGACAAGCCGATGAAGAACCACACGCTGATGCAGACCATTGCCCGCGCCAATCGCAGGGCGGAAGGCAAGACATCCGGCGTCATCGTAGATTATGTCGGCGTGTTCCAGAACCTCCAGAAGGCACTCGCCATCTATGCGGGCGATGGGGGCGAGGAAAGCCCGATCAAGGACAAGGAAGCGCTTGTCGCCACTCTTGAAAAGGCCCTAATTTCGGCACGGGCCTTCGTCCAACCGCTGGGCGTGAACGCAGATGCCATCACGGCGGTCCGCGATTTCGAACGGCTTCGACTTATAAATCAGGCCATTGAAGTCCTAATTTCGCCTGATGATCGCCGCCGCGAGTTCGTGCGACTGACCGCTGCCGTGACCAAAGCCTATAAGGCTCTGCTCCCTGATGAGCGTGCCGCGCCCTACCTTAAGCCTGTTGCCGTGTTCCACACCTTGTCTGACGCGGTGAAGGCAAGGCTTGGTCCGGTCGATATATCCGCGATCTCTGCCCGCATCGCCGAACTGCTTGACGAGAAGCTGGAAGGCGTTGCCATCCTTACGCCCATAGTAGAAGGCGACACCGCTAAAGGTCGCGTGGACCTTTCTGGTATCGACTTCGACAAGCTTGCCGATCTTTTTGCCACCAGCCCCAAAGTCACCACTGAGAAATTGCGGGATGGCGCAGAGAGAAAGGCCCGCGAACTTGCGGCAGCCAATCCCACTCGGCAACATTTAGTGGAACGGCTGGAAAAGCTGGTTGCCGAGTACAACACCGGCTCGGTCGATGCTGAACAGTTCTTTGAGGCGCTGAAATCGCTTATCGGAGAAATGGATGCGGAGGAGCAGCGCGCGGCACGCGAAGAGTTGACGGAGGAGGAGTTGGCGATCTTCGATCTTCTGACTAACCCGGAACCGAAGCTCACCAAAGCAGAAGAGATGGAAGTCAAGCGTGTGGCGCGATCCCTATTGGGGAAGTTGGACGACCTCACTGGCGCAATAGACTGGGTTCGTGGGCAGGAAACGCGAGGAACGGTCTGGACTGAGATCAGGCAGCGTCTCAATGAGTTGCCTGAAAATCCGTATCCGCAGGCATTGTGGGATAGCAAGGTGGAACAAGTCTGGGATTTCGTGCTGCGGCGGTATGCGTAGCCCTCTGTCAGGCATAGGCAAACTCGGTCTGCTTTCGATCAGACGATGGCGGTGATCCGGCCGCCCCCACCGGATTGCTAGCATCAACCGTAAAGACATACCCATGATAATGCGCTACGAACCAGTTGAACGCATTCCAAGCAGTGAGCGCCATTGATGCAAGTGCGACAGACCTCCGCTACGGTTGTGTTGCTGGGCAACTTTAATCCTCTGATCTTCCACCCAGAGTGGCTCCGATCAAAAGGAATAATTGGTGCCCAGGAGGCTGATGCTGCAATTCAGAGCGGCATTGAAGTGATGACGCCTGATATCTCAATAATTAATCTCAGCTCGATGCGGGTAGTAATCGAGACGCAGCGTATGATAGTTTCTGCACAAGAGGATCCGCTAATTCGAGCGAAGGATTTCGTCGTTGGCAGCTTTACTATTTTGGAGCACACACCGGTGTCGGCCTTGGGCATCAACTACGAGGTAACTTATCTTGCAGCAAATAGGGCCCAGTGGGATGAGCTCGGGGATCGGCTAGCGCCAAAAGGGCCGTGGGAAAGTCTGCTTTCTCTTAGTCAATCAAAGAATAAGTCCGAGAGAACCGGCGGGCTCCGTGCCATAACCATGGAATTGAGTGTACGACCCGATGGTATGCCGGGCTACATCCGCGTTACTGCTGAAGCACTTCAGGATGACACTTATTCCACCAAGATCGGTGTAAACGATCACTATTACTTGGCGTCGAAAGGCAATGTCCCTCCAGCGTTAACCGCAGTTAAAACAATCGACGAGAACTGGGAAAAATCTATGCAGCGCGCCGCCGTGTTTACCAACAGCATTGTGGCACCCTAATGCAATTTAGCGAAGCTGCAAAAGGCACCTCTGTGTGGAACGACTATCTGGAAGACATTTCGCATGGGCTCCATGATGAGAGACTTTTGGAAGCACCTGTGAGCGAGACTGACCTATCGGTTCCGACCCCCTGGCAAGGCGCCAGTTGGAAGGCATCGGACAATATTGTCAACGCGACTTGGATCGATGAAGCAGGCCTGTCACGGCCATCGGTCGGCAAATCTCTGGCATGGCGTAAAGCCCACACCTTGTATGCGCATGTGCGAGCTAATCGGGAAGAGAAAGGCCCATCTTCTCAGTTTGTCGCTCTCCAAGAGTGGGAAGGTTACGTTGAAAAAATCGTGGAAGGTAATGATACCTTCACGGCCCGACTAACTGACAAAACGAACCCCGATGACAGTTTTGAAGTCGGAGAGTTTGATTTGACGGATGTTGCCAGCGACGACTACGAACTTGTTCGCGTCGGTGGGGTGTTCCGCTGGGTACTTGGGTATCGGACATTTTCTACCGGACGAACGGAAAAGTCCTCCAGCTTAATATTTCGGCGGCTTCCCGCGTGGCGCAAGGCGACATTAGCTCGCAATAAAATAGAGGCACGTGAGCTTGCCAACTCTATTCGATGGGAGTGAATATCTAACCGGTCCACGGGCCGATGAGTTTGAGCTCGTTCTCTTCGGACCAGGTTATGGCGAGGCGGTCGCTGCACACATCGGCGACGGAAAATGGGTACTGATAGACAGTTGCCGATTTCCTCAAAGAACTGAACCTGCTTCTCTGCAGTATCTAGAAGATATTTCTGCAGCTCCCGACGACGTCGTGGCGGTAATTGCCACTCATTGGGACAATGACCACATCAATGGGTTGAGCTCCATAGTAAGACGTTGCGAAAACGCAAAATTTTGCATGTCTGGAGCACTCGGTCGAGATGAATTTATCGCCTACGTGAAGGCTTACAACGAGCCGTTCCCGGGCAAGAACAAATCCGGGGTGGAGGAAATCGCTGAGGTTCTAAATGAACTTGGGAATTCCAAAAGGACCGTACGGCGAGTAGATCAGTCCACACGCATCTTTTCGCCCGAGGACATAGCAATGTCCCACTGTAGGAACTTCGAACTGTGGTCGTTGTCGCCCGCACAATTTGAGGTGGACAATTTTCTAATGTGGGCAGCAGGCCAATTTCCGGACGCTGCAAGCGTTGAGACCCGGCGAGTTGCAGTGCGCCGGCTGAACAACGATCTTTCTGTAGCCCTTCATCTCACCGTTGGCGGCGTCGTGGTGTTGTTGGGGGCGGACCTAGAAGAAGAAGGTAACCCTGAAACAGGTTGGTCTGCGGCTCTCACGGCGAGTGGCCGCCCCAGGTCGAAGGCCAATCTATTCAAAATACCCCATCACGGTTCCGTCACGGCTCATCATGAGAAAGTCTGGGATGGAATGCTTGAACCTTCGCCTCTATCGATTATCGCACCATGGACCATAGGAAGCGCCATGCTTCCAACTGCGGACGATGTAGTGCGCATTCAAAACCATACCCCCCATCTCTATGTGAGTGCGGCGATTGCCGGATCACGTCCCAAGCCGCGCAGCGCCACAGTTGAGAAAATGATCAAAGCTGCTGCCCGGTCTCTTGTTTCCGCGAGAAGGTCACCTGGAATGATACGCGTACGAAGCCCCATCAATTCCCCCGCCGTTTTCAAGGTGGAGCTCTTTGGTTCGGCGGCATCTCTCTAAGCCCATGCGTAATTTCTCTTTCGAGTGTCACACATTTCTGCTACACATTGTTGGTAACACAACCGGAAATACCTAGGTTTTATGGGGCTTCGAAAGAGCCGGTGGATTTCCCGCTCAGCTCCACCATTCCGATGTTCAGAGATATATTTAGATATGCCTCAATGGTTTAGAGATGGGGCTTAGAATTTTGCGTACCCAATAGCGTACCCACGGTGCGTACCCATTTCCACAGCAACGTTAGTGCCTCAAAGGGCCTAGGTCAGAGTGTCCGACGCGACGGACAAGCCTGCCGGCACCGCGTGAAGCAGTGCCGACATATTAGCGTCAGTGCCCCAGCACGCGCTCCATCGCCCCTGGCTGATCATGCACGGCCAGCTTGTCCATTATCGTGGCGCTGGCTTCGTTCATGCCGATCACCTCAACCTCGGCGCCGGCGCGACGGAACTTGAGAACTGCCATGTCGATGGCGTTGACGCCGGTCAGGTCCCAAAGGTGGGCAGTGCTGAGATCAAGGCGAACACGCGAAACGCGCTCCTCGAAAACCATTGCCTTGAGGAAGTCCTCGGCGCTGGCGAAGAACAGCTGCCCTTCAACGCGATAGGTGCGGACCTCATCTTCCAACGATGAGGTGACGCGGAATATCTGGGAGACCTTCCAGGCGAAGAAAATGCCGGACAGCAGGACACCGACCCCGACGCCCAGCGCCAGGTTGTGCGTGCCGACCACGGTCAGCACGGTGGCGAGCATGACGATGCTGGAGCGGCGGGGATGATGGACGAGATCGCGCAGCGACGACCAGCTGAAGGTGCCGATCGAGACCATGATCATGATGGCGACGAGCGCCGGCATCGGGATCAGTCCAACCCAGTCGCCCAGCACCAGCAGCATGAACAGCAGGATGGCACCTGCGGCGAAAGTGGAGAGGCGTGTGCGCCCGCCGGACTTTACGTTGATGACCGACTGACCGATCATCGCGCAGCCTGCCATGCCGCCGAAGAAGCCGGAGGCGATGTTGGCGATCCCCTGGCCGATGGACTCACGGTTCTTGTCGCTGCCAGTGTCAGTCATCTGGTCGACGATCGAGGCAGTGAGCAGGCTTTCAAGTAAACCGACCGCCGCAACCGCGATGGACGTCGGCAAGATGATCCACAACGTATCAAGGGTGAACGGAATGTTGGGCATCAGCAGAGACGGCAACGCATTTGGCAGTTCGCCAAGATCGCCGACGATGCGGGTGTCGAGGTTGAAGATCATGGCCGCCACCGTCAAAACCAGGATGCAGACCAGCGGTGAGGGGATAACGCGGGTGACGCGGGGGAATAGGTAGATGATCGCAAGGCCAGCGGCGATCATGGCATACGACTGCCAGGAGACGCCGATGATTTCCGGCAGCTGCGCCATGAAGATCAGGATGCCGAGCGCGTTGACGAAGCCGGTCATAACCGATCGACTGACGAACCGCATGATGTAGCCGACGCGGGCGAAACCGGCAGCGACCTGGATGACGCCGGCGAGGATCGTGGCCGCCAGGAGGTATTCGATGCCGTGCTCGCGGACCAGGGAGCCGAAGAGTACGGCAGTGGCAGCAGTGGCAGCCGAGATCATGGCCGGGCGACCGCCGGTAATGGCGATGACCATGGCGATGATCACGGAGGCGTAGAGCCCTACTTTGGGGTCGACCCCGGCGATTATGGAGAAGCCTATGGCCTCGGGAATGAGGGCAAGGGCGACGACGATGCCGGCGAGGAGATCGCCGCGAACGTTGGAGAGCCAGTCAAGGCGAAGTTTTTCTATTGTTGTCATTGAGGTCCAGACGACAGGATGTTGCGGTCCACTCGGTGCGGACGGAGACATGGTGCGTTTTTCTGGAGTGTCTGGCGGATTGGCGGCCAGAAGAGCCACCCGGGGTTTCACCGGGTCCATTTGAATAACGGCTCTTTGGCTGAAAATGGCCTGCATGGCAAGGCAAAGCTGGCGGGAACGAGCCATGCAGTACCCGAAAACGGGCGCGAAAGGGTTCACAATAGCGCATGATCGGCTATGATCGTGGCACAGGCGCGTGCTGCGTGCGCCATGGGATAACCCCTAAAACCACGGAGAATGTTGTAACCTCTCACAAGGAGGCCGAAGCATGTCTTCGTCTCACTCGACCCAGGGTCGACCCACGTCCGTCATCCGTGCCTTCCTCGACAATGCCTCTTCCGGCGGCATCGTCCTCATGTTCTCGGCAGCCTTGGCGCTGGTCGTCGCCAACTCGCCGCTTGGGACCATCTATGCGGATACGCTTCACGCCTATGTCGGCGGCCTATCTGTGCTGCACTGGATCAACGATGGCCTGATGGCCGTGTTCTTTCTGATGGTGGGCCTCGAGATCAAGCGCGAGGTCGTCGATGGCCAGCTGTCCACCTGGTCCCGTCGCATCCTTCCCGGCAGTGCAGCACTTGGCGGCATGATCGGTCCGGCTTTGGTCTTCCTGGCCTTCAACATGGGCGACGGCGGGCATCCGAACGGCTGGGCCATCCCAGCGGCGACCGACATCGCTTTTGCGCTGGGCGTGCTGTCGCTGCTCGGTTCCCGGGTGCCAATGTCGCTCAAGGTGTTCCTCACTGCCTTGGCAATCATCGATGACCTTGGTGCCGTGGTGATCATCGCGCTCTTCTACACCAGCTCGATCAACGCCATGGCCTTGGCAGGCGCCGCAGCCGTCATCGTGGCGCTGGTGGCTATGAATAGGTTTGGCGTCCGCAACCTCGTTCCGTATCTCGTCCTTGGTGCGATACTCTGGTTCCTGGTGCTGCAATCGGGCGTCCATGCCACGCTGGCCGGCGTGATCCTGGCGTTGACGATCCCGCTCAAGAAGAGCCCGACCCAGCCCGATAACATGGCGTCGCCGCTGCACAAGCTGGAACATGCTATCCAGCCATGGGTGACGTTCCTGATCATTCCGATCTTTGGGTTCGCCAATGCCGGGGTGTCCTTTGCTGGCATGTCGATCGGCCAGCTCACCGATCCCGTCCCGCTGGGCATCGCCGCCGGCCTTTTTATCGGAAAGCAGGTCGGCGTGTTCGCGGCATCGGTGCTGGTCATTCGGGCGGGGTGGGCTGAGCTGCCGATGTATGCGTCCTGGCGGCAGCTCTACGGCGTTGCCCTACTGTGCGGTATCGGTTTCACCATGTCGCTCTTCATCGGGCTCCTAGCCTTTCCTGAATCGGTCACCCTTCAGCATGAGGTCAAGATCGGCGTGCTGTTGGGGTCGATCCTATCGGCAGCGGTGGGTGCGCTGCTTCTTCGATCATCAAGGCCGCGAACCGATGACATAGCGCGGCCCGCATAGGCGTGAGCCTTGCAACGCGACCAATATGAGGCTCATCTGCACAGGTGCATAGTCGAAGCCCTACGGTAGCCACGCTTGCCGGCTTTTTAGCGGTAATTGTCCAGTCGAAAGGCCGGCATTGGAGCGTGAGTTGGCGTCCATCATCGCCACCTGCGGCATCGTAGGCAGGGCCGCTGGCCTTCCGCTTGATGACTGCTCCTGGCCCACGCCCCGCCGGCAGGATTGACCTGCCGATGGAGTGCTGGCGCACGGATTTGTCGATTTGTACGTACGCAGCTATTGTGGTATTATAATACCCCATTTACTATGGGTGCTACTCAAGAGCGGGGAGCCAGTCATGCTGCCGGTCCGGCAGCAGCTTGGCAGGGGCTTGGCCCCATGCACCCCAAAGGCGAGGCAGGTGGACGATGCGTTCGTGTGACAAAAGGTTCGAGATGCGCCTTCCCGCTCGGGAAAAGGATGCCGCCGAGACAATGGCTCTGGACAAGGGCATCACGGTATCCGAACTCCTGCGCCGAGCCTTGCGGGCATATTCGGGCATGCCAGAGCCGTTGTCGGAAGAAGGCCGCGTCTGCGTTGCCGGCCTTCGCCGCCATATCAACCAGATCGAGGCGCGCATCGGCACCGGCGCCGATGCCGGCCTCGCTGCCGATATCGCCCAGGCCCGCAACGATGCTTAAGCACTGCTAGGACGGCAACGCCATGGTTATCAAGGCCATCAGGGTTAGGGCTTCGACTGGGGCGGGGGTCTTGGCCCGACATCTCATCAATGGGGACGATAACGAGTCCATTGAGGTCGTAAGGGGCACCGTTGCAGACCTTACGATGCCGTCGCCGATGCCAAACGATTCAACCGGATAACCCATGAGCAGACCGTCACCATCCCACCCCATCATTGCCATCTGCAGGTCAGTAGCGGTCGCTTGGCCTTCCCGCTTGATGGCAGCTCTCGGCCTTCGACCGGCCTGCAGGATTTACTTTGTCATGGTGGCTGCTCTTTCAGCCCAACCCTTCGAGTTGACACTACAGATGGTGAGTGTATAGTCACTCACATGAATACCACCAAACTCTCCACCGCCGATGTCCGCCGTGAAGCCGTTGTCGCAAGCGCCGTCACCATGTTTGCCGGCAGCGGCTATTTGGGCACTTCGGTGGCGGCTATTGCCGAGCATGCCGGGATTTCGCAGGCCTATGTGTTCAAGCTGTTTCCCAGCAAGGAACTGCTGTTTGTTACCACGCTGGAGCATTGCTTTGACCTGGTGCTTGCGGCGCTGGAGCGGGGCGCTGCGGCCAGCCCGGACCAGTCGCCGGACGCCATGCTGTATGCGATGGGCGGCGCCTATGCCGAGTTGATTGGCGATCGTTCGCTGCTCATGCTGCAGGTACACGCCCAGTCTGCCGCCTCCGTGCCGGAGATCGGCGCCGCACTCCGCAAAGGCCTACGGGCAACGACGCTGCTCGCTAAATCCCGCTCCAATGCCTGTGACGAGGCAGTCCAGCGCTTCATCGCCTATGGCCAGCTATGCCACCTCATCGTCGTCACCGGCCTCGACCATAATCCCCCCGATTGGGCCAGCCTCATCACCGCCGGTATCCGCCACCCGTAGTTCGCTTTTCGTCGCCACCGCACATCTATACACCTCAAAAGTGAGGGACTACTCACTCAACATGAAAGCTATAGCCATGACCATGAACCTCACCACTGAAATCGTCCTCCCCGGAATTGTCGAGCCATCCGGCCTGCAGCTTCGCCAGGTTCCCCAACCCGTCCCCGGCGCCGACCAAGTCTTGTTGCGCATGGAGGCAACCGGCGTCTCTTTTGCCGAGAAATCCATGCGCCGCGGCCGCTATCCCGGTCAGCCCAAATTCCCCTTCACCCCCGGCTATGATGCCGTGGGCACGGTAATCGCCGCAGGCGACGGCGTCGATCGCGCCCTGATCGGCCAGCGCGTCGCCGCTAGCCTCAAGATCGGTGGCTGGGCTACGCACCTGCTGGCGCCCGCTGATGAGGTCGTGCCTGTCCCAGCCGGCGTCTCTGCCGCCGATGCGGAAACCGTCATCGTCAACGGCGTCACCGCCTGGCAAATGCTGTATCGCAAGGCCCGGGCCAGGTCGGGACAGACCATTCTGGTGCTGGGCGTCAGCGGCGGCGTCGGCACTACGCTGGCGCAGATCGCCATCAACGATGGCATCCGGGTCATCGGCACGGCTTCGCCCCGGCATCACGCGGCCCTGCGCGCCATGGGCGTCGAGCCGATCGACTATGCCGATCCCGACCTGTCGGCGCGAGTGCGCCAACTCTCGCCGCGTGGCGTCGATGCAGTGTTCGACCACCTCGGCCCCGATAGCGCCAAAAAGAGTTTTGCACTGCTCGCTCCCGGCGGGGCGCTGGTTGTCTACGGCATTGCCGTAGACTTGGACAAGTCCACCGCGCTGGTGCCGGTCTTCATCGGCCTTCTCGGCCGCGTCGTGCTGTGGAACGCCTTGCCCAACGGCAAGGGCGCCTCATTCTACGATTTCTGGGGCGGCATGCTGGTCGACAAGGCAGGTTCCAGAAGCCGGCGCCGTGAGGATCTGGCGAAAGTGCTCGACCTGATGGCGTCCGGCGCGATCAAGCCGATCATTGCCGCCACCTTCCCGCTGTATCAGGCACAGGCAGCCATGGAACTGGCCGAAGCCCGCGGCGTCTTCGGCAAGGTGGTAATCGTTCCGGGAGACTGACGCACGCTACTTGGCGCCCATCCGCTCGGCCGACCGTGCAAAGCCGTCACTGATCACCGCGCGCATGGTGTCGCGCGCCGCGGCGGCATCCCGCACCCGGATCGCTTCGGCGATGGCGCCGTGCGCTGCCGCGGTTTCGGCAAGCTTCATCTTGTCGCTCACCGGCGAGCTGATGGTGAACACCGCCGTCAGCGCCACTTCGACCAGGGTGCTGATCGAGGCCATGAAGGGGTTGTTGGAGGCTTCAGCCACCGCGCGATGAAAGGCGAGGTCGGCCCGGGCAAACTCTTCGGCGGTCGTCGCGTCACCCATGGCGCCCGCCAGCGCCACCAGTTGCGCGGCCTGCTCATCGCTACGCCGCTCAGCTGCCAGAGCTGCCGATTCAAGTTCGATGCCGATACGCACTTCGGCCACGCTACGCAGGAAATCCACATTTGGACCGGCTTCGAAATGCCAGGCCAGCACGTCGGCGTCGAACAGGTTCCAGCGCGCCCTTGGCAATACCCGCGTTCCGATCCGCGCCCGCGCCTCGATCATGCCCTTGGCCGCCAGCGTCTTCAGCGCCTCGCGCAACACGGTGCGCGACACCGAGAACTTGGCCAGCAATTCCATATCCGATGGCAAAATGGCGCCCTCGGCAAAATCTCCGCGCACGATGGCCACGCCCAATTGCCATAGCACCAGCGAATGCAGGTTACGCGACGGCACGCGCCCGGCGATCGAGGCAATCAGATCCACGGTCGTACTGTCCTGATCCTGCCGTACCGCCAATGCGCTCGCCCCCTGCTGATGCGGCCAGACCTAAGCATGGCACCATAAGTATTACAATAACGCCGGCCGTCGCGACGCTGGACACCGGCACTGTCATTGGCGAGGTTAGCCGCCAAAAGGAATCATCCCCATGACCGAAATTGCCTCCCAGATCGACGCCGTGCTTGCCAGCGTCGATGCCAGGCTCGACCAGAGCCTCGAGCGCCTTTACGAACTGCTGCGCATCAAGTCCATCTCGACCGACCCGACCTATGCCGCCGAGTGTCAAAGGGCCGCCGACTGGATCGTCGCCGAGCTACAGGCTCTCGGCTTCGACGCCGCCGCTCGCCCCACGCCGGGTCATCCGGTGGTTGTCGCTCATGGCCCCGACCGGGCCGGCCCGCATGTGCTGTTCTACGCGCATTACGACGTGCAGCCGGTCGATCCGATCGAGCTGTGGCATTCCGATCCGTTCGATCCCCAGATCAAGACCGATGACAAGGGCCGCAAGATCATCGTCGCCCGCGGCGCGTCCGACGACAAAGGCCAGATGCTGACCTTCATCGAGGCCTGCCGCGCCTGGCAGAGCGTCACCGGCTCGCTCCCCATCAAGGTCTCCTTCATGCTCGAAGGCGAGGAAGAAAGCGGCGGCAAGAACCTGCCCCCCTTCATGGAGGCCAACCGCGCCGAACTCGCTGCGGCCGATATTGCTTTGGTTTGCGACACCGACATGTGGGACCGCGAGACGCCGTCGATCACCACCATGCTGCGCGGCCTCGTCGCCGAAGAAATCACCATCACTTGCGCCGACAAGGACCTGCATTCCGGCATGTTCGGCAATGCCGCACGCAATCCCAACCAGCTGCTGGCCGAAATCATCGCCAGCCTGCGCGCCCCCGATGGCTCGGTCACCCTGCCGGGATTTTACGACGACGTTGCCGAAATCAGCCCGGCGCTGAAGGCCCAATGGGCCGGCCTCGGCTTCGATGAGGCCGAATTCCTCGGCGAGGCGGGTCTTTCGGTGCCGGCTGGCGAACAATCTCGTTCGGTGCTCGAAATGCTGTGGGCCCGCCCGACCTGCGAAATTAACGGGATGATCGGCGGCTACACCGGCGACGGCTTCAAGACCGTTATTCCCGCCAAAGCCAGCGCCAAGATCTCATTCCGCCTCGTGTCTGGCATGCAGCCCGACAAGATCCGCGCCGCCTTCCGCAAGCATGTCGAGGCGCTGATCCCGGCCGATTGCTCGGTCACCTTCCACCCCCACGGCGGCTCGCCGGCTATCACAGTGCCCGACGACGGTGTCCATCTGCGCCAGGCTTTGAGCGGCCTCTCAGCCGAATGGGGCAGGCCCGCCGTCATCACCGGCTCGGGCGGCTCGATCCCCGTCGCCGGCGATTTCAAGCGTATCCTCGGCCTCGACACGCTGCTGATCGGCTTCGCCCAGCTAGACGACCAGATCCACAGCCCCAACGAGAAATACGACCTAGCCAGCTACCACCGCGGCATCCGCAGCTGGGTGCGGGTGCTCGCGGCATTGGCGGCGTAGCAGTCGCGCCTCACCGACAAATCGTCACCCTTGGGCCTGACCCGAGGGTGATGGTCGGTAGCTTTGACTGTTACAGAAAAATCACCGCCAGCAGCGCAATCACCGCCGGCACGGTCTGGATCAACAATATCTTCCGGCTCGACGTCGCAGCGCCATAAATGCCAGCGACGGCGACGCAGACCAGAAAAAACACCGCAATCTGCCAGGCAAATTCCGGGTTCGGATGCAGCACCGACCAGAACAGCCCCGCCGCCAGGAATCCATTATACAGCCCCTGGTTTGCCGCCAGCACCTTGGTCGACGATGCAAATTCCGGCGTCAGCCCAAACGCTTTCTGGCCGCGCGGCCCGGTCCACAGGAACATCTCAAGAATCATGATGTAGACGTGGAGCAGCGCCACGAGGCCGATGAGAATGCTGGCGATCAGGTTCACTTGGTCTTGGTCTTTCCGGTTGGCGCGACGCTCTCGTCCGCCGCTGGACCAGACTGTAAACTATCCATCAGCGCCCGCCACTCCGTGTAGGCGGCCTCCTGGTCAGCCAAAGGCTCGCGCGAACCGCCCTGAGCCACCAGCTCGGCGAGAATGGTCTCCACCGCAGGCCCTTCCGTCTTGCAGGTTGTTGCATCATCCAGTGCACCAAATGCCGGCTTGTAGAACAGGTTGTCGAAATCATCGACGCTGAGCTTGAGCTGGCCATAGGCCAACAGGTCCGCCGAATCCGTCAGCAGCGACCATTCCGCATCCGTCACCTCAAAACCCGGACAATTGGAAGACACCACATTGGCCAGCACCACTTGGTGGAGGAAGTCCTCAGCCTCTTTGTTGGCATAGGACGACAGGTCCGGCAGTTGCACATAGACCTTGCCATCGGCGAGGGCCGGCGTGGCAAGACCAAGACAAAGCGCGCTGGCGGCAATAAATCGGTTCATGGCGGTTCTCCTCAGATCGCCCAGAATAAACCAGATTGCAGCAGGGATGCGGCAGACTCTACCCCGGCTGTCCGCCGATTGACTGCACTGCCTTGGCGCCCGCCGCGATCCCGCGCGCCAGGGCCCCCGCTTCATCCGCCCCTGCCAGTTGCGCCGCAATAAACCCGGCGGCAAACGCATCCCCCGCCCCGGTCGTATCCACCACATCGACACGCGGCGCCGGCAACTCGACCCGCACTCCATCCCGCCCGCCGATCGCTGCCCCTAGCGCTCCGCGCTTGATCAGCACCGTCTCGAACCGCTTGCCCAGCGCCCGCATCTGCGCCGCGTAGCCAACCACGCCGGTCAGCGCCTCGGCCTCGCTCTCGTTGGAAAAAATCGCCGTCGCACCAGCCGTCCAGTCGAGAAACGCCGCTGGCCCGACCTCGACCAGAAACCCCACCGACGCCGGATCGACCGCCACCGCAATGCCGCGCGCCCGCGCCTCGGCAAACAGTGCCTGCACCGCGGCCCGTGGGCCCGGCGCAAAGAAACTGTAGCCCGACGCCATCACCATGCCGATCCCGTCGAGCAGACTGCCCGGCAGGTCCGCCGAGCTGAGATTGAGATTGGCACCCCTGTCGGTCAGGAAGCTCCGCTCGCCGTCCGGATCGACAATGGTCACCAGCACGCCCGACGGCAGTTCGCGGTCGCCCGCCAGCATCGGAATCACCCCGAGCCCGCGGAAATAGTTCTCATACATATGCAGGTCGTCGGCGCCGACCCTGGCCGCAAACACCACCTCGGCCTGCATGGCGCCAAGCCACACCGCCTGGTTGGCGCCCGAGCCGCCGGGCCGGCTGCGCACTTTTGCCCGCCGGTCGCTGCCTTTGACGATTGGCCCTTCCGGCATCACGATGACATCGGTCATCACGTCGCCGACGACGAGAACCCTTGCGCTCATGCGCGGTAGGTGGCGGGCTTGGCTGAATTGCGCGCGGCCAAAGCCACGGCGATCCCTGCGGCCACCTTGGCGTTATTCTCCACCAGCGCAATATTGGCCACCAGCGAATTGCCGTCGGTCAGCTCGAAAATGCGCTTGAGCAAAAACGGCGTCAGCGCCTTGCGCGATATCCCTTCCTGTTCGGCACCACGAATGGCCTCGGCGATGCGTGCTTCGATCGCTGCGGGATCGAGCGCATCGGCTTCGGGGATGGGATTGGCCACCAGCACGCCGCCCATCCCGAGGTCCGCCTGCATGGCGACCACCTTGGCAATATCGGCCACGTCATCGAAACGGTGGTCCACCTTATGGCCACTTTGGCGCGCCCAGAACGCCGGGAAATCGTCAGTGCCATAGCCCAGCACTGGTACGCCATTGGTCTCCAGCACTTCGAGCGTCTTGGCGATATCGAGGATCGACTTGGCGCCGGCACAAACCACGCAAACCGGTGTCCGGCTCAGTTCTTCGAGGTCTGCCGAAATATCGAACGTATCCTCGGCGCCGCGATGCACCCCACCAATGCCGCCGGTGGCAAACACATGAATGCCCGCCAGCGACGCGATCTGCATCGTCGTCGCCACCGTCGTGCCGGCAATTTCGCCCTTGACCAGCAGCGCCGAAACGTCGCGCCGGCTTGCCTTGGCCGCCGTGCCGCCGGTCTGCGCCAGGCGCTCGAGATCTTCCCCCGAAACGCCGACGCAGAAGCGGCCATCCATGATGGCGATGGTCGCCGGCACCGCGCCATTGTCGCGGATCACCTGTTCCACATTGGTCGCCATTTCCAGGTTCTGCGGATAGGGCATGCCATGGGTGATGATGGTGGATTCCAGCGCCACCACCGGCTTGCCCTCGGCAAGCGCCTTCTTCACCTCGGGGCTGATCGAAAGATAGGACTTGGCGCTCATTTTATCACTCGCTCATGCAATATGGTTGCGGACCGTCCCGGCCCTGTTGGCCCGGGTTTTGCGCCTTGTTGCCGCAGGGCGTCAACCCTTTAGAAAACTTGGCCGACAGCGCTTGTCGGTGCGGAATTTTGGCTCTAGGTTGCCCTCGTAACGCCAGCGTGGAAAGGGCACTTCGCTGCAAACTACCCTTGTTGATCGCGCGCTCTGCGCCGGTCGATACGCGCCCCGATCGGGGCCCAGTTCAGTTGATTTGCCCAGCGCTTCCGAGCGCTCCTTTTGTGCACCAGCATTTCAGGACAGACCCGCCACGGGCACTCCAAGATGAGCGCCTGACCGTCCACGCCTATAACGCATCTCATTGCAGCGCCCGGCGTTGCGCCAACTAAAAAACCACCAGACCATCCGCACAGGAGCCCATCAGATGAAGCAGTCGCTCGCCCTTGCCATTGGCGCCCTCTTGGTCGCCAGCCCCGTGCTGGCCCAGGAAGAGGCCGTGCTCAACGTCTATAACTGGTCCGACTATATTGCCGAGGACACCATCGCCAATTTCGAGGCGGAGACCGGCATCAAGGTCAATTACGACGTCTATGACAATAACGAGATCGTCGACGCCAAGCTGCTCGCCGGCAGCGCCGGCTATGACATCGTAGTGCCCTCGGGCAATTTCCTCGAACGCCAGATCATGGCCGGCCTGATCCTTCCGCTCGACAAGTCCAAACTGACTAACCTGGTCAATCTCGATCCGGCCGCCCTCGCGACTGCGGCCATCGTCGATCCAGACAATGCCAATGGCGTGCCCTACATGCTCAACACCATCGGCCTCGGATACAATACCGCCAAGGTCGCCGAAGCCCTCGGCACCGATGTTCCGCCCACCAGCTGGGATCTGCTGTTCGCCCCGGAAACTGTGGCCAAGCTGGCTTCCTGCGGCGTCGCCGTGATGGATAGTCCCTCCGAAGTCATCGGCGCGGCGCTACATTATCTTGGCCTCGACCCCAATTCCGAAAGCGAAGAAGACCTCGCAAAGGCCGAGGAATTGATGAATTCCATCAAGCCCTCGATCCGCTACTTCCACTCCAGCCAGTATATCGACGACCTCGGCAACGGCGAAATCTGCCTCGCCATGGGCTATTCGGGCGACATGTTCATCGCCGCCGACAATGCCGCCGAAGGCACCAAAGTTGCCTATCTGATCCCCGCAGAAGGCGCCCCGACGCTGTTCGACTTCCTCGCTATTCCCGCCGATGCACCGCATCCGGATAACGCCCACAAGTTCATCAACTACATCCTGCAGCCCGAAGTGGTCGCCGCTATCACCAACACGGTGTTCTACGCCAACCCCAATCCGGCCTCCCTCGCCTTCGTCGATGAAGCCGTGAAGTCCAACCCCAGCATTTACCCGACCGCCGAAACCCTGGCCAACGCCTTCACCATGAAGGCCCACAGCCCAGATTTCGAAGAAGTCTTGACCCGCACCTGGACCCGCATCAAAACCGGCCAGTAAAAGTCTATGTCATATGCCGCAGTCGACACCCTCCCCCTTGCGGGGAGGGTCAGGGAGGGGGGTGTTTGGTCCCGATATCGGGGCTCTCAACACCCCCTCCTAGCCTCCCCCGTCAAGGGGGAGGTACCGATCGTGCCTCCTCGCCCAACGTGCCCGCCAGGAACATCTGATGGCAAAAAAGCCTTTGATAGCCGCTGACACCCGTCCTTGGCGCGATCCGTCCGCGACGCCCTTCGTCCGCATCCGCAACATCACCAAGAAATTCGGGGACGTCGCGGCGGTGCATGACGTGTCGCTCGATATATTCAAGTCTGAACTGTTCTGCCTGCTCGGCGGCTCGGGCTCGGGCAAGTCGACCTTGCTGCGTATGCTGGCTGGCTTCGAGACGCCCACCTCGGGCACCATCGAGATCGACGGCCAGGACATGACCCACGTCGCGCCCTACAACCGGCCGGTCAACATGATGTTCCAGTCTTATGCGCTGTTCCCGCATATGAATGTCGAGCAGAACATCGCCTATGGCCTCAAGCGCGACGGCCTGCCCAAACCCGAAATCGCCGACCGCGTCGCCGAGTTGCTGACCCTGGTCAAGCTGCAGGATTACGGCGCCCGCAAGCCGCACCAGCTCTCCGGCGGGCAGCGCCAGCGCGTCGCGCTCGCCCGCGCGCTCGCCAAGCGCCCCAAGCTGTTGCTGCTCGACGAGCCGCTTGGCGCCTTGGACAAGAAGCTGCGCGAGGAAACCCAGTTCGAACTGGTCAAGATCCAGGAAACCCTCGGCGTCACCTTCATTGTGGTAACCCACGACCAGGAAGAAGCCATGTCGCTCGCCACCCGCATCGGCGTGATGAACCAGGGTGAAATCGCCATGATCGGCGAGCCCACCGACATTTATGAATTCCCCAATTCCAAATTCGTTGCCGGCTTCATTGGCTCGGTCAACATGGTCGAAGGCGTCGTCACCGAAGACGAGCCCGGCCATGTGCGCCTCCGCTCGGCCGAGATGGGCTGTGACATCTATGTCGGCCACGGCGTCGAGTGCGCCCCCGACCAGATCCTGTCCTGGGCCATCCGCCCCGAAAAGGTGATGCTCAGCCGCGACAAGCCCGACGCACCCTTCGACGCCAATGTCACCAAAGGCGTAGTCGAGGATATCGGCTATCTCGGCGACATGAGCGTCTATCAAGTCCTGCTCGACAGCGGCAAACGCCTGCGCGTCACCCAGACCAACACCGTCCGCGGCAATCCCGACGCCATCACCTGGGATGAACCGGTCTACGTCACCTGGAACGACACCTCCGGCTCGGTGCTGACGGTATGATCGCGTCAATGTCAGGCCATGACCGTCTTCACCTCTCCCCCAAAGGCAGAGGCGAAGCGCGGCTAAGCCCATTTTTGGGAATGTCACATGGCTAACTTTAGCTCGGACCCCTCCTTCCCCCCACCGCGCCGGCTCAAGCCGTGGAAGGCCGTCGAGCGCGGTCTCGCCAAGGTCGGCATTTCCGGCAAGGCGCTGGTGCTGATCGCGCCGGTGCTGTGGCTGCTCGTCTTCTTCCTCATTCCGCTGGCCCTGGTGTTCGGCATTTCCCTCGCCACCAAGCAGTTCGGTCGCCCACCATATTCGCCGCTGCTGACCACCGAGGATGGCACGGTGCAACTGACCCTGCACCTCAGCAACTATATCAAGTTGTTCAGTGACAACCTCTATGTCGCCGCATATCTGTCCTCGATCCGCATCGCCTTCATCTCCACGGTCATCACGCTGATCGTCGGCTATCCCATGGCCTATGCCATCGCCCGCGCGCCCGATCCGTGGCGCAATGTACTGCTGATGCTGGTGGTGCTGCCGTTCTTTACGTCGTTCCTGCTGCGCATCTATGCACTGACCGGCTTCATGCGTGGCAATGGCCTGATCAACCAGTTTCTCGGGCTGTTTGGCATCGAGCCCCTTGTAATGATGCAGACCGATTTCGCGGTCTATGTCGGCCTGATCTACAGCTACCTGCCTTTCATGATCTTGCCGCTCTACACCACGCTGGTAAAGCTCGACGTTGCGCTGATCGAGGCCTCGGCCGATCTCGGCTCGCGTCCGTGGCAGACCTTCATGTCGATCACCCTGCCGCTTTCGCTGCCCGGCATTATCGCCGGCTCGCTGCTGGTGTTCATTCCCGCCGTCGGCGAATACGTTATCCCGGCTCTGCTGGGTGGCCCCGAAACCCTGATGATCGGCCGAGTGCTCTGGGACGAGTTCTTCGGCGCCACCAACTGGCCACGCGCTTCCGCCGTCGCGGTGGCCATGCTGGCCGTCGTCGTGGTCCCGATCATGCTGTTGCAAAAAGCCCAGAACGCCATGGTGGAGAAGTAACATGCGCCGTGGCTGGTTCCTGCCCATTGCGGCAACCCTTGGCTTTTCCTTCCTCTACGCACCCATCATTTCCATGGTGGTGTTCTCGTTCAACGAGAACCGCCTGGTCACCGTCTGGTCAGGATTTTCGACCAAATGGTATGGCGAGCTGTTCAACGATCCGCAAATGCTGGGCGCCGCCTGGCTGAGCCTGCAGATCGCCGCCATCAGCGCCACCATCGCGCTGGTGCTCGGCACCCTCGCCGCCGTTGCGCTGGTCCGCTTCCGCAGCTTCCGCGGTCGCACCCTGTTCTCCGGCATGGTCTCGGCGCCCATGGTGATGCCAGACGTCATCACCGGCCTTTCAATGTTGCTGCTGTTCGTCGCCATGGAAAGTCTCCTGGGCTGGCCCGCCGGTCGTGGCATGCTGACCATCGTCATCGCCCACTCGACCTTCGCCATGGCCTACATTTGCGTCGTGGTGCAGTCCCGCCTTGCCGATTTCGACCGTAGCGTCGAGGAAGCCGCGATGGACCTCGGCGCCTCGCCGCTCCGCACCTTCTTTGACATCACCCTGCCCATCATCGCCCCGGCGCTGGTTTCGGGCTGGCTGCTCGGCTTCACCCTGTCGCTCGACGACCTGGTCATCGCCAGCTTCGTCTCCGGCCCCGGCTCCTCCACCCTGCCCATGGTGATCTTTTCCAAGGTCAAGCTCGGCGTCTCTCCAGACGTCAACGCCCTCGCCACCATCATCGTCGCCATCGTCGCTACCGGCGTCCTCATCGCCACCCTGATCCAGCTGCGCTCCAAGCCAAAAAGAGCAAGGCCTTAGCCGTTCAGAATCCGTTCATCACGACCTCGCACGGCACTCTGGACAGACCGAAAAAATCAGCGCACCATCATCGGCATGTTCAACCAATGTAAAGGAGGTGATCCAATGTCTTATGAGATTACGGCGCTCGAAGATGGTCCTGGGTTTGTAGTGCAGAGCGGGAGTGATCTCGGCTAGCACACGCCTCCCCCGGCCCTCGAGGTCGAAATACTCAGGAAGGGCCGTCCTCATGGGATGGCCCTTTTTGTTGCGCCCTTGACGCCGCCGCTCAAGCCATTGATACCGCTGGGCGAGCAGCGTTTCCAGGAAAAGTGGGCACCGGTTTTCCGGTTCGGAAACGCGCAGCAAAAGCGTTGGAGTTCCGAGAATGTCCCCGGCCAATTACGTCCTCACCCTGTCCTGTGTCGATCGGCCCGGCATTGTGGCCGCCGTCACCACTGAACTGGCGGCGCTCAATGCCAACATCGCCGAATCCAACCAGTTCTGGGACAAGGAAACCGGCCGCTTCTTCATGCGCCTGGCCTTCACCGCGCCCGAAAGCGTCAGCCGCGACGCCATCGAACGGGCTCTCAAGTCCCCCATCGAGCGCTTCTCGATGAAGACTGCCCTGACCGACGAAAGCCGCAAGCGCCGCATCGCCATCCTGGTCAGCAAGTTCGACCACACGCTGCTGCACCTGCTATATCAGATCCGCGTCGGCTGGCTCGACGCCGAGGTCGCCGCCGTCATTTCCAACCACTCGGACACGCAAAAAATTGCCGAGGACGCCGGCATCCCCTTCCACCTGCTGCCGGTGACCAAGGACACCAAGGCGCAACAGGAAGAGCAAATCCTTGCGCTGGTTCAAAAAACCGGCGCCGATCTTGTCGTGCTGGCCCGCTACATGCAGGTGCTGAGCGACAATCTGTCGACCCGCCTGTTCGGCCAGGTCATCAACATCCATCACTCGTTCCTCCCCAGCTTCAAGGGCGCCAAGCCCTATCACCAGGCCCACGAACGCGGCGTCAAGATCATCGGCGCCACCGCCCACTACGTGACCCCTGACCTCGACGAAGGCCCGATCATCGAGCAGGAAACCGCCCGCGTCACCCACGCCATGAGCGCCGAAGACCTAGTCGCTGCCGGCCGCGACATCGAAAGCCGCGTGCTGGCAAGGGCCGTCAAATTGCACCTGGAAAGTCGGGTGATGTTGAATGGCAAGAAGACTGTGGTGTTTGGGTAGGAAGAATACCCCCTTCTAGCCTCCCCCTGAAAAGGGGGAGGGATCTGGCCGGCGAATTGGACTAAATCGTACCGAAACTCTATGAGATTCCTCCCCCTATCAGGGGGAGGCTGGGTGGGGGTACCCGCTGGCAAAACCCGGCGAAGCTACCGCCACCCTTAAACCGGCAAATCCTCCAGCCTTAACGAATCCGCCAGGCTCGTCGTATCCAGCACCGCTCGCGTTGCCAGCGTCACCCGCTCAAACACATGCCGGATTTCGCAACTTGCCTCGTCCCGGCAATCCTCGCATTTGCGATAGGCAATTTTGGACAGGCACGGCAGCGGCGCTATCGGCCCATCGATCAGCCGCAACACCTCGCCAAAAATGATTTCTTCCGGCGCCTTCAGCAGCACATAGCCGCCCGCCCGTCCGCGCCGGCTGGCCACAAAACCTGCCCGCTTCAGCTCTAGCAATATCTGCTCGAGGAACTTCTTGGGGATGGCCTGCTGCTTGGAAATTTCGCCGATCATCATCGACTGGTCGCGCCCGCTCCGGGCCAGCGATACCAGCGCCCGCAGCGCATATTTGGCTTTTTGCGAAATCATCGACCTGGTCTACCCCCGGCCGCCCTTCTGGCGCAGCCGCGAAAACTCTATGCACCGGACCCTAAATTTTTGACAAGGGCTAGATCTTCGGCTCCGGCACAACAGGCGGCACCACCCGCTTCTCATCCGCAGCAGGCTCGACCTCAAGCTCGTCCGGGGGCGCAATGCCCCCTTCATTGACCTCGGCCTCTTCCTGCTCGTCAGTCTCAGTCTCAGTCTCAGTCTCAGTCTCAGTCTCAGTCTCAGTCTCGGTCTCGGTCTCGGTCTCGGTCTCGGTCTCGGTCTCGGTCTCGGTCTCGACAGGCTCTGCGGCAACTGGCGTCACCACAACCTCGTCGATCTCGGCCGGCGCTTCGCCGACGGTCGGCGTCGCCACAACACTCTCAAGCCCGGCCGCATCTTCAACCACAACTTTCGGCGGCGGCAATATAATGACCGTCTCGGGCGCAGCGGTAGACTCAACTACTTCAATGACCACCGGATCGGCCGCCAGTCCGACTGCCGGCTCGGCCGGCACTTCGGTCACGACCAACTCACTAGAGGGCACCTCAGCCACGATAGCTTCGGGAGCCGGTTCCGCCACTGGCTCAGCCTCAACCACCGCCACCGGCTCAAACACCGCAACCGCCTCCGGCTCAGCCACCAAGGCATCGCTCACCGCAACGGCAGTTGCCACTGTGACAACCTCAGCCACCGGCGCAGCCGCCACCTTCTCCAGCAAATTCTCGCCTTGCGGCAGCTTCGCCTCGACCGGCGCGACTTCCACGGCGGTCTCGTCAATCCGTTCGCCAAGCGCATAGGCCAGCATGCCCATGCCGATTTCGCGCTCGCCGCGGATCACGATATTGGCGCCCAGCCCGCGCAGATAGGTGTCCTCTTCTTCCGAATAGGCGCGCGTGATGATGCGGATCGACGGGTTGAGCTTGCGGCCGCTCTCGCATACCGATCCAGCCTCGAAGCCGTTGGAAATCGCCACCATCAGCGAGCGCGCGTGCGTCAGGTTCGCAAGCTTGAGCACATTGCTACTCGCCGCGTTGCCGAACAGCACGTCGAGCCCTGCCTCGCGCGCCGCCCTTACGTCATGATCGGAATCCTCGATTACCAGCAGCGGCGTGCCCTGGGCCTTGAGCCCATCGGCCACCACGCGGCCAACCTGGCCATATCCCACCAGCACGGTGTGATCGGTGAGTTTGCTCGGCGTATCCACATCGTCGTCGGCCCCATGCGCACCGGTGTCGATCGCCGCATCTCCGGGCACATTTGTGGTGATAGGCCCCTTGGCCGCCGCGCTAATTTCACCCGGCTCGATCCGCACGCGATCAGCCACCGGCACCTCGTCCCGTCGCTGCGCCGCCTTGGCCTCGAAGCGAGGTTTCAGCAAATCCAACGCGAAGAACACTACTGGATTTAGCACGATAGAAATCAGCGCACCGGCAAGGATCAGGTCCTGCCCCTCGGGCGGCAGTATGGCCAGCGACACGCCCAAGCTGGCGAGAATGAAGGAAAATTCGCCGATTTGCGCGAGTGAAGCCGAGATTGTCAGCGCCGTCCCCACCGGTCGCTTGAACACCAGCACGATGGCAAAGGCCGCCAGGGACTTGCCCACCACGATGATGAACACGGTCGCTATAACCGGCAGCGGATTCGTGACGATAATGCTGGGGTCAAATAGCATGCCGACCGATACGAAAAACAGCACCGCGAAAGCATCGCGCAGCGGTAGTGTTTCCTGCGCCGCACGATGAGACAGCTCGCTTTCCGAAAGGATCATGCCGGCAAAGAACGCACCCAGCGCCAGCGACACGCCGAACAGCACTGACGAGCCGAGCGCTACGCCCAGCGCAATCGCCAGCACCGCCAGGCGGAACAACTCGCGCGACCCGGTATGCGCCGTTCCATGCAGCGCCCAGGGGATGACGCGGCGTCCGACGATCAGCATGAAACCGACAAAGGCGGCCAGCTTGACCACCGTCAGTGCCAACACGCCCCAGATACCCACCGAACCGCCTAGAATGCGCTCGACGAAGGACACGAACGGGTCATGGATGCCTGTATCGGTGCCATTAAGGCTCGCAATAGCCGGGATCAAAACCAGCGCCAACACCATGGCGAGGTCTTCGACGATCAGCCAGCCGACGGCAATGCGTCCGCGCTCGGTCTCGATCAAGCGCCGATCCTGCAGCGCCTTGAGCAGCACCACGGTCGATGCGACCGAGAGCGCCAGGCCAAACAACAGTCCAGCGCCAAGGCCCCAACCGAGCAGCATCGCCAACCCGAGCCCGAGCAGCGTCGCAAATGCGATCTGCACCAGGGCGCCCGGAATGGCCAGCGCCCTTACGCTCATCAGGTCCTTGAGGGAAAAATGCAGGCCCACGCCGAACATCAGCAGGATCACGCCAAGCTCGGCCAGTTCGGCGCCCAGCGCCTGGTCGGCAACAAAGCCGGGGGTGTTCGGCCCCACCAGGATACCGGCAAACAGATAACCAACCAGCGGCGGCATCCGAAGCCGGTTGGCGATCATGCCGAAAATATAGGCCAGCACCAGACCCGCGACGATTGTTGTGATCAGGGGGGTATCGTGGTGCATATTGCCTCCGCTTTGGGCTGGAACAGGATTTGCCGAAAAATCGCAATCGCCAAGATTGATACACGGCCGTGTGAAGCGCAAGCAGCGGCCAGGTCAAAAATCTCGGCAATTCGGCCAAGTTGGCCAAGTTGGCCGCAACACTTCATTTTCTCAAAGGCGGGCCAAGTTTGTCTTTGTTATGGCGCTGTGTCCTTAGTCCTGTAAACGGAACTTACCGCATATGGCGGGGTTGTGGCAGACTGGACTAAAGGGGCGCATATGATATTTTCCGTAGGCTGCGAGATTGGCTATGACGTCGCCCAACAGGCGACGCTGATTTTCAACATCGAAGCCATGCGAGGCGGCCGCCAGCGCGTCGTTAGCGAACGCCTGACCATCACGCCCAACCTGCCCGCCGACGAGAAAACCTCCGAGGAAAGCGGCAACCGCTACCTCCGCCTCACCGTGCCACAGGGCGTGGTCCAGTTGCGCTACGAGGCCCAGATCGAGCTCGATGCCTTGCACCGGGCTCCCGCGGTGATCCACGAAGTACCGATCGCCACGCTGCCGCTGGACACTTTGCCCTTCCTCAATCCATCGCGCTATTGCCCGTCCGACCAGCTGGCGCGCTTTGCCAACCGCCAGTTCGGCAATATTGAGCCCGGCTTCGGCCGCGTCGTTGAAATTTGCAATTGGATCAATAGCGAAGTCGATTATCTGTTCGGCACCAGCGACACTACCACCACCGCCGCCGACACCTTCTCGCTGCGCGCTGGTGTCTGCCGCGACTTCGCCCATCTCGGCATCACCTTCTGCCGCGCCCTCGGCATCCCGGCCCGCTTCGTTTCCTGCTACGCTTGGCAGCTTAAACCGCAGGATTTCCACGCGGTGTTCGAAGCCTATCTCGGCGACCGCTGGTATCTGTTCGACGCCACCCGCATGGCGGCGCTCGACGGCATGGTCCGTATCGGCGTCGGCCGCGACGCCGCCGATACCGCCTTCGCCACCATCTATGGCCAAGTTATGCCCCTCCCCATCCGTGTCTGGAGCGAAGCCATCAATGGCGACAAAGCCGAAGAATGGACCACGGACGCCGTGAGCGTCACGCGGGACTGACGTGTGGCGCGGCTCGTTCGTGGGAGCGAGCGCTGAAGCACCAAGGACCGATCGAGATTCAGCTCAGGCTGAGACGAAAATGCTGGGGCACGAGAACCGGACAGGAAGCGCGGAAAACCGGCATTCGCAGGCCAGCGTCAGCAAAATATCGGCCGGACCTACCCCATACTGTCTTGCGGTGAGACAACCCGCTCCACCACCACCTCGACCTCCATGCCGAGATAATCGTCTTTCTTGCCGATGAACGTCCCCGAAATGGGGATCGCCTGTCTTGGTTCCCTTGCCACGCCCACGCGGATCAAATCCCGCGTCCCGATAATCCCGTTGGTCGGATCGAACTCCACCCACCCGGCACCCGGCAGATACACCTGGCACCAGGCATGCGTCGCGCCGCCACCGCGATGATTGCCGTCGCGCGCCGGCGAATACAAATACCCCGTCACAAACCGCGCCGCCAAACCTAGCGAACGCGCGGCTTCGATCATCAGCAGCGCAAAATCGCGGCAGGTTCCGGCCCGCGTCGATAGCGTCATCGATGGTTTCTGCGTGCCGGGATCGGGCCGACGCAGATAATTGAAACTTTCCTTGATCCCCAGCGTCATCGTCGCCAGCAGGTGCCCCGTCTGCGTCACTCCGCGCGGATCGAGAAAGCGTTTCGCCCAGGCATCGACCTCGGTCTGCTCGGGAAACTGCCGCCGCAGGTTTGGCGCCAGGTCGATCGCGTCTACATCGCCATAGTCGAACGGATAGGTCTTGGCGCGTGTCTCGATCTCGAAGGCCGGCGTCAGCTCCGGCGTATGGTCCAGCACCATGGTCGCCACAATGCGCAATTCTTCCCCCGGCTCGTCAAAGCTGGCGATCGCGATACCATTGCCGAACACATCGTGGATCCAGCGCAGGCTTGCCGGCTTGGGCCGGATCGCCAGCCCAAAACTCTCCAGCGTTTGTTCCATGCTGTCGCGCGGCCGCAGCAGCATGCGATGATCGCCGAATTGCACAGGGCGCTCATAGCGATAGACGGTCTCGTGCCGCACCGAGAGCAGGGTCACGATACGACCGTGATCTTTTCAGCGGCGCGGGTGATGCCTGTATACAGCCAGCGCGCCCGCTCCTCGCGGAACACGAAGCTCTCGTCGAACAGATAGACATTGTCCCACTGGCTGCCCTGCGCCTTGTGGACGGTAAGGCAATATCCAAAAGTGAACTCGTCGAACTGCCGCCGTTCCGGCCAGCTCATCGCGTCTTCCTCGCCTGCAAAGAAGGCCTTATGCGTCAAAACCTTCGCCTCGCCCTTGCCTTCGTCGGCACCCAGCAACAGGCTCCACTTGCCATTGCTGCGCCTCGTGGCCTCGGTGACCATCCATATCTGCCCGTTAAGTAGTTTCTTGCGCGGATTGTTCCGTAAACAAACCATGCGGTCGCCCAGAACTGGCTCGTGGAACGGCAGGCCCTTCAGCTCGCGCAGCCGGTCATTATATTGCAGCCGCGTCTTGTTGCGGCCCACCAGCACCTGGTCGGCCTCTAGCACCGCATTGCGGTCAACGTCCTCGCGCCCGACCACGACGGACTCGCCATAAGTACCGCGCTCCAGGAACCCGCCCTCGCGCACCTGCATCGAAAGGTGGATGATCGGATTGTCGGCCGCCTGCCGGTGGATTTCTGTCAGCATCATGTCCGGCTCGTCGGCGGTAAAAAACCCGGCGCCCTGCACCGGCGGCAGTTGGAACGGATCGCCCAGCACCAGCACCTTGGTGCCAAAGCTCAGCAGGTCGCGGCCGAGCTGCTCGTCCACCATCGACACTTCGTCGATCACGATCAGGTCCGCATCAGCCGCCGGGCTTTCGTCATCCAGCACAAAGCGCGGCTCGCCATCGTTTTCGCTGACCAGCGTATAGATCAGGCTGTGGATGGTCTGGGCGCCCTTGCAGCCGCGCTTGCGCATCACCAGCGCCGCCTTGCCGGTAAACGCCGCGTATTTAACGCTGCGGATATCCTGGGCCAGGTGCACTGCAAGCGTCGATTTGCCGGTGCCGGCCCAGCCGAACAGGCGGAACACCTGCGGTCCGTTCTTGTCCTTGAGCCAGGCCGAAACAGCGATCAGCGCAGCGTCCTGCTGGGGCGACCAGACTGGCATCAGATTATCGTCGTCTTTACGCTGCCAACGCCTTCGATACTGCCTTCCAGCACATCGCCGCGCATCACCGCGCTGACGCCCGCAGGCGTGCCGGTCATGATCAGGTCGCCGGCTTTCAGCGTCACGAACTGGCTGAGATAGGCGATGGATTCCGCCACGCTCCAGATTTGTTCGTTGAGATTGCCGGTCTGCCGCACCGTACCATTGACGCTGAAACGAATAGCACCCTTATCGGGATGACCGATCGTGCTGGCGGGCTCGATAGTGCCGATCGGCGCGGAATGATCGAAACTTTTCGACATTTCCCACGGACGTCCGGCCTTCTTGGCCACCGCCTGCAGGTCGCGCCGCGTCATGTCGAGCCCGGCTGCATAGCCATACACATGGTCCAGCGCATCGCCGACGGCGATATCGCTGCCCTCTTTGCCGATAGCTACGACCAGCTCGATCTCGTGTTGGAAATCACTGGTCTGCGGCGGGTAGGGAATGCTCGCGCCACCCACCACAACGGCGTCGGCCGGCTTGGCAAAGAAAAACGGCGCATCGCGCACGTCATTGCCCATTTCCTTGATGTGCTCGGCATAGTTGCGGCCGACGCAATATACCCGGCGCACCGCAAATAGCCCGCCGCGCGCAATCGGAATGGATACCGGCGCATGCGGCTCGAACAGATAATCACCCACGCTTGAACTCCTCGACATAGGGGGCGAGGAGATCACGATCGACCGGCCCCAGCAGGTCATTGGCAGTAAAGGTCTGGTGCCAATAAGGATAGAGCAAAGGCGGCTGACTTACCGCATCGAGCCTTGCACGCTCGTCATCGCTTAGCTGCAGCTCCGCCGCCAGCAGGTTATCCTTGAACTGCGCATCGCTGCGCCCGCCAATGATCACCGATATCACGCCCGGCCGACCCAATGCCCAGGCCAGCGCCACCTGCGCCCCGGAAACACCGCGCGCCTCGGCAATTTCCACCACCACATCAACGATGTCGTATAGCCGATCCCAGTTCGGCACCGGCGGCTCGCGGAAGCCACCGACATGCCGCCCCGAATCCGGCCCGCTGTTCCGCCGATACTTGCCCGACAGCAATCCACCCGCCAGCGGCGACCAGATCAATATACCCAGTCCCTGGTCCTGGCTGATCGGCACCAATTCATATTCCGCTTCGCGCGAATGCAGCGTGTAGTGGATCTGCTGGCTCACGAAACGCTCGCCGGCCCGCTCCTTGGCAGCCGCCAGGGCCTTCGAAATATGCCAGCCCGAATAATTGGAACAGCCGATGTAGCGCACATGCCCATGCCGCACCAACGTGTCCAGCGCCTCCATCGTCTCTTCGATGGGCGTCATGCCGTCCCATTCATGCACCTGATAGAGATCGATCACATCGGTCTTCAGCCGCTTGAGGCTCGCCTTGCACTGCTCGATGATGTGATGCCGGCTTAGTCCGATCTCGTTGGGACCCTCGCCCATCTTGAACCGGACTTTCGTGGCCACCAGCGCCCTTTGTCGGCGGCCATTCTCGCACAGCGCCACGCCGATCATCTCTTCCGACACGCCCGCATTATAAACATTGGCCGTGTCGAGCAGGTTGATCCCCGCATCGAGACACATGTCGATCTGCCGCGTCGCATCGACCTGGCCGGTATTGCCGACCTGTTCCGAGCCGCCGAAGGTCATGGTGCCCATGGTCAACGTCGACACCTTGAGGCCCGACCGACCCAGATAGCGATATTCCATTTGCCATTCCTCCTTTGTTCTCGCCGCAACAGGGCTAAAGCGCATTGAGAGTCGGGTCAATGCCGCGGTCGATCTAGTTGCCCTGCGGCCATCACCCCACCCTCAATCCCTCCCCATCAAGGGGAGGGAGGCGCTAGCGCAACAGTCCGTGTTCATCGTCTCCCTCCCCCTTGTGGGGAGGGATCAAGGGTGGGGGTGGTTTGGGCAGGATGTCCGGGAGGACTCCAACATTCCAGTAGTGGGAAACCACTCGGAACCCTGTTACAGCACCGGCACCGGCCTCACCTCGAAAGCCCTCCCGTGCGGCCGCAATCCGTTGTCTTTTCCGTCGCCCTCGTTACGCTCGGCATGGTCTTCACCCAGACCGGCGCCTCCTTCGCCAAAGGCCTGTTCCCTGCCGTCGGCGCGGCCGGCGCCACCACGCTCCGCCTCACCCTCGCGGCGATTGTCCTCTTGGCCATCTTCCAGCCGTGGCGGCAAAAGCTCGACCGCCGCCAATGGCGCGCGGTGTTCGCCTATGGCGCCGTCATGGGTGCCATGAACCTGTTCTTCTATGCCGCGCTGCAGACCATTCCGCTCGGCGTTGCCGTTGCGCTGGAATTCACCGGACCTCTGGCGGTGGCCCTCGCCGGTTCGCGCAAGCCGCTGGATTTTGCCTGGATTTTGTTGGCAGTCGTCGGCCTTGCCCTGCTGCTGCCGCTCGGCCAATCCTCGGGCCAAATCGGCATCACCGGCGTGTTGCTGGCTCTCGCCGCAGGCGCCTGCTGGGCCGGCTACATCATCTTTGGCCAGCGCGCCGGCACCGGTGGCGGCCCCCATATCACCGCCCTTGGCGTCACTATCGCCGCCGTCATTGCACTGCCGTTTGGCATTGCGACCGCCGGCACCGCTTTGCTCAATCCCGCCATCCTGCCCATCGCGCTGGGCGTCGCACTGCTCTCCAGCGCCATCCCTTATGCGCTCGACATGGTGGCCTTGCCGCATATCCCCGCGCGCCTGTTCGGTATCCTGATGAGCGGCCAGCCTGCCCTCGGCGCCCTCTCCGGCTTCCTCATCCTGCACGAAAGCCTGACGCCCTGGCAGCTCGGCGGCATCATCGCCATCATCCTCGCCTCGCTGGGCGCCACTGTGACCATCGCCCGCAACATGCCGCCCCCGGTGGCTTAAAACCGCTTCACTCAACTCAGTTTTGCGGCATACTCGCCCCAAACGGGAGTTGACCCAAATGCTGTATGCCCTGCTCTGCTACAACGATGAAAACGCCGTCTCCAACTGGACCAAAGAGGAAGACGACGCCTGCATGGCCCGCCTCATGGTGGTTCAGAACGGCATGAAGGCCAAGGGCAAGCTCGGCCCCGTCGTCCGGCTCCAGCCCACCACGACCGCCACTACCCTGCGCAAGACCTCGGGCGAACCCCTGATCATCGACGGCCCGTTCGCCGAAACCAAAGAACAGTTCCTCGGCTTCTACCTCGCCGATTGCGACACCCTCGACGACGCCCTCGCCTTCGCCAAAGACCTCGCCAAAGCCAACCCGGGCGTAGGCTCCTACGAAATCCGCCCCCTCTCCCTGTTCCACCCCAGCGACATCACTGCACCAGCCGCATCGTGATCACCACGAATACCGAACAAAAGTTGGCCCGCTCTGCAGGAGAACGGGCCAACTGATCTGACTTCGGTCGCTCGATTATGCGGCTTTTGCCGAGACCGGTTCGCCGAGGGATAGCATCAGGCGGTTGGCCCAGTTGAAGAAGGCCGAGGTCGAAATGACATCGGTGATCTCGAAATCATTGAGACCCGCCGCGCGCAAGGCGACAATCTCGTCCTGGCCGAACTGTGCTGGTGTATCAGTCAGGGCGACTGCCGCGTCCTTCACGGCATTCCAGCGCGGGCCGAGGTCGGCGCTGAGACCGTCCTCGAGAAGGCGCTGCACGTCGTCGCGGCGCCTGGAGTGGGTCGAGGCGAAACGCGAGTGCACCGAGGCGCAGAAAATGCAGCCATTGTGCCGCGAGGTCGCGGTTGCCGAAAGCTCCCGCTCGGCACGCGGCAAGCCGCCATTTGGGTTGTAGAAGATATCCTTGTCGGCCTTGGTGCGGGCTTCAAGCACTTCGGGGTCATGCGCCAGCAGCATGAAATAAGGCGACTTGGAACGCGATGCATCGACCAGACCCGCCCAGTGACGATCCGTGAGATCGGCCTCGGTCAATGGCTCAAGCCATGGCGCCCAGGCCAGTTCGTCCTGGGTAAACACAGCCGGCGGCACACTCTCGGGGTAGGAAATCGTCGTGGTCATGAACGGATCCTCACGAATTGACGCCAGCGGCAAGCGCGGCGGTAAATGTGGCGTCTGAATTGGCGGCGACAGGTTGTTCGCTGGAACTGGCCAAAGCGGCCAGGCCACTCACGATGCGGACCTGGAACGCCAGATAGGCCACCAACTGCGACAGCGTCACGATTGCGGCAGTGCTCCAGCCGGCATCAAGCAGGGCCTGCAGCGCTTCGCGGCTGGCGTCACGCGGGCGGAACACCAGAAGATGAGCGTGTTCGAGCGCCGCGCTGAGTTTAGCGCCGATCAGCCTGCGGCTATCAGCACCCACCCGGTAATGCGGTCCGGCCTGGTTTTCAGCCGAAAGCGGCCCTGCAGGATAGATCCCATAAGGGCCCTTGGCCTCGCCGGCGTCGATCTCGGCCGCAAGCAGCGCTGCAAGCACCGGACCACCTTGGGACAGCGACAGGCGATGGGCATAATGGTCGGCAAGAACGATCTGGCCATGCAGCCCAGCCACGAAGCTCGCCACGGCGAGACGTTCGAGCAGGGTGACCTGCGTCACATCCCTTGGCTCGAACAGCGCGAGATAGGCGCTCTGGATATTGTCCCGTGCCACTTCGCGGTGACGCCGCAATCCGTCGAGACGCGAGCCGGGAGTGATGGACAGAACCTGGTCGATAAGGTCGGTATGCTGGGCGCTCATGAGACGCTCCTCTGGTTGATTAGCGAGCAATAGCGATGCGTGGAGTGGTTGGTTTGTCGCGCCAGCCCAATGCCGGAGCGACCTCGCTGGCGATCAGTTCGAGCGAGCGCAGGATCAGCGCATGCGGGGGATCGACGGAATGCACCTGGAACGAGATGTCGCTGACCCGGTCGAGGGTTGAATCCTCGGCAAGGCTGGCGATGACATCCTGCGCATCGCCGACATGGGTATCGAGATTGCGGATCAGGTCGTCCAACCGGTCGCCGGTGAGCACATGCCCAGAGGCGGCAAACTTGCCGGCGACGCGGCGCAGGCCAATATCGGCCCATTCCAGCGCCGTTGCGCGGTCATCGGCCACAAACAGCGTGCGCGAGGCAAGGATGCGCGGCTCAACGCCTGAAGGAAGCGCTGCCAGATAGGCATCGATGATCGGATTTTGCAGCTCGGCCAGCGTCGCATGCGGATTGTCCTTGCTGCGCGGCTGGGTACGCGACAGCATCAGGCCATCGCCTGCCGCACCGGCTCGGTGGCCGCCCTCCACTGAGAAAGTGGCCTGCCAGATGCGGTTCAACAGCGACTTGCCTTCGGGATACAGCTGATTGCCGCCGCCCACGTCATCGCCGGCCAGAGCCTCCCGCACCGTCGCCAGATTGGCGCCATGGATCGAGCCGCGCTGGGCGCTGTCGAGCCCGAAGGCGGTAAACGAGCTTGGCGTGCCGCCGCTGCCGACGCCAAGTTCCAGCCGGCCGCCACTCAGCAGATCGAACACCGCGGCGTCTTCGGCCACGCGCAACGGTGCTTCGAGCGGCAACGTCACAATGCCGGTGCCGAGCCGAATGCTGTGCGTGCGCGCCGCGACGTGGCTGAGGAATACGAAGGGCGACGGCAAGCCGCCTTCATCGTGGCTGAAATGATGCTGCGCCACCCAGGCGGAATCAAAGCCCTGCTCTTCGGCCTTGATGATCTGCTGGGCGGCGAGACGATAGCGCTCGGCGGGACCGACGTCGTCCAGCAGGCGCGTGAAAAAGCCAAGGCGTTTGCGATTATCGGTCATTCTGCAGCTCCGGCATATTCAAGGGTTCGGACGCTGCGAGGCAGGCGACGACAGGGAATGGCGGCGATGAGTTCGCGGGTGTAGGCAGCCTCTGGGCGGGTAAACACCTCCGCCACGGCGCCGTTTTCGACGGCTCGGCCCGCCTGCATCACGGTCACGGTATGGGCAATCTGGCGCACCACGGCCAGATCGTGGGTCACGAACAGATAGGTCAGCCCCAACTGCTGCTGCAACGTATCGAGCAGCCGCAGGATTTGCGCCTGTACCGTCACATCGAGCGCCGAAACCGCCTCGTCGAGCACCAGCACGCGTGGCTCGAGGATCAGCGCACGCGCAATCGCCACGCGTTGGCGCTGCCCACCCGATAGCGCACGGGCACTGCGGCCCTGCGTATCGGCTGGCAGGCCAACCTGGGCCAGGATTGCCGCGACCCGCTCGAGGCGCTCCGCCTTGCCGATCGGTTCGAAGTTGCGCAGCGGCTCACCAATGATGTCCCCAACGCTCTGGCGCGGATCGAGTGAGGAGAAAGGGTTCTGATAAACCAGCTGCACATTGCGCCGGAACTGGCGCAATGGCTCGCCCGATAGCGCCGAAATCTCGGTGCCTCCGATGGTTATCTTGCCGGCAGTCGGACGCTGGAAACCGACCACGCTGCGCGCCGTCGTGGTCTTGCCGGAACCGGATTCGCCAACCAGCGCATGCGTGGTGCCGGCGGCGACCGTGAACGACACGTCGTCAACCGCCCGGAACGGTTTGCCGGCGACCGAAAAGTCCTGCACCAGACCCGACACCGTAATGCTGGGCGCTCCATTGACCGGGGCCTGCCGCAGGCTGACCGGGGCCAGCGACGGTGCATCGGCCAGCAATTGCCGCGTATAATCGCTGCTCGGGCGCGCCAGCAAGCTTGCGGCGGGCCCCTGCTCCTGGATGCGTCCGCTCTTGAGCACTACGATACGGTCGGCACGATCGGCGGCGACGCCCAGATCATGGGTCACCAGCAGCACCGATGTGCCAAATTCGCTGCGCAGTTCGTCGATCAGGTCGAGGATGCGCCGTTGCACCGTAACGTCGAGCGCGCTGGTCGGCTCATCGGCAATGATCAGTGCCGGCCGCAGCGCCACCGCGATAGCGATCAGCACCCGCTGTTTCATGCCGCCCGAAAGTTCATGCGGATACTGGTCGTAGCGCAAGGCAGGCTCGCTCAGCCCGACGCGGGTCAGCAGCTCGATCACCCGCGTCTTGCGCAGACGCCCGTCGCGTTCGCCATGCAGGCGCAGGATTTCGCCGACCTGCGTACCGATGGTCAGCACCGGATTAAGCGAGCTGCCGGGATCCTGCGGCACGAGGCTGATCGAACTGCCGCGAATGGCGTCGAGGCGCCGGCTCGACCAGCCGACGATATCGGTGCCGCTGAGCCGCACGCTGCCTGCATCGACCCGGCCGTTGTCAGGCAACAGCCCGATGATCGATTGCGCCGTCGTCGTCTTGCCGGAGCCCGATTCACCGACCAGCGCCACGACTTCGCCCGCACCGACGGTGAAGGACACATCCTCAACCACGCGCCGCCAGCCGGTTTCATGCCGATAGGAGAGGCTTAGCCCCTCGACGGCAAGCACAGGTGGGGAATTGGGAAAAGCGATTGTGGTCATGACGGTCTCCGCAGGGACTGGCTGATGCGGTGGGTGGCGAGCACGATGAGGATGACGGTGATGCCGGGGAAGGCCGTCAGCCACCAGGCCCCGGTCAGGTACTTGCGGCCTTCCGAAATCAGCAGGCCCCATTCCGGCGTCGGCGGCGGCGCGCCATAGCCAAGAAAGCCCAGCGTCGAAATGGCGAGGATGGCGCTGCCGAACTGCAGCGCCGCAAAGGCGATGACCGTGCCCAGCGAATTTGGCAGCACATGTCGCCACAGCACCGCTGCAAACCGTCCGCCGCTGCCAAACGCTGCCTCGACATAGTCGGCCCGTCGCACCCGGATAACTTCCGAGCGCATTAGCCGGGCAAAGCTCGCGACCGTCGTCACACCTACCGCGATGGCGACATTGACCGTGCCAAAACCCAGAATGATGATGATCGAAAGCTGCAGCAGCAGGCCCGGCACCGAGAGCAGCACATCGACGATGCGCATGATCAGCGTGTCGGTCCGTCCACCCACGGAGCCGGCTACGAGACCCAAGGCCGTACCACCGACGAAGCCGACGATCACGGCCACCACCGCGCCGAACAGGGAATTGATCGAACCATAGATAATGCGCGCCAGCACATCGCGGCCGATTTCGTCGGTGCCGAGCCAATGGGCGACATCGGGCGCCCGCAGCTGATTGCCGGCAATACCCACCGTACCGCTATGCGGCGTGAAAGCCCCGGGCGCTACCGCCCAGGCGATCGCGACGATGATGATGGCCCACGACAGCACCAGCGTCACATCGAGCTGGCGCAGCCGGCCGAGGCCGAGTGCGGGTCGGCGCGTCGTGAAAAGATCGAGACTGCTCATGCGCTGGCTCCGATCGGGGTGTTGAGACGTGGATCGATCAGCGGCGCCACCAGATCCACCAGCAGGTTGATGAGCACGAAACCCACGGCGGCGAGGATGACGATGGCCTGCAGCACGGCGGTATCCTGATTGCTGACCGCCTGTTCGGTAATGCGGCCCAGCCCATTGATGCCAAACACCGTTTCGGTAACGACGGCACCCGCCAGCAACTCGCCGAACAGCACGCCGGCAATGGTCAAAACCGGCAGCAGCGCATTGCGCAGCACATGGCGCCACAGCACCCACGCCCGGCTCGCCCCTTTGGCGCGGGCGACGCTGACAAAGGGCTGTGTCTGCACTTCATCGAGGCTGCGAATGAGAATCTGCGCCAGTGGCGCCGCAATCGGCAGGGACAGCGTCACGACCGGCAGGATCAGCGCCTGGAATTCCGACGGGTTGATGATCGGCACGAGGCGCAGGCGAAACGAGAAAATCTGGATCAGCATGATGCCAAGCCAGAACACCGGCACCGAAATCATCAGCGCCGGCAGCGATTGCAGCAGGTTCCGCAGCCAGGCGAACGGCGCCAGGGTCGCTGCAAAAGCCAGTGCGCCCGCGATGATCACTGCGACGACCAGCCCGAGGCTGGCAAGCCGCAAGGTCGGCGGCAGGTTGGTGGCAAGCAGTGGATTGACCGGCACGCCGGCCTGCACCGAATAGCCGAAACTGCCCTGCAAGAAATTCCACAGCGTATTGCCATACTGCACCCAGATCGGGGCATCGGCGCCATACAGCACGCGGATTTCGGCGATCTGTTCGGGCGTCAGGCCCATTTCGGGGTTTTGGTATTTGATCAGAATGGCATCGCCCGGCAGCGCCTGCAGCAACAGGAACGAGGCGGTGAAGGCCAGCAGCAGCACAATGGCCGCCTGCCCTATTCTGCTCACGAGAAGTCGTGTCACGTGCCTGGCTCCAGTCTTGTCGAAAATAGGCTGTCCGGCACAGGGGGCCGGACAGCCTTGATGGCCGCGCCTTAGCGGGCGGACAGCCATGTATTGTAAAAGCTCGGGCGGGCCACCGCATCGAAGCTCACGTCATGCACGTAGGGGGCACTGGCAAACACCTGCGGCTCTTCAAAGATCGGGATCACATAGGCCTGGTCGAGCAGATAGGCCTGAACGTCGCCAGTGAGTGCGATTCGCTTTTCCGGGTTGGGCTCTGACGCAATCGACAGCAGCAGCGCATTCAGCTCAGGGTCTTCCCAGGTTGCATTGGCGTTGGAACCGCCCTTTTGCAGCAGGGAGTCCCGGTTGGTCGGGAAGAAGTTGGACTTGATCACGTCGGGATCGGCACGACCGACCATTGCGGGACGCAGCGGGGTCTTGAGCGGATCGAGATTGTCGGTGGCGGCACTACCGCTATCGCCGGCGAGCACGTTGAGCTTGACGCCAACCACACCCCATTGCTGGCTCAGCAATTGCAGCGTGGCGCGGTTCTGTGGTTGGGGCAGCGATTCGTATACATTGAGTTCGAGCTTGGCGCCGTCCTTTTCGCGGATGCCATCGGCGCCGGGAACCCAGCCGGCTTCGTCGAGCAGGGCCTTGGCCTTTTCCAGGTCGAAGGCCAGCTTCTCGGAAAGATCGACATAACCCGAGGCTGTCGACGCGATGACCGACGTAGCCTGCGGATAATGCGACGAGAACAGCGTCGAGACGATCTCGGCACTATTGGTCGCAGCCGTCAGCGCCTGGCGCACCTTAAGGTCCCTGACCAACGGATTTTCGGGACGGAACGAGACGTTATTATTGACACCACGCGTCGGGGCCGAGAGCACTGTATAACTCTGTGCTTCCACCTGCGGCTCGTCATAGGCCTGGATTTGGCGGATGATGTCGGCCTGTCCCGCGAGCAATGCGCCGATACGCACGCTGTCTTCGGGAGTCACGATGTACTGAATGGCGTCAAGATAAGCGCGGCCCTGGTGGTCGACATTGGCCGGGCCCCAGGCATAGTCTTCGCGCACCTTGAGATTGAGGCTTTGCCCCAGCACTTCGCTTTCGATGACAAAGGCGCCCGAACCGATGATTTTTGTCGCATCACCGAGTTCGGCATAGGGCTGGTCGAGCACGCTTGGCGCAACTATGCCCGAGCCGATAACCGACGTGGCCTGCAGGAAGCCGGGAGCCGGCTTCTTGAACACGAACTTGATGGTTTGCGCATCGACCACTTCGCTGTGGTCATAATTGTTGATAGCTTCGGCCACCGGGTAGCCAAGCTCCTTGTTGCCAAGCCCAAACGTATCGAAATTCCTGGCCACGGCCGCTGCGTCGAGCGGCGTGCCATCCGAGAAGGTCACGCCTGAGCGGAGCTTGAAGGTATATTCGGTGGCGTCTGCGTTGATCTCCCAGCTCTCGGCGATCCAGGGTTCGTTTTGCAGCGTTTCGGGGTTTTGCCAGGTCAGCTTGTCGGTGATCTGGTTCAGGATACCGCTGTTGGGATAGAAGCCACCAGCGGGCGGATAGAGATTGGTGTGGGCCTGTTGTTCCAGATAGACCAGCGTGCCGCCCTGCACGGGCCGCTCCTGTGCCACGACGGCCATGGCCGATACGCCGGTCAGCAGCACGGCTGCCAAGGTCGATTGCACTTTGCGCCGTAGCGCATTCGATGGGATCAGAGACACGTCAAGTTCCTCTTGGCAGGGATCTCGCTTAGGATCCGGCATGCCAAGAGCCTACTCCTGGCCGAGGTTTAATCAACAATGTCTAGTGGATTAGTAGTCTATCGATATGAGTGTCGAGAGCAAGTTTATTCCCGAAATCCCGTGCGATCAGAAAATCTGGTGATAGCCGTTTGTTAGGCCGCCGGGCGGTCAGGAACCCAAGTGCCACGGCCTTTATGGTCCTATAGGTCGTTTGGGTTCGAACAAGCGATCACGCGATCCCGTGAGGTGGGTTTTCATCAGGCTCCGGGCGCTGTCGGCGTCGCCGGCTGAAATCGCTTCATAAACCGCGGTGTGCTCGACGAACACATGCTGCAATCCATCGCTGGTGCTGCGCAGCGACAAGCCGTGAAAGCGCATGCCGACGGCGATGTGATCTTCCAGCGCCTGCATCGCCGTGGCGAAATACGGGTTGGTCGAGGCTTGGGCAATGCTCAGGTGAAACATGAAATCTGCGTCGGCGCGGTGAGACTGCCGGTTGGTGGCGTCGCGCAACAGGCCGAGCGCCGATTTTATCTTGGCCAGCGCCTCGGGCGAGCGACGCACCGCCGCCATCGCCGCCGCTTCCGGTTCCATGGTCAGGCGAAAATCGTAGCAATGCTGCAGGTCGGACAGATTTTCCATCTGCCCGAAACCCAGCGGCTCGCGCAGCCCCTGCTCGCGCACGAAACTTCCGGCGCCACGGCGGGAATAGATCAGGCCCTGGTCACGCAGCCGCTGCAGCGCATCGCGCACCACCGGCCGCGACACCTGAAATTCGGCGGCCATGGCATGTTCGGTGGGCAGGCGCTCATCGACGCCATAGGCGCCCGATTTGATGGCCCGCTGGATACGGTCGAAAACCGCGTCGGAAAGGCTGCGCCGTACATTGAGCGTTTCCGACATGATCAAGCGCTACCCTCCCGTTCCAGACCACCGAGGTGACCAAGCAGATCAACCAGGGCGTCGGCTGCACCGAACCCCCCGGACTTTGTGATTATCGTGAAGCCCCCTGCCCGGGCAATAGGCAGGCCGGGCTGTGCCTCCCCCAAAAGCTCCAGCATATCGATATGGAGGCTGCGCAGCACCGTTTGTGCCGTCGCGCCACCGGAGATCACCAGCGTGGTGCCGGGTTGTGGCTGCAGTCGAACCAGCCCCTCGCCCAGCCGAGCGGCTACGTCAGCCGGATCGGCATTACCCTCACCGAGCACCGCCTGCACCAAAGTCAGCGGCGCTACCGCCGGCAAGTCATCGGGCAGCCGGCCGTCTGGCGCGGCGACATAGGCTAGTTTCGGGCAATGCGCCCGCAGGCGCGTGATCTGGTCCAGCGTGATCGGATCGGTCGAGCCAATGATGCAGATCGCCGGCGCATCGATCGACCATACGGAGATATTCTTCGCCACAGGCGCCATCCGTGCCGCTAGTGCCTCAGCCAGACCTCGAGCGCCGATCGGCAGATCATGTGCCAAGTTCGCTACGGCGTTCTCGATGTCCGCCTGCGAGCTTGCGTCCGGCGCCACCATGGCCCCGGCGTGATGCGCCAGCCGCTCGGCAATATGGATTGGCTCGGCAACGCCAAACCCGCCGAGTTTTCCGTCCCGCACCCAGCGCCCGAACGCCGGTATAGCGGGAATGACCAGCGCGCGTTCGAAGGCGATGGCGTCCAGTTCGGCCGCGATATTACCCTTGAGCCGGGAGTCGACCTTCTTGAAAATCTGCAAGCCCACCGGCAGCCCGGCGACGCAGGCCGCAACTGCCTGCCGGGCCAGATCGGGCGCAATTTCCCGGCTATCGGTCGAAACACCGACCACATCGGCGCCGCTGGCCAAGGCTGCATCGAGACCATCGAGGCCGAGCGCCACCACCGTGGCAATGCCGCGTGCCGCGAATGGCGCCGAGGCATCCAGCGCCCCGGTCAGGTCATCGGCAACCACGGCCAGTCGTGTCATGCCGGCGCGCCTGCCAGTCGGCGCTGCGCCTGCATATCGGGATCAGGATCGAGATTGGCGGCCAGAAGACGCTGCGTATAGGGATGCCGCGGCGCGTCAAAGATCTGCGCCGTTGGACCACGTTCGACGATCTCGCCCGCTTTCATCACCACCACCGTATCGGCAAAGTCGCGCACCACGCCCAGATCATGCGCGATGAACAGGAAGGAGATGCCAAGCCGTGCACGCAGGTCGTCGAGCAGCGCGATGACCTGGGCCTGGATCGACACGTCGAGCGCCGAAACCGCCTCGTCGCAGATGATCAGTTCCGGCTCCAGCGCCAGCGCCCGCGCAATGGCGATACGCTGCCGCTGGCCACCCGAAAACTGGTGCGGATATCGCGCGGCATACTCCGGCGCGAGGCCAACCTGTTCGAGCAGTTCGGCAACGCGGGCCTGGCGCTTGGCCTTGTCCGGCATCAGCCTGTGGATGTCCCAGCCTTCAGAGATCAGCTGGTACACCGACATGCGCGGATTGAGCGACTGCGTCGGGTCCTGAAACACCATCTGGATTTCACGACGCATGCCCAGCAGGTCGCGGGCATTCATCGTTAGTAGATTGCGGCCCTTCCACAGGGCCTCTCCGCTATCGGCGGCTTCGAGCCGCAGGATCGAACGCGCCAATGTCGATTTGCCCGAGCCGCTCTCGCCAACGACGGCGAGGCTCTGTCCGCGATGCAGCGAAAGCGACACGTCCTTGAGAGCTGTGAACTCGCCGTAGGTCTTGCACAGCTTCCGGGTCTCGAGCAGAAGCGGCGCGTCGGCGTCCAGCAGCTTGATCGTGCCCTTTCCCGGTGCCGCGCCGATCAGCTGGCGCGTATAGGGGTGCTGGGCATTGTGATAGATATCGCGGGGCGTACCCGCTTCGACGATCTCGCCTTTGCTCATCACCACCACGCGGTCAGCAATCTCGGCCACGACACCCAGATCATGGGTGATCAGCACGAGGCCCATGCCGGTTTCGGCCTGCAATTCCTTGAGCAGGGCCAGCACGTCGGCCTGGATGGTCACATCCAAAGCCGTGGTCGGCTCGTCGGCGATCAGAATGTCGGGTTTGAGCATCAGCGCCATGGCAATCATCAGGCGCTGGCGTTGTCCGCCCGAAAACTGGTGCGGATATTTGTGCAAAGCCGCTTCGGCATCGGCGATACCGACGCGCTTGATCAACTCCAGCGCCCGCGCGCGCGCCATGTCGGCCGGTCGGCCATGCGCGGTCATCATTTCCACGATCTGCCAGCCCACGGTGTAGACCGGGTTGAGGTGGCTCAGCGGATCCTGGAAGATCATGGCGATCTTCTTGCCGTTGAGGGCGCGATGGGTCTCGTAGCTGACCTTGAGCAGATCCTGCCCGTCATAGAATATCTCGCCACCGACAATATGGGCCGGTGGCATGTCGAGAATGTTCATCACGGCCGAAGCCGAAACGGACTTGCCCGAGCCGCTTTCGCCTAAAATGGCCAGCGTTTCGCCGCGATTGACGCTCCACGACACGTTCTTCACGGCATGAACGGTGCCGCGCGCGGTGTGAAAATCCACCGAGAGATTACGCACTTCGAGCAGGGCATTACTCATCTTTGGTGCTCCGGGCTTCGAGGCGCCAGCGCTGGGTGGGGTCAAGGGCAATGCGCATCCAGTTAGACAGCAGGTTCAGTGCCAGTGTGGTGATGACGATGAACAGGCCTGGCCACAGCGCCAGCCACCAGGCGGTAGTCAGGTAGGGCCGGCCTTGGGCGACCATCAGGCCCCAGGTGATATCGGGCGGCTGAATGCCGATACCGAGGAATGACAGCGAGGACTCGGCTAGCATCACAAAAGCGAAGTCGAGCGTCGCGATGGTCACCAGCGTCGGCGCCACCACGGGCAGGATATGGCGCGCGATGATGCGCCAATGGCCGGCACCCATCACTACCGCGGCCTGCACGAACATGCGCTCGCGCACTTCGAGCACCTCCGCGCGGGTGGTGCGCAGATAAATCGGGATGCGCGTGATCGCCAGCACTAGGATCATGTTAGGGATCGACGGTCCCAGCACATACAGCACCACGACGGCGATCAGCAGCGACGGGAACGACATGATGACGTCGGCCAGGCGCATGATCACCTGCGAGATGTTTTTGCCCATGTAGCCGGCCACAAGGCCCAGCGTCGCGCCGATGGCCAGCGACACCAGCACCGCGCCCGAAGCAACCATGATGGTGCTACGGGCGGCCACCACAAGCCGCGCCAGCATGGGGCGGCCCAGCGAGTCGCCGCCGAGCACAAAGGCCCAGCCGCGCGCCAGATCGAACGGCGGGCTGTTGCGTCCGCGCAGGTTTTGGCTATTGGCCATATCGCCGAGCAGGGCCGGCCCGAGCACGGCGCAAAGAATGATCAGCACCAATATCACGGCCGAGACGAAGGCCAGCTTGTCGCGCCATAGCATCGAGAGCAGCGCAGAAAAGCCGGATTTGCCTTGCGACACGGGTTTGGCGACCAGGGTTACGTCGGTCATTGCGGGCTCCTAATTCCGGATCCGCGGATCGAGCAGGCCATAGGCCAGGTCGATCAGGATGTTCATGATGAAAATGGCGAGCGCCGTGACCATGATCGCGGCCAACACGACGTTGAAGTCGCGCTGCAGGATAGAATCGATCATCAGCTTGCCGATGCCGGGAAAGCCGAAAATCGTCTCGACGATGACCGCGCCATTGAGCATGGCCGCAGCCTGGTCGCCGATCACGGTAATGACCGGCAGCATGGCATTGCGCAGCGTATGCACGAAGATGATGGGCAGGTTCTTGACGCCCTTGGCCCGCGCCGTCTTGACATATTGCGCCGACAGCGCCGTCAGCATCGAGCCACGCACAACCTGCACGATCAGCCCGAACGGACGAATGAACAGCACGGCAATCGGCAACACCCAGTGCCAGGGCGTACCGACGCCTGAGGTTGGTAGCCAGCTCAGGTTGATGGCGAAAACCACGATGGCGACGATGGCGATCCAGAAGTCGGGCGCCGAGGCACCGATCAGCGACACGATCGACACCAGCCGGTCAAAGAACCCGCCGACATTGAAGGCTGCCAGCGAACCCAACACAATCGCAGCCACGACCACGAGGCCCATGGTGATGCCTGCGAGCGGCAGCGTCCAGGCATAGGCCTCGAGCACCACATCGATGGCGGGCCGCGCCTTGCGCAGGCTCTCGCCGAAATCGAGATGCACGAAATCCCAGACATAGCGGCCGAACTGCTCGAGAATGGGCAGATCGAGGCCATGCAATGCCCGGAACTGCGTCTTCATTTCCTCGGTCGCATCGATCGGGAGGAACAGCACGGCGGGGTCGCCGGTGAGGCGAGACAGGAAGAACACCAGGATCAACAATCCCAGCAGGGACAGCAGGCTCGCGATCACGCGCTGGCTGATCAGTTTGGTCATGACGATCGTCCGATCTGTTCAAAAATGCGATGCCGGGGAGCGCCCCGGCATCGCCTGTTATGGACCTGCGAGGGTCTTACTTGAAGCCGATTTCGGCCAACTGCAGCTGCTGGTTGGTCGCAATGGTCGGCGTGAAGTCGAGGCGTTCGCCGACCCGGCTGAGGCCAACCATGTGGAACAGCAGGACGTCGGCGACGATATCGTCGTGGACATACTTGAACAGCTCGGACCACAGGGCCGCACGTTCGTCACCGGTTGCAGCCGAAGCCGCAGCGATCATCTCATCGACCTTGGGGTCGTTGACTCCCGACTGGGTGCCCTTGCTGTCATACTTGAAGAACATCGAGAACACGGGGTCGCCGCGGCTGTTGTCATGTTGCGCGAGGACAAGGCGGGTGCCAGTGCTCTCGGGATAGGGCTTGGAGTAATACTGCTCGTGCTCGGCAACTTCGACCATGTGCAACGTGGCGGTGAAGCCGACTTCGTTGAACATCTGCACCAGGGCCTCGGAGACCTCGGTTACGTTGGGGAAGTTCTCGGTACGCGCCACGACTTCGATCGGCAGGCTGACATCGACGCCGTCTGCCTTGGCTTCGGCAATCAGCTTCTTGGCCAGTTCAGGATCATAGGCGGGAGGCGTGAGGTCGGGGTTCCAACCGAGGGTAGTCGGCGGCACCATGGCTACTGCAAGCTCGGTTCCGGCTGGCAGCACGGTGCCGATAAAGGCCTCGCGATCGATGGCGGCGTTCAATGCCTGGCGAATGCGGATATCGCTGGTCGGCGCATCCTGGCCATCAACACGCAGATAGACGGTTTCCGAATTCAGGTAGGTGAAATCGGTCGCCTTGTTGTCGGCCACTTCCGCGGTGATCTGCGGGGCAATATCGGCCTCGCCGGCAGCAACCATGCCGGCACGAACGGCAGGTTCGGAGCGGAACAGGTAGGTGGCCTTGGTCACCTCGGGCTGTGCGCCCCAATAGTCGGCGCGACGATCCAGCACGATCTGCTGGCCGGCGGTCCATTCAGTCATCACATACGGGCCGGTGCCGATCGGATCACGCACGAATTCCATCGGTGTTTCCGAGGGAACCATGGTGACGAGGCTCATCAGCAGTGGCAGCACGGGCTGAGCCGGCTCGGCCTTGACGTCGATGGTCAAGTCGTCGACCACTGTGAAGGTCAATGTCGTGTCGGCGAAGTAGCGCTTGCTCTCGCAGGTCAGCTGGTCGGAGAAGACGCGGTCGAACGAGTGCTTGACGTCAGCGGCGTCGAAAGTGGTGCCGTCGGAGAACTTGACGCCGCTATGCAGCTTGAACTGCCAGGTGCCGTCACCCTTGTCTTCCCAGCTATCGGCCAGGCGGGGCATCAAGCCCTTGTCGCCGCGCACGTCCAGCTCGGTCAGCGTCTCGCTGATGTTCTGCAGGATCACGCGGCCGATATTGGAGCGTGTCGCCATGCAGGGCTCGACCAGGTCGAGCTCTTCGCTCAGCACGACGGTAATGTCGGTGTTCGCCTGCGCCATAGCCGGCGTGGCGATTGTCGACGCGAGCAGCGCGCCGATCAGAAGATGTTTAAAGGTCAATTCTGCCTCCCAGTACAGCTTTGCAGTGAGGCACGGGCGGCGCTGCGATGCGCCCATGCAATTCCTCCTGGCGACCCCTCCATGGGTAACCAGCCGGCCTGCACTATCTCGTTACAACATTAAGTTGTCAAACAAAAATCGGATCGGGACGAGTTTGCGGCAAAACTAAAAACTTAAATAACTGAATTATATAGCTAAAATATCATTCCCTATCCGTAGGGCCGCATCGGAAATGGATTTTAGAACTTGACAACTTTGTAGTAATTGTAAAGTTTGCACCCAACTAAAGAAGGGGCGGAGCATGACTCCTGACGAGATTGCGGAGCGCATGACAGGGCGGCTTGGTGCGGCCACTGGCGGCGTGCTTGAGGCTTACCTGCCGTCACCGATGGTGCAGAACCATGCCGCCATCATCGAACTGCTCGATAATGGCTCCCTGGCCTGCCTGTGGTTTGGCGGCACGCTCGAAGGCAAGTCCGATATCTCGATCTATGGCGCCACGCTCGCCCCCGGCGCAGATCGTTGGAGCACCTCGGTGCGGCTCAGCGATGATCCCGACCGTAGCGAACAGAACCCCGTGCTGACGCGCAATGCCGCCGGCAACTGGCAACTGGTCCATACCGCGCAGCCTTCCGGCAATCAGGATGAATGCCTGCTGCGCGCCCGCGACATCAACCTTGGCCATGGCACGCTCGTCGCCGGCGCGCCGCGCCTGCTCAATCTGCCGCTCGGTACCTTCGTGCGCGGCCGCTTCGTGCGCCGGACCGATGGCGCCTGGATGATGCCGGTGTTTCGCTGCATCTCGCGGCCCGGCCAGCGCTGGAACGGCAGCCACGACACCGCCGGCGTCGCCATCAGCCACGACGATGGGGCCACCTGGTCGCTGTCCGAAGTGCCCGGCTCGATCGGCTCGGTCCACATGACCATCGTGCCGCTCGATGGCGACCACATGGTAGCTTTCTATCGCCGCCGCCAGTCCGACTTCGTGCACCGCTCAGAAAGCCTCGACGGCGGCGTGACCTGGTCCGCACCCGAACCGACCGACGTGCCCAACAATAATTCGTCGATCAACGTCGTGCGCCTCGCCGATGGTCGCCTGGCCATGGTGTGCAATCCGACCTCGGGCGCCACCTCCGCCGACCGCCGCGTCTCGCTCTATGACGAAATCGAGGAGGGTGACGACCGGCCCGACGCCGGCGGCGGCTGTGCGCCGATCTGGGGCGTTCCGCGCGCGCCGCTGTCCCTTTGCATTTCAACCGACGGTGGTGTCAGCTTCCCGCTGCGCAAGATCATCGACGACAGTCCCGGCACCTGCATGTCGAACAATTCGCTCGATGGCCGTAACAAGGAACTGTCCTACCCCTACCTGCTGGAAGGTCCGGATGGCGCGATCCATGTCGCCTACACCTACTTCCGGCGCGCCATCAAATATGTCCGTCTCCCCAAGGGATGGATCGACGGAGAGAGCAATCGACGGAGAGAGCAATTGAGCGAGATTATCGGCATCACCATGGGCGACCCGGCCGGCGTCGGCCCCGAGATCGCGGTTCGCGCCCTGGCGCAAATGAGCCCGGAAGACCGCGCCCGCACTCGCATCTATGGCAATCGCGCCACGCTGGACCTTGCCGTCGCCGCCACCGGCGCTGACATCAACCTCGATGGTTTCGTCGTGGACCTGCCCATCGAAGGCGGTCCCTTGCCTTGGGGCAAGCTCGATCCCCGCGCCGGCGATGCCGCTTTCCGTTTCATCGAAAAGGCCGTGCGTGACGCAGAAGCAGGCAACATCGGCTGCGTCGTCACCGCGCCGATCAACAAGGAAGCCCTCAACCTCGCCGGCCATCATTACGATGGTCATACCGGCATGTTGACGGCGCTCACCGGACAGAAGTCGGCCTTCATGTTGCTGGCATCCGAGCGTCTCAAGGTTATCCATGTGTCGACTCATGTGTCACTCAAGACCGCCATTGACCGCGCTACGCCAGAGCGCATTCTCGCCACCATCCGCGCCGGTAATGACCATCTGAAGCGTATCGGCTACGCCAACCCGCGCATCGCCGTTGCTGGCATCAACCCCCATTGCGGCGAAAACGGCCTGTTCGGCACCGAGGACGATGTGCAGGTGGTCCCCGCCGTCGCCATGGCCCGCGCCGAAGGCATAGACGTGCAAGGCCCCATCTCGGCCGACACGCTCTACTACCGCGCCTATAACGGCGCCTTCGACCTGGTCGTCGCGCAATATCACGACCAGGGCCACATCCCGATCAAGCTCGTCGCCTTCGACACCGCGGTCAACGTCTCGCTTGGCCTGCCGATCGACCGTACTTCGGTCGATCATGGCACGGCGTTCGACATTGCCGGCACCGGCAAGGCCAACCACACCAATATGAACGAAGCCATCGCCTATGCGCGCCGCCTGGCCGCCGGGAGGAAGTCATGAATCCAGCAACCAAGCTGCCTATCCACGGTGTCTTCTGCGCCTCCGCAACGCCGGTTCTCGAAGACGGCACGCCGGACCACGCCACGTTTGCCAGCCATGCCAAGGCGCTGATCGATGAGGGTTGTGACGGTATTGCCCTGCTCGGCACCACCGGCGAAGCCAATTCCTTCAGCATCGCCCAGCGCCAGCAACTGCTCGACAAGCTCATTGCAGCCGGCCTCGATCCCAAGCGCCTGTTGCCCGGTACGTCGCAAACCAACGTGGCCGATACCGTGACGCTGATGCGCCATGCCGTCGACGCCGGCGTCAAGGCTACCGTCGTGCTGCCGCCATTCTACTACAAGGGCGTCAGCGACGAAGGCCTGTTTCGCTTCTATGCCGAAGCCATCGAAGGCGTCGGCAGCAACGATCTGCGCGTCGTGCTCTATCACATTCCGCCCATCGCCCAGGTTGGCCTCAGCGTCGAACTGGTCGGCCGGTTGCTTGAAGCCTTCCCTGGCGTCGTCGTCGGCATCAAGGACAGCTCGGGCAAGCTCGAAAGCATGCAGCATTTCGCCAGCAGCTTCGCAGATTTCTCGGTGCTTGCTGGCGCCGATCCGTTCATGCTGCCGCTGTTGCGCTCGGGCGGAGCCGGTTGCATCACCTCCAGTTCCAACCTCATCGGCAAGCACCTGCGCGTGGTCTTCGACCATGCCCATGTCCCTGAAGATGCAGCACTGGTCGACAAGGCCCAGGCCCGCATCAACGCCTGGCGCGACCTTTCCAACGCCTATGTCCAGCTCCCCACCATCAAGGCCATGCTGGCCAAGCGCCGCAACCACCCCGGCTGGACCCGCGTCCGCCCGCCGCTGGTCGAACTGGGACAGACCGAGATCGACAAGGTCTGGGCCCAGATGAGCGAACTCGAGGCCCAGGAAAATGTCTGAGTCCCCCCTCTCGATGGCGCGCCCGATCACGCTGCTGCAGCCCGCCCGGCTTGAAATCGGCGGCGGTGCTGTCACCCGTCTCGCCGAATGGGCAGCCGGCTATCAGCGAGTCTTTGTCGTCGCCATGACCCCGACCGCCGGCTTCGTCGATCGCATCGGCCTGTCCGGAACCGTCGAGACCTTCATCGATCTCCCTCCTGAGCCCGACCTGCCCGCCGTCGAAGCCGTACTGGCCGCCGCTCGTGCCTTCCGCCCCGATCTGGTGATCGGCCTCGGCGGCGGTTCGGTGATGGATGTCGCCAAGCTGGTCGCCGTGCTGTGGGACAGTGAACTGTCCGTGCCCGACGTCGTCGGCGTCAATAAGGTGCAAGGTCGCCGTACGGCGCTGGCCCAGGTGCCGACCACCTCCGGCACCGGCTCGGAAGCCGGCATTCGCTCGCTGGTGACCAATCCCGCAACGCTGGCCAAGATGGCCGTCGAAAGCCAGTTCATGCTGGCCGATATCGCCGTGCTCGATCCGGAACTGACCTATTCGGTGCCCGCCGCGGTCACCGCCGCGACCGGCGTCGATGCACTGGCCCACTGCGTCGAAGCCTTCACCAGCATCAAGGCGCATCCACTGATCGACGGCTATGCCAGCATGGGTATTTCGCTGGTCGGCCAGTACCTTGCGCGTGCCGTTGCCGACGGCAGCGACACCGAAGCCCGCGCCGGCATGATGCTCGCCTCCTACTATGGCGGCATCTGCCTCGGTCCAGTAAACACCGCCGGTGGCCATGCCCTAGCCTATCCGCTCGGCACCCGTCTAAAGCTTCCGCATGGTCTGGCCAATGCCATCATTTTTCCCCATATGCTGGCTTTCAACGCGTCGGTACGGCCGGAAAAAACAGCCTTGATCATGTCGGCACTGGGACTTTCGGGTGACACTGGCGAGCAAGCTGTCCGTGATGCCAGCCACGCCTATTGCCAGGGCCTTGGCATAGAGATGAGCCTGTCGCAACATGGTGCGCAGCGACAGGATCTGTCGCTCTGGGCAGAAGAGGCATTCGCCATCAAACGTCTTATCGACAACAATCCACGCCCCTTGGCGGTCTCGGATATCCAGGCGATATACGGCAATGCGTTCTAGGTCTTCGGCTATAGCTCTCGGCGCGCGGGGGATTATGACTCGGGCTTTAGCACAATGGCGCAGTCGCTCGGGAGGATCCAGAACTCCTTTGGGTCCATCGGACGTTGCCCCGCTCCATCATAATCCGGATGCTCGCTGGACCACGCAAGGGTCCAGCGATGTCCATCTGCCGGAGCCAGCAGGGGCTCTGCAACAGCACCGATGGGCAGATCACGGCCGAGATTGAGCAAGAGCAGACGGTGTCCCGCTGGATCAGGCGTGAAATAGCGCATCAGAAGAGCCGCGTCGCCAATAACGGCCCCATCGATCCTGCGTTCGCTGGACTGCGAGAAAGATGCATCCTCACGCCGCATGGCGAGGAGGTCGCGATACAAGGCGCGGATACCCGAGTGCCGCTCCGACTCTGACCAGTCCAGCTTGCTGTTTTCGAACGTCGTACCGTCCGAAGGATCGGGCAACCTGGCCTGCATTGCCGGGTCTGCAACGCTAGGGAAGTTGGTGAGAGACGCCCGCCGCCCCGCGGCGACAGCACGGGCCTCTTCGTCTTCCAGTCCGCGAAAATACAGGAATGGATTGGTGGCACCAAATTCCTGGCCCTGAAACAGACAGGGTGTCTGCGGGCCGAGCAGGAAAAGTGCGGTGACCGCGCGCAGGCGTGCTGGCGTAGCAAGTGTCGAAAGCCGGAACCCGCGTGCCGAATTGGCCACCTGGTCGTGGTTCTCGAGGAAATGCACGAAGTGCTCCGGCGGCGTATCCAGATTATAGGTGCCATATGCCTTATTGCGCATGTCCGAACGCTGGCCCTGATAGAGGAAGCCATATTTCAGCGCCGAGACCAGCTCCTGTGGCGTCCCCAGATAGTCGCGGTAGTAGAAGTCATTATGCCCCGTGGCCGCCACGCGCACGGCGTGCTGGAAATCATCGCTGACCATCGAATCGACACCATAGCCGCCGTGCTCGGGCGGCTCGATCATCTTGCGTTCCTGTGGCTGGTTCTCCACCACCACATAGACTTTTCGCTTGCCAGCGGCCGCCCGCACGGCGCGTGTGAGCTCGGCGATGATATGCTCGTCACTGGCGTCGTGCATGGCTTGGGCAGCGTCTATCCGCAGACCGTCGAGATGAAAATCCTCGATCCAATAGACAGCGTTGCCAATGATGAAATGACGCACGGCGTCTGCCCCCTCTCCATCATAGTTGAAGGTGGCGCCCCATTCAGTCTCATAACGGTCCGTGAGATATTGTGCGCTATACGACCCATAGTAATCGCCCAGCCCGGCGTGGTTGTAGACGACATCGAGAATGACGCCGATGCCGAGTGCGTGCGCTTTGTCGACGAAGGCGCGCATGTCTTCGGGAAGGCCGTAAGGCGCAAAGGGCGCATAGGGCAGTATAGTGTCATAGCCCCAGCCAAAATGCCCCTTGAAGGTGCCGACTGGCATAACCTGCACAACGCTAACGCCAATGTCCCGCAATTCACGCAGTTTAGCCTTGGCCGCTAACCAAGTGCCTTCAGGGGTGAAGGTGCCGATATGCAATTCGTAGAGCACGGCATCTCGCGGCTCGACACCGCGCCAGTTTTCGTCGGTCCAGGCAAAGTCCTTGGCGACCACCACAGAAGGGCCGTCGCTGCCCTTGGGCTGGTAGCGCGATGCCAGATCGGGCAGCCGCGGGCCGTCGTCGAGGCGGAACCAGTATAGCGCTCCCTTCCCTACTCCTCGCAGGTGAGCCTCGAAATATCCGCCCCCTATTGGTTCAAGAGGGAAGCTGCCATGGCCCTCGATTTCGACCGCCGCCGTCTTGCTCCCTGATGCCCAGAGAGAAAATCGTGTGCCATCACCAACGATAACAGCGCCAAATTGGGTGGGACGAGACATCTGCAATGACCGATCTGTTCAAACAGCGTCAGAACGGAGCGTGACATTGTTTGTTCCGGACAGTCCGTCCACCCTTACCGGCTCAGAGGATCCTTTCACCCGCCTCAGAAACAGGCACAGCCGGTTTTGCGGACATTTCAGATGCACGATTTGGCCATGATCGAGTTCTTCCTCGCCGCGATGTTCGACGACGATCGACTGACCATCGGCAGTACTGCAATAGGCAAAGCGAGTGCCACCGAGATATCCGCTGAACTCGACTTTGGCTTGCAGCATGCCTGCGCCTGCGCCATTGGCCAATTCGACCCGCCTCGCTGGCACAATAGAGGTGGACCGCGATTTCGTAGTCGGCCACAGCATAGACATACGATCCAAGCGAGGTCACCAGCCTCGCGATATTGGGCGGGCAGCATGGGCAGGGATGCCAGGTCCAGCGGTGATGACCTCGTTGCCGATCATTTGCGGGAGGGCATCAAGCATACAGCCGCACACATGCTCGACATTACGGAGCAACTTCTACGACGCCCTGACACAGCATCAACATACTCGACTAAGCTCGAGTTGAGGCTCCGACAGATACTGTTTTGCGAGGAGCGGACGAAGCCTTGCATTGAACGCCATAAACCTGCATAAGACTGGCCATACGTTTTCAGCCTACGACGGCTGCCCTGCCGGTCATCTCCGGTCTTCGGCTCACTGCTCTAAAATGCAAACGTTTCTACCCTACGGCATTTTGCTAGTGGGCAACGCTCGCGCCAAGGCATCGAGCTACAAAGAGGACCATATAATGGCTACCATTACCGGCACCGTAAAGTTTTTCAACACCACCAAGGGCTTCGGCTTTATTTCGCCTGAAGGCGGCGGCAAGGATGCATTCGTGCACATTTCTGCCGTTCAGCAGTCGGGTCTCCAGGGCCTGTACGAAAACGACAAGGTTACCTACGACATCGAGAGCGGCCGTGACGGCAAGGAATCTGCTGTCAACCTTACGCTCCTCTAGTAGGGCCTCAGGCGAGGGCTCGCTTCGGAGCGGGCCAAAAGCCTCAGCAATATTGGCACCGTGCCAAGGTATCAAGGCTCGCTTCGGCGAGCCTTTTTTTGGTCTGGCTTACGTCGTCAGCATCCTTACCTCAGGTCGGGCTGCATGCCGCTCAAACAGAGCAGGTTGTCGGCATAGGTCATGCGCGAGGTGACTGCGCATTCCAAGCCTGCTCAAATACGCGCGACCTTTGAAGGGCTTAGGCCTCCGTGGTATCGGAGACAATAAACCATCGACCAACGAGTTAGTGGCGGAGAGGGAGTCCGCCGTACTGCCGTTCGTGACTGCGCTTCACTATGCATGACAATGGCGCATTCCCTTGACTTTATGGCACGTCAGCCGTTCTAGTGTGCGCAGTTGTGCTTCATAAGCTCTGGTTATCTACAACCTGAAGCGCACACTATGGCAAGAGCGCTCAATAAAATCTCGGATACCTTTGCAAAGTCTGCGCTGGGACCAGGCCGCCATAGCGATGGCGGCGGGCTGTATCTCAACGTCAAGCCGGGCGGCGCAAAAAGCTGGATCTTCATGTTCACCAGAGGCGGGAAGAGGCAGGCGGTGGGTCTGGGCCCCTACCCTGCAATTCGCCTGGCATCGGCGCGCATCAAAGCTATCGAACTGCGATCGGCCGTTGCCGAAGGTTCTGATCCAAAGGCATTGCGCACGCCACAGAGGGAACTCAGCTTTGCCGAATGCGCGGAAGAATTTCTGGAGTCAATGGAGCCCCAATGGCGCAATGCCAAGCATCGTGCGCAATGGCGAATGACGCTCGGCGATGCCTACTGCGCGGCCATCCTGGGCAAGCGCGTTTCGCATATCAATACGGAGGACATCCTCGCGGTTCTCAACCCCATATGGATAAACAAGCCAGAGACAGCCTCGCGTATCAGGGGGCGTGTCGAACGCGTGCTCGACTTCGCCAAAGCGCGGGGTTGGCGAACTGGAGAGAACCCCGCCCTCTGGCGTGGCCATCTGAAAAGCATTCTGCCACCGCGACAAAAGCTTAGCCGAGGGCATCATGCGGCGATGGGCTATAGGCAGGTTCCTGCGCTCGTCGAACGGCTGCAACATTCGGACGCGTTGGCCGCAAGAGCATTGGAATTTTTGATCTGCTGCGCTGCTCGATCAGGCGAGGTTCTTGGGGCGCGGTGGGAAGAGTTCGACCTTGAGGCCGGTATCTGGAAAATCCCTGCTGAACGAACGAAAGCCGGTAGGCCCCACCGAGTGCCACTATCGAAGCAAGCGCAAGAGCTCATTAGAGGGCTCGACCAGGCACGAACATCAGAGTTCGTGTTTGCCGGTCAAAGGGCCGGGCGCCATTTGTCAGCCATGGCAATGGAAATGTTACTCCGCCGGCTTCGAGTGGCCGACGTTACCGTTCACGGATTCCGATCCTCGTTCCGCGACTGGGCGGGCGAGGAAACGGCACACGCTCGCGAGACCGCTGAGGCCGCGCTGGCACACGTGGTCGGTGACGCAACGGAGCGAGCCTATCGGCGAGCCGATGCCTTGGAGAAAAGGCGCCTGCTGATGCAGGACTGGGCCAATTTTATAAAGGGAGGGAGCTGATGCAGCGGGTGACCTGGACACGTGACGAAATGGACCTGATTGAGTTAGTCGGCCTCAGCATTGAAGTAGAAGTGTTCGGGCTTCCAGAAACCGCGATTGGCATCGGGGGCTCAGCTTCGAAGAAGAGTGCGCCTGAGCGTCTGTCGGCGAACCTGCGGGCCAGCTGGCTCGAGCATGGACGGGAACGGAGCGATCTGCCGTTCAATCTAAAGATGATGTTCGAGAGCTTTGCGCATCAAAACGACATCGACACGAACCATGAGTTTTGGATCATTAAAGCTGTGGCAGCTGCTTCTCTACAGCATCCGTATTTTGCCGCGGGAGTTCAGGAGGCAATCCAAGGACGTCCACCTAGCGAGGAGCCGACTATCGAGGCCGATCTGCATGAGTGGTGGATCCAAGCCAACCGACTACGAGCAATCATGGAAGCTGCGCTGGGGGAGAAGGTGAGCGATCGAGGCTTGGCCGAAGAAATGGCAAGGCGAAAGGTGGGATCATCTGCACTTGAGGACGACACGCGAGTTGGCGACCAATTCGTCAGCTCTGCGAACTATTTTTTGCGCCTACTGAAATATGACAAGCAAACCCCATATTTGGAAATGTTGATTCGTTACGATTTCAACCTCCCCTCTATGCGAATTAACACCTCACTTTCCACTCATAGCCCGCAGTCCGCAACCAAGCTCATATGGGCACCGTCAGAAACAGAATTGACGGAGACCAGGGGATGGCTAGCGCCATATCAAAAAATCAGGAAAGACCAACTAGAGAAGGCGAGGTCAATCGTTCAGCGATGACATTGCCGGCCGCACAAGCCTATTCGGGCTTGTCTCGGAGCTTCTTCTACAAGCTTTTCACTCAGGGGCTGTTGCGTCGCCTTAAGGCAGGGAAACGAGTGCTCATTCTCCGGGCAGACCTGGACGCGTATCTTGAATCGATCAAGGAGGGCATGTCGCCATGACCCTCCAAACTGAAGGGGCCTCCGCAGGTACGAACTGCGGTGGCCCCAAGCTAGTTGCTGTCCAAAGCTATAGCCGAGACAGGTTATCCCGGCTGATCACCTTCTGCAACGCTGCACCTCGCCGTGCTGGCTTTGCCACCCATTCTCGTCCGCGCGGGGCCTCCTTCTGCAAAAGTCAGGAGGGCGACAATGTCTGGTGATGCCCTTCGAGCCACTAGTAACATCCGAGGCCTCAGTCCCCACAATAGAGAAGCGCTTACGGCAATAGCGAAGCTCTACGACGACAAGCCAACAATCATGACTCGGAAACAGATTATTGGGAAAATGAGGACACCATCCAGCCTGCGCACTATGGATCGGGCAATCAACAAGCTCGAAGCTGCGGGGATAATTCGGCGGCGGACCGCAACTGAACCCGCCAAGATGCATCTTTTGACAATTGAGATTATGCTGTCATCCAAAACCGAAAAACAGGGTAAGTCCAATCGCCCGACCGGGCGGCAGAAATCAACGCCAAAACGGCGCTCGATCGAGCGTCAAGATGGCGCTCCCTATATACCAAGTAAATATTCCCCCTATACGCCCCCTAAGGCGAAAAGTGATTTGGGGATCATGATCGACGTGAGTCTAGATCCTGAGCTCTACGCTGAATGTTGCAGGGTATGGGGCAAGGATCCGAGCTGTGAGGAACTGCACACGCCTCGTATAACAGTGATAGCTAGCATCGTCGAAAAGGCGCGACAAAAACTGGCAAGCAGTCGCGAATTGTAAGAGCTCCATCGCCCGACTTCTCGACTTGGCGGTCGCATTAACTGAGCCGCCAAGCCTCGAGCTACTCTCCATGGGGTATTACAGGCAACATGACAAAACCTCACTTCCAAAACGAAAGACAAATTTGCAGTTTGAGCGGCCGCTTCTGATGAACATGACGCGCCATCAGGTGCCCCGGTTCCGCCAGTGTCCTTTCACCGCCGCTCGGCATCCCAGCCAGAAACACATGTGCAGCAACTGTGAGGCTGCAACCTGCAAACGACTTGCGGAGCTTGGTCTAGACGACGGTGGGTCCCCTGCTCCTTATGCAGACAGGAAAACCTGCGACGCTCGAACTCGCCGTGGCGCACCGTGCTGCAACAAGGTTGTGCCAGGGATGCGACGCTGTAGATTTCATGGCGGACTTTCTACTGGTCCAACCTCCAATGCTGGCCGCCAAAGGATTGCAGAAGCACAGAGGGCGCGTTGGCAGAAAACAAAAGTACTGACGTGAGCCCCCGACTTATGAGACCTGTGCGCGGGTGTCTTGTCGAGGAGATCGCCGTCACGCCCGCCAACATCAACGACGGCAAGGCCGGTCCTGATACTCTACCCGACAATCCCGGCGAGGTGTTTGCCGACAGCGCCTATTGCGGCAACCATTTCGGCGACGCGG